>CAWCGC010000028.1:0-429877 GCA_963794765.1 Bryobacteraceae bacterium | reverse complement strand
GGAGCGACCTGTCAATACCTTTACGCGAGGCTGACAGATAAGTCGATCTGTGGCTGCTCGGTAACGAGCGGCCACAGGAGCCCGAGATGGTGAAGATCGATGCAGGAGACAGGAGCAGAGGCAAATGCGACGGTTGATCACTCTGATATCCGCGGGTCGAAACCGCACAATCGTGATCCGTCGGGAGCTGCCTCTGACTAAGACCGCGGGTTGGGAGCAGAGTCCGTACCGCATAAAAGATCGGAGGGTTCTCCTTTCCGTGTGCCCTGCTCCTGCCACCTGCACAGATCCTCAAAACAAGCAATTCAAAAACTCGCGAGCGCCGCGAAGAGAGGATGGCATTGCCTCCTCTGAGGGTTCTGCGGGCAGGCTCCGGCGGGTCCTGTCAAGGCCACGCGAAGCGTGCCGGAGGGAAGCCTTGACGTGACGGGTGCCGGAGCTGCCGCACTGAAAGTCTGGAGGCAATGCCATCCTCGGGGCCGCAAGCTGTCACGCAGTGCATGTTCGGTCCTCGGCTTTTACTGCAATTGCCCAGATGAAGCCGAGCAGTTCCCTGCCGATCGCCGCCACGATCTGCGTCTTGTTCTTGCCTCTGCCAGCCAGCTTTTTGTATCTGGTGCAGAGCCGCCACTGCGCTTTCCAGGCAATATCCGTGATTTCCTGATCGAGTCCCTGTTGTCGTTTGGCGAGATATCCGCCGACCCACGGTTTGTGTTGATATGCCCAGGCGGCTTCCACGATGACTCGTCTGAGATGTGCGTTGCCGGTTTTGGTGATGCTGCCGCGTTGTGTCTTTCCTCCGCTGGAGTGTTCCGACGGGACCAGACCGCTATAGCTCATCAGTTGTCTGGGAGAAGAAAACCGGCTCAGGTTACCCAGTTCGGAAACGATAGTGACGGCCGTCATCTGCGCCACTCCTCGCAGAGCCTGAAGCGATTCGATGACGGCACGCATTTCGGCAGGAGACTGAGCGATAGCATCGGTAATGGATTTCTCCAGCCGCACGATGCGTTCGGCCGCATGCTCCACTTCATGCACGTAGTCGGTAAGCGTCGCCGTCAACGCCGGCTGATCGAAGTTCACCTCGCGTTTGATCCAGTCCATGTACTTCGCCGTCCAGGCTTTCTTAATCGTCTCGGGCGGCCGCATGCCGTGCCGGCAGAGAAATTTACTCAGCCGGTGTCGGGCTCGCAACTGATCCTGTTTGGCGTCTTCTCTGGTTCGCACCAGATCGCGAAGCGCTTCATGCTCCGGCGTTGGAACCCAGATCGGCGTCAGATCTCCGGCACGGTAGCAGCGTGCCAGCTTCTCCGCATCGCGGCGGTCGGTTTTCACCCGGTCTCCGGCCTTTACCGGGATCAGCGACGGCGCAATCACATCGCAGTGGATTCCCAGTGCGGCCAGTCGCCAGTACACGGCGTAGCCTGTCGGCCCGGCTTCGTAACAGACTCGAATCTGCCCCGGCGAGCCCAGCCTCCCCATGGCTTTGCGCAAGTCTTCGGCCCGATTTCGAATAGTTCCAACCGACCGGACTTCACCTCCCGGTTCGGCAACAGCTACAGCAATGGTGTCCGCGTGGACATCGAGACCAATAAATCGTATTTTGGACATGCGACTAACTCCTTCGTATGCGGCTCTGCGCCGCCGGTTTCTCATCCGCAGCGTAACCCGCGACACTACGAACGAGAGTTGGTCGCTCCATATTGACTAAGACGGGGTGCAGTCACTTATAAAGGGGTGTTCCGTTTCGGCGGCACACCCCTTTTCGTTTCCAGAACAGCTGATCTGTGCCAAAGGCGCCAGCAAAGTGTTCGTGTGCCCGGACTATAATCCGGAGTAGACAGAACCATGCGAAAGCGGCTGCTCTATGTTGTAGGAACTCTGCTGCTGTTTATCCTGGTCGCGCTCCTCGTCTGGCAGACCTCTTTCTCGTTCGGCGACTTCGGGCCAACCGGTCCTGAACAGACGCTCGTCCTTTGGGGTGTTTCTACCCTCATCTTCATCCTGACCGTGACGCTCGGGTTCATGCTCGCGCGGAACTTCATCAAGCTCTGGGTTGAACGCCACCGAAATCGTGAAGGCTCGCGAATCAGAACCAAGCTCGTGTTCGGTGCGCTCGTTCTAACCATCACTCCGGTTGTGTTTCTCGTCCTCTTCAGTTACGTAGTGCTCAATCGCAATCTGGACAAGTGGTTCTCCCGGCCGGCAGAAGAAATCAAGCTGAATCTGATTCAGGTCGCAAACGCAATCCATCGTGAGGAACTGGAGCAGGCGGAATCGCAGGCGGACTATATCTCGACTTTGCCTGACGCCGCAGCCGCTCGGGCTGGCGTCGGCACCATGGACTCTGTTCAGCAGTTCTGCGTTGATAAAGGTATCGAGTCGGTGGTAGTTCGGCCGCCCAATCACCCGCCGCTCCGCCTCTGCTATCAGCCTGCTGAAGGACGCCAGGCCGTCGAGGTCAAGCGCGGCGATATCACATTAACCAGTTTTCTGCCGCTTGATCTGGAACAGACGCAGAGGGACATTCAGAAATCGGTAGATCGCTACAACCGCCTGAAAGACGAACGCAATACTGCCCGTAATATCTATTTCCAGCTGCTGGCGCTGATTGCGCTGTTCGTTCTTTTCGTGGCTACGTGGCTGGCGCTGTTCATGGCGCGTCTGATCAGTATTCCTATCGCGGCTCTGCTGGGCGCCGCGCAGGAGATTCGGCGAGGCAACCTCAGCTACCGCGTGGAAGTCAGCGCCATCGATGAACTCGCGACCCTCGTACACGCATTCAACCAGATGACATGCGAGCTGGAAGCAAACAGCCGTGAGCTGGAAAAACGCCGGCGATTCACCGAAGCCATCCTCGAAAGTATTCCTACGGGTGTTATCTCGGTAAAAGCAGATGGTCAGATCCAGGCCGTCAACCGCGCGCTGAAAGGCCTTTTTCCAGCCGAGCGCGTGGAGTTGGCACGAACGTTGCGGGACCTGTTCAACGCAGAGGACGTAAGCGAAATTCGCTATCTGATGAATCGAGCGCGCCGGATTGGCGTCGCGGCCAGTCAGATCGATCTTCGGAGAGACGGCAAACTGATGCAGGTCTCGATGACGGTCGCAGCACTTGAAGACGCGCTGAAACCGGGATTTGTCATCGTCCTCGAAGATACGACCGACATGCTCCGCGCGCAGAAAGCAGCCGCGTGGCACGAAGTCGCTCGCCGAATCGCTCACGAAATCAAGAATCCTCTGACTCCAATCGGACTCTGCGCGGAGAGAATCCAGCGCCAAATCGATCGCCCGGCAGGACCCGAGACACATCAGATTATTCGTGAGTGCACGCAAATGATCTCGTCAGAGGTCACGTCGCTCCGAACGCTCGTGGATGAGTTCTCTCAGTTCGCGCGCTTCCCGGCGGCCCAGCCCGTAGAATCGGACCTGAATCAGGTCGTCGAAAACGCGCTGTCGGTCTTTGCAGGAAGGCTCTCGGGTATCGACGTTATTCGTGACCTCGCACCTGGCTTGCCCGCGGTTAGCATTGACCGCGAGCAGTTCAAGCGTCTTGTTATCAACCTCGTCGACAACGCCGCAGAAGCGATGGACGAGTCCCTCGTCCGCCGTCTGTACATTGGTACAAGCTGCCCAGCCCCGGACAGCGTCGAACTGACGATAGCGGATACAGGCTGCGGGGTCTCGCCAGAGGTCAAAGAACGTTTGTTTCTCCCGTACTTTACTACCAAGACACGCGGCACAGGATTGGGTCTTGCGATCGTCAGTCATATCCTCTCCGAACACGGCGGACACATTCGCGTGGAAGACAACACCCCGGTTGGCGCCCGTTTCATCGTCGAGATACCGGCGCTGTCTGTGCAGTCGAGTGATTCCAGTGCTACCGTTGGCGTCGGTGAGGAGACGTCCGCTTGAGGCCAATTCGTGTTCTGGTGGTCGATGATGAGCCGGGCATAAGAGACTCTCTTCGTGGCGTGCTCCGCGATGAAGGCTGCGAGGTGGATTGCGCAGCCGATGGCGAGAGTTCACTCGCGCGTCTTGAGGAACGCTCATTCGACGTTGTGTTGCTTGACATCTGGTTGCCGGGCATCGATGGCCTGGAAGTGCTCTCTCGTATTCAAATTTTCCCGGTCGGAGACCGGCCTGCCGTTGTCATGATCTCGGGCCACGGCAGCATCGAAGCAGCGGTGAAAGCGACCAAGTTGGGTGCCTTCGACTTCCTCGAGAAACCGCTCACCATCGATAAGGTCGCAGTCACGGTCAAGAATGCCGCGCAACAGCACAGACTGGAACGCGACGTAGAGCAGTTGCGCGATCGTGATGCTCGGCCCGACATCATCGGCGAAAGTGTTCCGATTAAGGCACTGCGTCAGCAGCTGGCTCTAATGGCGGCCACTAACGGCCGGGTCCTCATCTATGGCGAGAGCGGCACCGGTAAAGAACTCGTCGCGCACGCAATCCATCAGATGAGCCTTCGCGCCAGCGACCCCTTCGTAGAGGTCAACTGTGCCGCGATTCCGGAAGACCTTATTGAAAGCGAGCTCTTTGGCCACCGGAAAGGCAGCTTCGCCGGCGCGAGCGACGACAAAGTCGGCAAGCTTCGAAAAGCGGATGGAGGAACCCTCTTTCTCGACGAAGTCGGAGACATGAGTTTGCGAACTCAGTCGAAGGTTCTGCGAGCTCTGGATGAGCAGCGCTTTGAACCTGTAGGCGCTCAGGAATCCGTGAGTGTCGACGTCCGGATCGTCGCCGCCACAAACAAGAATCTGGAAGAGGAGATAGCGCGCGGAAACTTCCGCGAGGACCTCTTTTACCGCCTGAACGTAATCCCGTTCTACGTGCCGCCGCTACGGGAGCGGATAGAGGACGTACCTCTGCTGGCAGAACACTTCCTGCGTGAGTTTGCTCACGCTTACGCACGCAAACCGAAAGAGCTGACACCCGAAGCTTACGCCCTTCTTTGCGATTATTCCTGGCCCGGGAACATTCGCGAATTGCGGAATCTGATGGAGCGCATCGTGATTTTGAACCCCCAGGTTCGGATCGATGCTCGTCACATCCCGCTGACACTCCCCCGCAAGCCGGCCCAGGACCGCCCCGTCGAACGGTTTGCGAGTCTGCAGGACGTCCGCGAAGCAGCCGAAAGAGAATACATACTCCGAAAACTGGAAGAGACACAGGGCAACATCACACGAACAGCCGAAATACTTGGTCTCGAGCGATCGAACCTGTATCGCAAAATGAAGGCCCTCAATATCGCTCCGCGCGAGATGTGATCTGATTTACGAATCGTTCTCGCGTATGCTAAACGGAGCACATTGTTGTGCTGTGTCATACAGTACGTTGATGCTCGGAGTACTAGTTTTATAAAAACTTTCGGAAGGGTAAATGAAACTGTCCCTCTTATTGAAGATGATTGCCGGTCTGGCAATTGTCACCAGCGCTTTGTTCGCGCAGCCCCGCATCGATCAGGTGCAAAACAACTACAGCTACCTGCTGCCTGGGAATCCTAACTACGGCATTGCAGAGGGTTCGATTTTCATTATTAAAGGCTCGAATCTCGCCAACGGCAGCACGGACCTGCAGAATCCTCCGCTACAGACCGCTTTGAACGGCGTCTCGGCCAACGTGACCGTCAGCGGCACGACGACCAAAGTCCTGCTGTACTACATCACGCCGGGACAACTTGGCGGGATCCTGCCGTCCAGCACGCCCGTCGGCACCGGTACGATCACGGTCACCAACAACGGCCAGACGAGCGCGGCCGCTCCCATCACAGTCGTCCGGAGCGCGTTCGGCACTCTTACGATCAACGGCACCGGCTCAGGTTTAGCCGCCGTGTTCGACGCCAGCAACAAGCTGCTCGCCCTAAACAATTCGGCAAAGCCGAACGACACTCTGGTCTTTTACGGAAGCGGTCTCGGTCCTGTGCAGGGTGACGAAAGCGTCCAGCAGACTCAGGCAGACCTGACCAATGTGCCGATCACGGTCGAGATTGGCGGCCTCCAGGCAACGGTTCTGTATCATGGCCGCACAATCTATCCCGGACTGGACCAGATCAACGTTCAGGTTCCCGCGGGTGTGACTCCCAGTTGCGACGTCACGGTCCTGGTGAAGACGGGCACGATCCAGAGCAACCAGACCACGATCCCGGTCGCGGCAAATGGCGGCAACTGCCCCACCCCTTCCTCGGGAACGGGCACAACGATCAGCCAGTCGGATATCAGCCAGTGGGCCGCTGCAGGTCAGTTCCGTGGCGGATACATTAACCTCGACCGCACCACAACCTACACTGGTGCGACTGCGAAGACCGAAGACACTCTGAACGGCACCTTCACCAAAATCAGCGGCGCGGATTTGCAGAAAGTCTTCGCACTGCAGGGTTCGCTGCCATTCTTCCAGCAAACGATCGGCGCGTGCACGGTCACCACGGTCACCTCCGCAGCGACGAATCCATTCGCCGGTCTCAATCTCAACATCGCCTACCTTGACGCAGGCTCAGCAATCACTACCAGCGGACCTGCGGGAAGCAAATCGGCTCCGAAGCAGACAACGGTCGTTCCCGGTCTGGGCCAACTCATCTCGTATTCGGCGACCATTGGTAATGGCACGCCGGGTAACTACCTGGATCCCGGGACCTACACCATCTCCAACACCGGTGGTGGTGACGTCGGCACTTTCTCCGGACAACTGAAGGTGAGCACCGACTTCCAGTGGACCAATCGCGCGAGCATAACGACTGTCGATCGGACCCAGGGACTCAACGTTACCTGGACCGGAGGCGATCCGAGCACCAACACGACGATCTCGGGCGGGAGCAGCAGCATTAACTTGTCAACCGGAAGCTTCAGCAGTTCGAGCTTCAGCTGCATCGCCAAGACCTCGGCAGGTAGTTTCACGGTTCCTGCCGACGTACTCGGGAAGCTGCCTGCGACCACCTCGCTTCCCACCGGAGGAGTCAGCGTTCCTGGCGTGGGCGGTTCGCTCAGTGTAGGCACTGCCGGCCCGGGTGTTCGCATGGTGGCGACGGGTGTCGACTACCTGGTTGCCAACTATGACATCACCATCAGCCAGGCCGGCGTGACGTTCAAATAGTCGCACGCGGAATGTAAAAACGGGCGGGGACAACCAATCCTCGCCCGTTTTGTTTTTCAGCGTTCGGGTGACGACTGGATCTGTACCAGTTCCTCGGGCTTGGATGGTGCAGTGGGTGGCTTCGGCGGTCTCAACCACTTCGCCGGAAGCTTTGACAAATAAACGAGCCGCTCCACAACCGGCAGCAGTGTGCGGACGGTACGCCCGTGCAGCACCAGGCTCCCGGCGACGAGGGCAGGGTGCGGAATCGTCGTAAAACAACGCGAGCAGGCCTCGATCTCACCTGCCCGACCCGAAACGTGCGCCGAACGAAGCGTTTCCATCGGCGGACCATTCCAGATCTGTTTCAAATCCTCACGACCGATGTTCCCTACCGGTGCCATGTCCAGCATGTAGCTCTGGCAGCACGGATAAACATCACCGTTCTGCTTCACGTACATCGGACCCCGCCAAAGGTAGTGGCAGGGATACTTCCAGTCTTCTGGTTCGTGCCCGCCTTCGGGCTGCATCAGATTCGTCTCGTCCGCTTTGATTCGAACCTGGTCCACTCCGGGCACAGCCGACCAGAACCTCACGAAGTCATCGACTTCATGCTGCATTCCGCTCCATACGGACCATCTGCACGACAATCTGCAGCTTACGCCGCTGCTCATGCTTCATCCGCGCAAAGCGGACGAAGTTGTCTCGGACGCGCTCGAACTTCGCGCCCTTTCGATAGTACTCGAAGGACTCTTTGGTGGATCCGTCGAAGCTCAGCGTAATGTGCTCCAGCGGCGTGTCCAGCAGTTTGGCAGCGTTCTCCCCGTCAAGAAGTGTGCCGTTCGTCGAAAGCAGCGTCGATATGTTGTGCCGGTCGCAATACTCGATGCGGTCGAAAATCTTCGGATCGAGAAACGGTTCACCCAGCCCGATCAGCATCATGTGCTCGGCGGAGTTGCCCGCCTCGTTGACAAGACGTGAGAAGATCTCGTCCGCCATGTCTTCCTTGGGCTGTTTGTGCGTTTCGCGAGGGCACATCGGGCAGTAGAGGTTGCACTTCGCCGTGGTCTCGACGATGTACTCCACTGGCAGTCCGGAAAGGCGAGTCCGGCGGCGCAGATAACCCCACAGCAATTTCGCGCGATTCAGAGCCCGCATGGTAAGGGAAACAGCCCTTTTATTGTAGCTGGCGTACGTCGTTCCGCATCCCCTCAATACGTGGAAGAACGCGTTCGAAAACTAAACGATGACCCGGTGCGGACCTCGGCGGAGTACGTCCTCTATTGGTCCCAGATGAACCGGCGGGCCGCTTACAACCACGCGCTCGCTTATGCGACCACGAAGGCGAATGAACTCGGTTTGCCGCTGCTGGTGTATGAAGGCCTGACCTGCACCTACCCGTCGGCAAACGATCGAATCCACACGTTCATGCTGGAGAACGTCCCGGAGTTCGGCGCCGCCGTCCGGAAGCTCGGAGCAGGATATTGTTTCTATCTTCGGCGCCGCCGCCGCGATCCGAACGATGTTGTATACAAGCTCGCCTCGAAAGCCGCACTCGTAGTCACCGATGATTACCCGACTTTTATCCCGGCGAAGCACAACCGGAGCGTCCCGCCGAAGATCGCTGTTGCGTTCCACGCGGTCGATTCCAGCTGCATTGTGCCGATGAACTGCTTTCCGAAGCGGGAATGGGCCGCATACACAATCCGCCCGAAGATCCACCGGCTCCTCCCGGATTATCTCCGGGAGTTCTCGATGCCGCAGCTTCGTCACCGCTGGACATTGCCCACTCCGGACATGGACGTCGAAGTCACGGCAGACAACATCCCCGAACTCGTGGCGTCCTGCGAAATCGACCACAGCGTCAAGCCGTCGTCGACGTTCAGGGGCGGCTACGATCATGCACGCAAGCGCCTCGACCTGTTCCTCCGCGACCGGCTAAAGCGCTACGCCGACGAGCGGAACGAGCCATCGCAGCACGCGACCTCGAACCTCAGCCCTTACCTGCACTTCGGCCAAATCTCCGCCCTCGAAGTAGCGCTGACGGTGCGTGAGTACGCAGCGAAGCACAAGCTCAGCTCTGCCGAGTTTCTGGAGGAGCTGATCGTTCGCCGCGAGCTCGGTTTCAACTTCACCCGACACTCGGATTTCACGTCACTGGACTCACTGCCGGACTGGTGCAAACAGACCCTGTCCGAACATGCGCAGGATGAACGTCCTGTGACCTTCACGCACACCCAACTCGAACGCGGCGAGACGTACGATGATATCTGGAACGCGACGCAGAAGGAGCTTCTCGTGCGCGGCAAGATGCACGGCTACTACCGAATGTACTGGGGCAAGAAGCTGATCGAGTGGTGCCCGACATACCAGGAAGCGTTCGACATCATGATCTGGCTTCACGAAAAATACGCTCTCGATGGCCGCGATCCGAACACGTATACGTCAGTGCTGTGGTGCTTCGGCCTGCACGATCGTCCGTGGAGTGAACGCCCGATCTTCGGGCGCCTGCGCTATATGTCGTATGAAGGCCTGAAGCGAAAGACGAACATCCAGGCATATATTCGGGAAATTGATCATCTCTGGCGTACTGGCCAGGAGCTTGCGGCGGCCTTGTGATCATCGCAATAACGGGTGCTTCCGGATTTCTCGGTTCGCATCTGATTGCACGACTACAGCGCGAAGGCCATCACGTCCGAACACTTGGAAGACGTCCAACCGGAATTCCTGAAACGCAGCACTTCGCCTGGAATGCACTCGCGGACGCACCCGATCCCCGGGCGCTCGAGGGCGTCGAAGCCGTTTTCAGTCTGGCCGGAGAACCAGTGGCTCAGCGCTGGAACGCGGACGTCAAGCGCAGAATTCGCGACAGCCGCGTATTGGGTACCCGGAACCTCGTCGACGGAATCCGGCAAGCCCAAACAAGCCCGGTCCTGATCTCGTCGTCAGCAATCGGTTACTACGGCGACCGCGGCGATGATGTACTGACCGAATCCTCAAACCCCGGCAAAGATTTCCTCGCAGAAGTTTGCGTCGAGTGGGAGCGCGAAGCAATGCGCTCCGTGCAGACTGGCTGTCGTGTGGTGATGGTCCGAACCGGGATCGTTCTCGGCAACAACGGCGGCGCGCTGAAGCAAATGGCGACGCCGTTCCGGGCCGGCATCGGCGGCCCGGTCGGCTCCGGACGTCAGTGGGTCTCATGGATCCACATCGACGACATCACAGACCTTTACGTCTTCCTGTTGCAGAACAACACCATCAACGGTCCGGTAAACGGCACCGCTCCCAATCCGGTCCGCAATGTCGACTTCGCGCACGCGCTCGGCCACGCGCTGGGGAAACCCTCTGTTGTTCCGGTACCAGTTTTCGGACTGAAGTTGCTCTACGGCGAAGCCGCATCAGCGCTCGTCGCGAGCCTGCGGGTTATCCCGGAAGCAGCTTCGCGGGCCGGCTTCCATTTTCGTTACACCGACTGCGAGCCTGCCCTGGCTGAGATCTTCAGACAGTAACTACTTACTGTATTGCGCAAACAGATCCGCGATATGCGCATCCGACGCGGCGCCAGGGTGAACAATGACCCTGTACTTAAGGTCAATCGACTGTCCCTTTTCCAGAATGTAGTTGCCCTCTTTAGATTCTTTCCCGGTGGCCATCTCTTTTTCGCCGAACGGATTTGCGGCAAACAAACCGTAGTCGCGAGAATGCCAGCGCGTCGGATAACGGAAGCTTGACGGATTGTTCAGGATCGCGACTCCGACAGGCTTTCCGTCGATCGTTCCCGAATAATCAACCCAGGGCGAAGTCTTGCCCCAGACATTCTTCATCCCGCTCGCGCCCTCGGCGTTGGTCATCATCCCACCTTTGGATTTCTCAGTCAGCTTGTCGTTGAGCCGGATCGCGAAGGTGCCTTCCTTGGTATCACCGAAGTTCACCGGGCCGTTGACGGCGGTCAGCTTCGCGTCAAAGTCGAACATCCGGTTCTGCCCGGTGCCTGAGTAGAACTTCATCGTACGGTCTTCCCGCAGCACCGTCTTTCCGTCCGGATCCACCCAGTTGAAGACAGCTTCAATCACGCCCGTCTTGCCGCCCTTTACCGACACGATGCGGTCCAGGGTGATTTTGCCGATTCCCGGTCCGAGCTTCGAATTCTCCCAGTAATTCACTCCGTTAACATACTTTTCACCCAGCCACACACCCTGATGGTGAGGATGATCCTTCGATTCGCCGGCGACATCGGTCTCGATGGGCCAGCGGCGGCTCATGATGGTCCCGTCGGCGGCACGGAGCGGATGGAGGTAGGGTTTATTGAGATTCGAACCGAAATAGAAGGTGGTAAACGCGGTGCCGTCGATCGTGATGTCAATTTGATCCGCTTTGCGGTCAAACTTCACGTCAGCAAGCAGCGGCACCGTGACAAGCAGAGTGGCGAGCAGTAATTTCACAACCCGATTCAATCACACCGGAGGACTTCCGCTCAACCCTCCGCGTCTCAAGCCGGCTATTTCTTCCCTGTCAGCCCGCCATCTCTTCATAGATATCCCAAATCCCCGGTGTAGCCAGTTCCACCAGGTGATCGTCGGGATCGCGGAGGTAAATGCTTCGCCGGCCTTCGCTGAATTCGACCTCGCTGCTGATTGGAACGTTCAGTTCCATCAGCCAGTCACGCCAATGCTGTACTTCGTGCTTTTCGATCGCAAAAGCGAAGTGAAGCGTGCCCTGGCCGTCATGTGACGGAATCTTGCCGTTCGGCAAAATGTATGGCTTGCGGCAGCATCCTTTCAGGAACAGGAGCAGAATCTGATGGTCGGAAACGCGAAGGGCATGAACTCGATCTCCCTGCCGCACGATCGTGGGAAATCCAAAAACCCTCTGGTAAAAATCGAGCGAACGGTCCAGGTCCGCGACATACAGCGCTGACTCCATAATTCCGGTCACCTTCGGACGGCTACTCATTCTCGACCTCCTCTTCCGGCGGATGATCCCCCGGCCGATAGTAAAACCTCGAGCACTCCTGCGCCAGGACGCCGCCGACAATCTCGATATCCTCCCGGAATGCATCCCGGATTACGTCGGCTGCGTTGATGTGTTTCACGTCGAAGTACATACTATGGACGTCGCGTCTCGTCGCGCCGTAAACGATCCTTGTTATCTTTGCCCAAATACACGCTACGGCGCACATCGTACACGGCTGTAAGGTGCAGTACAGCGTGCACCCGCGGAAATCGATGGTCTTCCACTTCTGGCCGAGTTTCCGGAGCGTGACAATCTCGGCGTGTGCTGTCGGATCATGCTGGAGATCGGCTTCGTTATGACCCTCGGCGACCACCTCGCCATCTCTGACGATCACGCAGCCGACTTCGCCTGCGCCGGGAGTCTGGTCGCCTAACCGGGCCTGCTCAATTGCGAGCCGCATAAAGCGGATGTCGTTTGGGTCCACAAATGGCTGGACGCCGGGATCCGGAAATGAAGTGTTAAACTAGTGTTTTCCCTTCTGAGGTTTTTTTCCCCGTGGACAGAGCTCATCGTCTGGAACTCAAGCACGACAAATTTGTCGAACAAGTCGGCACAACGGTCGAATACGCGTCAGCCCATCGCACGCAACTGATCCGCTACGGCGCGATCGCGCTCGGGGTCGTGGTGATCGCGGTCGGTCTCTACTGGTACATGCAGCACGAAGCTGCCGTCCGCGAAGATGCGCTGCGAGTAGCTGTTCGTACTCAGGAAGCTCAGGTTGGTCAGCCGAACAACGAATTTCTCATCGGCTTCCCAACACAACAAGCAAAAGATGCTGCTGTCGGGAAGGTATGGCAGGATCTGGCTTCGAAATACTCCGGCACGACCGAGGGCATCATCGCTGAGTATTATCTCGGCATCAACGCAGCGGATAAAGGCAACACTGCGGAAGCGGAGAAGCACCTCAAGACGGTCGCCGACTCTGGAAAAACGAACTTCGCGTCACAGGCGAAGCTCTCCCTGGCCGACATTTACACTGCCACCGGGCGTCCCAAAGATGCAGAAAAGCTCCTGCGTGACCTGATGGACCATCCGACCATCATGGTTTCGAAGGAAGAAGCGACATACAAGCTCGGTGAACTGCTCGCCAAATCCAATCCCGCTGAGGCCCGCAAGCTTCTCGAACCGCTCCGGACTTCCCGAAGCGCGGTCAGCCGCGCAGCAATCACGCTGCTGAGCACGATTCCCGCCGGTAAGTAATCTTGGCGCCGCCGCTGGCATATTTGAGCTTTCCGCTGGCGGAAAGTCGCGGACGGCGCTACCCCGAAATACCGCATCCTTATCGAAACGATTTCGCCCGCGATCGCGATCGAATTGTACATGCCCGAGCTTTTCGCCGGCTGGAAGACAAAACTCAGGTCTTCAGCCCGGACATGCACGATCATTTCCGGAACCGTCTGACCCACACCATCGAGGTGGCACAGGTTTCACGCACGGTCGCCGGAGCACTCGGACTTACCGAAGATCTGACCGAAGCACTCGCACTGGCGCACGATATCGGTCATCCGCCGTTCGCCCACTCCGGAGAAGAAGAACTCGATCGCCAGATGCAGCAGTACGGCGATCGTTTTGACCACAACCTCCACTCGCTCCGAATCGTGGACCGCGGCGAGCAGCACTACGCGAGGTTTCCGGGCCTGAATCTCACCTTCGAAACACGTGAGGGCATCGCCAAGCATTCCAGGGATTTCGAGCCGGGTGAAGTCCCCGAACTCGACGAGTATCTCCCGGGCCTCCGGCCGCCGCTCGAAGCACAGATCATCGATTCAGCCGATGAGATTGCCTACAACACGGCCGATCTCGACGACGGCTTCTCGTGTGGTCTGTTCACCATGGAACAGATCGTGGAATCCGTCCCGAACTACGACGAATTCTACGATACGGTGGAAACACAGTTTGCGGGCGCCAGCCAGAAGCTCCGGTTTTTGGAATCACTCCGGATGCTTATGAACCTGCTCGTGACCGGACTAATGGACGGTACGGTCGCCGCAACCCGTGATGCGCAGGTCAAATCCGTCAGCGACGTTCGGCTGTTCCCGCAAAGACTCGTGCGGTTCACGGCGGAAGCGGAAGAAACGAATGTGGCTCTGAAGCGATTCCTGCGCGAGCGCGTGTACTACTCGCAGGTTCTCGTAGCAGAACGCGACGCCTCGGCCCGAAATGTCGCCATGTTGTTCCAGTTCCTGATGAACCATCCGGCCCGACTGCCGGAGTCCGCCGATGAATCCGAGCCGCTGCAACGGCGCGTCTGCGACTACATTGCGGGAATGACCGACGGTTATTTCCGCCGTGTCTATGCCGACTTGCTTGCCGGGCACAGGGCGGATCCGCCCTCATTGGAATGAATGAACGGTGGCGGTCCGCTCCGTTGTGACGGCGTCAACATTCTCAACTCCGCTCACGAGTTAGAAAGTTCGTCAGCTCAGCCACACGTACACCGTAAACCCTCTCAATCTGCCGGCAGACTTCGGCGGCCAGCTTCTGAGGAGTGTCTTCTTCGTCGTGGTCGACGACAACTTTGATGTAGAGGTCCGTTCGCGGCATACGATTCCAGCATATCCGCCGGGTCAGCTGTGCAACGATGGGAATTATGGCGGATTCCGCCGCGCTTTGCGCCATCTGCGGGAAAAGAAAACCGAAACGCTACTGCCCCGGCGTGGGCGGTGACATCTGCCCGATCTGTTGTGGAACGGAGCGTGAGGTGACGGTCAACTGTCCCCTCGAATGCAGCTATCTTCAGGAGGCACGCCGCCGCGAACGTCTTCCTGATGTCGACCCGCAGCAATTTCCGAATACCGACATCAAGGTGGACGAAGCCTTCCTGCAGCGGAATGAGGCGCTGCTCATCATCCTCGCCGCCGCCATTGCAGGCAATGCGCTGAAGGACAACAATAATCGGATCGTCGACACTGACGTGAAGCAGGCGCTGGCATCGCTCGTACAGACCTGGCGAACACTCCAGAGCGGCCTCGTCTACGAGTCCCGCCCCGATAACCCGCTTGCGCGTTTGATTCACGATGGCGTCCAGAAAGACGTCGCGGATCTCCGGGAACGCGCACAGAAACATGGCCAGTCCGTGCGCGATTCCGACGTTCTCGGCGTACTCGCCTTTCTCCAGCGGCTGGAGATTCAGCACAACAATGGACGGCCGAAAGGGCGGGCCTTTATCGATTTTCTGCGCTCCTTCTTCCGTCCCGGAACACCTGGCAGTCAGGCCGAAGCGCAGGATGAACCGCTGATCGAACCCGGCGAGGCCGGCAGCGGCCTGATCATCACGCCATGACCGCGATCGTGGTCTTCGCCCACGGCTCCAGCGTCGAAGCAGCCAACGACGGCGTGCGAGCGATGACGGCCGAGATGGCTCAGCGCGGCCATTTTCCAATAGTCGAGACCGCGTTTTTGGAACTGGGGCATCCCGATCTTCGTGAAGCAGTGCGCCAGGTCCGTGCGAAAGGCGCCGGCAGAGTCGTCGTGGTGCCGTTCTTCCTGACTCTTGGGATTCACCTCCGCCGTGATCTTCCCGCCATCGTAGACGACCTCCGCAGCATCTATACTGATTTGGATATCGAGATCACCAGTCCACTCGAAGGTCATCCCGCACTGGTCGACGTGATGATCGGACGTGCACTGGAGGCTCTTGACCCCCGCACTCATGCACGCTCGTCTGATTGAATCGCACGCCATCGGTCCACAGGTCCGTCATTTTACTTTTGAAGTGCCTGACGTCGACGAGCTGATCTATACGTCAGGCCAGTTCGTGTCGCTGACGCGAGAAGTCAACGGAAAGAAAATTACTCGTGCGTACTCAACAGCATCGCCCGCCGGCGGCAATCGCTTCGAGCTTTGCCTGAATCTCGTCGAGGAAGGCTCATTCTCGCCATTTCTTTTCGGACTGGAGCCGGGCGATACGGTCGAGATGCGCGGCCCACTCGGGTATTTCGTCTGGCGCAATCCGGTGAGCGATTCGATTCTCGTCGCCACCGGAACCGGCATCGCACCATTCCGGGGAATGGTGATGGAGTACCTCGGCAGCGGAGGCGACCGCGACATCACCCTCATCCTCGGCGCGAGATTCGAGGAAGGCGCTGCTTTATCGTGAGCAGTTCGCGGCGCTGGAGGAGCAATATCCGAACTTCCACTTCTGGCCCACACTCACGCGCCCCGGTGATAACTGGACCGGTCGCACCGGCCGCGTCCAGAGATATGTGCTCGAGGCCCTTGGTGACAGGCGTGATATGGATGTCTACATCTGCGGGATGAAGGAAATGGTCGAGGACGTCCGTAATCAGCTCAAAGCCGTCGGACTGGATCGCAAACGCATTGTCGTCGAAAAGTACGATTAAGTTCCGCGCAACTTAACCTTGCTTTGCCACGGCAAGCCCCGCCGTACGCCAGCTTCCGCTCGACTATGGATGTCAGCTTATAAACCGAACCTCGACCTGTCCGTAGACCTCGCGCGTCTGCGGCAGATCCGCAAACGTCACACCGGGCAGTTTTGCTGACGCCGTTCCGGCCGCAACGCCCCATCGTACGGCATCGATAAACGGCCTGCCCTGAGCCATCGCCCACGTAAACGCGGCTGCAAGCGCATCGCCCGCTCCGATGGGAGAAATCGCATCCACCCGAGGGGGAATTGCTTCGACAATTTCATGGCCGCTGTGCGCGATCGCACCTCGACTTCCAAGCGAAAGCACAACCGATTGCGCTCCCATGCCATGCAACCGCTGCACCGCATCAATCAGGTGCGTCCGGGTGACCAGAGCCCGGTTTAGCAGGCGTTCCGCTTCCTGCTGATTTGGGCTCACGATTGTTGGAACAGCCTCCATCCCATGGAGCAGCGCATCACCATCGGTGTCCAGAAGCGTTGGAACCTTTTTCTTCGTCGCAAGCTCGACAATGTCGCGATAAAAGGTCGACGGAACTCCCGGTGGAAGACTTCCGCATATCATGAACCATTTCGCTTTCGAGAGGTTCTTCTCCACCACCGAGGCGACGCCTTCCAGCTCACGGCGGCTAATCCTTGGTCCCTGCTCATTCAACTTGACGGTCAGCCCCTGCTTGTCGGTGATCGTCAAATTCGTGCGCATTTCGCCATGAATGCGAAACATTTCCAAAGGAAAACCAATCCCGTCCGTCAGCTTTTCGAACAAGGCACCGTTTTCGCCGCCTACAGCGGCGATCGCGAGCGTCTTTCCGCCGAAGGAGTGGATAACTCGAGAAGCGTTGATTCCTCGCCCGCCCGGAGATTCGCTGCGGGAGAGAATATATCCCCGATCCTCGAAAGCCAGCCTGTCGACAGTAACATTTCGGTCCAGGGCAGGGTTAATCGTCAGGGTAAGGATCAAAGCACCAGTGTAGACGACACCTTTCCAGCAACGTCTGACCGGGGTTCATCATCTACCATATTTGAACTAGCTGGCACGCCCCGGTGTGGGCCAGTGCTGTTAGAATTGTGGTCGTTTCCAATGCCCGCCAATAGTGTTCCCGCGAATTTAAGTGTTGGTCAGTACGTTGAGAGGATCCGTCGCGAGATGATCCCCTTACGAAAGCCTTTCTCGTACTACTTCACTGGCCTGCCCCTGACGGACGAAGACATCCGGGAATACCTCGAAGAACCTATCGCCGCGCTGCCGCCCTCCGTTTTGTCGCACTTACCGAAGATCAGCATCCTTTTGGTTCCTTATCTGGAGCGAGTCCGAGCTGCGGGAAAGCAGAGCGATTTGGTCACAGACGCACCGCCGTCAGAGGATAACGTTTCCTGGACTTCCTGCGTGGTTTCACGTGACGAAACAGTCTTGGCGTTTGCCCTTAAGGATCAGGAAGTCGCCGAGTACCATTACCATTTCTACAATTTGCTCGCTGGCCTCGTCGCAGAACAAATCAGCTCCGATGCAATCAACCGGTATGCCGATCTCGTTCGCGAAGAGCTGCGGATCAAGGTTCACGGCGAGGTAGATGCGAACAGTTGGACAGTGAAGCAGGCTTTGCTGACCCAAAAGAACCCCGGCGAGAAGGAAACAAAGGTCTTTCGGGATTACGTTCGGCAGTCGTTCGTGGACACTCTCACGTTGTATCTGCACGGCATTTGCTGCGACATCGACGTAGAAACCGGCCCTCGCCAGATTCCCAGCCGGTATCTGAAGCGCCGGTTGCAGCTTCTCGAGTCGCTGTTCGCGCCTCCATCTGGTTACGCTGTCTTTCCGGAAGACGGCCGGCCTTAGCTCAGCCTTATTTGGCCGTGTTTTGTTAACGTGGCTTCGCACGACCCGGGGCTGGGTGGCGAACTACCTGTGCGTCCTTGGGGGCTGGCAGAACCATTTGATTCGGCTTTGCGATTCCAGCGAGTTCCCGAACCTTATCTGCCTTTGTGATGAGGTCAACCGCGGATTGCCCTTCGTTCTGCCCGGCCGCGACTCGTGCGCGTGACCGGTACGAGGTGATTAACGCGCGTGCGCGAAGCTCGACAGCGCGATCGGCAAGCGTCGCGGCCTCTTCGAACCGATTCTGCTCCAGGTAGAATGTCACCAGTTTATCCAGCGTGAGCGCCACCATCGGATGCTCCGGACCAGCCGTTACCTCCCAAAGCGAGAGCAAGCGCTGGTAGAGAGGCTCGGATTCGGCGAACTTCTTCTCGCCAAAATAAACGTAAGCGACGCTGTCCAGTGCCCCCAACAGCTCTGGCGAATCTGGTCCAAACGCCATCTCGCGGATCCGAAGCGCCCGAGTGTAGAGGGGTTCCGCATTCACATAATCCGCAGCGTCGCGCAACAGTCCAGCCAGCGGCTCGAGCGCAGTCAGTACCTCGGGATCGCTGCGCATTAGCTGCCGCCATAACTCGACGGCTCGAAGCAGAGACGTCTTCGCTTCTTCGAACTGCTTCGAATCGAGCTGAATGGATCCAAGTGTCGTCCAGTCACGGGCCAGTTCAACCGTGGGCGCCAGCCGCGAACGCATCTGGATGCCTTCCTGAAGTGACGCGATTGCTTCAGGAAGTTTGCCTTCACCTCGCCGTGCGGCCGCCAGTTCGCTGTAAACGTTCGCGACCGCCGGTTTGTCATCCGGATACAGCCGACGAGTTAAATCTAATTTCTCGTTGATGAGATCTTCTGTGCGTTGCCATTCGCCGGCCGACCGCGCCAGAGTTAGCAGCAGCGCATTTACCGCAAGGCCCAGCTGATCGTCGCGTGTTTGAAGCGCGCGCGAGCGAAGCTGTTGCAGTGCCGCGAGCGCCTCGGCAGGTTTATCGGCGAGGACTAACTTTCGCGCGCTCTCTACTTCTGTCTGCGGCTCATCTGCCAGACAGGCATGCAGCGCAAACAGGCACACAATCGCACAACCTCTGGGAAGCACGGAGCCTTAGACACTAGGCTGATTGCGATTGTTCCCGCACCGGACCCTTGTACCAGCGCCGTACAAACGGTTCCATGCGGTCGAAGGCACGCTCGAGCACAGAGTGCTCGGACGCATAACAGAGCCTGACGGAGCCTTCTCCGCCAGCTCCGAATGCGGAACCAGGAGCAATGCCCACGCGCGTTTCGAGCAGCATTTCGCGACAGAATTCAAACGAATCCGTCAATCCTTCCATCCGGGGAAAGACATAGAATGCACCCTCAGGCAGGGGAACAGACACACCCGGCATCGCGGACAAACGCTCGATGACATAGTCGCGATTCGAACGGTATTGCTCCACCATGCTCGTCACTGCCGACTCGCCTTGTTCCAGCGCGACTTCCGCCGCTCGTTGCGTGAAGCTCGCAGCGTGGATAACCGTAAACTCGTTGAAAACCGCAGCTTGTCGCGCCAGCTCCGGGTTCGTCGTGACCAGCCACCCAAGCCTCCAGCCCGTCATACAGTACGCCTTGGAAAACGACTGAATCACCACCACCGGATCATCACTGGTGACCTTCTTGAGGATGCTTGGAGCGGCCGTAGTGCCACCGCCCTCGGGGAAGTTCAGGCGTTCATACACCTCATCAGCCATCAGCCAGATTTTGTGACGTCGGCTGAACTCGAGCAAACGTCTTTGATCTTCGTCAGTCGCTACCCAGCCAAGCGGGTTAGAGGGCGACGTATACAGCAGCATGCGCGTTCGAGGCGTAACTGCCTCTTCAAGAGCATCGAAATCAATCCCGAACCGGTCGCCTTCGACCGCATGCGGCACCTCGACCGGCACAGCATTGCACATCTGCACGATGGCAGCACCATTCGGCCAGTTGGGAGTGAGAACCAGGGCTTCATCTCCGGGATCCAGCAGACAGCGGATCGCGACATTCAGCGCCTGGACACCCGAGGCGGTAATCACAATCTGGCTCAGCGCGTCCAGCTCGACTCCGTGCAGTCTCCGGTAATAACGGGCCAGAGCATGGCGTAACGTGGGCAGTCCGGCATTGGACGTGTAATACGTATAGCCGTCCTGCAAAGCCTTAGCGGCTGCGGCTTTAATAAATTCCGGAGTCGGGATATTGGATTCGCCGAAATACAGCGGGATGACATCGGACATCGTCATCGCGACTTCGGCTATCTTGCGAATGCGAGACGGCTTTACCTGCAGCGCAGACCGGGCAAGCATACTCGCTCTACGACTTCAGCGACAGCAGATCTTCCAGCTGGACAAGGTCGTCCTGGGTTGGATACTGACCCGTGTAGCACGCATAGCAGAACTTGTTTCCAGGATCCTTAACGCACTCACTCAGCGACTGGAGCGAAAGGTATCCCAGCGTGTCCGCCTGCACGAATCGCCGAATTTCGTCTATCGGGTGATTGGCGGCAATCAGTTCCTTCTTCGAAGGCGTGTCTACTCCGTAGAAGCAGGGAGACACTGTCGGTGGACAGGAGATTCGCAGGTGCACTTCGGTCGCACCGGCATTCCTGACCATACGGACAAGCTTGCGTGAAGTCGTGCCCCGAACGAGTGAATCATCCACCAGCACAACGCGCTTGCCTTCCAGCATCCGGCGGATTGGATTCAGCTTCAGCTTGACACCGAAGTCCCGGATCGCCTGCGATGGTTCGATAAACGTCCGGCCAACGTAGTGATTACGAATCAGCGCGTGACCGAAAGGAATTCCCGACTCCTTCGAGTACCCAAGCGCGGCGGGAACACCCGAATCGGGAACGGGAACGACAAGGTCAGCATCGACGGGATGTTCGAGTGCGAGCGCTCGACCCATGTTCTCGCGTGATTCCTGGACCGAACGGCCGAACACGATCGAATCCGGCCGCGAAAAATAAACGTGCTCGAACACGCACTGCGCCTGCCGGCTCCGCGGAGCCGTCCACTGTTCCCGGGCAATGCCGTTGGGACCGGCAATCACCATCTCGCCTGGCTGGACATCGCCGATATACTCCGCGTCGATCAGATCGAACGCGCACGTCTCGGACGCGAACACGTACGCACGACGCTCCTCACAATGCTCCAGCTGTCCCATTGCCAGCGGGCGGAAACCGTAGGCATCACGAGCAACAATGACGCAGTCCTGCGCCAGGAACACTAGTGAGAATGCACCTTCCAGCTGCAGGAGAGCCTCGCGAAGCGCCTCTGCCAGCGAACGCTCGCGAGATCGTGCCACCAGGTGCAGCACGACTTCGGTGTCGCTCGACGCCTGGAAAATGGAGCCTTGCGCTTCGAGTTCGCGCCGAAGCTCCTGAGCGTTCGTAATATTCCCGTTGTGTGCGACTGCGATCAGCCCCTTGTTGCAGGCCACCGAAAACGGCTGCGCGTTACGCAGAGCGGTGTCGCCCGTTGTCGAGTACCGTGTGTGACCGATAGCCATCTCGCCGGGCAGTCGCGCCAGAGCGCTCGGAGTAAAAAGGTCGGCCACATGGCCCATGTCCTTGTGGGTATAGATCTCGCGCCCGTCGGACGACGCGATCCCTGCACTTTCCTGCCCTCGATGCTGCAGTGCGTACAGTCCAAGGTAGGCCAGATTGGAGGCTTCCGGATGACCGTAAACGGCGAAGACTCCGCATTCCTCGTGCAGTTTGTCGAACATTGGTGTTTTAGCGCCTCCGGTCGAGCATATCTTCGAGGGCGTGCGCCCAAGGGCGGCGCATCGACTCGATGTCGGTTGAAATCAGGGAGATACCTTGACAACGGACCTCGAGGCGTCCGCTGATTGTTCGACCCAGCCTCACGACTGGAACGTCAAATTCCCGCGCTATTGATTCGATGCGGTCCGGTGCGGCCGAAGATACCAGAATCCGCGACGGCGCCTCGCCGAACATCAGAAACTCCGTGCGAAGGTCCGAACGCAGCTCGATGGCTGCGCCAATCCCGTTCTGAAAGCAGCACTCCGCCAGCGCGACAGCGAGCCCGCCGTCGCTGAGGTCATGAGCCGACTCGACATGGCCTTCGCTCACGATCCGCCGGATCGCCGACTGCACGCGCTTCTCGTAATCCATGTCGAGGGCGGGCGGCAGGCCCCAGAGATCGTCCAGAATGACTTTGGCGTACTGGGTGCCGCCGAACCGGCGGTCGTCACAGTCACCCAGTCCACCGATCAGCAGAAGCTCGCGGCCTTCGTTGCGAAACCCGGCGGGCGTGGGCGCGCTGGTATCCAGCAGCCCGACAATGCCCAGCACCGGCGTTGGGAAGATCGGAGTTCCCAAGGTCTCGTTATACAGGCTGACATTACCGCCCGTGACTGGCACTTCGAAAAACGAGCACGCTTCGGCGAGGCCGTCAATCGACGCAACCAGCTGCGCCATAATCTCCGGCCGCTCCGGATTTCCAAAGTTCAGGTTATTGGTCGTCGCTACCGGCTGCGCCCCGACGACACTGAGATTGCGGCAGCACTCAGCAACAACCAGCTTCGTTCCTTCCCGAGGGTCGAGATAGCAATAGCGGCTGTTGCCGTCCAGCGACATTGCCACCGAGCTGCCCGTCTCCTTAATGCGGATCACTGCCGCGTCGGCAGCGGCGGGCGGAGCCGTTGTGTTCGTCCGGACCATGTAGTCGTACTGCTCATAAATCCAGCGCTTCGAACAGATATCGCCCGAACTCAGAATACGAATCAGGTCGGCGGTCAGGTGACTACTCGACGGAATCGGCGCCGGACGATCGACCGGATGAACCCGCCACGGCGTAGTATGCGGCCGGTCATACAGCGGCGCTTCGTCGGCCAGCTCCCGGCTCGGTATATCAGCAACAACGGTTCCGTTTTGCCGAATTACGGTTCGTCCCGTGTCCGTGACGACGCCGACGGTTGCCGCTTCCAGTCCCCACTTTCGGAAAACGTCGAAGACTTCCTGTTCCCGCCCCTTCTCCGCCACCAGAAGCATCCGCTCCTGAGATTCGGAAAGCATGATCTCGTACGGAGTCATGCCGGTCTCCCGCTGCGGAACATGGGCGAGTTCAACATCCATGCCGGTGCCGGCACGGCTGCTCATTTCACACGTCGAACACGTCAGGCCGGCAGCACCCATATCCTGGATGCCAACAATCGCTCCCGTCTTCATCGCTTCGAGGCAGGCCTCCAGCAGGAGCTTCTCCATGAATGGATCGCCGACCTGCACGTTCGGCCGTTTCTGCTGCGATTCTTCGGTGAACTCTGCCGACGCCATGGATGCGCCGTGAATTCCGTCGCGTCCCGTGCGCGCGCCGACGTAAATCACCGGATTGCCGGTGCCGGTCGCTTTTCCGTAAAAGATCTCATCCTTTCGGATGATGCCCAGTGCGAAAACATTCACCAGCGGGTTTCCGTTGTAACAGGTCTCGAAAACGCACTCGCCGCCGACCGTCGGCACCCCGAAGCAATTGCCGTAGTGCGAAATGCCGGAAACAACACCCTCAACGATCCGCGCATTTCTGGCGCCTGCCTCCGCATCATCGACAGGCCCGAACCGGAGCGCATCCAGAACCGCGAGCGGCCGCGCACCCATCGTGAAAATGTCCCGAAGAATTCCGCCGACGCCAGTCGCCGCACCCTGGAACGGCTCAATAAAGCTCGGATGGTTGTGCGACTCGATCTTGAAGGCGATGCCGTAGCCCTGGCCGATATCGATAATGCCGGCATTCTCGCCCGGTCCCTGAAGCACCAGCTTGCTCCGGGTTGGCAGCTTCTTGAGATGAAGCCGCGAGCTCTTGTAGGAACAGTGCTCGCTCCACATAACGGAGAAGATGCCGAGTTCCGTCCAGGTAGGCTCCCGCCCGAGAATTTCGAGAATCTTGTCGTATTCTTCCGGCTTAAGTCCGTGTGTGGCGATGACTTCCGGTGAGTACGCAACTGCCATCAGCGAGCCACCATCGCGCTGACCAGTGATCCGAGAATCACTCGTCCGTCGGTGGAACCCATCAGATCGTCGGTGGCGCGTTCCGGATGCGGCATCATCCCGAGAACGTTCCGGCCCTCATTGAGAATTCCTGCGATATCCCGCTGAGAGCCGTTGCAGTGTGTGGAGTATCGGAACGCCACCCGATCCTCTGCCTCGAGCTGGTCGAGAATGCCGGGCTCGGCAAAGTAGTTCCCCTCGCCATGAGCGATCGGAATCGTCAGTACCTGCCCCTTTCGGGCCGTGTGAGTAAAGGGTGAGTCCGTTGTCTCGACCCTCAGATCAACAGGCTTACACAGGAACTTCATCTCGGCGTTTCGTAGCAGCGCGCCGGGTAGCAAGCCCGCCTCCGTCAAAATCTGGAAGCCATTGCAGATGCCCATCACCAGACCGCCATCGGCGGCGAACTTTTTAATTGCCTGAATCACAGACGAAAAACGGGCGATCGCGCCGCATCGCAGGTAATCTCCGTAGGAGAACCCACCCGGCAGTATCACGGCTTCGACGTTGCCCAGCTTTGCCGAGTCGTGCCAGATGAACTCTGCCTGATGTCCCAGGTTGTGAGTGACCGCGTACCACGCGTCGTGATCGCAGTTGCTGCCAGGAAAGACCACAACACCGATCTTCATTGGGGTGCTCCTTTATTGTACCTGTAACAAACTCTAGTCCCATCCTCGACAATGTCCCCTCCAATTCCTGACAGAGCGCGTGGGGCGGGCAATTCTGCCCGCAGCCGACTTTCAGTCGGCTGAATCGGCCCAGCGTCGGCGAATGCGTCGAAAAATCCCTCACAGTCTCGCTTTTTCGATCGATATAGATCTCAGAGGCGGAAATAAAAAAAAGACCTCTGGAGAATTACGGATGCTGAAACGAACTATCTGCTTGTGTGCCTTGTCTGTCCTCGGAACCCTTTGCGTTAGCGCCGATATGCATGTGTCTACCTCGGATGCGATGAAAGCTGCAGTCGCCAAACCTGCGCCTGAATACACGGCGATCGCGAAACAAATGAAAGTCGCCGGCCATGTCGAGATCGAGGCAGTCATCTCGTCAGACGGCTCAGTGGAAAACGCAACCGCGGTTACGGGCAACCCGCTGCTCACGCAATCGGCTGTGAATGCGGTCAAAAAGTGGAAGTTCACACCATTCAAGGCAAATGGCGAACCGAGCAAAGCCGTAACCACGCTCGCCTTCGATTTCAAGCCGTAGTTCTGGAGCAGGTAATGACGACGTGGACCATCGGCAAAAAGCTTCTCATCAGTTTTGGCGCGACCATCGCGCTGACAGTGGCGCTTGCGATAGCAGCGCTACAAATCAATGGATCTCTGCAGAGTGAACTCGACCGCGCCGTCAAGGTGACTGCCAAGCGCCAGTTGCTCGCCGGTAAGCTGAGCGCGACGGCGGAGAACATGGTCGCTCTGGATCGCGGAATCGCGTTCAGCCTCGTATTGCAGCAACTGGAAAAGGCCCATAACCTCCGTCGGGAGTTCGACCAGGCTTCACAGAGCCTTCGCCGCGATCTCTCCGACATACATTCGATCGCCGACAACGCGTCACAGGAAGATCTCAGAGAATTGGACACGCTTTACGGCTCGGCCGACGCCGGCCAGCGTGAGTTCATGCAGCAGTTGTCTGCTCAGCAGCTCGATGCGGCTCTGAAGACGTTCGATGAGCAGGTCGCGCCACGCATCCGTAAACTGAGCGAAAAAGCGCGCACTCTTGTCGAGACCGAAGAAAAGCGCCTCGCCGAGGCCAGTGGAGCTTCGGAATCCCAGGCCGTCCGGGCAAAGTGGTTGATGACGGGACTGTTTCTGCTGTCCCTGCCGGTAGTCGTCGTGGTGCTGGTAACCGTCCAGCGAATCACCGGGATGCTTCGCGGAGTAACCGGCGAAATCACGGCCTGCGCAACACAAGTAGCGGGAGCCGCCGAGCAGATTGCATCTTCAAGCAACTCCATGTCCGAAGTCGCGACACGCCAGGCGAGTTCGCTCGAAGAGACATCGGCCTCCAGCCAGGAAATGAGTTCGCTCACGCAGAAGAATGCAGAAGCGTCGCGGCGTGCGGCGTCGGTGATGGCGGAAGTCGACGGCAGGGTCCGGGAAGCAAATGTGACTCTGGCCGAAATGATCGCCAGCATGCGTGAGATCCGCGCGTCCAGCGAAAAAATCGCCAAAATCATCAAAGTAATCGATGAGATCTCATTTCAGACCAATATCCTCGCCCTGAACGCTGCCGTCGAGGCGGCTCGTGCCGGCGACGCCGGGATGGGCTTCGCTGTCGTGGCTGATGAAGTTCGCCGGCTGGCGCAGCGTTGTGCGCAGGCAGCCGGCGATACCGCGACTCTGATCGAGGAGTCAATCACAACTTCCAGCGAGGGCAGCCGCAAGATCGAAAACATGGCTGCTTCCGTGTCGAGCATTACCGACAGCACGCAGCGTGTGAAGCAACTCGTCGACGAACTGCAGGTCAGCTCTCACGAGCAGTCACAGGGTATCGATCAGATCTCCTCCGCTCTGACGGAACTCGAATCGGTAACACAACAATCTGCGGCCAGCGCGGAACAGAGTGCCTCGGTCAGCGTGTCGATGTCCGAACAGGCACGTCTGATGAAGGATGTCGTGCGGCGCCTGGTTGCAATGGTAGGTGAACAGGGCGGTGCCGGCCGAGTCTAACGACCTGCCGCAAGGGTCATCTGGGAGCGTGGCGAAGCTGCTGCGCTCCGAACATGCTCCTCTGAAGCGATTGGTTTCCTGCTGGGTCGGCTTTTTTCGGACCAGTGCCGGAATGCATGATGAACCGTTCTGTAAAGGTCCTTTCCGTAAACCGGCTTCTGCAACAGGTCCCATGCGCCAAGATTAAGAACAGTCGCCCAAAGCTTCTCGTCGGGGTTTCGGGCAAGGACGATAACTTCAGGTTTGCTGCGCGTACTGGACGCATGGTCCAGCACAGATTCCCAGCCGCCGCCGGGAATATCGGCCTCACACAAGACCACATGGAGGTCACTGGTGGTCAGAATGGAACGGGCCTCATCCATCGTTCTCGCGGATCGGCAACTCCACGCAGAGTGACTGATCAGGTTCGAGAGCAGGATTAAATCGGGCTCGTACGGGCTGACGATCAGAACGTTAATTGCACTGCTTGTTTCGTCCATGACTAGCTCCGTTTTCTTAACAATTGGAATGCCGTAACTCTCTGCCTGCACCACGCCTGAGAGACTCCGGCAAAAAACCTGCAACTCCTGCCCCGGTGCCCTATTTTACGTCTACAGATAGGCGTAACGCAATACACATTGTGTTACCCCAAACGAGGGTTTTTGCCCCACCCATTTGGGGTGAGCTGGCGCCCGCCGTCGTCTTCAGGATCGCGCATCGGTGATCACATCTTCATGAATTTCGACGGAATTAAGGAGAAATTCGTGCAGAGTTTCGATCTCTGAAAGCGAGAAAGCGAAGCCGTTAAAAGGAGATCACTGCACGCCGGGCGAGGTTGTTCGATTTCCTGTTGTGGATACGGTCAGTTTTCAGATGGAGTGAATTGAAACATCGATCAGGTGATGTAGCCCCTTACATCAGGAGAAGTGGGAACAGAATCTTAATTGCAAGATTGTTTCTGATGAATAACGCCAGGATCCTGGGGTGAAGCGAACCCAGGATCCTGCCATGTGCTCGTGCTGGTTCGGACCGTTGACGCAATGCTGCGAGCGTGTCGCCTAAATCGGCGACTGCCCTCCCGTGAGGCCGATTACCTCACCCGTCATATACATCGCTTCGGTGCTCGCAAGAAAGACGTACGGGGGTGCCAGTTCGGCCGGCTGGGCGGCGCGGCCGAACATCGTGTCTTTGCCAAAGTTCTTAATCTTCTCCTCGTCGAAGCTGGCAGTGATCAGCGGCGTCCATACCGGGCCAGGTGCTACTGCATTCACTCGAATCCCTTTGTCCTTCGTGACCTGTTTCGCCAGCGCCTTCGTGAAGTTCAGCAACGCAGCTTTCGTCGGCGCGTACGCGAGAAGTTGCGGGTTCGGCTTGAAACTCTGAATTGAGACAGTGTTGATAATTGATGACCCCTTCTGCATCAACGGCACGGCCGCCTTACAAATCCAGAACGGTGCGAAAACGTTGGTTCTAAACGTCCGCTCCCACTCCTCGCTCGGGAACTCTTCGATGCTCTCGTGAGTCGTCTGTGTTCCTGCGTTGTTTACCAGGATGTCAAGCTTGCCGAACTCGCTGTGTGTTCGCCGCACCAGTTCCTGGCAATGCTGTTCGTTACTGATATCACCCGGGATCAGCAGGCAACGACGGCCCGCCTGCTTAACCCACTTCTCCGTTTCTTTCGCGTCATCGTGCTCATTCAGGTAACTGACCGCGACATCAGCGCCTTCTCGCGCGAATGCAATCGCAACAGCCCGTCCGATCCCGCTGTCGGCGCCGGTGATGATTGCGACTTTGTCCTTAAGTCTCCCCAGACCGCGATAGGACTCCTCGCCGTGATCCGGCTTTTGCGGCATCTCTTGCTCGCTGCCCGGATTCGACGTCTGCTGCGGAGGATGGTCTTTCGGTCCCTGGTCTCGGGGATCGTGTGTCTTGTTCGGAGGATCAACAACTTGAGGCATACATCCTGTGGACGCCCTCAGATTAAGGCCATAACACCCGTAACAGCATTTCGTGACAGCCCGACCGACGCGCGCCGGCCACCTAATTGATCGACACTAACTGCCGGCCGCCTTCGTTGTCCGGCGGTTCCTCAACCTCGAGGAGTGATCGCGACGCGCCCGAGCATCTGACGGACCGCTTCCGCCACCACAGCAGGAGCATCCACGTGAACCCAGTGTCCCGAGCCCTCTGCTACCAGGTGCTGCCCCCGCCGGGAGCGACCGGCAATCAGCGCATGTTCCGCAATCAGTTCCGGCGAAAGGTGCGCGCCCGAAATGACGGTCACAGGCAGATCCGGAGGGAGCACTATCTGCTGGACTGCCGCCGCAACCACGCGGAAGAGATTCAAGATGATCGGCAATACTCGCAAACCCCGACGCACGGCACCAGTGAGCCTGAAGCAAAGGCCAGAGTTCGCGTGGAAGCTTGCTGACCTGACCGACCAGCCCTTCCAGGTACCCTCGCGCTGCCCGGCCGCTGCTCGCAGCCGCGAAGGCTTTCGACGCCTTGGGTGAGCCTCGCGTCAGCAGGACCAGCGCCAGCCGAACGAACCCTGTTCGCACAATCCAGGCGCCCCGCCGCGCCAGCCTCGCGCCACGTTGCAGGCGTGCACGATGGGACGGAGCGGGGTCGCACCATTCAGACAAATGCGGAGGATCCACCAGCACGACGCCAAGCACGTTCTCCGGGTGGCCAGCCGCATACAACTGCACCAGCAGCCCCCCAAACGAATGACCGACAAGAATCGCCGGAACACCGATATGCCGCAGGACAAGGTCCATCTCGCGCACGAACTGTTCCGGCGTTCGGGCCTGCTCTGAGGGCAAACTCCACCCGAAACCCGGCCGGTCGGTCGCGCACACCTTGCAGTCGGGACGGAGTTGCCGCTGTACCAGAGTCCAGCCGACGCTGGAAGCGGCGACCCCGGCTTCCAGCAAAACGGGCGTCCCTGCCCCGGAGCAGTTGACGTGAAGCTTCTCCACAAAGGATCCCGGTGCCGGAAACCTCCGCCGATCGCGACGCTCCGACCATGCCTGCCAAATCGCGCCCGCGAGCACACAGACGGCGAGCGTCAACGGAATCAGACCGAGCCACGTCATAGAGTTGTGTCCCGTTTTCTCCGACTTGCAGCCGTTCTGGCTGCTCTGCCGCTCCTGCGTGCGGCGACCGATACCCCCCTTTTGAGCCATCTGCTCAGTTCGGTCGAGTCGCGGTACAACAATGCGCGGACTCTGCAGGTATCCTTTCAGGAAGTCTACAACGGGGTTGGCGGTCGCCGGCAGACCGAATCGGGGGATCTCTATCTCCGCAAGCCCGGCAAAATGCGGTGGGACTATAAAGCTCCGGCCGGCAAACTCTTTCTTTCCGACGGCAAGCAGGTCTTCTTCTACAATCCTGCAACCAACCGGGCTGAGAAGACGAAGCTGAAGGAAACCGAGGACATGCGCGCCCCGCTTGCGTTCCTGCTCGGTAAGCTGGACTTCAGCAAGGACTTCCGCGAGTTCCAGCTGAAAAATCAGACGGCATCCAGCCCGACCGTGGCTGCCGTCCCGAAGTCAGACAAACTTCCGTATAAGCAAGTCGAATTTACTGTCAACCCGATGAAGGGCTACGCCATCGAAAAGCTGGTAGTCACTTCCCAGGACAACAGTACGCTCGTTTTCGCGTTTGCTAACGAGCAGGTCAATCCGGCACTGAACGACAAGCTGTTCCGGTTCGATCTGCCCAAAGGTGCGCAGTGGGCCGACCTGACCCCGGGCGAACCTGCAACCCGCTGACATGGCCGAGTTTACTCTCAAATACGCCGACGCAAATGGTGCGATCCACAACCAGGTCGCCGAAGGCGCATCCGAACAGGAAATTCGCGAGAAGTTGTCGCAGCAGGGTTTTCTCGTTTACTCCGTCCGGCCGCGTGGGTCAATTGCCGGCTTTTCGACAGGAAGTGCCCGCAAGAAGATCAACATAGAGAAGTTCCTGATCTTCAACCAGCAATTCGTCACCCTGATTAAGGCTGGTTTGCCGATTCTGAAAGGTCTCGACCTGCTGGCCGACCGGCTGGTAGACCCGAAACTCGCACCCTTCATCAACTCGGTCCGCGAGGAAGTGCGTCACGGATCGCTGTTGTCGGATGCATTCGAAAAGCAGGGCATCTTCCCGCCCGTTTACGTCACCACGGTTCTGGCGGGCGAGAAATCCGGCGCGCTGGCTGAGGTGCTCGAGCGATTCATCACCTACCAGAAGACGGCACTGGCGATCCGCAAGCGAGTGATCGTCTCTCTGATTTACCCCAGCTTCCTCGTCGTTCTGGTCTTCGGACTGATCATCTTTCTCGTTACGTACGTCGTCCCCAACTTTGCGCAGTTGTACGGATCGATGTCCGCAAAGCTGCCCCAGATGACCCAGATCCTTATCGCGGTAGGCACTACCGCTCGCGACTACATTCTGCTGGTTGCGGGCGGGCTCGTAGCGGCGGTGATTGGTTTTCGATTCTGGTCGCGCACGCTGACCGCGCAGTTGCAGATCGATGCCGTCAAACTCCGGACTCCCATCTTCGGCGAGATCTGGATCAAATATCAGGTCGCGCAGTTCTCGCGCGTATTAAGCACTCTGCTGCAGGGCGGCATCCCGCTCGTTCAGGCGCTCGGCACGGCGTCCGCTTCACTCGGAACTCCGCTGCTGACCAAGGCTCTGGATCAGGCCGTACGGATGGTTCGCGAAGGACAGCCTCTGTCTTCGTCCCTGAGTTCGACGGGCATTTTCCCCGGCCTCTCGATCGACATGATCGAGGTCGGCGAATCGACCGGCGCGCTTCCCGCGATGCTGAACAGCGTCGCTGACTTCTACGAAGATGACGTCGGCACGCGAATGCAGGCGGCGTTGTCCATGATTGAGCCCGCAATCATGATCTTCATGGGCATTTTCGTGGCATTTGTGTTGATTGCGTTGTATCTGCCGATCTTCTCACTGGCAGATTCTTTCGGAGGGTAAGGAGTAACCTATGGCGACTGAACGAGCGAAACTCGAGCCGGAACAGGAATCCATGCAGGCGCGGATGCTCGCGTCACGCTATCGGTGCGAGTACGTCGATCTCCGCGAGACCGAAATCGATCACGACCTGTTCCACTCCGTCCCCGTCGACCTGATGTTCCGCTACAACTTCGTTCCGCTGCAGGGCCGCAACGGAACGCTGGAGATTGCACTCGCAGACCCGCGCAATCTCAACCTCGTCGACGAACTCTCGATCATGCTTCGCAAGAAGCTGAGGGTCAAGGTCGCCACACTGACGCAAATATCGGATCTGCTGAAAAAGACCGAACAGTCACAGCGCGTACTCGAAGAGGTCACAGAAGGCTTTGCGCTGGACGTCGTCGACGAAGAGAATTCAGACGAAACGCTTTCGATCGACAGGCTGGCAGCGGGCGACAGTGACATCGCTCCTGTTATCAAACTCGTCGACACCACGATCTTCAGCGCCCTCGAACGCCGCGCGAGCGATATTCACATCGAGACACGCGACCAGGAAGTGGCAATCAAGTACCGCATCGACGGCGTATTGCATCAGGCGATGCCTCCGATCGCGAAGGACTGGCACTCGACGATCATCTCCCGTATCAAGGTCATGAGCGAACTCGATATCGCCGAACGTCGAGTCCCGCAGGACGGCCGTTTCCGCGTTCGCTACAAGGGCCGCCTCATCGACTTTCGCGTCTCCATCATGCCGACCATCCACGGAGAAGACGCGGTGCTCCGTGTGCTCGACAAGGAGTCGATGAGTGAGAAGTTCTCCAAGCTCACCCTCGACGTCGTTGGATTTGCGCCGAACGATATCGTCAAGTTCCGCCGCTACATTAAGGAACCATATGGAATGGTCCTCGTCACCGGACCCACCGGATCCGGTAAAACGACAACGCTCTACGCGGCGCTGAGCGAGATCAAGAACGAAGAAGACAAGATCATCACCATCGAAGATCCTGTCGAATATCAGCTCAAGGGAATTACCCAGATCCCGGTGAACGAAAAGAAGGGTCTCACCTTCGCCCGCGGTCTTCGGTCGATCCTGCGACACGATCCCGACAAGGTGATGGTCGGCGAAATTCGTGACCAGGAAACGGCACAGATCGCCATCAACGCCGCGCTCACCGGACACCTTGTTTTCACCACCGTACACGCGAACAACGTGCTCGACGTGCTCGGACGATTTCTGAACATGGGGGTCGAGGCGTACAACTTCGTCTCGGCACTCAACTGCATCCTCGCGCAGCGGCTGGTCCGGCTCATCTGCCCGCATTGCAAGAGCACAGTGCATTACGAGGATGACATCCTTATCGAAAGCGGACTTGACCCGGCAGAATGGCGAAGCTTCCCGTTTTCGGAGGGCAAAGGTTGCTTTGATTGTGGCGGCACCGGATTCCGCGGCCGAACTGCCATCCATGAATTGCTCGACTTGACCGAGCGAATCCGCGAGATGATTCTCGACAAGCGGCCCACATCCGAAATCAAGCGTGCGGCTCGGGAAGACGGAATGACCTTCCTCCGTGAGTCCGCCGTCGATAAAGTCCGGCGCGGCGAGACCACCCTGCGCGAGATCAACAAAGTTACTTTCATCGAGGCCTGATGGCGAATCTGTTTCAAAAATTCACCGGCCTGTTGCAGGATCCCGCTCCCGACTTCGTTTTCGAAATAAGCGAGACCGGTGTGGCGTGGGCTCGTCCGGCACTTTCCGTTCCTCCATCGTTCGCTCCGATCGAGCCCGGCGTTCTGGCCGTCTCTCCGCTCGTCGACAACGTTCTGAAGATGGACGCACTCGCCGATCAGATCCGGGCCGTGACGCGTAGCGGCTCTGCGCGAAAACGAGGAGGCGCGGTTGTCATTCTCCCGGACTTTTCATCGCGCGTAGCGGTTTTGTCGTTCGATCAGTTCCCGACTGACGCGAAGGAACAATTGTCGCTGGTGCGATTCCGCATGAAAAAGAGTGTGCCGTTCGACGTAGAGTCTGCGGTCGTGAGCTATCACATTCAGTCCACCGGGAAACAGGCTGCAGCAAAGGGCAAGGGCAAGACGGACGTTGTTGTTGCGCTCGCGGCACTCGAGATCGTCGCGCGTTATGAAGCGGCGTTCCGGTCCGCGGGGCTTCATCCTGGCCAGGTAACGACTGCTTCGATGGCGATGATCGAACTCCTGCCGGTAAATGGCATCTCTGTAGTCGCCCGACTCTCAGGTCGTCACCTCACGGTGCTGGTAACCAATGGTCCGGCAGTGCGCCTTGTCCGTACCGTAGAACTGGCGGACACATCCGCCGATGAGATCCTCGCAGTGCTGTTTCCAACACTCGCGTATGTTGAGGATGAAATGGGCTCGCCTGCCGACCGCATCTACGCCGTCGGTTTCGAAACAGCAGGCGTTTTGCCGGACTGGCTCGGCGAATTGCAGATTCCGGTCGAGCCGCTGCGTTCGCGCTTCGGTGCACCAAACGGAATGAACGCAGGACTTCTGGGTTACCTCGAAGGCATGAACCGCGGGATTGTGAAGGCGGCCTGAATGAGAATTGCAGTCAACCTGGCGAGCGAACCGTTCCGCCGTGACCGGCCGATGATCGTTGCGTCCACGGCGGTCGGAGTATTGCTCGTGATCACTCTGGGCGCCCTTACCTACCTCGCCCTCGCGGAACGGGACCGCGCGCGTGAGGCACGGGCCACCATTGATCGGATGCAGCGGCAGTCCGACACACTGTCGCGCGAAGAATCGCGGCTGCAGGCGTTTTTGCGGCAAACCGAAAACTCCGAAGTGCTCGACCGGAGCGTCTTCCTGAACGCCCTGCTGGTCCGTAAAGGTGTCAGCTGGACGCGCATTTTCGAGGATCTCGAGAAGGTCATGCCGCCCAACGTTCGGCTGATGTCGGTGCGTCCCCAAATTAATGGCGGCAACCAGCTGATTCTCGAGATGTGGGTTGGTTCGACTTCCACCGAAGCCGTCAACGAGTTCGTAATGGCACTCGAGCAGTCGCCTGTCTTCGGCTCCACGACAGTACACAACTCACTTCCGCCCTCGCAGAACGAACCCCTGTACCGATACCGGGTCAGCGTGAACTATGATCAGAAGCTTTAAACTGCCGAAATTCCGGCGCGACCCGAGAACTATCGCCCGTGCCATCCTCGGCACATTGCTTCGTCGCAAATCTGATCGCCGCATACGGCGTGTTTCGTCCTGTCGGAGGATCCGCCGAAGAACTCGACGGGCAGATCGCAAATATTCAGACATCGCTGCAGCGCAGACAACTCGAACTGCAGCGCATGCGACAGCTGGTCAGCCGAATGCAGCAGGCGCACGATTCCGGGAACAAGTTCCTGACCACGTACTTCATGGATCGCCGGACCGCCTCATCGAGCATTCTCGGAGAACTGGACCGCTCTTCGAAGGAAGCGGGCCTGAAGCCAAAAGAGCGAACCTTTACCTACGACCCGATCGAGGGAACGGACAAGTTCTCCATGATGACCGTCGTCGCAAACTATGAAGGCACCTACGGCGACTTGCTTCAGTTTGTGAACAGGCTCGACAAGTCGCAGCGATTTCTTATCATCGACACGCTCACTGCCGCGCCGCAGCAGGGCGCACAGGGCATTCTGAACGTGCAGATCAAGTTCAACACGTTCGTGAAAGAGCAGCAGGGAGCGTCACTGGGATGAAGCTCAGTGCAGAGCGGAAGAAAATCATAGCCCTTGCCGGGCTGCTCGTTGTCGCGTTGCTCGTTTTTCTGTTTAACGGCAGTTCGGGTTCCAGCGGCAACCCCGGTGCCGCAGCCACCCCATCTCGGCCGGTTCCCGCGGCCGCAGCGAACGGATTCCCGTCGCCTTCCGGGCCCGATGCGCCGGCTGCTGCACGTAGTCGCGCACGCGCAACAGCGGAATTCCGTCCCAGACTCGGAACCCAACGCGGGCAGCCGCGGCCTGACCCAATGGGCATCGATCCAACGCTGCGGCTCGACGTCATCGCAAGACTGCAGACGGTCGATGTGACCGGCACTCACCGCAGCCTGTTCGACTTCGGTCAGGCACCCCCGCCGCCTAAGCCAGACGCTCCGAAGATGGCAGCGGCAAAGCCGAAAGTACCCTCGCCGATAGTTCCTCTTCAGCCCTCGCACACGGCGAACAATACACCAGCTGTCCAGTCGAAACCCACAGCGCCGCCGGTCCCGCTGAAGTTTTATGGCTACGTCAACCCCGCCGCATCGCAAAAGCGCGCCTTTTTCATGGAAGGCGATGAGATCCACGTTGTCAGCGAAGGCGAACTGGTCAAACGGCGCTACAAGATCGTTCGGATCGGCGTAAACTCCGTCATTGTTGAGGACACTCAGTTCCCAGGCAGCCAGCAAACTCTGCCGCTTGAGGAGCAGCCGGGATGATGAAGCGCAGCAGCAGGCGGCGAGAGGAGCAGGGCGGATTCGCGCTGCTGATGCTCTTCGTCATGGCAGCCGGTATTGCGCTGATGCTTTACAGCCAGCTTCCGAGAACTGCCTTCGAATCGGTACGCGGTAAAGAAGAGCTTCTGGTCGATCATGCTCACGAATACGAGCGGGCGATTCAGCTTTATGTAGCCCAGTTCCACGCCTACCCGGCCAGCATGGACGACCTTGAGAAAGCAAACAACAAACGCTTCCTCCGGCGAAAATTCAAAGACCCGTTCACCGGCAAAGACGATTGGCGAATCGTCCACGTCGACAACATGGGCAAGCTCACCGACTCCTTAATCGAGAAGAAGGAAGAGAAGAAGCCTAACCAAAACACGTTTATCACCGAGATGCCAGGCATCGGTCAGACCTCGACCGATCTCGATGCGGCCGGCGTCAACGTAGCGCTTCGTAAGCGTCCCAGCGAAGCGAATGCAGGCGATAACGGTGGTCCTCCGCCTTTGCCTGCGCCGAGTTCCTCAGCGCCGCCGGTGCCGCAGGCCGTTCCAAATCCGTTCCTGAACCAAAGTCAATATCCGGGGCAAACCCCGGGTCAGAATCTGCCGCAGAACCTGTCGCAGAATCAGGCCGTCATCAATCCGACTCAGCCCAATGGGATTGGTACCGGAGGAGCACTTCCAGCACCGCAGAATCCGCAAACGGTCCAGCAGATTTACCCAAACGGAGTCCCTCAGTATCCCGGACAGGTGAACAGCGGTGTCTTTCCTCCGGGCGGGAATTCGGGGCTGCCCCAGCTTCGACAAAACCCAACACAGGTGCCGACGGCGGCCCAACAATATTCCGGGACAATCGTCGCCGGGCAGAGCATAGGCGCTTCCACGCCCGTTTCGCAGCCTGGAATGCAGCAGCAGCCATCGCCGAATCAGTTTCAGCAAGGCCAGCCCCAGGGAAACATGGGTAACGCGCATTCCGCCGACGTACGGCAACAATGTGGCAACTCAGACCGGACGAGCCGGATTCTCGAGTGGAACCAACACCGGAACGCCCCAGGCGGCGCTCAATGCGATCCAGCAAGCTCTGACGCAGCCGAACGGGACCAATATGCCGATGAACATGGGTCCGGGCATGCAGATTCGCGGAGGCATCGCCGGCGTCGCGCCGAAGGGTCACGACGGCCCGAGCATCAAAATCATCAGCGAACAAACCAACTACAAGAAGTGGGAGTTCGTTTATGACATGCGCAAAGACAACCGCATGAAGCAGGCACTCGGACAGGCGCAAGCACAGCTGGGGAGCCAAATGCCAGGGCCGAACTCCTCGAATGGCCTCTCGTCTGCACCCGCGAGCGGTTTTAACTCGCAGAGCGGCCTCGGTTCACAGCCAGGAATCGGCGCACAACCTGGGATAGGATCACAACCCGGGTTCGGTGTACAAACGGGCCTCGGCGGACAGGCCCGATCCGGCGCTCAGCCGAGCTACGGCACGCAGCCCGGTGTTGGTGGACAGCCAGGCTATGGCACTCAGCCCGGCTATGGGTCACAGACCGGTGTCGGTGGACCGTCGGGCTTCGGAGCGTCGACAGGCATCGTTGCGCAACCCGGCCTGGGCAGCCCGACGGGCATCGTTGCGCAGCCTGGTCTCGGCGCACAGCCCGTCACTGGATCACAGCCTGCTCAAGGTTCGCAGACAGGTCAAGCATCGCAAACCGGCCAGGGTTCCCAGACTAGTCAAGGATCCCAGAGTGGCCAGGCATCGCAGACCGGCCAAGGCTCCCAGACGGGCGCAACCGGACAACAGCAGCCTGGAGTTGGCCAGCAACCCGGAACGACAACCCCCGCTAACCCGACACCCGTTCCTCCGGTTCAGTCTCAGCCCTAAAACATACTGGCCGGCCGGCTACTGACTCCGGGCGGCACGGACTCCAACGACGCGTGCGCGCGGGCGCAGGGTCCTGCACTGGTCTAACCTCGGCCTGGACCTAGGGCTCTCCGAAGTGGAACGGCAACGCCCGCGTACCCGACCGCGGCGCAAAGGCACGCCCAGCGTCCCAGGCACAAAAAAAGGCGGTGTGCCGCGATCGGCGCACCGCCTTCTCTCTGTATCTCTCTTTCTCGGTAAGTAGCTAACGTCCGCTTACTTCACCGCTGGGCTGCTCGTGCCCACCGGTGTCTGACCCTGCTGGGTCAGACGCGGCATGGAGGAATCGTCCACGCGGCTGGCGCTGCCTGTCGTGCGCTGACCAGTCGTAGGCGGCGTAGTCGTGCTGGAGTTGTTGTTTTTATTCCAGCTGCTGCTGCCCGTGGTGCTGTTGGCGTTTGCGTTGGTAGCATTCTGTCCGCCGAGGTCGCGCGAGAACACGCGAATCTCGACCCGGCGAGCTTCCTGACGGGCTGCGCGCGTCTTGGCCGGACCATTCTGCTCGTCCACACCCAGGCCGAGCATGCTAATTCGCCGCAGCGGAACATTGTGCTTCGTTGTCAGGTAACGAACAACTGCGTCAGCGCGCTTCCGGCTGAGTTCCAGATTCGCTGCGCGGCTGCCGGTCGGATCCGTGAAGCCCTGCACCTCGAGAATAAAGTTCTTTGTATTCTGGAGCTGGGCAACCGCGGAATCGAGCTGATCCATTGCCTCCTTGGTCAGGTTGTATTTATTGACCGCGAAGTGAATGTTTTCGGTTGTGACTTGTTTGTAGTTGTCGATGTTTTCAGACAGCTCGCCAAGTCGGGTTCTGGTCTGATCCGCCAGCGAATAGCCCTCGTCAGCACGACTATGTGCCACTTTCGCTGCCTCGTTGGCCTGGTTCGCGCTCTGGCCGGCGGCATCAGCCCGTTGTCCTGCAGAAACTGCCTTCTGCTCGGCGTCCTGGGCATGTTCGTCGGCACGAGCAACACTGTTATTCAATTCACCGAGCGCCGCCTGCTGCTGGCGGTTGGTCTTCTCCGCGTCCGTTACGCGGGCTTCAACAGGTCCAACGACCTGACGAACGTGTTTCTTTGTTGCGCACGCCGACCCAAACAAGATAAGGGCTGCGGCTCCGAATGTAGCTGTCGATTTTCGCAGATGCAAGCTGTTCATTCGCTTAAAAGCCTCCGGAGTATATTAAGCAATCGAGGTGCCAGATTAGGACTTTCACGTCACTAGTACTAGAGCGGTCTACGGACAGTACTATCATAATGCGGTTTAATAGGTCAAGGGTTTCCCCTTACAATCGGGATCGGAACACATGCGACTGGTAGTGACTTCTGTCGCGGGATTGCTCTTCTCAGCTTGCCTCGAATGCCAAATCAGGCCGGTTCAGATCAAAGGCCAGTGCTCGCCGGAAATCGTTCAGGAACAAACTCTTGCGTGCTCCACCGATGAGCCGTGTCCGTTGTTTCTCGAGCTTGCCGGCGCGGAAATTATCAGCACGAGAATGGTGCTCGTCGGCAACCTGCACACCGAATCCCAGACTCTCGAATCAGTACTACTCGTCAGCGACGATGGAGGCCGAACCTGGACGGAATCTCACAAAAGAATCCCCGGTGCGGTGCTCGACGCAATCCAGTTCTTCGACTTCGAAACGGGATGGATCAACGGGCATATTTTGCAAACCACTCCCAAAGATGCATTCTTCCTCCTGACCACCGACGGCGGAAAGACGTGGCGCAGGCGAGATGTCACCGGCGAGTCACGTACGGGTGCCGTAGACCAGTTCTGGTTCGACTCGCGCCAGCATGGTCTTGCGACGATCGACCGTGTTCGTGCGGCTGAGGGCTTTCGATACGAACTCTGGGAGTCGCAAACCGGTGGTGAGAGCTGGAGTGTTCGCCAAGTCGACGCGCAACCAATCGCGTTCACGAAGCCGCCGCGCGAAACCATTCTGCGAATACGGACGGACGCCAAAGGCCAGGTGCACCGGCTCGAGCGGCGCGACGGTGCTAAATGGGTCCCGGTAGCTGCCTTCCAGATCGCTGCCGGAGAGTGCAGGCCGCCGTCTCCCGACTTTAAGGAGGCTCCGCCCGAGGTTACCGACACTCAGCCCTCCCCGGCTCCTGACGCGCCGGGGCGAACCGCTACGCCGCCGGCGCCTCGCAAACCGCCTTCGCTCCGGAAGAACCCTTGACCTCGTCGACTTCCTCGTCGATCGAACTCGAGGTCTTTCGCCATCTGCTCGCGTCAGCGGCGGAGGAGATGGGTATCGTCCTTCGGAAAACCGCGTATTCAGCGAACATCAAGGAGCGGCGTGACTATTCTTGCGCCGTATACGACGCGGACGGTCAGACGGTGGCTATGGGCGAGCATATGCCTGTCCATCTCGGCGCGATGCCAATGTCCGTCCAGCACGCCATCGCCGAGGTTTCTCCCGGTCCGGGTGATGTCGTTATCGTCAATGACCCGTTCCGGGGCGGGACTCACCTGCCGGACATCACCGCGGTCGCCGGTGTGTTTCTGAAAAATCAGCGTAAGCCGGCGTTCTATGTTGCCAATCGCGCACATCACGCCGACGTCGGTGGCATGTCGCCGGGCTCGATGCCGATGGCGACGGAAATCTATCAGGAGGGGATACGCATCCCTCCCACGCTGTTGCAGCATCGGGGCAAGGTCCGCGAAGACATCCTGCAGCTGCTGCTTGCTAACGTCAGGACGCCCGCAGAGCGCGAAGGCGATCTCCTCGCACAACTTATGTCAATCAGCCGCGGCGAAGCACGGCTCCTCGCTCTGGTCGAACGTCACGGAGCGCCTGCCGTCCGCCGAAATATGACGCGCCTCGTTCGTTATTCCGAGCTGATGATGCGGGCGGCGATCGAACGCATTCCCGACGGGACGTACACGTTCTCGGATGTGCTCGACAACGACGGCTTCACTCCGAGTCCGGTTGAGATCCAGGTTTCGGTTACGATTGCGAGTTCCGACGCCATCGTGGATTTCACGGGCAGCTCGCCGCAGCGCGCCGGTCCGGTGAACGCCAATTTGGCGATCGTCAACGCGGCAGTCGGGTACGTCTTCCGATGCTTGTTGGACGAAGACGTTCCTTTCACGTCCGGCCTCGTGCGCCCACTCCGGATCATTGCGCCGGAACGAACCGTCGTGAACGCTGTCGCTCCCGCACCGATGGCCGCGGGAAACGTCGAGACATCGCAGAGAATTACCGACGTGCTGCTGGGAGCACTCGCGAAAGCCCTGCCGGACCGCATTCCCTCGGCAAGTTCAGGTACCATGAATAACTTCTCATTCGGTGGCTGGGACGGGCGGCGCGGGCGTGTCTTCGCGCATTACGAAACCATCGCCGGAGGAATGGGCGCATCGCCTGCCACAGACGGACATTCCGCTGTCCACACGCACATGACCAACAGCTGGAACACACCGGTGGAGGCGCTGGAATATCAATTCCCGTTGCGTGTCACCGCCTATGGGATCCGACATGGTTCCGGTGGACGTGGTCGGCACTGTGGAGGCGATGGAATCGTTCGCGAATACGAGTTTCTCGAACCCGCCAAGGCGACATTGCTCGCGGATCGGCGGTTGAGCCAGCCCTGGAGCTTGCACGGCGGCTCTCCCGGTGCACCGGGCCGGGATTCTCTCGTAGGCAAAGAGCAGCTTGCTGCCAAGGGGGAGTTTATTGTCGAAGCGGGCGATCGCGTCCGAATTGAGACTCCGGGCGGGGGAGGCTGGGGCGAGCCTTAGTGGTTCAAAACTGAATCAAGTCTTGGTTGCGGTAACCTCGGCGGCTCCGTCGACCAGCAGCATTCCGTCCCCTTCAGGCGCAGGTTTCTTCGGACGAGCATTCAGCATTTTGGCTGTGAGCTCCGGATCGCCTCCTGCTTCAGCCGCAATAACAAGATACTTGGTAAGATAATTCTTCACTCGATCCTGAGCGGTTCTGTTTGCGGTCCGCATACCCAGAAGCAGCGTTGCAGCGCCTCCGGCCTTATGCAGGATCTTCCAGATCTCGGAAGGCCGCATGCTGCCCGGACCAGTGAGTTCCTTCTCAATTTTCGCGACGCGCGATGCAAGCTTTTGCCAGCTGACGGCGAAGTCGGGCTCCATGCCGGTCGCCTCAACAAATGCGGTGCGTTCCTTGGGAGTCAGACTCTCAGTCAGAATTGAAAAGAACAGCAGCTCTTCTTCGACTGGAAATTCAATGCCGTAAGGAATAGTCGAGCGCAATTTCTGCAGCTTGTCAAAGCCATGGGCATTAAGGCGCTCACCACCGAGCACCGGAAGCAGATCAGGGAGAAGTCCGGCCTCATTCCACCCCTCGAGAACCTGTGCCGCATTTGGTTCAACCGCGGTGTGGCGCAGTTCGTCGAGCAAATCAGCAGGACGAATGTGTTTGAAGGCTTTCGCTTCCATCGCGTCTTCGAACTGCGTCTGTGTTCGCGGATAGACCGAAAACCCGTGCCGCACTTTCAGCCGCAGCAGGGTCAGCATTCGGACGGGCCGGTCGGTGAAGACATGGCTGCTGAGAGTCCGTAATTCTTTGTTGGCAATATCGGCAGACCCGTTCGAAGGGTCGATGAGCAGTCCCCGCGACGCACGGGTTACCGACAGTGCGATCGCATTCACCGAGAAATCGCGGCTGCGGAGATACTCGTGGATGGACGCGGGAGTGACGCGCGGTTTTCCACCGGGCTTCGGATAGCGCTCGTCGCACGCCTCCGTGATCACCGCAGGCACGCCCTCCGGCAGTGCCGCCCGAAGCTTCGCAACCGGTCCTTCCACCACCAGATTCAGTTCGCGGGGAGGCATTCCCGCGAAGCTGTCACGCATGGTCGATCCGGTGACAAAAACGTTAAGTTCCAGGGAATTTGCCACATCCACAACGCGTGCCAATGCGTCCCGAAGTGCCGGTGGAAGGTGACTGTCGAGCGAAACAAGGTGGCGGCTCATGCGTGTGCCCTTGGGTGGTGTAGATCGTGCACCGTGCGCAGACGCTCACGGAGCACGTGCGTGTAGATCTGCGTCGTGGATATATCTGCGTGGCCCAGCATTGCCTGAAGACTGCGGAGATCAGCCCCGCGATCCAGCAGATGGGTCGCAAAACTATGACGTATGACATGGGGGGTCAGGTTATGCCACATCCCGACCTGCTTTCCGTATTCCCGGAGCAGCTTCCAGAAACCCTGCCGTGTCATCGGCTTCGCCAGCCCCGTCACAAAGAGCGCGCGGCTGGATCGGCCTTTCAGCAATGCCGGCCGACCGCTCTGCAGATACAAATCGACGGCCTTTATTGCCTCCGACCCAAGCGGAACCAGACGCTCCTTCCGCCCCTTTCCGAACACGCGGACGACGCCCACCTCGAGGTTCGCTGCCGACAGGTCGATCGAACAAAGCTCGCTGACCCGCACGCCGGTGGCGTATAAAAACTGCAGCATCGCCCGGTCGCGCAGCCCGCGCGGGGTATCCGCCGCCGGAGCCTCGAGCAAAACATCGACCTGCGACACGCTCAGGAACTTGGGCAGAGTTTCCGCCTTGCGCGGCATCGACAAAAGTCGGACGGGATCACTTTGAATTCTGCCTTCCCTTTGTAGGAAATCGAACAGATTTCGGATCGTGGTCAAACGGCGGGCGACGGAACCGGGAGCGTAGGAATCGCGGTAAAGGCTGTCTAAATAACGTTGAACTGACTCGACGCCAAGACGGGAATCCGGCAGTTTTGAACAGAAATCGGAAAAATGCTTTAAGTCACGCCGATACGCATCGAGCGTATTTTTGGCGAGTCCTTTTTCCAGTCGGCAAAACGCTAAAAAGGCTTCCGAGCACGCCGGAAGGGACGACGAAGCGATGGCTCCGGCACCCGCGTCGGACTCCCCACGCCCCTCGACCATGGGCCAATGATACAATGTCGCGGGTTCTGTTTCAAACGTTTCCGACGACTCTGGTGTGGCCTCCTCGACGAACAAGAAAGTCATAATCGCACGATTCGACCGGGAGAACCTCACCGGATTCGTGCAAACCAACTCGTGGCTGACGCCCACGGGTATAGAGTTTCTGACCCAGGCGGGCGTCGTGAACACCGTCGCATGGCAGGATCTGAAGTCCGTATATTTCGTACGCGAGTTCACGAACGCCAATCCCGCGGAAAGCCGTAAAGCTTTCCTGAACAGGCCGAAATTTGACGGTGTGTGGGTCCGGCTGCAATTTCGGGACGGCGATCAGCTCGAAGGCGTAATGCCGAACAATCTGCTGTTTATGGAACCTCGAAGGCGTCCACGTCATCCCGCCGGAAGGCGCGCAGCGGATATTTGTCCCTCGCCAGGCGGTCACTTCGGTGCAGGTGCTCGGCGTCGTTGGCATTCGAAGTACGAAACCTTCCGCAAAGAAAGCGGCGAGCCAGAAGACTCAGATCGGCCTCTTCGAGGGCGGTACGCCTTCCGAATCATGAGGGCTGAAGTTCGGCACAAGGTTGCCCTCGGCCTCGTAGTCCTCGTTGTCGGGCTGTATCTGCACTGGATGAGCCGGGTCAGTGGCGGGCACTTCACGCCCGACAGGGACCTCAATGGCTACTACGACTTGCTCGGAAGAGCGTTTGCTGCGGGCCGTCTGTCACTGCCGGCAGACCCGTCGCCCGAGTTGCTGGCCCTCGCAAATCCGTGGGACCCGAAGCAAAACGAGCCGTATCGGATGCACGATGCCGTCCTGTACAACCGGAAGTATTACCTCTACCACGGGGCCGGACCAGCAGTTCTGCTGTTCGCGCCCTGGCGCCTGATTACTCGCCGCGATTTACCCGAATATTACGGCCTTTTTCTGCTCATCCTGATCGGATTCCTGTTTTGGAGCGGCGCGCTGGTTCGGTTGCTCGGATGGGAACGTACGACAGTTCTGGCTATTCTCGCCCTCGGCGTCGGTTCCGGCGCGCCGTACCTCCTGAATCGAGTCGCCGTTTATGAAATCGCGATTGCCGGCGGCTATCTTTGTCTGGGCGCAGGCGTCTTTTTTCTCTGCGGACGTCAGCTTGTGGCCGCGGGAGCCTTCTTTGGACTCGCAGTCGCGTGCCGCCCCCATCTGGGCCTGGTCGGACTGTTCGCCGGCGCATACCTCATCTGGCGTGACCGCGACTGGCGCGCTGGTGCCCGCTTGTTCGCCGGAATGATACCGGTAGGGCTGGCGATCGCCTCGTATAATTTCCTTCGGTTTGGCAATCCGTTCGAGTTCGGAGTTCGCTACCTGCTCGCGGGGGAGCCTGAGCAGCAGCGTGTCGTCTGGCGGTTCGCGAACGTTTTTCCCGGACTCTACTACTTTCTGATTTGTCCGCCGAGTCTCGATCCGGTCTTTCCCTGGATCCGAATGGTCCGACGATTTCCATATCCGAACTTCCCGTTTCCCCCGGAATATTTTCTCGAATTCACTGTCGGTGCTATATTCCTGTGCCCCGTAATTCTGTTCGCTCCGTGGTCGCGCCCAGTCGGCCGAATAATTGGGCTGTCCGCGGTGGCTGTGCTGCTTTTCCTGATGGGGACCGGCTTCACGACGCAGCGTTACCTTGTCGATTTCGTCCCGTTGCTGCTCTTTGCCGGACTCGCCGCTCGCGATCGCATTCCCCGGCCGGTATTCGCGGCGGCAGCAATAACGGCCATTGCTGTGAATCTGGCGCTGGCGATAACGGGCCCCTATGACGGCTACCTCGAGAATCGCCCTGCCAGTTACCTCCGCCTTGCGTCAGGGTTGAGCCCCGTCTCCCGGTTTCGCCCGGTAGCGAATCCACCGATCGATGTGTCGGTTCGGATCACCCCCGAACCAATGCCCGACGGAATCCGGCAGCCAATTGTCAGCGCCGGAATGACAGCGTTTCGATACCTGCTGTTCGCGGTTCATCAGGGCGGAAAACTGAAAATCGTGTCGATGTCGAACGCGTCTACGCTGCCGTGCGCAGACGGACTGACCGAGACGGCACCGCACGTCGTCGACTTTCGATACCGGCCGGAAACGCAAACCGCATCGATATCTGTCGACGGCGGCGCGCCGGTTGATCACCGCATCCAGGGCGGAATCGTCTCAGCGCCGTATCATATCCGCCTGGGTGAGAATCTGGCGTACCGCGATTACACCGTACCGAAGTTTTTGGGAAAATTCGAGGTTCTTCGCGCTCAAAGTCCGCGGTGAAGCCGAAGGCCCAGCACCTCGGGCAGACCTGCCTCTACGATTCGTCTGTAGGTGTCCTGAATGTCGTACTCGGTGCGGTGCCACTCCACCACATGGTGCTCTGACTCATAAATCGCCCATGCCGCGCGAGGATCACCATCGCGAGGCTGCCCGACCGAACCAGGATTGATCAGCCAGGTGCTGGTTTCGTCGAGAATTTCGACTCCCTGCTCGGGCTGAAGTTCACGGATGCCATCGTTGCGATGAACCTGAAAGCCGCCTTGCAGGTGCGTGTGTCCGAAAAACGAGATGCCGGTGATCGCTGACTGCGCTGCTTCACGGGCTTCGAACTTCGCTACCAGGTACTCGTCCTCATCACGAGGCGAGCCGTGGACGATGCTGAACGAGTCGACCTCTTTGGGACCTTGCGGCTGCTGCAGAATCCAGTCGTGGTTTTCCGGCGTCAGCACCGCCGCAGTCCAGCATGCCGATCCGCGGGCAACGGCATTAAACCATTCGAGATCAGCGAGGCCGACGGCCGCCTTGTCGTGATTCCCGCGGATGTTGTCCCGGACCTCAGCACGGCAAAAATCGGTGACATAGTTCGGATCCGGGCCGTACCCGACGAAGTCGCCGCAGCACAGGATGCGGTCGTACCGCCCACTGGCAGCCGCCATGACCGCATCCAGCGCAGCACGATTCGCATGAATATCGCTCAGGATGAGATAGCGCACAGCTTTAAAAGCACGACCTCCGCCGGGGCACCCAAACGAGCGGGGAGACCAATCGTCCCGATCCCGCTGGTAACCCACAGCTTGCTCTTTCCACGCTCATACAAGCCGTAAATGTAAGGCGTAAAATAACGCGCGGGATTCAACAGCGGATTGAGAAATTCAACGGTGACCTGACCGCCATGTGTGTGACCGCTGATGGTAAAGTCGAAGCCTTTCTGTTCCGCGACAGGGAATACATCAGGGTTGTGAGACAGCAGGATGTTCAGCGCGTGAGGCGCGACGAGACCTTCAGCTCCGTGCAAATAGGGCCGGACTTTACGCTGGTAATCCACCCCGGCCAGATTAAGTGCACTGTCGCCAAAATGGAGCTGTACCGCCTCATTTCGAAGAAATCGAATTCCCCGTTTTGCGGCTTCGCGCTCCGTATATTTTTCAGATTCCGCATAAATCTCATGATTTCCCATGCAACCCCACACTCCGGAATCGGCGCGAAGGTCCGCCAAATGCCGCAGGCAGGTGTCCAGAGGGTCCCCTCTGGTCGAAATGAGATCTCCGGTGACGAGAGTGATGTGCGGCCTGGTCTCATTCGCCATCCCGATCGCGTGCGCGAGTGTCGCTTCGTCGAGGAACGGACTGAGATGAATATCGCTGACCTGGGTGATCCGAAGACCATCGAGCGCTTTGGGCAGGTTCGCAATTCCCACATTGACTTCACGGAAAGTCAGGCGTTCCCGACGAATGAAGGCAATCGGAGCAACGATAGCGGGAATTGCAGTCGCGGCCGCAACCGACGCGCGCAATAATGCCCGGCGTTCCGGTTCGAAGGCGCGCAGCTTCCGCAGCACAGCGAACCACGCGGCAGAATAAAGCAGCAGCAACGAAATCAGAATTGCGAAACATCGCAGCCACTGCACCAGCTCGTGGTTCATCGTTCGCGAAACGCGGGCGGTTGCGAGTGCGACACCTGCCCAGCCCGAGATTATGGCAAACCAGATTACCGGCGCATATCGCTTCGGCACTCGTCGCAGAAACAGAATCCCTGTGATCGTGCAAACGAGAGAAACAATGATGTCCGGGAGATAGTGAACGTAGATCATCGACCTGTGCGGGACGGTTAGCAGCAGAACCGCGGGTTCATACCTGGCTTCAAACCCTTCGGATACGTTCGGGGCAATACCATTCATCACCATCGTAAGCTGAAGAGCAGATGCGTATTGCGGTGGTACTTGTTTTGCTGGTTGTGCTCGTCATGATTGGTGGCGGATTCGGCATGTCGAAATCGCCCAGCGTTCGGCTTGAACCGGCAGTGAAGTCAATCGGAGTCGAGACACCGGTCAAGGTTGTCGTCGACAGCCCTCATGGCGTCAGAGATGTGCATGCGGTTCTCGAGCAGAACGGTAAGCGTTACGACGTTTACCGCTCATCAGAACCGTCGAAACGCTGGTCGCTCTTCGGCCGCAAGGATGAAGCCCGGCGTGAGCTCACAATACCGGTCGGCAAGAAGGAAGCCCCGGAATTGCAGGAGGGTCCTGCGCGGCTTTTAATTGACGTCACCGCCAACGACTTCGCAGCAAGGTCCGCCTCGACGACTTCGGATGTGCAGGTGACGCTCTCGCCGCCAACGGTCAGCGCCGACGGCTTTCAGCATTACGTCAATCAGGGCGGCATGGAACTGGTTACGTTCAACGTCAACGGTTCCTGGAATGAGGCCGGCGTTCGCGTGGGCAAATATACTTTCCGGTCGTGGCCAATGCCGGGCAGCAACAACCAAAATCAGCGGTTCTCAATGTTCGCGTTTCCGTGGGATGTCGCACCCGACGTCGTTCCGGTAGTGTACGCACGCAATGCGGCCGGCACAGAAGCCACTGCGCGCTTCTGGCTGAAGGTGTTTCCGAAACAGTTCCGGTCACGTGATCTGAACCTTGATGACCGCTTTCTGACGAAGGTGGCAAACGAACTGGATCCGGGCGGCACGGGTACACTCGTGGAGCGCTTCATCCGCGTGAACAGCGAATTGCGCAAGAAGAACAACCAGGAACTGGCAGACCTGCGATTCAAGACCGAGCCTAAAATCCTGTGGCACGGTCCGTTCTACCGGCTCGGCAAAGTGGAGTCATTTTTCGCCGACCAGCGGACGTACTTCTACAACGGCAAAAAAGTCGACCAGCAGATGCATCTCGGCTTCGATCTCAGCGACGTCCAGGCTTCGCCTGTGAAAGCTGCGAATTCAGGACGTGTGGTTCACGCCGGTCCGCTGGGCATTTATGGAAACTGCATCGTCCTCGATCACGGTTACGCTCTGCAGTCGATTTATGGACACATGCGCCAGATCGACGTGAAGCCGGGAGATATGGTCCAGAAGGAACAGGTGATGGGTAAGAGCGGCGACACCGGACTTGCCGGAGGCGACCACGTTCACTTCTCGATGCAGATCGATGGCGTGCAGATAAATCCCATTGAATGGTGGGATGAGCACTGGATTAAAGACCGAATCTTAAGCAAACTGCCGCCCCAGAGTTAGGAGCATCGCGGTCGCGCCGCCCTCCTCGGGGTAGATGGCTTCGGGAGGGCTGATGTAGGTGAACCAGATCACCGCCACTGCTGCGGCGAGGAAGAAGATCGCCAGTGCAGCGAACACTGCAGCAGTCGATACGCCGGAGAACTCGTCGTCCGCTTCGCTCTTGCGGATGCTCCTGAAACTCCACAGCGCGATGAGGAAACCGACGACGTAGATCCCAGCGGCGATCCCGTCCGCGTAGTACGGACCGTCAAGCTTAAGAACCCATGTCGCGGCGATAGCGAGCGTCAGATTGAGAAGTAAATGGAAACGCAGTGTCTCACTGTGTGTGCCGCGTCGCTTCCGCTGGACCGGTAGAGGTTCGTTAACAGTTGGTTCAACGGCTGGAACACTCGGTTCAGCGGCTGCATCCGCCGAGACCGGTGTTTCTGCGTCGTGTTCGTGACTCGTAGCTAGTAAATCGGACACGTGATAATAAGCGGGTGGGAAATCCGCTTCTTGAGATTCAGTTTCGCATTCCGTTCGATTCGATACGTGCCGAGCACGTCGAACCGGCTATAGACCAGCTTCTCGCAGAAGCGCGCGGGGGGCAACGTCAGCTGGCCGAAAGTACAGGTCCGCGGACGTTCGGCAATACTGTCCTCGCGCTGGAACAGCTTACGGAGAAACTGGACTGGGCGCTAGGGGTCGTGCGCCACCTCGAATCCGTCGCAACCTATCCGGAGCTTCGGGAAGCCTTCAACTCGTGTGCAGCCGAAGGCGGCGCTCTTCTACACGGAATTGCTGCTCGACGCCGGTCTGTGGCGTGTGCTTCGAGAGTACGCGTCGACGGATGATGCAAAGTCCCTGACCGGTGTCAGGGCGCGTTTTCTGAAGAAGACTCTGGATGCATTCCGGCGGCAGGGTGCGGAACTGGATAATGCCGGCAAAGACAAGCTCAAGAGCATCGACGTCGAGCTGGCGCAGATTACCACGAAGTTCGGGGAAAACGTACTCGATGAGACCAATGCGTTTGAACTGGTAATCACCGATGAATCGAGGCTCGCGGGTTTGCCGTCGAGTGCGATTGAAGCAGCGCGAGAAAGCGCGAAGACCAAAGGCGTCGAGGGCTGGCGGTTCACGCTGCAGGCGCCGAGCTATACCGCGGTGATGACATACATGGATGACCGGGGCACTCGCGAGGCGTTGTACCGCGCTTATATGAAGCGCGCTACGGTCGAACCTCGCGACAACGGAACCCTCATTCTTCGGATCCTGGAGTTGAGGAAGCAGAAAGCCGAATTGCTTGGATACAAAACCTTCGCCGATCTTGTGCTGGAAGACCGGATGGCGCAGACCGGTGAAAATGCTCTCGCATTTCTCCAGGATCTGAAGGACAAATCCGAACAGCAGTTCCAGCGTGAAAACGTCGGTTTGCGTTCGTTCGCCGGTACCGAATTGGAGCCGTGGGACATCTCGTATTTCGCCGAGAAAGAACGGGCGAAGCTGTACGACTTTGATGAAGAGGCTTTGCGGCCGTACTTCCCGCTGACACAGGTTGTGGATGGCATGTTCGATCTGACGCAACGGCTGTACGGTATACGAGTAGTCGAACAGCAGGGTGTGCCGGCGTGGGATCCCAATGTTCGGTATTACGAGATTCATGACCTTGACGGGTCGGTTATCGGATGTTTCTACGCCGACTGGTATCCGCGGGAGAACAAGCGCGGCGGAGCCTGGATGGATGCATTTCTCACGGGTCATCCGGAGCCAGACGGCAGTTTCAAGCCGCACCTCGGTTTGATCTGTGGCAATCTGACTCCGCCGGTCGGGGAGAAGCCCGCACTGCTGACGCATCGCGAGGTTGAGACGGTATTCCACGAATTCGGTCATCTGCTTCATCACTCGCTGAGCCGGGTGGAGATACGGAGCCTTGCGGGGACGAATGTCGCCTGGGATTTTGTCGAGTTGCCATCACAGATCATGGAGAACTGGTGCTGGGAAAGACCCTCGCTCGACTTATTTGCACGGCACTATGCAACGGGTGAGTTAATTCCCGAAGACCTGTTTCAGAAGTTGGAGCGCGCCCGCAACTTCCGCGCGGCGAATACGCAAATGCGTCAGCTTGGATTCGGAATCCTCGACTTGCGGTTACACATGACATACGATCCGAAGCGCGATGGCGACGTGCTGACGTATGCGCGAGAGCAGATGAAGTCATTTACACCCGCTTCATTACCTTCGGATTACGCAATGATCGCAGGGTTTACTCACATCTTTTCCAGCCCCGTTGGTTACGCCGGTGGTTACTACTCGTATAAGTGGGCGGAGGTTCTGGAAGCTGACGCCTTCAGCAGATTCGCGGATGACGGCGTATTCAGTGAAGTTGTGGGTATGGAGTTTCGCGAACGAATTCTGGCTAAAGGCGACAGTGAGGATCCAGCGATATTGTTCCGCAGTTTCATGGGCAGAGATCCGGATGCGCGGGCGCTGCTTCGCAGGTCAGGGCTCATTCAGTAGATTGTTCCTGCGGCGGCAATAAGTACAAATCTGGCCGAACCCAACTTGTTGCAACTTAGTTCTGGCAACGTGATTGCCTCTGTATGGATGGGAGGCTTTGCCTATGAAGATGCATAATCACCTGCTTCGCACAATGATCGTGGCGGGCGCGGTAGCGACAATGGCGCTTGCACAGAGCAGCGCGACCGCCAACAAAGCTGGGAACGACACCAGTTCCGAAAAGTCCATGGTCGGCGGGGCGGACAAGAGCTTCATGATGGAGGCTGCTGAGGGTGGTATCGCTGAGGTCCAGCTAGGACAGATGGCCCAGCAGAAAGGCTCGAGCCAGGAGGTCAAGGACTTCGGCCGCCGTCTGGAACAGGATCACACCAAAGCGAACGAGCAGCTGAAGACGATCGCTCAGCAGCGCCAGGTTTCTCTGCCTACCGACACAGACGCCAAGCACAAGGCCGCAATCACAAAGCTGAACGGACTGTCAGGCGCTGAATTCGACAAAGTGTTCGGGCAGATGATGGTGAAGGATCATCGTGAGGACATCAAGAAGTTCGAGAAAGAAACGAACATCGGAATGGATTCCGACCTGAAGAACTTTGCGTCCTCTAACCTGCCGACGCTCAAAGAACACCTGCAACAGGCGGAGCAGATCAACGGCTCCACTCGTTCGCGTAAGGCCGATAAGAGTTCCGGAAAACAGAGCACCAGTTCTTCCACCAACTCATCGTCCTCTTCGTCGAGTACAACAACCGGAACCTCGAAGTAAGGTCTGGTCTCCTTCATAACTGAATCTCCGGGCACCGCCACCGTGCGGTGCCTTCTTGTTTTCAGATCTGTTCTGCCAGGGAGCGCTCCGCCAGTTCGCCAAGAATCGGCAGAGAGAACTTCTCGTTGTGACTCGCCTTGATCAGCATGAAGATCCACGCGGCAACAACGGCCAGTCGCATCACGGCCGAGACAACGTGGCCAGCGTTCGACTCCGAGATCAGCGGGTAGACGACGTTATGGATCAGCAGCCACGCCACAAAAAGATACAGGCCCTGAAAGGCGTTGAAACGGACCAGCCGCTCCTCGCGGAACTGCGGAGAAGCGAGCACCACTATGGCGGCTATCCAGCCGGCGAACGGGATATAACAGAGCATCGACGCGGTTCGGGGTGAAATCCTGCTGAACGGGTCAGCCCCGGGGGGACGCGGAGGCCGCGGAGTGAAGCCCGGTCCGGGGGCGGTCGAGGCGGCGGGATCCTGACGCTGACCGCAGGTCGCGCAGAACTTGTCGGCTGGCCCCACCTGCGAGCCACAGTTGGTGCAAAAAGGCATTTGCCAGACAATACGATACGCGAAGGCCTAACGTTCACGCAACCTTAGTGCTTTCTGGTGATACGATTCCATCCATGAATCTATTGAGGAATAGGCGGCGCGGGATCGTGCCCTTTGCGCTTCTCCGTTCTTTTGCGCTCGCCTCTGCGTTTTCTGCGTGCATGTGGGCGGCATCGAAACCGCTCGAAGTCTACTTCATCGACGTCGAAGGCGGTCAGGCGACGTTGCTGGTGACACCTTCGAAACAGTCGGTCCTGATCGATACGGGATGGCCCGGAAACAGCAACCGGGATGCGGACCGAATCGCGAAGGCGGCGAAGAGTGCCGGCGTGAAGGCGATTGACTACCTGATCATCACGCACTTTCATATGGATCACGTCGGCGGTGTCCCGCAGCTGGTCGCGAAGCTTCCGGTGAAGACCTTTGTCGATCACGGGGAGAATCGTGAGAAAGGCCGGCAGGCCGACCAGCTGTATTCGGACTACATGGAGGCCGTCTCAAAGGGTAAGCGGCTGACGGTCAAGCCGGGAGATAAGCTGCCTCTGAAGGACGTCGAGATCGAGGTCGTTAGTGCTGACGGCCAGACCATTCAGGGCAGCGGCGAGGCGAATTCGGCGTGCTCGGGAGCGCAGTATCCCGAGGATCCGTCAGAGAATGCTCGCTCGACTGGTGTTCGCATCAAGTACGGGAAATTCCGCATGCTCGATTTGGGAGACCTGACAAGCAGAAAGGAACTCGACCTGGTCTGCCCCGCGAACAAGCTCGGGACTTTCGACGTCTATGTGACGACGCACCACGGACTGGATGCATCGAATGCGAAAGAGATCGTCTACGCCGTGCAGCCTCGGGTTGCCGTGATGAACAACGGCGCGAAGAAGGGCGGTACTCCGGCGGCCTGGAAGATTATCAAGTCCTCGCCGGGTCTCGAGGACCTGTGGCAGATTCACTATTCCGTGGCCGGCAGGTCCGAGGCGAACTCACCGGAACCGTTCATTGCGAACCTCGACGAGCAGTGCCAGGGACAGTATCTGAAGCTGGACGCGCATGACGACGGCTCCTTCACGATCACGAACAGCCGCAACAAGTACAACAAGACCTACGCTGCGCGGTAACACTGATCAGAACATGCTGCTTAAAACATCCAGCTCAGGCTGGTGTAGCCCGTGTGGGCGCGGTAGTTCTGGAACGGCAGCAGTTGTTCGGAATAGCGGTAATACTGATAACCCGCGTTCCAGCGGACTCGGCTGCGCAGGCGGATACTGAACTTCGCCAGCGGCGATTCGAACGTCAGCGGGTACGTCTGGTAAGAAAGCGTACCCGGCTCGACCGGCGTGGGGTAAAACCGAAGACGTATGGCGCAGCGGGTCCGACACTATGGCCGTCACCGGTGTCCTGCACGCGGCTGTAGCCGATGCTCATCTCCGCTCGTGGCCCGACCGTGAATCTGGCGCCAAGGTATCCGGTATGGATATTGCTGATATATCGCGAGCGATCATTCACCAGGTCGGAGTTGAAGAAATACGCGATTCCGCCGAGAGTATCAAGGTGAAGCTTGCTGTAACTTGCATCAAACGAGAGCCAGGGACGGGCAGTCCAGGAAATATCGCCAGAGTATGTCCGACTGTGTGAGCTGTAGTACGTGAGCGCGTCAGAGTTGGTGTTGTAGTTCGTCTTCGTCTGGGCGCTGATGAGCAGGGTTCGCAGCTTGTACTGAATCCGGCCGCCGATTGCGTGGTAGTTCCGTTCGCTTGTCGGGTAGATGGGCTTATTGGCACGTCCTATCTCGCCATCGACAATCACGGTCAATGGTTTGATTGGCTGAATCCGAAACCCAGTGCGGCCGGTGTGAAGGATGTTTGTCTGCGAGGCGTCTTCGCGGTCGACTTCGCCAAAGAATCCAGTTTGCTCAATGGAGCGGATGTTGCGATCGGAGTATTGATATCCGGCGAAGACTCCGAACTTCTTTGTCGCACGGTAATTCACATCCGTTGCGTTCGTGAATGTCCGGATTGCAAGTAACTGAAACTCGAGACTCTCGAAAGTCAGCGTATTGGTGTCGAGCAGCCGATATGTACCATCGCCGTCGATGCGTGTGTTGTGATACGCGGTCACATTGCTGACGGTCAGATTCGATGTTGGATAAAAGGTCAGCGTCATTGAACCGGTCGTGACGGGACGCCGGGCGTTACCAAACACGACTGTCTGCATGTCGCGAATGGCGTTGATGCGCTGGCTTGCTGATGCAAACTCATCAAAGATGAAGTCCCGACGCCCTCCGGCATAAGTGAACCGACCGTGGACGGTGAAGCGGCGGAACCTGTCCCACACGAGGTTGGTTCGCCAGCTGTTGGTGTTGCCGTGATACGGCTGGTCCCGGCGGTAAGACTGCAACGTTACTGTGTCGTCAGGGTTATTTCCGGCCTGCGGCCCTGAGGTGTCGCGTGTGTCGTCTTTGAAGTATTCCCATGTGCGGAAGACCGACAGCTTCGCGCCAAACGCACTTACTTCAACCCCCAGACGATATTCATTCTGCCTGCGCTGAATATCGGTGAACAGTGGAAATTCGTCACCGCGAGTGCTGAATAAGTTGGCGGTCGAGAGCGCGGGGCCAGTCTGATTCACGTTCGAGTATCCGAGGAAGAACCGGATCGCGCTCTGCGGAAACAAAACGAGATTGTGATCGCCCAGCATCTTTCTCGTATCGCGAAAGTGCTGACCCGAAGCAACCGCCAGTGCCTGGTTGTAATAGTCGTTCAACCGCCAGGTGAAGTCGTACCGGTAGAGCTGGTTCTTCGCGATCCTCAGCGATGAATACTGATAGGGATCGTTGCCGAGTCCCTGGGTTGTTAGCAGCAGTTCATCAAAGTACTTTCCGTGGCCATCGCGCGAGTTGATCGTCAGGTTTCCTGACAATAGCCGGATACCGTTTCCGAAGTTTACATCGCTGCGGTATTTCTCGTCATTGCCGCCCACGGTTGCGAAGCGATAACCAGTTTCGAAGGAATTGGTGATGTTGTACGAGCCGACGTTTTCGCCTCTCGCCGTTCCCAGAGGCTCGTTTGTGGGAGCGACGACGGGTTGCGCTGAGGCGACCGTCACGGCGAATGCAATCAGGATCAGTTGCTTCGTCATCGTCATTACCTCAGGAACGTAGCGTCACTATTGCTGCCATGGATTCGGACATGGCACGTAGTGCAGTTGCGGAATCGAGGATCCGCCATGTTGTGCGAAGCCGACTGGAGCGGAACGCCGTCGTTGGTTCGGCCGAAGTTGCTGGCTCCGTTGTGGCACTCGAGGCAGAGCGAATAGACCACAGGACGTTTGAGCAATTTCGCGTTTGTCGACCCGTGCGGGTTGTGACAGCTTTCGCAGCCATCGACGCGAACTGCGGCGTGTTCGTACAAAAAGGGTCCGCGAAGATCGATGTGGCACTTGAGGCAGGGTTCCTCATTACCCTGCGCCTGTTCCATCATCCGCGGCCGTGCGGCCATACGCCATGTCGGCGGCGCCGCTCCGTGCGGGTTATGACAATCGCTGCACTGAATGACGCCTTCGTTGACACGATGCTTGAACGGCATGTTGAACTGCGCGCGTATCGGAGCGTGGCAGGTATAGCAGAGTTCGGCCTGCCGCTTCGCCAAAAGACTCTTTTGTGTGGTTGATGTGTGGATCGAGTGGCAAGCCGTGCAGACTACATCTGTTTGCGTGTGACTGGAACGGCGAATGTCTGCACGGTTAAAGTCTTTTCCGTGACAGCGAAGACAGTTATCGAGAATTTGCTTCGGACCGCAGTTCGGAGAAGGCGATGATTGTGGCTTTGCCTCCGCGCGCTTCGACGTGCGCCTTTCCAGGCCCATGGCAACTTTCGCACCCGGTATCCTGCGGCGGGCGATTTCCTGCCGCGACGCTTTTAAAATGCGGGTTTTTATAGAAATTGAGCCAGACATTCGGATGACATGTGCGGCATACGTTGCCACCCACGTAACCAGACTTCGATGCTTCCGGCGCTGCAGCGGTAGCGGCCGCCGAAGCGGGTTGCTGGCCTCGCGCACCCGTTGACGCAGCTAAGACGACCAGAAGACGTAACGTCCAAATAGCGCTGGCTCTCAAGCGAAGTCATTCCCCCGCTTCATACTCATATTTAGAGAATACGCGGCCCGGGACGCTGTATAGGTAAGCGGCGTGTAAAAGGTTCGCACCTAAAATGTCCTTTGAGGGATACGCGCAAAACGGAGCCCGAATGCGCAACCGCCGGTTTCGTTGTTTCTAACGATCAGGACCGAGAGACTACTTCTTTGTCCGGACGAGCCGGAAGCCAACTGAGTAATACCCGGTATTCGGAAAATCGAACCCGCGAAACGTGGGGCGACATTGCCTGGGTTCAGACAACCAGGCTCCCCCGCGGTACACCTTGTACTGCCCTCCACCGGTCGCATTTGAAGCGGGGCCTTTCGGGTCATTGAGCGGGCTGCGATCGTAGGCATCGGGGGCGTACCAATCCTCAACCCATTCCATGACGTTGCCGACCATGTCGTACAGACCCCACGCGTTTGGAGGCTGTTGTCCGATGGGATGCGTTGTCTGCCCGGATGCTGAACTGCACCAGCCGCTGATTTCGGCCGTCTGCTTTCCGCCCGCTCTTGCGGCGTATTCCCATTCGGCCTCGGTGGGTAACCGGTAAACGTGGTGCTCATCGCGCGCGTTCAGACGCTTGAGGAATGTCTGGACGGCGTCATAACTGACGCTTTCGACCGGCAAGGACTGACCTTTGAAGTGACTCGGTTCGATGTCGCTGTTGTCCTGCTCTGTTCGGGGACGCGAGTGGGGGCTGTCCATGACCGCCTTCCATTGCGCCTGTGTGACTTCGAACTTCATCATCTCGAAGCCTTTGGTGATCTTGACGCGATGGACAGGCGCCTCGTCCGGGTTTCCTGTGCTCGAGCCCATGGTGAACTGGCCGGCGGGGATCGGAACAAACGCATCTTTCGATTCGAGCAGGTAAGTGATCGAGAACTGCTGCGGCGGGTCAGCCCACGACATCACAGTGATCGCCAGCAGGAACGGAATGGTCCGAATCATATCTGCCTATCGAGCCTCCCAGTTTGATTGTTACAGCATAGTTCTGTTGCACGGCGCAGCGAAAAAACGAACCCGGGACCGGGTTGCAGCATTGTTCTCAGTATTTAAGCTGCTTCTCCACTCGATGCGTTGCTGCAGTAGCGCGCATATGCCTGCTGGTGCAACTGCCTGAGCACGTTCGGATCGGTCGGGACTTTACTGACACCCAGGATCTGCTCCACAGTCTCAATGGTTTCGGTTGAGTCTTTCATGATTCCGTGCCTGAGGAGGAAGTATTTCGACTGCTTTCGGCATTCCGCAACGAGTCTCTCCTGCTCTTTCTCATCGAGACGGCGGTGTCTTTCGGCTCGCGATCTCGCTTCCTGTATCTCACGGAGCCGTTGTTCTCCGGTTGTCTCGAGGCGACGCAGACGCGCCTGATACTTCGAGACGTTGTCCATCTGTTTGAAGCTGCGGGCGGCGTTTTCGAAGTCGCTCAGGTTCTCGTCGGTACTGAGCAACTGCACTTCGACGGCAGAACAGCGTCGAATGCGCCAGCGCAGCAAAACCAGTTCGCGCACAGCTTCACGTTCCTCATCAGTGGCTGGATTCCACCGGCTGGTTATAGATTCGGAAAGCTGATCGAAGTCCTCCTGGCTCTCGCCGGCTGTGAGGATCTTGCCGGAGAAGATGCCGTGTTTGGTTGCGTTTTGCGACGAGCGCGACTTGCCCTCGCCGGTTACGGGGCCGACTGAGCGGGCTCCGTTGATTCTGGATGCTGCGACCTGTGCTTGCGTGCGTTCGCTCATAACGCTCGCAGGATATCAGCCGGTGTTTCACTTTTTTGGCACTTTTCGCACTTAAGCTGGCGAATTTAAGCAGAATCGCGAAAATTAAAAGTTCATTAAGCTTTTTCCAGTGCGCGCTGACTGCTTCCGCAATTCCCATCCGAAGTCGTAGAACACGCGCAGCTGATTGCCATCGAGATCGGCGACCCTGAACTCGCGGAGGTGCCACGGCTTATCCTCCGGCTCAGCAAGGATCCTCGCTCCGGCATTCCGCCAACGACCGTACAGTTCGTCTACTTCAAGCTTGCTCTCCAGATTCAGCCAGACCATGACCGTCCCGCCGGTTGCATAGTGCTGACGGAACGGTGCGTTCGTCAGGAACATACGGCAATCGCCCTGCGAGATGCCCCCGATTCCGCCCTCGTCGTTACCCCAGTCGAAGTGGAAGCCCAAGCACGTTGACGTAATACTCGGCTGCCTTCTCGACGTTGCTAACCGGAATCTCTGGAACGGCGCTGGGAAAGTGCGTGAGCATGTTCTTCAGCGTAGGCCGATTTGGGTCGAGACAGCGCGGACATTCCGCCGACCGCACGAGCGTGCGGCCCGTTCTACTACTCAAGACGTGTGATGCGGGTGTGATCCGGCCGGCTCTCTCGTCCACGCATACGTGAGGAGAATGGGAAACCGAAATTGCTACCGGATATTGAGCAGAGCTGCTGTGACTTGACCTCGGCTGCGGCCTGGTTGCCGCGCTGCGTGCTGCGTCCGAGTGACCTTATGCGACACCCCTGTTGCGAGCTGAGCCATTTGCGCATTCGTTTGCGGCAATTCAGGGTTCAATCACGGAGGTTGGCGGGCAAGGTGTCATCATGCAGATCAGGGAAAAATTGGCGACCATTCATTCGTTCCGGAGAGAGCTAATGGGCTACAATCACCTGCGTCCCGCAATGGGTTGCGATAAGGTCCATAGTGCTGTTTAACCACAGATCTTTCACGGCGTTCCTCATGCTGCTGGCTGCGCCTTCTCTTCTGTTGAGCCAACAGAAATCGATCGATGAATTTTTTCGCGACTTCGCCGATGAGTGGGTTCGGCTCAACCCAAATTTGGCTACGGAAGCCCGCTATTTCAAAGGCGCGGAACAAGATCGGCTCGAAAGCCAACTCACGCCGGTAACGCTTGTCTGGAAGCGCAAGAGGATTCAACTCGCGCATAAGGGACTCGCGGAATTGAAGGCATTCGATAACGTGAAGATGGTGGAGACCCAACGCGTTTCCGCCGAACTGATGCGCTGGCAGTTACAAACCATCGTCGATGAGGAGCCTTACCTCGACTACACGTTTTCGCTGGACCAACTGCTGGGCGCCAATGTCAACCTGGTCAATGCTTTGATCACGGTTCATCCTTTGGTCACCGCTAAAGACGCTGAAAATTATACCGGCGCGCTCGGTCAATTAGGCGCCCGGATGGACGAGGCGACGGCAGAGTCGCGCCATGCCGCTACCGCGAAAGGCATCATTCCTCCAAAGTTCATCCTGCAAACCACAATCAAGCAAATGGAGAGCTTCATCGACAGTTCTCCTGGACAGAATCTGCTTGTGACGGTCCTGATGCAGAAGGTGCAGGCGATCGAATCGATGCCGGCGGCCAAACGCGAAGAGCTCCGTGCAAAGGCGGAGAAGATCGTCGGCGAGCAAGTCTACCCGGCTTACAGAAGGGCAGTGGCCGAGCTGCAATCCCAGCTTCCACGCGCGACTGACGATGCCGGACTCTGGCGGTTGAAGGGCGGGCCTGAAGCGTATGCATATTTCCTGCGGCTGTATACGACGACCAACATGACTGCGAACGAGATACACGAGCTTGGGCTGCAGCAAGTGGCGAAGATCGAAGGTGAGATGGACAAGCTCCTCGGGACGCTGGGGCGCACTCAGGGAACGGTGAAGGAGCGCGTTGAGAAGTTGCAGGCCGACCTGGCGTATCCGGATCCGTCATCGGACGCAAGCCGCGATCAGATCATGCGGGACATCAACGTCATTCTGCAAGACGCGCAGAAACGGGCGGAGCCACTGTTCGACAAACGTCCGACGGCAAAGGTGGTTGCACAACCTTATCCAAAGTTTCAGGAGGCCACGACCGCAGCGAGAGCGATTCCTCCGTCTGCCGACGGGTCGCGGCCGGGAATCGTTCTTTATCCCAGAAGACTGGACCGCATGACGAAGTTCGGGCTCCGCACGACGATATATCACGAAGGAGTTCCGGGTCATTTTTTCCAGAACGGCCTTCAGGCGGAAAACACCCGCCTGCCTCAGTTTCGGCAGCGTCGTATATTCGGACCCATCTCCGCATCGGGTGAAGGGTGGGCACTATATGCAGAACGCCTTGCCGCGGAGTCTGGCTGGTATGAGGGTGATACTGAGGGTTTGCTGGGCCAGTTGAATTCTGAGCTCTTTCGCGCGCGACGCTTAGTGGTGGATACGGGAATCCACGCGAAGCACTGGACGCGTCAGCAAGCGATCGACTATGGCATTTCGCCGAGCGAGGTGGATAGGTACGTCGTTTTCCCTGGCCAGGCATGCTCGTACCTGATTGGCGCGTTAAAGCTCGTCGAACTGCGTGACAAAGCAAAACGGGAGCTTGGCGAGAAATTCGCGCTGAAGGAATACCACTCCCTGATTTTGGATCTGGGAAATGTTCCGATCAGTATGCTCCAGGAGTACGTGGCGTCGTATATTCTGGAAAAAAACGCGAAGCAGTAAAACCCGACCGCCGGGTGGTGAACATTCTGTCCGGATCAAACGCGGATTACGGGCGCACTGGGAAGCTGACTGCCGTTCCAGTATGCGGGGCATGACCGCACGTGCGGTGATCCGGGGAGAGCGTCAGATGCAGGACATGCCGAGTCTGCGTTGAATCTCGATTGCGTCCCAGGTGGCGACGATGCACCGCGATCTCCTTCTGTCACCAAGCGCCCGCCTGAGTTGCGGCTTCCAGTTCTTCCGCCTGCGAACTGACCTGTAGCTCAAATCAGTTCCTGGTTCGTACAAGGCTGGTTCATTGGCTCATCCACAAGTATTGGCATCCCTCAAGGCCACCGATCGGTCGCGCGGTCGTGCCGCAAAAATCCGCGCATCAGATCTGACTGCTCAAATCTGACGGTTCAACGACGGCAAACGCCTGCCGATATCATCCTCGTCTCGGGTTCATACCCGCGAGAGATCCTTCGCCTTTCCGACGAACTGCAACTCCCGTATTTAGCTGGCGACTTCGGCCGTAGTGTACGTGAATGCGAGCTTCTGAAACGCGCGCTCGCAGTGCACGCTGTAACACCCAGTTGGTGGTGCGGGCCTCTGCGGCCCGCGCGAGCTACGCCGAAGCAGTAAACACTTCTACGTCCAAAGCTCTGTCGCGCGGTATGATGAGCGGTTCTCCATCGATCCCCCCATGATGAGAAGTGCAGACGAAATAACCACTCTCAGCTTCTACGATGGCGAGCACGGGTTCGGAGCCGAAGAAACGGAAACTATCACCGACAGCAAGGTTCTGAACCTTTCCATCGTGTTCAAATTTGATGCGGTAAATCCTTCGATTGGTCAAAGACGCGGGCTCGAGGTTGCTACGAATGCGCTGATACAGCGCATGTGAATCAGAGTTGATGATATGAGGAACAAAGAATCGCATAAGAATGTGTCCGGGCGAAAATGCATGTGTGCAACATTCGTGAGTAGCTTTAGCGGGCAACAAAACTACTGACCGGTAAACGTACAGCTTCTGTCTTACGCTTCCAGGCCAACCATGCTGCACCGACTACTCGGATAACCTCGACGAAATCGAACGGTTTCACAAGAACGTCATAGCCACCAACATTGAGCACTTCGGCCAGAGTATCGGGCGACCGATCAGCCACGATCAGCAGGGGTGGAACGGAAAGCTTTTGCGCCGTGTGCAGGACATGTGTCCAGTACTTTCCATCCGAAAGCTGGCAATCACTGATGATTACACCCCAAGTGTCCTGGCGGAGAAGAGTTTGCGCTTCTGGCATGCTCGACGCAAACTGCAGCTTCCAGTTCGTGTGACTGAAAATGTTCTTAAGACACTGCTTATCGACACGAGAGTCCAGCAGCGCCAGCACGCTCACCGTTCCCATCGGATCTCCTCTTTCTGATCACACCGATAACAATTCGCTTTATGCGATCCGGAACTCGTAATGGGCTCACGGATCGCTGACAGCGACCGGAGAATTCCACCGAACGTCTTCAGCGGGGGATTACTGCGGTTCTGAAAAACCTCGCGATCACTCGCAAGATTAGAATAAACCCGGGATATTACCTGTCAATAGAAAGATATCCTGCGTTCTTACCTTGTGCAACGGTCAACAGCAACACGGTTTTTCCGGTGATCGCTTTCCATCACAAGCATTTAGCGCACGATATTTCCCAGGCTGCGCGACGGAGGTGGTGTGTGTAAAGAGGCAAAGAGCAATCTTAAAACTGTTTGCGACGGAAGCGAGCCTTCCCGGTGCCGCTTACCGGGTCGTATCGTTCCACCCATTCGGGCTCCGTAACGTGCCGCCAGTGCCTGCATCGGACTCGAAAGTCGGTAGAATTGTACTTTCGGGCAAGGATCATGGAGCTTTGTTTATAGCCTGAAACGAAAACAGTTGTTTGATGGAACTATGAAATATCACACCCTGGGCAACACTGGTCTTCTGGTGTCCGAAATCTGCCTCGGCACCATGACATTCGCCAACGCTGGCGGCATCTGGAAGTCCATTGCCGGTGTTACGCAAGATCTCGCCGACCAGCTGCTAAAACTGTCGGTCGATGCGGGTGTCAATTTTGTGGATACCGCCGATGTTTACACGGACGGCGAGTCGGAAAAAACACTCGCGCAAGCCATGCGTAACCTGGGCATCGCGCGCAAAGATATCGTCATAGCTACCAAGGTTTTCGGTCGCACAGGTCCTGGTTTGAATGACGTCGGAGTCTCTCGCGGCCATATAATGCACGCCGTCGACGCCTCTCTCAAACGATTGCAAACCGATTACATCGACCTTTATCAAGTCCATGCAAGCGATGTCGTTACGCCGATCGAGGAAACGCTCCGTGCGCTGGACACTCTCGTTTCACAGGGGAAGGTCCGCTATATCGGTTGTTCCAACTGGCCCGCCTGGCAGATCATGAAATCGCTCGGCATCTCTCAGGCTAAGAACCTTGCAAAGTTCGATACGCTTCAGGCGTATTATTCGCTTGCCGGCCGTGACCTTGAGCGTGAAATCGTGCCCTTGCTGAAGGATCAGGGAACCGGTTTGCTCGTATGGAGCCCTTTGGCCGGCGGCTTGCTTTCCGGTAAGTACTCCCGAGAAAGTCAAAGGCCGGAAGACGGGCGCCGCTCTGAGTTCGATTTCCCCATTGTAGATAAGGAGCGCACATGGCGTATTCTCGATGTTCTTCGCCCTGTTGCGAAAGCGCGCAATACAAGCGTCGCCAGCGTTGCGCTCGCATGGCTTCTTGCCCAGCCGGTTGTTACTTCGGTAATCATCGGTGCGAAACGTATCGATCAGCTGCGGGAGAACTTATCTGCCGCGGCTATCAAGCTCAGTGAAGACGAGCTGCAGCAACTGGACAAGGTGAGCATTCTGCCGGCCGAATATCCCGGCTGGATGATCCCATTCCAAAACTCCAACCGGCTGGAGAATATTCCGCGGCCGATCGAAGCTTATACGCAGGCGTAACGAGTGCTGAAACAATACTGCTGAGTGCCGTCGCCAGATGGTGAAGTTGCTCCTGCAACTCGCCAGCGGCGGCGGTATGCAGCCCTGAGTCCGGCGCTGTTTTGCCGGACTTCCAGGCGCATTGCCGCAACTCGCGAGGTCATCCGCTTCGGCGACAGATTCCCAATGCGGCGCATCCTTCGCGGGTAGCAGGCGAACAAGCTGTGCTCAGGTCTCCGGAAGAGAATCCGCCGAACACATTCCTTTAGCGGAATTGTCTTCCGAAAGATACTGTCGTGGTCTGAAGACGACTTCATCGAAACCTCCCCAGCCCCAAGAAGCCCTACTGTTTGGGCGGCCTATTTGTCGCCTGCCAGGAGTGCGCTCTGTGCTTCGACCACGACTGTGTTTGAACCACTTGTGGTGGTACTGCCCCACACTGCGTTCGATCCCCAGACGGCGCTGGAACCCCACACGATGTTGTTGCCCCAGATGATGTTGTTACCCCAGATGATATTCGAGCCCCAAATGATGTTGCTACCCCAGATGGCATTAGAGCCCCAAATAATGTTTGAACCCCAGACAGCGTTGTTTGTGGAGGTTGTGGCGGATCCCCATATGATGTTGGAACCGGCGGTCGTGGGCGAATTCCAGATGATCTTCGAACCATTCGGGTCAGGGTAGCCGGTGACGAGCACTGTTAATCCAGTAACAGGGTCCGCTTTTGCGAGAGGCGAGAGAGCGGAAGCCGCACTGGGAATTGGGTCAGTGCTGGCCAGGGCTGCCGCGACGTCCAGGTAACCCGCACCGACCGTAAAGATGTCGTAGTGGCTTGTGTACGTGGTGCCGGTCGCCGCATCGACCGCGGTGCTTACTGTCGGGAAACTCTTGCTTGCGGTCTTCATCAGCCGGGCTTTGACCTGATCGGGTGTGAGTGAGGGATTTCGTTCGATGATCAACGCGGCGGCTCCGCTTACCATCGGCGCGGCGATGCTGGTTCCATTCAGACGCATGTAATCGGTATCAGCGGTACCGGTCTTGACCTCGATCTCATATTGCTTAACGCGGTTGTCCTTATAGGTCGTCCAGAGCCGCCCCGTCTTGTCGGCCGCTGCCGCGATCCGGTTTCCGGGCGCTACGAGGTCCGGCTTGACGACATAGTCGATCAGCGACGGACCCTTGCTCGAGTAGCTGGTGATTGTGTCATCGGATTTCGTCGGCGTGTCGTGCATATTCATCGCTCCGACGGTGATGACGTAAGGACTGTTGCCGGGGCTCAGGATAGTACCGTAGCCGTCGTTTTGGAAGCTGTTGTTGCGCCCCTCATTTCCGGCGGCTACGACGACGACGATGCCTGCTTTCCACGCTCGTTCGACCGCGAGACAGAGCGGATCTTTGGTGAAGCTCTCATACACGGGCCGTCCAAGGCTGAGGTTGATAACACGAATGTTATAGAGGGATTTCAGCTCAATGGCTCGCTGGATCGCGTCGATAACATCGCTGTCCTTCCCCTGGCCGAACTTGTCGAGCGCACGAAGATTAATCAAGTTGACGCCCGGCGCTATTCCGACCAGCCGGACTTTGTAGTCCTGAGTGCTGCTCTTCTTACCGTTGCCGCCGATGACAGATGCAACGTGAGTGCCGTGACCATACTCATCTTTGGTTTCGTTTACGCCATCGACAAAGCTCTCACTGTAGACGATTCGGCTGGCGTTGCCGTCCTTGCCGCCGCCTTTCAGATCGTCGATAGTGTCAATGCCGCTGTCAATAACAGCGACCCCGACTCCGATGCCGAACTGCCCGAGGCGCCAGCCAAATCCGCACCGACGGTCCCGGCGGCTTTATCGAGCATCGTGCGCACTGTTCGATCCTTCGCGATAAATTCCACATCGGGATCGCTGGCTATTGTCTCAAGCTGCGTTGCCGGAACGCTAAATAAGGCGCCTTTGGCTGCCTTCAACTTTTTCTTTTTGGCGCCACCTTTCTGGACGACCTTGTCTATCTCTGTTTCGGTTCCGCCGTTACGAAACTGCACGATGACGTCAACAGCCGAGCCGCGGTACAGAGTTCTGGAGATCTTTCGAAATCTTAGGAGACGCGCCGCCGCGAGGCAAGCGCTCGTCAATCACAATCAGAAGGCATGTCAGGGGCTTTCTTGGCCGCATGCCCTGCACGACATCAATTAAAACATACAGATCCTTTGATGGGAGGAGCGTATCTGGCGCCCAGATCGCTGCTGCCGCTGGTTTCACATTGAGCTTTTCGGACCACCGTCGCGCTGTATGAGAGAAAATCTGTGAATCAGCAGACAGGGTCGTTGGCCGGGTCCGATGGACCTCCCATGTGTCGAGGCGGCTTCGTTTCGGCGAGGGCGAAATCCGCAGAGCGTGGAATGATTCGTTACGGTGCGTGACGGCCCGATCAGGCTCCGGGATTCGGCTTATGCCAGGCTTTTCACCTGGCCGAAAAACGCCCGACGGGTATTCGACTATGCGGCCGGATGAGTTGATGATCGGCTGAGGCGCGGGATCCAGCGCGGGACTGTGGCGCAGTATGCCTCGTACTCAGAACCGAAACTCGCACTCAGTGTTGGTTCCTCGTAAAGCAACACAAACAGGTGAAAGATAAGCCAGACGAGCGCGCCGTACTCGAGTAGTTCGACGTTTCCGAAGATCAAGCCCTGACCCACTATGGCACTCACCACGGCTACGTACATCGGATTTCGAACATAACGATACAGTCCGATAAGCTACCAGGCGGCGTGTCGGAAAAACTGGAGCTGGAGTGCCCACCCCATGTATTGCAAACCGGGCAAACGAATCGAGGAGACCGATGGTGCCGAGGGCGAGCAGAAGACAACCAGCAAAACGGAGCAACGACAACCCGAGCAAGGCATCCTGGACACGCCAGTGAGAGATCCACCACGGGACCATGCCAGCCACGAACCCGGGCGCGAGGACCAGGAAGATTGCCGAGCCGAGGATAGCCCAGATCTTTCTAACCACAGATTGAAGTAAACCGAGCCGTTTGGTCCAGCACTACTGCTGTTCTTCGATACTCCGGAGCGACATGTAAAATGTGGTCCCTTCCTGCGGCGTGCTCTCGGCCCTCAGCTGCCCCCCGAAACGTTCGACTATTCGCTGGCAAATCGCGAGGCCGACGCCCGTGCCGGGGTACTCATCTTTGTGCAGACGTTTGAAGAGGCGAAAGATAAGCTCGGAGTATTGCTGCTCAAACCCAATACCGTTGTCTCTGACAGCGATGATCCAATTGTTGTCGTGACGCTCCGTTGAAATCCTGATCTCCGGGACGACGTCGACCTTTCTGTATTTGAGAGCGTTTGAGATCAAGTTTTGAAAGACCTGGGCAAACTGGGCCTCATCACCTGAGACCACAGGAAGGGGATCACACGTAATCTGAGCCCGGGTCTCTTCGATTCGTCCATTCAGAGTCGTCAGCGCCTGCGACAGAGACTTTGAAAGGTCGGCGGTCGATGCAGGTGTATTGTCGGCGTGAATCGTGCGCGAGAAAGTGAGAAGGTCACGCAGGAGCTTCTCCATTCGAGCAACGCCTTTCTGAATAAACTCTGCATACTGTTCCGCAGCGTGATCCTCGGGCAGGAACCTTTTCACGATCAGCTGCGTGTAGATATTCACCATTCGAAGCGGCTCCTGAAGATCGTGCGATGCGACATAGCTGAATTCTTCCAGCTCACGATTCTTACGAATGAGTTCTTCGTTTCTTCGGGACAGCTCGCGTTCGATTGCCTTTCGTTCTTCAAGATGTTCTGCGAGCTGATACTGATGGCGTCGAGCGCGCAGTGCTGCCTGCAAGCTGCTGAGGAGCGTTGCAATTCGAAGCGGCCTTTCGAGCAGGCTGATATTGCCCAAGGGTCCCAGCAGACTGAGTCTGAAGCGACTTGCGTCGGTGGTGCCACCGCCCGATGTCATGACCAGCAAGGGGAAGTCTGACCAGGGAGGCTGGGTTTTCATTTCTTCTGCAAGCCGCGTGACAGCCTGAGGCGGGAGTGCCTCGTCAGCAACCAATGCCACTCCTGCGCCCTCATTGATTGCGCTTGAAAGAGCTTCGATCGTGTCCAAAATCTCAGCGTCCAGGCCGGCTGCAGTCAACTCTCTCTGTATAAGCGCTGCGTCTCTGCCAAACGGCGCACAGATGAGCACGCGCTCGCGCTGACGGCGCTCACTGGTCCTTGACATCCTTGCCCCCCAGCTGTTGCTCGGAGCCGACAAAGGTTGGAACGCCTGTCAGGACACCGCGGAAGGCCGACAGTGCCTCCCCGACAACAATCCGCTGACGTGTCATTTGTAATTCCCGAATCGTATCCTCGTGCTGACCGCTCCGCTTCTTAACGACTGAGATTGCCTTGCGGACTCTGCCTCCCGCTTCAAAGTAACGGAACAACATGACGTTATCGGCTAGATAACTGACATCGACCGGCGAAGTCATTGCACCCATCAATCCGGCCTGCGCCAGGACGAGAATGGTGACCACGCCGCGCTGATTCAGATAAGCGAGCAGTTCGTGCATTTGTACCGCGAGATGATGCTCGTCCGGCATCGCGTTCAGATAGCCATTCAGACTGTCGATAACGACGATCCTGGCGCCGCGTTGTTCAACAGAGTCACGGACGTGCTGAATGAACTCGCCGGGCGACAGTTCAGCCGGATCAATCTGCTCGATGTGCAGCAGTCCCTGCTCTATGTAACGACAGGGGTCCATGTTCAATGCCGCCGCTCGTTTGCAGGCGAGCTGCACCCACTCCTCAAAGAGGAAAATAGACGCAAACTCACCACGCTTGACGGCACTGATGACATAGGTCATCGCTATGGACGATTTGCCGGAGCCTGCCGGCCCGAGCAGCAGCGTGCTTGTACCGCGGTCGACACCTCCGCCCCAAAGAGCATCGAGCTCCGGAAGACCGCTCGATACGGTTCCTTCAGCAAAGGGGACGTGATGCTCATTAGCTACCAGGCGCGGCCAAACCTTCACTCCGCCAGTCTCGATCGTGTAGTCGTGATAACCCTCGCGGTATGTCGAACCGCGTAATTTCGATACCTGCACCCGACGCCGTGTCCTGCCATACTCGCGAGGTACCTTTTCGAGAAAGAGGACTCCATGCGCGATGCTTTGCAACTGCAGGTCGTCAGCGCCGGAGGTGCGATCGTCGAGCAGGAGCACAGTGCAATTTCGGTTGGTAAAGAAATGCTTGAGGGCGAGGACCTGACGACGGTAACGAAGTGAATCCCGAGCAAGCAACCGGATTTCCGAGAGGGAATCGAGGACAACGCGGCTCGGCTGCACGCGCTCTACCTCCTGGAGGATGCTTTGGGTCGTATCCTGGAACTCTACCTCGGACGGATGGAAGGCCGAGTACTGATCTTCTGGCCGAAGACTATCCTCCGTGGGGGTGTACTCGAAAATGGTCACGCCTTCGAGCGACCACCGATGTGACCGGGCTACTTTTTCGATTTCCTGCTGCGACTCGGAAAGTGTGACGTAGAGCGACTTCTCACCCTTCCTTGCCCCATCCATTAAGAACTGCAACCCAACTGTGGTCTTTCCAGTTCCGGGCTCGCCTTCAAGAAGAAAGAAATGTCCTCGAGGGAAACCGCCATTCAGCACATCGTCAAGGCCAGCAATACCGGTTGATACCCGCTCATCCTGCTCCTGGTTTTGTTCTGCTTCAGAATCGGTCATATTGCTCCCTTGCTTCGAGCTGTCGGTTACCCAAGTCCAAAAGTCCGTCTGTGTTGAATGCGCCTAAGGCGTCAGTTTACCGGTTTACCAGCGGGCCTGTTCGAGGTGAAGGGGAAGCGGCGTTCTCCGCACACGGTTCCGCGCCGCAGATCACGGGATACTCCTGTTGGTTACGTTCCGCGACACCCTCTGGAAACTTCCGCGAAAACTCTGATTTTCCCCCGCAGCCGAGTACAGGATGACCTTGTACTTCTTCATTCGAGTCCTTCCGCCAGTTTATCCGACCGATTGCCCGGCTAAGTTGATGTTCGTTTCCTTCTCAAAAGCGATCCGAAGGAAGTAAACAGGGAGAGATCGCCGGCTATTGCTTCCGTTCGAGTTCCGCGTAGACTTCGCGTTTATTCAGGCCGCAATCCCGGGCGGTCGCTTTCATCGCATCCATCCGACTCAGGCCCATGTTGAGGTGCCGCTGGAAGACTTCCGCTACCGAAGTTTTGTCTGCCTGACGCTCAGGGCGGCGCGCGATCGAGTAGCGTAATCTCACCTTTGATGGACTCCCGAGCACTGAATTCCGCGAGCAGTTCGGCGGCGGTTCCTCGCGCAAACTCTTCATGGATTTTGGTGAGCTCCCGGGCGACGACAACCTGCCGCGGACCAAAAACGGCTTCGATGTCGGAGAGCGATTCAAGGAGTCGATGCGGAGCTTCATAGAAGATGAGTACGCACTCGAGTTCGGTGACGGCTTCCATGGCTCGACGGCGCTGGCCGGATTTGGGAGGCAGGAAGCCGCCGAAATAGAACGAGTCCGTCGTGAGGCCGGATGCCGCGAGGGCGGTGATGACGGCCGAAGGGCCGGGAATCGGAACGACATCAACCCGATGCTGGACCGCGGCTTCGACCAGCCTGTAGCCTGGATCCGAGATGAGCGGCGTTCCGGCATCAGAGACGAGTGCGATGTTTTCGCCGGCATCGATGCGCTCGAGGAGTTCCGCGGTGCGATCCCGCTCGTTATGTTCATGAAAGCTGAGAAGCGGCCGATCTATACCGTAATGGTCCAGCAGTCGGCGGGTATGGCGGGTGTCTTCGCAGGCAATGCGGTCCGCTTCCCGGAGAGTTCGAACTGCTCTGGCGGAGATATCCTCCAGATTTCCGATCGGAGTGGCGATGATGAAGAGCTTGCCCCGCATGCAGTCAGCTGACACCAGGATATACCGCCTGGAGGATTCGCTGTCCGGCTCGTGAGGGTTAACATATGGAATTACCTGTGACAGAGACGTTGTCCGACTATTTTTCGTGGCTCAGTGCGGACGGGGGCCGTTCTGTTCAGATCTCGCGGGATGCGATGAAGAAGCTTCACACGGAGGTGATGCGAGGCTTTGGAAAAACGCGACGCCGTGGAACTGAGTGCGGCGGAGTGCTGCTTGGCGCGAAAGACACGTCCGGCAAGATTACGATCGACGATTTCCAGATTGTGCCATGTGAGTATGCGTTTGGGCCGTCGTACAACCTGTCGGAAAAGGACGAGCTTGCGTTCCGTCAGGCCGTCGCTCTCGCCGGGTCATCGGTTGTCGGTTTCTTCAGGAGCGATACTCGCAATGAGCTGGACGTCGATTATCTGGATTCACGGCTGTTTTCGGAGGTGCTGGGTTCGAATGGTCATATCGCGCTGCTGCTGAGACCCTTTGCTACCAAGGCTCCGGTTGCAAAGCTTGTTTTCCCTGCAGCTGACGGGACACTGATCAGCGGCGTAACATCCCGGGAGTTCGCCTTTTCTCCGAGTGTGACTGAAGCGGTGGAGGAAATTCCTGTTGCAGCCGCCGCGGCCGCGCCCGGTGCTGCTGCAATTCTCCCGTCGCTCCCGGTGTCGGCGAGTGTCGTCGAGGAACCAGCGATCCCTGCTGCTGAAGTTCATCAGGATACTGTCGCGGCAGACACTGCAGCAGCAGAGAGTGAAGCGCCTGATCGTACCGCGATTGATTCGCCAGCGTCTTCCGAAGAAGATGACCGTACCCTAAGCCGTGTACTCGGGCGAGACGTCGCTCTCATACCGCCAAGACCGTTGCCACGATTGCACGCGCCGACTTTCGGTGGACTGAGTCATCACGAGACGCCTGAGGGCAGTGGCATCACTACGCCTGTGCTTGCGGCGGTGTTTTTTGGACTGTTGTCGGTGACGGGAATTCTGGCGGGATTTCAGATGGCGGGCGGCAGGGTTCAGCTCCGTCCAGGGCTGAAGTTTCAGCGGCCCGACCCGACCCGGGGATGGGTACTTGGTCTGAATGTAACTCCTGCGGGTGAGAGGATTCGTGTGAGCTGGGATCCCGAGACGCTTGCTGCACAGTCGGCAACAAGCGGGAAGCTGATGGTTGCTGATGGTCCCGGCGAACCGAAGGTGATCGAGATGCCCGCTAGCGAGATTCGCAACGGCAGCGTACTGCATTTCCCGACCACCAGTCGGATTCGTTTCAGGCTCGAGTTGCAGCTCCCCAATCAACGAAGTGTGAGTGAGACTGCGGACTGGTCGCGGTAGTTAGTCCCGGTACTTAAGCGGCGAGGGGCAGCTCATTTCCCGCCTCATCAACAGTCGGCGGCATCAGCTTGACCAGACTGCCCGGGCCTGCGTTACCGTCGATCATCAGCTGCGCAACCGGCTGAGCTACGTGTTTATGCACCGCTCTTTTTAACTCTCGCGCACCGTACTCGATCGATGAACCGCGGCGAAGCAGAAAACTGCGCAACGCCGGTGTAAATTCGAGCCGGAATGCTCGCGGTCCGAGGCGGTTGTTCAGGTGGTTCTGAAATTCGGCCAGCTGGATGTCGAGGATTTTCTGCAGTGATTGTTCGCTGAGCGGCTGATACGTGATCAGTTCATCGATTCGGTTCAGGAACTCCGGCGCGAAGGCACGTTTTGCGGCATTAACGGCGACTGTGTCGAGCCGTTTGGTAATCGTGCTGCGATCCACAGTCTCGCCCTGAAAGCCGAATCCAGGCGTGACGACCTGCTGCATCTGCATCGCGCCGATGTTGCTCGTCATGAAAATGAGGCTGCGCTCGAAATTGACTACGTTATTGTCGCCAAGCCGCAAACTTGCCTTGTCGAGCAAGCCCAGCAGGATCCTGGTCATGGAAGGAGCAGCCTTTTCGATTTCATCGAAGAGCACGATAGACAAGCTGCAGTTCTCACTTGTGACGGCGGCAAGGCGCGCCTGCGTCAGGATTGGATGAGTTTCGCGATGGCCCAGGTATCCGGGAGGAGCGCCGGTCAGTTTGGCTACTTCATGGTCCATCTGAAACTCGCCACAGTCGACGCGAATCATCTGTCGGCGGCTGCCGTGAAGTACCTCGGCGAGCGCTTCAACAGTTCTGGTTTTTCCTGTTCCGGTTGGTCCGAGCAGGAGAAAGATACCAGCCGGGCGACCTTCTGGTCCGAGGCCCGCCTCGTACATCTGGACGCAAGGCACTATGGAGCGCATGGCCTGGTCCTGGCCGACGACTTTCGATGTGAGTTGACGAAGCAACTGGCTTTCTGTAGTTAGTCGCCGACCTCTTTTCTTAGAAGGCGGCTGTGTGAGTCCGTTCATAGGCGGTCCCCCTTTCGCACCACGAACTGTAGCAACGGGGTGTATCGAATCTGTGGGAAGCTTCGCCTTTTCTTCGTTTAGGGCGAGGAGGACACACGCATCGTAAATGGAACAGTCTTAAGCGACTTACATGGTCCGGAGAGACTTTTAAAATAAAGTTTCGCAGCGCGACAACGCCCAATTCGACCGCTTGTGAGCCGAGATTTGCCGTGTGCGCTGTCTATTTGTGACGGTAGGTAATACGGCCCTTGGTCAGGTCGTACGGAGAGAGCTCCATGGTGACGCGGTCGCCCGCGAGGACACGGATTCGGTTGCGTCGGAGCTTGCCTGCCAAGTGAGCCAGAACGGTGCGTTCCTGATCGATTTCCACGCTGAACAGGCCACTAGGGAATTTTTCTACTACGGTGCCCACAACTTCAATACAATCTTCCTTACTCATTCGCCTCCAAGTGCGGGTCTTTGAGCAGACTGTCCGCCACTATTATATTCAGGCGTATGCGAAACGACATAGGTCCATCTCTCCAGTACGGGTTAACGCAAGCGAGCGGGTCCATTCGGATATATACTGTTAACCATTATTTTTGAAGGAGGCTCGCTGGATGAAGTTTCGATCGTTGGTGGTTGTGGTGGTTCTCACTTTGGCTGCGGGTATCGCCGCGAATGCCCAGACTCTTTATGGTTCTTTGACGGGTAATGTGACTGACGGAACCGGCGCCGGGGTACCTTCCGCGAAAGTTGAGGCGCTTAACACCGCCACCAACGTGCTTCGTCAGACGACTACCGACGATCACGGCAGCTTCGTCTTCAGCGACTTGCTTCCTGGGACTTATCGCGTCACGATCTCCGCACCGGCGTTCGGTACCCGAGTGACGGACGGGGTCGAGATCGCTCTGAATACGGTTCGCCGCCTGGATACTGTGCTCGCGGTTTCCCAGGTTAATGAGACTGTGACCGTGGCAGCAAGTGCCGTTACGCTGCAGACGGATCGCGCCGATGTCAACCATCAAATCCGGGCGAACCAAGCCACCGACCTCCCGCTAATCAACACTCAGGGACGAAATTTCCAAGCTCTGTATAAGGTGCTGCCAGGCTTCACACCGCCGACAGAGAAACACTCGGAATCGGGCAACCCGCAGCGGTCTATGTCGACCCAGGTGAATGGAATGCCTGAGTCAAGTAACAACACGAAGCTCGACGGAGCAACTATCAGCCATCCATGGCTTCCGCGGCTTGTTGCTTATGTTCCGCCCGTGGAAGCGGTCGAGGTAGTGAACGTTGTCACGAACAGCTTCGACGCCGAGCAAGGGATGGCGGGCGGAGCCGCGATGAACGTCACGATTAAATCAGGCACTAATGAGTTTCATGGATCGGGCTGGGAGTTTCACACGAACAGCGCGTTCAAGGCGCGACCTTACTTCTATTGCCTGTATTCCTGCAGCGGCGATCCGAACCGGCTGCCGAAAAACGTGCAGCACCAGTTCGGAGGCACGATCGGCGGACCGATCGTAAAGAATAAGCTGTTCTTCTTTGCCGACTGGGAGCGAACGACGCGTCGATTGTCGGCTTCGGCGTTCCGGACCATTGCCACGGATGCGATGAGAGCAGGCGATTTCAACGGTACCGGGACGACCGTGTATGATCCGCTGACCGGGAATGTGGACGGGTCCGGCCGAACTCCGTTTCCGAACAATATCATTCCGTCGAATCGGATCGACCCTGCGGCGGCATACATGGCGAAGCTGCTTCCCGAGCCGAATCAGACGGTGTTTCCCAACAATTACCTGGCCGTGGGTGGCTATCAGTTTACCCGCGACAATGTCGATTTCAAGGTCAATTACAACCCCACCGCGAAGAGTCAGATCTTCGGAAGATACAGCTTCTCGCCGACGCTGGTCTTCGATCCTCCGTCACTGGGCGCGGCGGGCGGAGATGCGACGAACGGCGGCCAGCCCGGACGTGCTCCTGGTTTCACGCAGAGCGCAGGAGCCGGCGGCACGTACGCATTCTCGCCACATATCCTTCTCGACTGGACTGCGGGCTACACGCGGCTGCGGCTTTCGGCAGAGAACATCGACCTGGATAAAAACTACGGTCTGGATGTACTCAAGATTCCAGGAACGAATGGTTCCGATCGACTGCAGGCAGGGTATCCGCGATTCACGTTCAGCACGTTTTCGAACATCGGCAATCCGAATGTGTCGAACCCGTTCCTGTTTCGGGATAACCAGTACGTGACCAGCGAGAGCATGAGCTGGATCAGAGGTTCCCATAACATTCGATTCGGGTTCGAGTTCAGCCGCTATGACATTAACCACTTTCAGCCGCAGGCTTCGAACGGACCTCGTGGCGGATTCAACTTTACAGGCGGTGTGACTTCACTGAAGGGCGGGGCTGCGACGACGCCGTTCAACAGCTGGGCAGACTTCCTGCTCGGGATGCCGCAGACGATGGGGAAGGACATCCAGTACCTGAATCCGGCGACCGTTCGGATGCCTTCGTATGGACTGTACGTTCGCGATGCCTGGCAAGTGAATCGCAAGCTGACTTTCAACTATGGTCTTCGATATGAGTACTACCCGGCACCGAGGCGCGATCACTGGGCGGGCGAGCGGTACGACCCCAACACCGATAAGGTGTATCGCGGTGGTTTCGATGTAGGCAAGGGTCAGTTTGCTCCGCGGCTTGGTATCGCGTACCGAGTGACGGAAAAGACTGTGGTTCGTCTTGGCGGCGGCATCAGTGTCGATCCCAATTCGTTCCGATATCTGCGTGACGCGTATCCGGCGACGATCTCGACCCAGTTTTCGGGTGAGAACAGCTTTCAGCCGGCGGGGACACTTCGTACCGGATTACCGGAATTTGTCGGTCCCGACCTGAGTCAATCCGTGTTTGCGTTGCCTTCGGCGGTGGGGACGACTACGTTCCCGCAGCAGTTCAATCGGGGCTATATCGAATCGTGGAATCTGACGGTGCAGCGTGACTTCGGTGCCGGCTTCAATGCGCAGGTCGGTTATGTGGGGACTCGCGCGATTCGGCAGACAGTGATCGAGAATATCAATGCCGCGGGTCCGGGGGGAGGAAATCCGGGACGTGCACTGTATCCGCAGTTCGGGCGCATCTCAAACATCAACTACTTCACGCCGTTCAATACGGCCTCCTACAACGGCCTGCAGAGCCAGGTGACGCGGCGATTCGGTGCTTCGACGTTCGGTGTTGTGTATACACTTTCCCGGGCCATAGGGTATGCCGACGATCAGGACGCTACGCTCACATGGAGCTGGGTCCCGATGCTGCAGCGGAACAAGGCAGTGCAGGGCTTCGATCGAACGCACAACTTCCAGTTCTATGGGCAGTACGAAATCCCCGCCGGCCGGGGCAAAGGCTTCGCTTCGCACGGTGTTGCGGCTGCGGTGCTTGGGGGATGGCAGGTGAACTGGATTCTGAGCCGCTATAGCGGGACTCCGTTCACGATCACGACGTCGGGAACCTCGGTGAACGCTCCTGGAAATACGCAGACTGCGGATCAGGTTTTGCCGACGGTTGGGATTCTCGGCGGCCATGGCTCGGGTCAGCCGTACTTCGATCCGAACGCATTCGCTCCTGTAAACGACGTCCGATTCGGCACAGCTGGACGGAATACAGTTCGCGGGCCGGGCGTGTTCAATGTGGATTCGAGTTTGTTCCGCAACTTCAAGATCGTGGAGCGGTTCACGCTGCAATTTCGCGCCGAGTGCTTCAACGTGTCCAACACGCCGCAGTTCGGTAATCCCGGTGTCAGTGCGTCTTCGCTGGTTCGGAATACGGATGGGAGCATCCGGTCACTCGGTGGGTTTACTGAAATCACCAGCGCTTCCGCTGAGCGGCAGTTTCGTTTCGCGCTGAAGTTTATGTTCTAAGACCAGGTTCACACGGGACAGCGTGGCAATTTTGTTTGATATGACCCGCACTCCCGATGCGAGCGCGCACATGAGGGTAGCTACTGCCTTCCTGCTATGCGGGTTGAGCACCACAGCTCAGACCTTTCAACCCGAGATAACCATGTCCTGAGAGGATCGTGAAGTTGGAAGCTCTCAAGTCCTCTCGCCCGACATGAGTTTGGCCTGCAGCTTTCGGCGGTCGACAAGCGTGCCTTGATTGCGTTTCTGAAAACTCTGTAGGGTCGACGGCTCGCCGAGTTTACTGCTTCGGGACGGCACTGAAATCCCAGACCTGAATTTCGCCTTTGCCTTCGACCCACTCGGCAAAGGCGTACTCTCCGGGTTCGATGGGCTTCATCGGCCAGACCTTGTACAGACCGTCAGCCAACTGCTGCTTGAAGCTCTCGACCACGTCTGTCTTCTCTACAATTTCTTTGGTGACGGGTACGATGTCCAGGTTCTGGACGATGCGAGCGTTCTTGCCAGGGCTCAGACGAATGATTTCGAAGCGAACATCGGCACCGAGCCGGACGTAGAACTCGGGCTGGCCTGCCGGTACCGTATAGTTTGACTTCAGGCCATCGACTTCAATGGTTGCCTTACCGGAGACGATCGGAATCGGCGACATCGCTTTCAGAACCGAACGCCGCTTATTATTGACGACCTTGGTATCGGCGTTCTGCATGGTGATTGCTTTATCGTCTTTGATCTGGAAGACTCCCGCCTCGTACGGGATCAGTTCGATTTCATGCCTAAACGTGCGCTCGGCTTTCTCTTCCGCATCGATCTGCTTTGCTTCTTCTTTGCGTTCGGCATCACGACTGGCGGCTTCGGCTTCGGTCTTTTTGAGATCGACGAGCTCAAACGGGATTTCTTCCCACTCGCCGCGTTCGGTGCTGTAGTAGCGCACTCGATCGTTCAGCTTCTGATATTCGCGGACATTGTGCCAGGTCCCGTCCTTCAGGTAGAGACGAATCGTCGCGGCGGACAGGCCGACGGCGAGCAGGGTGAAGATGACGGCGGCGCGAAGCATGGGCGTAGCTCTGCTTCTAGTGTGACTCGTGCGACCGTTTTGTGGTTCCGTTCCGCGTCAGAACAGGAACTTGATTCCGAGCTGAATCTGACGCGAAGAGCCGAGATCGCCCCTGACGGTCCGCGTAGCCGTGATCACGCCGAACGTGGCGCTGTTCACGGTGTTAATTGGCTGTCCAAAATTCGGGTGATTGAAGATGTTGAACACTTCTGCCCGGAACTGGACCGAGTAGTTCTCATGAATGACTGTATTTTTCGCAAGCGAAAAATCGACATCCTGGAAGCCGGGGCCTTCAATGATGTTTCGGCCCGCGTTGCCGAATGTGCCGACAGGATTCGGAATGAAAGCCGCCTTGTTGACCCACTGCGCAGGATTCGGGTTCGGTACGAGCACGGGCTGACCTGCGACGTAATTCGGGCGGTCGAACGCGTTCTGCGAACCGGAGTTGAGCGTGGACATTATGGGACTGAACGGATTACCCGATTGCAAATTCACTATCGGGGCTACGCTCCAGCCGTCCACCAGTCGCGACCATGCGCCGCCTGCGTGTAAGGGGAGAGCATAGACAAGGCTGGCGACGTATCGGTGGCGTGCGTCGAAGTCGCTGAGGGCCCGCTCGGCATTTACGTTGTATGCGTTCTGGATCTGCGGATTCGAGCTGGCGACTGAGTTGAGGTCGATCGATTTTGAAAAGGTATACGACGTGGTGAACGTCAGTCCGTGGGAGAAGCGCTTGTTTGCGCTGACCCAGAGGGCGTTATAGTTCGACCTCGAGCTTGATTCGTTCATGTAGATCGTGGTCCATGCACCGAGGGGTCGGGAGCCGTTTATGCCCTGGTTGACGTCGCGCTGCATTCGGAGTCGACGGCCTTGAGAACCGACGTACCCGGCCTGGAATACCGTCGCAAACGCTTCGTGCTGGACGTTGATGTTGTACTGCAGCGTCCGGCCGCTATGGAAGTTGGGATCTACCGCAAAGGCGCTGAAGATGGTGGGTCCGCCCCCGGGCAGGCTGAAAGGCGAAGTCAGATCGAACAAGATTGGCTTCTGGGCAGTGCTGGTGAAGCTTACCGATCCGACAAATGGGAGATTGCTTCCCAGGTTGCCTACCATGTTCGTCACCGGCTGATCGTAGTAGAGTCCTCCGCCGGCGCGGATGACGGTCTTGCCGGTTCCGAACGGATCGATAACGATTCCGACGCGCGGGCCGAAGTCGTTCCACTCGCGGTCATAAGGCCGCTCAACGCCGTTCGTTCCGACAGGTACGAGCTGACCCTTTGTGAAGTCGAAAACCGAGAGACGGTTGTGGATCTCAGAAGGCACACCGTTGTACTCCCAGCGGAGGCCGAGGTTCAGGGTGATGTGAGCGTTCATCTTGAAATCGTCCTGTGCGAAGAAGTTCAGAGCGTTGGCGCGAAGTCCCGGGTTTGCCGCGAGGGTTTGCTGTGTCGTGGCGTTGGCAACACCGCTGACAAAGGCATCGAGCGTTGGGAAAGTGATCGTGCCGCCAGTGCCGCCGTTGAAATTGTTATTGCGGAATCGACGGAACTCAGCACCGAACTTCAGCGAATGCCTGCCTCGAATCCAGCTCAGGGTGTCGGTGTATTGGAATGTCGTATCGCCGCGTCCCTGAGGGAAGCCGGGAATGCCTCCGAACATCATTCCGCCGGTTACCGCGATCCGCGGAAACACGGTTGACCCTGTATTCATGCCGAATGCGGTAGGGTCCTGCAGCGCGTCGTGGAGGAAGTCGATGCGAACGCGGTTGAGCCCTGCCCGAAGCTCGTTTGTGATGCTGGGTGAGAAGACGTGGGTATAGGCAAGCGCAGTGAAATAACGCTTCGCCGGCCTGCTGTCGCCCGCGCCCGGCAAGTTGTCGCCCTGCAGGTTGGGTTCGGTCCGTTCGTCGCGGTTCGAAATGAAGGTTCCCGCAAGAATGTTCGACGCATTGAAGTTGTGGTCGATGCGTCCAGTGAACTGGTTCAGGGTGCGCTTCTTCGGCACCGATCCGGTGAAGAAGCCGCCGGGACTGTTGGCCGCTGGTATCAGGCCCAGCAGGTTTTTGATGACGGGATTCGTCACTGCGGCACGCTGCGCGTCCGTAGGGACGGGCGTTCGGAGCGATACCGACTCACGACCCTGACGTCCTTCATAGCTATGAAAGAAGAACGTTCTGTTTCGAATAATGCGCCCGCCCACGCTGTAACCGTAAATGTTGCGCTTGAATGGCGGAATCGGGGCGTCACCACGGTCGAAGTAGTTCTTCGCATCGAACTTGTCGTTGCGCACGAACTCGTATGCCGTGCCGTGAAAGCCGTTGGAGCCTGATTTTGACACGGCGTTGATGATGATTCCGGCATTGCGGCCGTACTCGGCGCTGAACGAGTTCATCTGGACCTTGAACTCCTGAATCATGTCGATGTTTGGCTGGAACGTGATCTGGTTCTGCACCATGTCGCTGAGATTCATGCCGTCGAACATGTAGTTGGTCGAGTCTTCACGAGCGCCGCTGGCGTTGATGCCGGAGACGCCGATGCCGCTCGGCACCGCGAGAAAGGTTCGGTTGTTCGTGCGACGGAACTACGGTTCCGGCCGTCAGCAGAGCGAGGTCGAGGAAGAAGCGGCCGTTCAGCGGAATCTCGACGATCTTGCGGGTTTCGATGACCTCGCCGAGACTCACGGATTCGGTTTGGATGGATGAGACCTCCGCTCCGACTGTGACCAGAGTGCTGGCGTCACCAAGTTCGAGCACCGGGTCGACGCGACCCCGCTGATCGACTGCCAGCACCACTTTCTGCTCCCATGCTTTAAAGCCTGGTGCGCTGACCCGGACAGTATAGTCGCCGGGACGCACGACCGAGAACTGAAAGATGCCTTCGTCGTCTGTCTGTGAATTCTGCGCCACCCTGGTTTCGGTGTTGGTGAGCGTGACGGCGGCTCCCTTTATAACGCCGCTTTGCGGGTCGCGGACTGTTCCGATGAGGGAAGCGTTCTGAGCCAATGAGGAGAGTGTGAGGAATGCCGCACATGCAACAATCCTGAGGACGTTTTGCGATCTGCCCATTTGAGCCCCCGGAAAGTTGTCCTCGTGCGGGGAGGAGTAATCGCGGCAAGTATAGCAATCTTGTTCGGTGTGTGATCCGTGAATTCAGCGGAATTTTACAACGATGTCACAATTTCGCAACGGATTCGGGCCTTCCGGGGACCGGGCGCTACCATATGCGTTTCCATGACCAGACGAATTGCACCTGCAACTCGCCTTCAGGGCAGCGTCTTGCTGCCCGGCGACAAGTCCGTCTCGCATCGATATGCGATGCTGTCGGGCATCGCGGAAGGCCCATCAAAGCTTCATAACTATTCGACCGGTGCGGATTGTCAATCGACTTTGAACTGCATGCGCGGACTCGGTGTCGAATGGCGCCGAGACGGGAACGTCGTTGAAGTTCAGGGGCGCGGGCCGGAGGGTCTCCACGCACCATCTGCGAACCTTGATGCAGGCAATTCCGGATCGACGATTCGCATGCTTTCCGGGATTTTGGCGGGTCAGCCATTCACCTCGACGATGGAAGGCGATGAGTCGCTGTCGAGGCGACCGATGGAACGGATCATGAAGCCGTTGCGCGAGATGGGCGCGACGGTTGAGGCAGAAGACGGTAAATATCCACCAATCACGATTACTGGCGGTTCGCTGAGAGCGATCGACTACACTCTTCCGGTCGCGAGTGCTCAGGTGAAGAGCTGCGTGCTGCTCGCGGGTTTGTTTGCCTCCGGCACTACTGTCGTTCGTGAGAACGTGATTACGCGCGATCACACGGAGCTGGGGCTTCGGGAGTTCGGCGCGGAGCTGACCAGCAGGAAGGGCGTAATCAGCATCGAGGGCGGACAGCGGCTTAAGGGCCGCGAGCTGCTGATTCCGGGCGATCTTTCATCATCCGCATTCTTTCTCGTGGCGGCATCGATCGTGCCCGGTTCGAGGCTGACGATTCGGGCGGTCGGGCTGAATCCGACGAGAACGGCGCTTGTCGATTTTATGGTGGCGATGGGTGCCTCGGTGCGCGTCACCGACATGGAGAGCGCGGGCGGAGAACTGATCGGCAATCTCGAGATTTCGGGCGGAGCGATCAAAGGCGGCACGATTGAGGGCGCGACCACAGCGGCGCTGATCGATGAAATACCGGTTTTGGCCGTGCTCGGCGCCAGGAGCCAGAAGGATTAACGGTTCGCGACGCTTCGGAGTTGCGAATCAAAGAAACGGACCGCATCGCAACAGTGGCTGATAACTTCCGGCGCATGGGTGTGTCTATGGAAGTAGCGCCGGACGGCTTTCACATTCCGGGCGGCCAGAACTTTCGGGCCGCCCAGCTCGATTCGTACGGGGACCACCGGATCGCGATGGCGTTTTCAGTCGCAGCACTTGCGGCTGATGGCGACTGTACGGTTGAGAATGCTGAAGCCGCGTCGGTATCATACCCGGAATTTTTCGACACACTGGAATCGCTTCGGACTACATGAGATATCTGTGCATACACGGTCACTTCTATCAGCCGCCCCGCGAAAACCCATGGCTGGAGGCGATCGAGTTGCAGGATTCGGCGTATCCTTACCATGACTGGAATGAGCGCATTACGGCCGAATGTTATTCGGTAAACGCTTCAGCGCGGATCCTTGACGACCAGCAGCGAATCGCCCGAATCATCAATAATTACAGCCGAATTAGTTTCAATTTCGGCCCAACTCTGCTTGCGTGGGCAAAGACGAGGGCACCCGGTCTGTATACCGGGATTCTTGAAGCTGACAAGCTGAGCCAGGACATTTACGGCGGTCACGGCTCGGCGATAGCTCAGGTCTACAACCACATGATCATGCCGCTGGCGAACAGCCGCGACAAGTACACGCAGGTCTACTGGGGGATTGAGGACTTTCGTGCACGCTTCCAGCGGATGCCGGAAGGCATGTGGCTGGCCGAGACTGCGGTTGATCTGGAATCGCTCGACATCCTCGCGCAGCTCGGGCTGAAGTTTACGATTGTTGCTCCCCACCAGGCGCATTTGACGCGGCAGATCGGGGCGAGTGAGTGGGTGGATGTGACGGGGGGGCGGATTGACCCGACGCGCGCTTACAGCTGCCGAACACCGTCGGGAAAAACGATCGCGGTCTTTTTCTACGACGGTCCGGTTTCGCGAGCCGTCGCGTTCGAGGGTTTGCTGAATAATGGCGAGACATTCGCGCGGAGGCTGCAGAGTGCGTACTCGAGCAGCCGGTCGTGGGACGAGCTGGCGCACATCGCTACCGATGGCGAAAGCTACGGCCATCATCACCGGCACGGCGAGATGGCGCTTGCGTACGCGCTGCACCACATCGACTCGGGCGAGCTGGCGCAGATCACCAATTACGGTGAGTTTCTCGAGAATCACCCGCCAACTCACGAAGTCGAGATATACGAGAACACCGCATGGAGTTGTGCGCACGGAGTAGGCCGCTGGAGAGAAGACTGCGGCTGCAACTCAGGCGGGCGACCCGGATGGAATCAACAGTGGCGTGGTCCGCTGCGAACGGCTTTGGACTGGCTCCGGGATACTATCTCGCCGCTTTATGAGCGACGCATGTCGGAATATCTCCGGGATCCCTGGCATGCTCGCAATGACTACATCGATGTTGTCCTCGATCGTTCGCCGGCTGTACGCGAGGACTTCCTCACGCGACATTCGATTCGGTCGCTGAACGAAGCGGAAAGCGTTGAAGTCTGGAAGCTGCTGGAGATGCAGCGGCACGCGATGCTGATGTATACAAGCTGCGGGTGGTTCTTCGACGACATCTCCGGCATTGAGACTGTGCAGGTGATCCAATATGCCGGGCGTGTCCTGCAGCTTGCAAGGGAGCTGTTCGAAGACGGGGAGAGACACATCTTCCACCCGGGACGGTTGCCGCGTCAGGCTGCCGAAGATGAAGAAGGCATCGAGGACGGTTTTCTGCGACTGCTTGCCGATGCCCGCAGCAATCTGCCTGAGTTTCGAGACGGCGCGAGCGTTTACGAGAGGTTTGTGCGGCCTGCTTTCGTGGATCTGTATAAGGTCGGCGCCCATTACGCGATCAGCTCGCTTTTTCAGAGTTACGCAAATATCACCCAGATTTACTGCTATACAGTCCTGCGGGTCGATCACAGACAGCTCGACACTGGCCGATTCCGAATGGTCATCGGGCGAGCGCTGCTTGTTTCGGACATCACGCAGGAATCTGGAAATCTGACCTACGGCGTGCTGCATTTTGGCGATCACAACATTCACGGCGGAGTTCGGGAATATCGTGGCGAGCAGGAGTATCAGCGACTCGTCACCGAGGCAACCCAGGCCTTTTCGCGTGCGGATATTCCCGGGGTGATCCGCGCATTTGATCGCGGCTTTGGGACGGATACGTATTCGCTGAAATCGCTGTTCCGTGACGAACAGCGGAATACGCTCAGCCGAATCCTGTCGGACACGCTGGAGGAGGCGGAGACGGTTTACCGTCAGCTGTACGAGAATCACGCGCCACTGATGCGGTTCCTTTCGGACCTGAAAACACCGTTGCCCAAAGCATTTCAGACGACGGCGCAGTACGCGCTGAATAGTCACCTGCGGCGAGCGTTTGCAGCCGAGGAACTTGACGTCGGCCGGATCCGAATGTTGCTTGATGAGGCCGCGAACGGCGGCTTCGAGCTCGACTCGACCACTCTGGAATTCACAATGCGGCATACGCTCGAGCAACTCGCTTTCCGGGTGCAGCAGGACCCGGCGAGCGTAAGTGATCTTCACGCTTTCACTCAGGCGGTAGAGCTCGCAACGACTCTTCCGTTCAGCGTAAATATGTGGACGGTCCAGAACATCGGGTATGAGCTGATGCGGGATATCTACCCGGCCATGCTGGACAGTGCACTGCAGGGAGACCAGGAGGCGCTGGTGTGGACGCGTGATTTCCGCGATCTGGCTGGACGGCTGCTGCTGAAGGTGGATTAAGACACATGTGGGTTCCGTCTTCCACGTATCGAGTCCAGTTCAATAAAGACTTTCGATTTGAGCATGCACTCGAGATTGTGCCTCAGCTCCACAGACTTGGAATCTCGCACTTGTATGCGTCGCCGGTATTTGCTGCGAGGCCTGGAAGTGCGCACGGCTATGACGTCACCGACCCAAACCGGATAAACCCGGAGCTGGGTACGCGCGAGGAGTTCGACCGTCTTGCCGACGAACTGCACAAGCGAGGGATGGGCCTGATTCTCGACATCGTGCCGAATCACATGGCCGTCAGTGCGGACAACGCGTGGTGGATGGATGTGCTCGAGAACGGAACTGCTTCTCCTTACACAGCGTTTTTCGGGATTCAGTGGAGTGCTCAGCCGGGCACTACGGCAGAGTCCAAGATCTTTCTGCCGATCCTCGGTGATTCGTATGGCGCGGTTCTGGAAAAGGGCGAGCTGAAACTTTCGTACGAAAACGGAAGCTTCTACCTGAACTATTACGAGAACCGGTTTCCGGTCTCGCCTGTGACATGGGATCTGATCCTTGAGCCGGGCATCGAGCCGCTGCTGGAGAACAACCCAGATCTGCAGCTCCTGATGGAGACGCTGGACCGGCTGCCTTCGGCGGCTTCGGGCGACTGGGAGGTTCTCGAGCGACGAACTGCCGACAAGGAGGCAATCAAACACGGAATCGCTGAGTTCGTGGGCTCCGTCCCTGAGTTCCGGGAGCATATCGAGAAGAGCCTGGAGCGAATGAATGGAACGCCCGGAGATCCTTCGAGCTTCGACGCGCTGCATGCCCTGATCGAGCAGCAACCCTATCGGCTGGCTCACTGGAAGGTCGCCCGCGATCTGATCAACTATCGCCGCTTCTTTGATGTTTCCGATCTCATCGGCATTCGCGTGGAACGCGAAGAAGTGATGAAGGCGACCCACGAGCTGATCTTCGAGCTGCTGGAGCAGAAGCGCATCGATGGGATCCGAATCGACCACATCGACGGGTTAAACGACCCAATGGGTTACCTCGAGCGCCTGCCGAAGGATGTTTACACCGTGGCGGAGAAGATCCTGGTCGGCGAGGAACGGCTCCCGGAAGACTGGCCCATTCAGGGGACCACTGGCTACGATTTTCTCGGATACGTAAACGCTTTATACGTCAGCAAGAGCGGGTTTGACGCGCTCGATCGGTTCTACCGGGACGACCTCGGGTTTACGCGCTCGCGTGAGGACATCGAGTATGACCGCAAGCGTCTGGCGGAACGCAAGCTTTTCCCGGGCGAGGTCGGCAACCTCGGCGTGACACTCGCTTCAATGGCCGAAGACGACAGGTATGCACGCGACCTTAGCCCGCGCGACATCACCCGTGCCCTTCGGGAAATTACCGCGTGTCTCGATGTGTACCGGACCTATACCCGGGACGAGAATGTTGCGGATATCGATCGACAGCGCATCCTTGGCGCCAGGGAGCGGGCGGAGGAAAGAACCGGAAGACTGATCTCGGCCGAGGCGTTCGACTACGTCTCTGGTGTGCTTACTTTGCAGTTTCGCGCGGGAATGTCCGACGATGACAAACAGCGCTGGGTGCGTTTTGTACGGCGGTGGCAGCAGCTTACTGGCCCCGTGATGGCAAAGGGGGTGGAGGACTCGACCTTCTATGTCTACAATCTGCTGGTTTCGATGAATGAAGTAGGCGGAATTCCAACGCCTGTGAGCATCGAGCAGATGCACGAGTTTTTGTCTCATCGGGCACGTCACTGGCCAGGGACGATGAACGGCTCCTCGACACACGATACGAAGCGCAGTGAAGACGTTCGCGCTCGAATCAATGTTCTGTCGGAGCTGCATGAAGAGTGGACGAACTGCGTCCGTCAGTGGAGGGAGCACTTCGCCGATCGTCGCGCGTCAGTCGACGACAACGAAGAATATTTCATCTATCAGAATCTGATCGGGGCGTGGCCGCTCGACGAGAAGGAAGTGCCCGAGTTTCGTGAGCGATTTCGAAATTATCTGACCAAGGCAGCGCGCGAAGCCCGTGAGAATACCGACTGGATTGCTCCCGATGAGCAGCATGAAGCCGATCTTCACAATTTCGCCGATTTGCTGTTCGATGACGAGCAGTTCCAGCAGTCGTTTCAGCAGCTGTTTACGAAGGTCTCTTATCACGGTGCGCTGAACTCGCTTTCGCAGACTCTTCTCAAGATCACGGCACCAGGTGTCCCTGACTTCTACCGAGGCACGATCACCTGGGACTTCAGTCTTGTCGATCCCGACAACCGCCGGCCTGTCGATTTTGCTCCGCTGACCGATTTCTCGGATCCTGCAGACGTGCTTCTGAGTACGTGGCGCGATGGCCGGGTGAAGGTATTTGTCACCGAGACGGCACTCGCGTTTCGAAATGCGCATAAGGAACTGTTTGAACTCGGCGAGTACGTCCCGCTTGAGGTGCGCGGCGCCTGTTCCGATAATGTGTTTGCGTTTCTGCGAAGTTATGAGTCGTCGTACGTTGTTGTAGTCGTTCCGAGGCTCATGACAGGTTTGTCCCAACAGCCCGAATGGGGTGACACACAGGTACTGCTTCCCGAAGCAGCAGCTCTGGTTGGGTGGAAGAATAAACTGACTGGTGAAAGGCTGCAGGTCACCGGCGGAGCGCTCCCTGTCGCGCGCATTCTGTCCCGATTCCCGGTTGCACTGTTGAGCTGCGTGGCATGAATGGAAGGACACGCTCCGGATATTGCGCTCTCTATGCTCATCATCTTCGGCAGCGCAAAGCTGCTTGCCGAAGTTTTTGAGTGGCTTTCACTGCCTGCGATCGTAGGTGAGATCGTAGCGGGAACTCTCATCGGTCCAAGTGTTCTGAACTGGATTCAGCCAAATTCAGTTGTCACAGCACTGTCCGAACTCGGTGTGATGTTCCTGCTGTTTCGGGTTGGGCTGGAAGTCAAATCATCGGAACTGATGCGCGTGGGCGCGACAGCGTCAATCGTTGCGACGCTCGGTGTTCTTGCCCCGCTGGGACTTGGGTACGTCATTATGCGGCTCTGGGGTTACCCGGTGACCGAGTCGCTGTTCGTCGGTGCGGCGATGGTTGCCACCAGCGTCGGGATCACGGCCCAGGTACTGAATGCCAAAGGGCTGCTTCATCTCGTCAGCAGCAAGGTGATTCTCGCCGCTGCTGTCATCGACGACGTCCTCGGGCTGATCGTACTCGCGATTGTGAGCAGCCTCGCGAAGGGTGGTATCAACATCGTCGAGATTGCGACAATCTCGCTGCTTGCGATTGGATTTACGGTCCTGATTGCAACTCTGGGAACGAGTACGGCAAAGCGAATCGTTCCTGTTGCCGGCGAGCGGCTTAAGTCTTCGGAAGCACAGTTCAATATTGCTCTTGTGGTGCTTTTTGGGCTTTCAGTGCTGGCCGTCTTTGCCGGTGTTGCAGCGATTATCGGAGCGTTTCTTGCGGGCATGGCGCTGGCGGAAACGGTGAGCCACCGGGTTCATGACATGACGAGCGGAATTTCCGAGTTACTGGTTCCCTTTTTTCTTGCCGGTATTGGTCTGCATCTGGACGTCAGCATGTTCCGGGATTCGCAACTTCTGTTGCTGTCCGTTGTCATTCTGCTTGCAGCGGTAATCTCCAAGCTGGTGGGCTGTGGAGCGGGAGCTTTCCAGCTTGGGTGGCGCGGAATGCTTCAAACCGGCTTCGGCATGGTTCCGCGAGGCGAGGTCGGAATGGTGGTCGCGCAACTCGGTCTGAGCCTTGGCGTGGTTGAAAAGCCAGTTTACGCCGTTGTCGTCTTCATGGCGGTGGCGACAACATTAGTGGCGCCCCCGTTACTGGCGTTTAGCTTCCGCGGAGAGCAGCCGGTCAGCCCCCGGGAAGAGTTCCAGATCGGCTGAATCCCGCCCAGAGCGATTAGAATGGCTGCATGCAGTTTCGCTTCGTTCTGCTGTTCGTAGCCGCGGTCGTTTACGGGCAGCAATACGACATTCTCATTCGCGGAGGCAAGCTCGTCGACGGCACCGGGAACCCATGGCGGATGGCCGATGTCGGTATCCGCGCCGGCAAGATCGTCGACGTTGGTGATCTGCAGGGACGCGCTGCGACTCGCGTCATTGACGCAAAAGGGCTGGTGGTAGCGCCGGGATTTATCGATATTCATAACCATTCCGATCGAACCGTACTAACCGACGGCAATGCCGAGAGCATGGTCCGTCAGGGTGTGACGTCGATGATTTTCGGAGAGGGTGAATCGGCGGGTCCCATCGGCGGGAAACAGCCGGCTTCGCGGCAGAAGCCGGAGTGGACCGACTTCACCGGATATTTCGCGACGGTGCTGAAGAAGGGCGTTTCGACCAACATCGGATCGTACGTTGGTTCGAGTCAGGTCTGGACCTATGTGCACGGCGAGAATGCCGGTCCGCCCACGGCGGCTGAACTGGCCGAAATGCAAAAGCTGGTTCGCACTGCGATGGAGCAGGGCGCGCTTGGTGTTTCCAGCTCGCTTAGCGGACCTCCGGGTTCCTGGATTGACACAAACACCCTGATCGCGATGTGCAAGGTAGCGTCTGAGTTCGGGGGTATTTACTCGACCCACATGCGAACGGAAGGGCAGGGTGTGTTCGAGTCGGTCGCCGAAGCGCTTCAGATCGGCCGCGAGGCACACGTTCCGGTCGACATTATTCACATCAAGCTCGCCGACCACAAGCTGTGGGGGAAGATGCCGGAGCTGATCGCGACCATTCGTCAGGCTCGTGCTTCCGGTCAGCAGGTGGAGGCCAACGTTTATCCGTACCGCGCGGGACAGAACAATCTTTCGAGCATCATCCCTCCGTGGGCGCATGAAGGCGGTACCGCTGCGATGCTGGCACGGCTGAAAGATCCAAAGCTGCGCGATCGTCTTCGGGATGAGATCCAGCACGGCATGAAGGGTACGAACTGGTACAACCACTACACTGCGACAGGATCCTGGGAAGGGATGCTGCTGGTCTCGCTCTCGAATCCCGAATACAAGCACTTCGAAGGCAAGCGGATGAATGAGGTCATCCGCGAGGTGGGCGGAGATGAGATCGACGTCCTGTTCAAGCTGCTGGAAGCGAATAACGGGTCGATCCCGACCATCTACTTCCACCACAGCGAAGAAGACATGCGGTACGCGCTGCAGCAGCCGTTCGTGAGCATTGGCTCGGACGGCACGGCGGTGCGAACCGATGGGCCGCTTGCGCAATCGCATCCGCACCCGAGGTATTACGGAACGTTTCCACGCGTGCTTGGGCGCTACGTCCGGGACGAGAAAGTTATCACGCTGGAAGAAGCGATCCGGAAGATGACTTCGGCGAATGCGGCGAAGATCGGTATCTATGATCGCGGCATGATTCGGCCCGGAATGTGGGCCGACGTTACCGTATTTAATCCCGATACCGTGATTGACAACGCGACGTGGGAGCAGCCGCATCAGTACGCGTCGGGTATTCAGTATGTCCTGGTTAACGGACAGCCCGTGCTCGACAAGGGCCAGCACAGCAACGCGAGGCCAGGGAGGATTCTGTATGGCCCGGGTTATCACGGCCGCTCGGCCGATGATCGCGCCGTTGCTGAGTGGATTATTCGAAGCGGAGGAAATGTTCGCATCGGTTCGCGGCTTGTGAATACGCTCGCGGATTTGCCGGAAGGTTCGTTCCGGGTAACGGGTGTTGACCTCGTCGGCACTACGATCGATCCGAAAGAAATTAAACGCCTGAGCGGGCTGACGGAAGTGACAGAGTTGCTGCTGCCAGGTCCTATCTTCAACCCGGGCGCCGGTAGCAAGCTCGATGCTAACGACGAACTCAAACCTCTTGCATCGCTGACAAAGCTGCGAAAGCTGCAGTTCAGTTTGCATTTTCTTACGAACGTGAATGTGCAGGACAAAGGACTTGCTGAGCTTGCCGGGGTAACGAGCCTGCGCGATTTGCGCCTGACACAGACCAAAATTAAGGGCCCGTCGCTCGCTCCATTCACGGGTCTCGAGAAACTGGACCTGAATTATTCGACGTTCAATGACGACGGAATGCAGTACCTGGCAGGGATGAAGCATCTGAAAGAACTCGCGCTTCGCGACACGCTGGTCAGCGACACGGGGATCGAGTATCTTAAGGGCTTAACGGAACTCGAGTCGCTTGATCTTTCCGGCGTGACTTTAACGGATGCCGGCGTGAAGGAGCTTGCGGGATTGAAGAAGCTTCGGAAGCTCAACATTCTTGGCGCTTCGCTTACGGATGAAGGCGCGCAGGTGCTCGCGGAACTGCCTGCACTCGAAGAGCTGAACATCTATCGCTCTCGCATCACGAACGATGGTCTTGCTCAGTTGAGGACGCTGAAAAACCTGCGAGCGCTGGATTTGCGATATACCCGCGTAACGCGGGGCGGAGTCGACGACTTCAAACGAGCTGTTCCCGGGTGCCATATCGAATATCAGGACTCCGGCCAACAAGCGGCCAGCGCTGCAGGGCTTCGAATGACGAAGCCTTCGGCCCGAACAGAACAGGCAATCGCCGCATGGATTACTGCCATGGGCGGGAAGGCTACGGTTCGTGAGGGCGCGGTACGCACGGTCGACTTGTCGCGCACGCCGGTCAGCGATGCGCAGATGAGGTTTCTTGCGGATTTGAAGAATCTGGAGTCGCTGAACCTGGAAGCCACCGAAACCGGCGATGCCGCAATTGCCGCCATTTCGGAAATTGGTTCCCTGCAGCGCCTTAACGTGCGCAACACGACCGTTTCGGACAAGGGAGTTCGATCGCTCGCAAATCTTTCCAGTCTGCGGGCGCTGGAGCTGGACGAAACGCTGGTCGAAGGTTCCTCACTGGACGTTGTCACTTCACTGGAAGAGCTCTCCGCATCGGGTTGCGAATTACGTGATTCGGCTACGGACACGATCGCCGCTCTCAGGAATTTGCGCAAGCTGAACCTGAGCTATACCGATCTGACCGACGCCGGATTCGCGAAGCTGGTCGCGGCACTTCCTCAACTCGAGGATCTTGACATTACTGCGACTGAGCTTGGGAACGATGGGCTGAAGGCAATCGCCGCGGCGCCGAAGCTTCTGCAGCTCCATGCCAGCTACGGAAGGTTCACAGACAAAGGTGTCGAGGCGCTTCGGGCGGCCGCAGCGTTGCAGACCTTCGAAGCGGCCAGGACCCGGGTGACCGATGAGGGTGTCGGTGCACTGACATCCGTAAGAACGCTGAAGTATATCAATCTGGATTACACGGCCGTGTCAGATAAAGGCGTCGATCAGATAGCAGGAGGTCTGCCGGAGATTACCGGGCTGCGACTTGATTCGGGTAACATCACCGATGCTTCTGTGCCTGCATTATCACGGCTGAAACTGCTTCGCGAACTGAACCTTTACCACACGCTGGTGTCGCAGGCGGGCTACGACCAGCTGAAGGCTGCACTTCCGAAGTGCCGCATCATCTGGGATCGTGATTCCTCGATGCCAACACGGAGGAAGAGCTGATATGCCTGCGCTACTCGCATTCCTGCTGTTTGCCGCCGTAAGCACTGCGACGTGGATTGCCAGCATTGGTGGAACCAGTAAAGCCGATGCGCAGGGCCACATCATTGAAGCGAACTTCCGGACAACATGGATCGACGATGCCGATCTCGGACGGGTAGCTACGCTGAGCGACCTTCGGACGCTGGACCTTTCACACACTCGCATCACGGACATCGGATTCCGAGGACTGAAGCCGCTGACGCTGGTGCAGGATCTGAACCTTTACTATGCCGAGCAGGTCGGCGATGGAGCGCTCAACATTGTTCGCAACTGGAAGCACCTGAAGCGGCTGAACCTGCGAGGTACCAAAGTGACCGATGCCGGTGTCGCGCAACTGGCAGACCACCCGACGCTCGAGTCGCTGGACGTCGGCTACAGTCTGTTCACCGATGGCGGTTTTGAGCCACTCACGTCGATTCCGAATTTGCGGGAACTTGCCGTCGGAGGGAACAAGGTCACGGACACAGGGCTGAATTCCCTGCGTTTGATAACGGGACTGCGTAAGCTCGATCTTAACGGGGCTCAACGGACCGATTCGGGCATGTGGTCGGCGACGATCACGGATTCTGGCGTCGATGCACTCGCCAGTTTGAACAAACTGGAAGAGCTGGATATGCGGAATGCGAAGATCACCGACAGTTCTGTCTCGAAATTCGAGGCGCTCCGTCAGCTCCGGATTCTGGATTTATCGGAGACGCAACTCAGTGCGAATGGCCTGAAGGTCCTGTCCGCATTGCCTGCCCTCGAGCGCTTGTCACTTTATCGCTGTTCGAAAGTGAACGACGCCATGGTGCCGGTTCTCGTGAGCGCCAAGTCGCTGAGGTGGGTTGATTTGACAGGGACCAAAATTACGGAAGCGGGAATGACCACGCTGCGGAACGCTAATCCAAAGCTGAAGATTTTGTTCGAACCGTAGCGCTCTCCGTGTGAACCTTTTGGTCGTCTATCCGATAGAGCCAGATCGATTTTCCGACACGCTCGACTGGAGTGTACTGCTTCAACCAGCCGTACGAGCCATCCCTCGCGTTCTCCAGCGTCAGTAGTCTCGTGCTGACCGCGATCCAGCCTGTCGATTTTTGAAACGGCGACAGCAGCTTGTAGTTTGTAATTCCGGCAGCTTCGATCGCAGTGGGACCGAAATAACCCAGCGTCAGATCCTTCACCCCAAGCGCGTTAAGTCTGTCCTTCAGACGATACAGATCCTGTCCCCAATCCAGATCCGACTCGGAAAGAATGTGCTCAGGATGGTTTCCCGCGAGCTGGTTGAAATACGCGAGATAGTCCGGATGCACGAACCAGGACTCGGCGACAACGGCACACAAGAGCACACCAGCGAAGACGGCGGCGAGCTGATGCCTGCGCGCGGACAGGAGAGTGTAGACAGCGTGGCCGGCGATCAATGCCATGAACGGATACACACCCAACACATGTCTGACGCCAAGGTTGATCCTGGCCATCATGCAGAAGCCGATGATCGCCACAGGAAACAATACCGTTGCAAGTTGCTGCCACGGTACCCGGCGAAACCTGATCATGATCGCGATCATCGCCGGAATTGCGAGTATCAGAAACGTCAGAGGCGTCTTAACCGAGATGACAACCGGGAAGAAATACCACCATCCAGACCTGCTGTACTGGCCAAGCAAATAGCTTTCATGACCGATTTTGTTGTGATACAGCAGTTCCTTCAGGCCCGCGACAAACGGGAGTATCGGCGCGGGCGGATTGACGCTGATGGGATGTTGTATCGAACCTATGCCACCGGGATGATGCACATGGAAATAGCTGTCGACCCACGAGGTGCCAGGTAGTGGAAACTTGTAAGAAGCCCAAATTACAAACAACATCACCCCTGATGCGACTGCGATCTGGGCCAGTCGAGGCCGAATGACTTCCTTCGCCGTGTCACCCGGCCGCATGCCGAGATACCAGCAGATAAGAGCTGCCGGGCAACAGACACCCAGGAATGCGGCGTTTGAAAACTTCACCATCAGCGCAAAAGCGACCGCCGCTCCCATGAAAATGGCGCGACGCGTAGTTGGCTCATCGAGCCACCGCAGCACGTTGTAAAGCGCGGTAACAAGCCCTGCGACACAGAACATGTCCAGCGTTGCGACACCCGCATGCGCGAGAACCGGGGGAAGACTCAGAAATAAGACCAGGGCAAGCACACTGGAGGCCCGACTGAACCACCTGCAGCCCCAGAGGTAAACAACAGCCGCGGCGATGAAGAGCGCGATAAGATTTCCCGCACGCGCCAGGGCCAGATTGTGTCGGTAATCGCCGCGCGCCCGCAAAATCGCATGCCCTTCGTCGTCCGCTGAGCTTAACGAATAGGAACGGATGCCATTGATGTACGGAAGAATCGCGAGCAGCACCCGCCCTACTGGCGGATGTTCCCACTCATACGTATAACTGCCTTTGTCGAGCCACTCCATCCCACTTCCAATGTGGGGAGCCTCGTCGCAAGTTTCGCTGAAAATCGAGTAAGTGGAAACAACTCTCACTGCCGCGATGAGTATGAGCAGAACCGCACCGGCAGCAAGCAACCAGTCTAGTGACACCGCTCTGCGAACGGGAACTGCAGGTTTTGTGATGATCACCTTGACACTTCCGGGCAGTGCGGGCGCTAACTATAGATCTCCGATATCTCTTTCGTTGCGGACGGGAACTCCTTCAGCCCTGCGCCAACGGTCTTATTCGCGACACCCAGATACAGATCGCCGACGGCTCCTGTAGACCGGGTATGAACACCTGTTTTCAGGCCGCCGGCATGACCCGCGACGATCAGCGACAGGCCGTTGTTCTTGTGGTCGTTGGCTTCGGCATGCTCGTGAACGTAGACGATCGCGGTGCGGTCGAGCAGGTTGCTGTCGCCTTCCGGAGTCGACTTCAGCTTGCCGAGCAAATACGCGAACTCTTCGACGTGCCAGCGGCAGATGTCGCGCATGATGCGCTGGCCGTCGGGGCCGCTCGCTCCCGGAGCCTTGCCGTCGCGTGGGTGTAGTCGTGATGACGAGCCGCGGTGTATCCCAGCCAGGGGAAGCGCGACAGGCCCTGACACTTCGTCAGCATGTAGGAAGCGACGCGCGTCTGGCCGGAAGCGAGCGCATGGACCAGCAGATCGCTCTGCAGCTTGGCGATGCGCGGCCAGTCCTTCATGTCCCCGTCAGCTTCCGGCGGATCGACGCGGTGGTACTCGGGCGGCAGGCTCGCGATCGCGCGCTCCAGATCGCGGACCGAAGACAGATGCTCATCGAGGCGCGTCTGGTCTTCCTTGCCGAGCACGTTTCGGAGCGACTGCCGGCATCCTCGCTGAACCGCGTCGAGAATGCTGCGCTTGCGCGTTGATCCACCCGGCATCGCGCGCGCCGAACAGACGGTCGAACAGTTTGACCGGCAGCATCTCCGGCGGCAGCGCACGGTCGCGCGCCGGCCCAGCTCATGTTGCGCTGAATGCTCTCGCCGAACGATTCCTGCGATACGCCGATTTGCAGCGATCGGAATCGCGACTGCCCGCCGATCTTGCGCAGCGACCAGCCTGATCGATGGAAGCTCCGCCGGCGCCGCGGCCGGTGAACGACGTGCCGCTCATCAGAGCGCTCATGCGAGCGGTGGTGATCGTTGCCGGGTCCGGGCAGACGCGCGGCGGGATTGTCGAGCCCGGTGATGACATGAATGTCGTTCACGAAACGGCGCCAGCGGCGCAAGGCAGGGCGTCAGTGTGAAGTCGGAGCCGGTCTCGCGCGGGAATCCAGTACTTCTCGGGAATGCCGTTGCCGTTGAACCAGAGAACGAATCGCGTGGGTCGCGCGGATGTTCGGTTCGGCGGCGTAAGCCGTGCCGTTGGAGTTGAACATCGCCACCAGCGGCGGAAGTCCGACCAGACGCGGGTCGTGTCGCGGCAGTCCCACGGAGAAAGAGGCGGCGCGGAAGAGCGCGATCTTTAGTGATGAACTGCTGCCATCTTGCTGCCTCCCGGCGGAAATACTCATCCACTTACTCAGAGAAACCATCAATTCCTGGAAGTGGAATCCGGAGTCTCGGAAATCCTCGTAGGCTCGCTCGATGATGACGCGATCCGCAGCCGTTTCGTGACGCCCGGCTGCGTATCGGAACAACTGCTTCACCACGCATTCCTGGCATTGCGGCTGCCGGCCAGGACGCGGCCCAGCTCGCGAGGAGTCGAGAATGTCGAGTCCTGGATGCCGGCGACGTGCCCGCTGGTGTCGAGGTCGAGTTCGACTGTGGTCGGCGTTCGTTTCCTTCTCGCCGTGAGCTGCTCCACGGAAGGTGACCTTCAGCTTTTCGCGATGCTGCCCGATGGCGTCGAACTTCTCAAAGCCGAATCCGATGGGATCGATGAGCGAGTGGCAACTCGCGCAGCTTTCGTTGATTCAGATGATAGCCAGGCGCTCGCCGATTCGTCTGCGGCTTGTCTTTCGTCAACGCGGGCAGATTGGTATTGACTCCGGGAGGCGGCTGCGGCACTTCCTGACACAGGAACTGCTCGCGGACGAACAGACCGCGGGCCGTTGGGGAGGTATCGGCAGGCTTGCTGGTCAGCGCGAGGAACGTCGCCTGACCCAGAACGCCTGCGCGCTCGGTCGAGGCGGCGAGTTCCACGCGCCCGGGCTCCTGCGCCGGAGGCTTTACCCCGTACAACGAGGCGAGGTCCGAACTCATGATCGCGTAATTCGCGGCGTAGAAGTCCGTGAAGTTGCGACCGTTCCAGACCAGGTCGTCGAACAGACGCCGGGTCTCACCAAGCATGGACGTGATGAGTTCCGGTGAGAACTGCGGGTACGTCCGTCGGTCTCGAACGGTGCCGCTTAGCCGATCGAATCGGAGCCATTCGGCCAGAAATTCGCCCATCGCGTCGTGGGCTCGGCTGTCCTTCAACAGCCTGCGTGCGGCGCGTTCGACCCCGGCAGGTGAGTTGAGTTCGCCGGCGGCGGCAGCTTTGAGCAGAGCCTCATCGGGCATCGTCGCCCACAGAAAGTACGACAGACGGCTTGCCGTTTCGTACGGGCGCCGCGCGGTACTGGACCCGTTTTCGGTGCGCAGCAGGAAGTTCGGTGACTGCAGCATCGCCTCCATCACCAGCCTTGCTCCGTCGTCGAACTTCGGTCCCGCAGTCGCGAAGAGCCGCTGGTACCGTTGCACTTCGGTTTGCTCGAGTGGACGGCGGAACGCGCGCAGTCCAAATTCGCGGATGAACCGCTCGCGGCAGCCTGGAGCCGCCGCCTTGCACGGCAGAAATTTCGAGGTATCGCCGCCGAACGCTTTGCGCGTGATCTTTTCGGCTGCAGACGCGTACGCTTCGGCGAGCAGTGGCGATATGCTCTGCCCCTGATATTGATTCTTAAATCCGTTGATGAAATCTTCCGGAGGGAAGCTCTCTGCGATCCGGCTGTCATCACCCAGCAAGTCACGAATGGTGTTGTTGTACTCCGCGTGTGTCACGCGGCGCAGGATCGGCGGAGCGGGCTTGTGCGACTCGGCGGTTGCTCGCGTCGCCGTTGGCTCAGCCTTTGCCAGTTCGACAACCCAAGCCCTGAGGGCGGCTTCATCCGGGCTGCCGGGCTCGATTCGCTTCCCGCCAGCATGTGCGATCCGGCGGGTCGGCTTTCGGAGCACGAGCGAGTTGTCCGGATTCTCGCGGTCGATCAGCGGCTTCAGTGTCGCGCCGAATTCCGCGATGGCAGCCGGCGATGCCGGATTCTCAGGAAATCGCAGCCGCGTCGCCGAAGCAACGCCGTCGGGGTTGTGGCAACCCGCACAGCCAGCCTTCTGCAGCACAGCCCAGGCAGACTGCGCAGCATCCTGCGCGGCCGAGGCCGGGACAGCCAGCCCAACGAGCAAAGAAATAGTTCCGATCCGCCTTAACACTTCTGGCGCCACCCTTTCTGTCTATTATCGTTGTAAATGAAGGTACTTTGCATTTTCGGTCTAGCCGTCACGGTCCTCAGCGGGGACGAACTGGTCCGACAGCCCAAAATCGGCGCCGGCGAAGGTCCGGCATGGGACCGAAACTCGAAGATGCTGTACTTCACAGGCAGCAACGGAATCAGCCGCCGGGAGGCTTCCGGGAGGGTGGAAGTCTTTCGCCAGGACGCGGGCGGGCCGAATGGATTGTTGTTCGACGCGCAAGGCCGGCTGGTCGTTTGCGAAGCAGGGAACCGGCGCGTCGTTCGGTTAGAAAAGGACGGATCGACGACGGTACTTGCCGATTCATATGAGGGACACCGCTTCAACTCGCCGAACGATCTGACGAGTGACGGTCACGGCCGAATCTACTTCTCAGACCCTCGGTACGGGAGCCGTGCCGGTATGGAAATGATCGAGGGAGTCTACCGCATTGACGGGCCGGGCAAGGTCGTTCGAGTCCTCGGAAGCGGAGAGGTCAACCGACCTAACGGCGTTCTGGTGTCCCGCGACGGCGGTCTGCTCTATGTCGCCGATAACAACAACGACGTCGGCGGCGTGCGGAAACTGTGGAGTTTTCCCCTGAACCGTGATGGCTCCGTGGACGCGAAATCAAGGAGGCTCATCTTTGACTGGGGCGACAGCCGCGGCCCTGATGGAATGAAATCGGACACATCGGGCACTCTGTATGTCGCAGCCGGGCTCAACCGGCCGCATCCACCACAGGAGACCAACGATCGGAAAGGCGGTATCTACGTGCTCTCGCCGGAAGGCAAGCTGCTGCGATTCATACCCATCACCGACGACGAGGTGACAAACTGCGCTTTCGGCGGGGAGGACGGCCGGACATTGTTCATCACTGCTGGAGGAAACCTTTGGTCGCTGCGGGTTGAGGCGAGTGGCTGGTGAGCGTCAACAGGCGTGAATGGATCAGCGCCGTCCTCGGGTTACCGCTGGCAGCTGCAGCTGTCAACAGCCCGGGCGCGGTGTTGTGGCGCGATCCTGGCAAGCCCGAGGAGATCGATTTTGCCGGCACCTTCGATCCGGATGTTCACCTCCCGCAGCCTCCCTTCCGCTTCGAGAGGGAGGATCTCAGCGGAACGCAGCCTAAGCTCTTCGTGCGCGACGTAAAGGGCTCGAACTGGAACGTGAAGTTCGGAAGCGAGGTGAGATCCGAGGCCTTCTCCTGGCGAATCGTTCGGGCATGTGGCTACTTCGCTGAGCAGAACTTTTTCGTACCCGACGGATTGTTCGCGGGACTACCTCGAAAACTGCAACGCTCTTCGACATCGATTCAGCCTGACGGAAGCTTCAAAAACGGCCGTTTCCAACTGCGCAGTCCGCGCATTCGATTCATACCGAACCGGCCGTGGCACTGGACGGATAATCCTTTCCACAACACGCCCGAGCTGAACGGCCTGAAAATGCTGCTGATGCTGTTGTCGAACTTCGACAACAAAGATTCGCGGGTGGGCGATGCCGGCGGTCCGAATACCGGCAGGTTTCTCCTCGTCACTCGCGAGGGCAAGGTCAGCATTGTCTTCGCGTTCACCGACTGGGGCTCGACGATGGGCAAGTGGGGTCACTTGTCGGGACAGTCAGACTGGGACTGCGCCGGATTCACCGCTCAAACGCCGGAACTCGTCAAGGGAATCCACGATGGGCGTGTCCTGTTTGGGTTCGAGGGACACATTCCCGACTTCAACGACGGCATCACGCCGACAGATGTTCGGTGGCTGACCGATCGTCTCGGCAGGATCACGGATGCGCAGATTCGAGCAGGCCTTGCGGCCAGCGGGGCGACGATCGCGGAGGTTGAATGCTTCAGCAAGGCGCTGCGGAATCGAGTCGCGGCGCTGATGGCCATCTCAACTGGCGCTAGTAAACCTTCCGAAAAGTCAGGTTAATCCGGAGTTCCCCGGTCAAATCGTGAACGGCCGGTTTCAGCGGGGCCACTCCGTGATAAATGAAGCGGGCAGGTCCTCCCCAAACGACGACATCGCCGCTGTAGAGAGGAAATCGCCGCAACGTGTCGGATCTGTCCAGGCCACCCCATAAGAATGTGGCGGGCACTCCCAGCGAAACAGACACGATCGGCGCCCACTGGTCATTCTCATCTCTGTCCTGGTGCAGCCCCAGCCGGGCACCTGGGGCGTACTTGTTGACCAGACACGCGTCCGGGTCATAACTTTCGAACCCGGCCTCGGCCGCCGCTCTGACTGCGAGATTCAGAAATGATTCCGGCATCTCGGGCCAGTTTGCACCCGTTTCGGGGTCGATCGCATCATATCTGTATCCCTTCTCGATCAGAAAGCCACCCGACACGTCCGCAATTTGTCATGGCTACGGACATGGTCTTCCCGCCCCGGGTGACCAAATGTCGAAAGGGAGATACCCCTGCCACTTTCGATACGTCATTGAGAAGTGCCTGTTCGTCCAGGACCGCAAAGCCGCGCAGCAGAACCGCGCCTTCCTGAAGTTCTTCCCGGGAAGATGCTGGATGTTGGTTCGCGAACAGCGGCAATTTCATCAACACAGATGAGGGTACCTCGTCTCGTTCCCGTTCGAATCACACCGTGAAGTCTGCTTCGTCTGTTGGGCGGTGTGGAGTGAAGGGTAGTTCACAAGTGAGACAGGCCTTTAACAAATAGAAACATGTGGATAGTCAGGTTAGCTCTCCGCAGACCGTACACGATCATCGCGGTAGTTCTTCTGGTCGCCATCGTCGGAATGGCGTCCATCATTACCATGCCTGTCGATATCTTTCCTTATATCGACATTCCGATCGTGAGCGTTGTCTGGACATACAACGGCATCTCGGCGGATGAGATGGCCAAGCGCATCGTTACGATCTTCGAGCGCGCTATGACCACTACGGTCAACGATATCGAGCATATAGAATCGCAAAGTTACAACGGCGTTTCGGTAGTGCGCGTCCACTTTCAGCCGAACGTAAAGATCGATCTCGCGCTCGCTCAGATCACCGCGATCTCGCAAACGCTGCTTCGCGGTCTTCCTCCCGGCATTTTTCCGCCCAACATTCTTAAATACGACGCATCGAGCGTTCCCGTTCTTCAGCTTGGGATGAGCAGCAAGGCCCTCAGTGAGCAGGAACTCTACGATTTAGGCCAAAACTTCATCCGAACGCAGCTGGCGACGGTCCAGGGCGCTTCTGTGCCTTTGCCCTATGGCGGCAAGGCGCGTCAGATCATGGTTGACCTGAATCCCGAAGCTCTGTATGCGAAGGCCCTTTCTCCAACGGACGTATCCAACGCACTGAATGCCCAGAACCTGATTCTTCCTGCGGGCTCGGTCAAGCTTCAGGAGCGCGAGTATCAGGTTCGGCTGAATTCGAGCCCGCAAGTTATCGAAGAGCTGAACAATTTGCCGATAAAGACGGTGAACGGTGCGACGGTTTCAATCAAAGACGTCGCCAACGTTCGGGACGGATATGCCGTTCAGACCAACATTGTGCGGACAAATGGTTCGCGGGGCGCTTTGTTGACTGTGCTCCGCAACGGTCAGGCTTCAACGCTCGCCATCGTGGACGGCATCAAAGCAGCTCTGCCGAGGGCTCTCGCGGGACTTCCCCCGGCCCTGAAAGTGACTCAGTTGTTCGATCAGTCCGTTTTCGTCCGCGCGGCGATCAGCGGCGTGCTTCGTGAAGCCGCGATTGCGGCCGTCCTGACCGGAGTTATGATTCTGCTGTTCCTCGGCAGCTGGCGCAGCACGGTCATCGTTTGCTTGTCTATTCCGATGTCGATTCTGACGTCGCTCATCGTTCTCAAGATAACGGGTGACACCGTCAACGTCATGACCCTTGGCGGGCTGGCGCTGGCGGTCGGCATTCTGGTTGACGACGCAACGGTGGAGATCGAGAACACGCACCGCAACCTTGCGATGAAAAAGAGTCTGACCCGGGCGGTTCTCGACGGCGCGCAGCAGATCGCGGCTCCGGCGTTCGTCTCGACAATGGCCATATGTATCGTCTTCGTGCCGGTGCTTCTGCTTACCGGCGCCGCTCGATACCTGTTCACACCGCTTGCGCTCGCCGTCGTTTTCGCGATGGCTGCGTCCTACATCCTCTCCCGAACCCTCGTGCCAACCATGATGCACTCGATGCTCGGCTCTGAGGTCGAGATGTACGCCCATGGCGAGCACGGAGAGGGTGCCGCTCCGAACAGCTTTTTTGGCAAGATCCACTGGCACTTTAACCGGAGATTCGAACGTCTGCGGAGCAATTACGAAGGTCTGCTGTCGTGGTGCCTCGATCACCGGGCCGTGGTTCTCGGTGCTTTCGCGATCTTTGTGATCGGATCGTTAGCGATGCTGCCGATCCTCGGCGAGGACTTCTTCCCTGATGTCGACGCGGGTCAGATGCGGCTACACGCCAGAGCGCCTGCCGGTACCCGCATTGAGCAGACCGAGCAGATATTTGCCGATATCGAAAACGAAATCCGCAAGACGATTCCGCAGCATGAGCTCGATTCGATTGTCGATAACATCGGTATCCCGAACGGAGGCATAAACCTGTCATTCGGTGACAGCCCCACGATCGGTTCGAGCGACGGCGACATCCTTATAGCGCTTAAAGAGCAGCACGGATCAACATTCGAGTACACGCGGCAGCTTCGTAAGCGTCTGAACGAGCGCTTCCCCAGCATTGACTTCTTTTTTGAACCTGCGAATATAACCAAGCAGATTCTGAACTTTGGACTTCCGGCACCGATCGACGTCCAGGTAGTCGGACGCAACGAACAGCAGAACTTCGAAATTGCAAGACGCCTCGAAGCTAAGATCAAGCAGATTCCCGGGGCCGTCGACGTCCACATCCATCAGGTGATGGACGTGCCCGAACTTCGCGTGAATGTAGATCGAACGCGCGCCGGTCAGCTGGGTCTGACGCAGCGCGACGTTTCGAACAGCATGCTGATCTCCCTCAGCTCGAGCGGGCAGACAGCACCGAATCAGTGGCTTAATCCGACCACAGGTGTGAATTACAACGTCGCGGTGCAAACGCCTCAGTACCGGTTCAACAAGGTCGAAGACGTTCTTCGAACACCGATTGCCGCTGTGAACAACGCTGTGGTGTCCAGCACCAACGACTCGCTCGCGGGCACGTCCAACGCGAATCAGGCATCAACCGGAGCGGCGACGAACCGAACGTCGCTGGGTTTTGGAAATCCTGGTGCGGAGGCGGGTAAAACACAGCTGCTCTCAAATCTCGCTACCGTTCAGCGCGGACAGACGGCACAGATCGTCAACCACTACAATGTTCAGCCCGTGTTCGATGTGTACACCAACATCGACCGTCGCGATCTGGGCAGTGTCTCCCGCGAGGTTGAAAAAATCGTAAACAGCGTGTCGGCGAAGTTGCCCAAGGGAACGAGTATTGTTATCCGCGGTCAGGTTGAGACGATGCGGGAATCCTTCTTCCGGCTCGGCCTCGGCATGCTTGCTGCAATCGTGCTGGTCTACCTGCTGATGGTGATCAACTTCCAGTCGTGGATCGATCCGTTCATCATTCTGACCGCATTGCCTGCCGCGTTCGCTGGGATTGTCTGGGCGCTGTTCATCACGCAGACTACGCTTAATGTCCCGTCGCTGATGGGCGCGATTATGTGCGTCGGTGTGGCTACCGCCAACAGCATTCTCGTTGTTGTATTCGCGAACGATGAGCGCAAGGGCGGCTACGATGTCCGGACGGCTGCGCTGAATGCCGGTCACGCGCGTATCCGGCCTGTCATCATGACGGCGACGGCGATGATCGTGGGTATGCTGCCGATGGCGCTCGGGTTCGGCGAGGGTGCCGAGCAAAATGCACCGCTCGGACGAGCTGTAATCGGCGGCCTTGCCGTCGCGACGATCTCTACCCTGTTCACGGTCCCCGTGATCTACAGCATTATCCGAAAGAAAGCCCCGGTTGATCTGGACAAGATCATCGACGACGAAGAGCATGAAGGTCTCACGGATGATCCGCGTGAGCTCGTGCGCGCGTGATGAACGAGAAAGACATGGCAACGTCGACACAGGAAGTGGAAAAACAAGTTACACCAAACGCTCCTCCGGCCTCCCAGCCGGAGCGGCCGCCTGAATATCCGTCGCACCGCAAGGTGGTCCTCATTGGCCTGCTCATTGTAGTAGTGCTTGTCGCGGGATTCGTCGCAGGCTGGCTTCCCCGGACGCGTACGACGATGGAAGTGAATGCCGAATCGAAGCAGGAGACCGCTCGTCTGCCGATCGTTACTGTAATGCCGGCGAAGCGAGCCGCTGCCGAAGGTGAGATCGTACTTCCTGCCAATATTCAGGCCGTCACCGATGCACCCATTCTGGCGCGTGCGGATGGCTACGTCGCAAAGCGCTTCGTGGACATCGGAGATCGCGTGAAAGCGGGTCAGGTACTCGCAACAATTGAAGCTCCGGAACTGGATCAGCAAGTCCAGCAGGCACAGGCGAACGTGCTGCAGGCTCAGGCCGCAATCGAACAGGCTCGTGCGACCGAGGAGCAGGCTAAGGTGCAACAGCAACTCGCCCAGGTAACGGCACAGCGCTACGGAGGGTTGCTGGCCAGGGGCGCTGTTTCGAAACAGGAAAACGATCAGTATCAGACCCAGTATCTTGCGCAGTCGACTCAGGTTCAGGCCCTGAACAGGGGCGTTGCGGCAGCGCAGCAGAGCCTTGCGGCCGCGAGAGCAAACCTCTCGCGCCTCGAACAGGTGCAGAGCTACAAGCAAGTGCGCGCACCTTTTGCGGGTGTGATCACACTGCGTAACATCGATACAGGAGCACTCATCAGCACCGGTCAGACACTCATGTTCCGCGTCGCCCAGACCGACCGGCTCCGCGCGTACATCAATGTGCCGCAGTCGGACGCCGAAAACATCAAAGTCGGTCAGACTGCGAGCCTTCACGTCTCCGATTTCGACCAGGAGATCCAGGGACGCATCGTCCGTACGGCAAACGCCATCGATCCTTCCAGCCGGACATTGCTGGCTGAAGTCGAGGTCGGCAATTCAAACGGCAAGCTGATGCCGGGCGCTTATGGCCAGGTAGTGATCCGGAACCGGAATGTAAACCCGCCGCTGGTGATTCCGGGAGGAACACTTGTGATCGGACCCAAAGGGACGCAAGTGGCAGTAGTCGGTAAAGACGGACGCGTCATCATTAAGAATGTCGTGGTTGGACGGGACCTTGGTCAGACGGTCGAGATCACAGCGGGACTGAATGAAGGCGACCTCTGTATTAACAATCCGAATGACGATGTCAGATCAGGGGTGCAAGTCGACCCACACCGCCCGGTAAAGGGCGAATAACGACCAGAGATGAAATTTTCTAATTGTCGAAGTGTACTGGCAGCACTGGTTGCGAGTACGCTGCTCGCAGGCAAAGCCTCTGCGGGCGATGGACTAACGGACAGAATCACAAGTGTCTACCAGACTCCGCATGTTCCGGCCGTGGCGTTTACGAATTCGCCGCGACTCGGGGATTTGATCCGCGCCGGACGCCTTTATCTTTCGCTTGACGATGCTGTGGCGCTCGCGATCGAGAATAATCTCGACATCGAATATCAGCGCTTCAATCTCGATACAGCAAGATACGAACTGGTTCGGGCGCAGGGAGGCGGTGTCACACGTGGATTAACCCTGATCGTCTCGGAAGCACCGTCGGGCGTCGGCGGACCAGCCGCACCGCTGGTTACAAGTCCCGCATCACGGACGGCTCCGGGAAGCACGATCGCGACCAATCCGGTGGAGCTGGGTGGTCTCGGGCAGGTGCAGTCGAACCTTTCGATAACTGGCCAGGTCGTGCCCTCACTCGGAACTCCGGTTCCGACTTTTGATCCTTCGCTGACCGGCGTCTTTCAGTTTCAGCACCAGAGTGCTCCCCAGTCGAACGTCGTTGTCTCAGGTGCTGAGAACCTGATCAGCCGAAGCATTGTTGCAAGTGCAGGTCTGCGGCAGGGCTACAGTTCCGGTCTGCAGATTAATGGATCCTTCGCGAACAGCTTTCAGGACGTCAACTCGATCCGTAACAGCATCAATCCCTTCGCAACGTCGAGCCTGGGGCTGAATTTCACGCAGCCATTGCTGCGTGGGTTCGGGTTCTCGGTGAACCGCCGCTACATCAACATTGCCCGAAACGAAAACCGCATCGCAGACGCTCTGCTTCGGCAGCAGTTAATTGCTTCTGTCTACGGCGTGACGCGGCTGTATTACGATCTGGTGGCGTTGTACCAGGACGTGCTCGTGAAAGAGGAGACTCTCCGGTTCAACGATCGTCTTCTGGCGGACACGCGCGCGGCATTTGAGCAGGGGACGGCGGCTGAGGTCGAAGTCGCGCGCGCTAACGCGCAGCTCTTCTCTGCGCGTCAGGATCTGGAACGCTCACGAGGTCTGTTTGAAGAGCAGACCGCGGTCCTGAAGACGTACCTGTCACGACGAGGCATCTCCGATCCCCTGCTGCAGACGGCTCAGATCGTACCCACTTCCGCAAACACGGATATCCCGGTGCCCACGACCGACCTCGCGACGCCAGTTGACGATTTGGTCCAGCAGGCGATGTCGAATCGCGGTGACCTGGCTGTGGGGCAGTTGCAGGTCGAGAACCTGAATCTCAACTTCGAAGGTGTCAGGAGCGCGCTGAAGCCGCAGCTTGACCTTATCGGTACCGCCCAGAACGTCGGACTTGGCGGGTCTGCGAACCCTCTTTCATTGAACCCTGGAGGTTCATTCACAGGCGGCTACGGTAGTGCGATCGAGCAGGTGTTTCGACGCAACTATCCCGTCTACGGCGTTGGCATTCAGCTTGATTTGCCGCTCCGCAACCGGGTCGCTCAGGCAGACGCAGCGCGCGACCAGGTCCTGATTCGGCAAAGCGAAATTCGTTTACAGCAGCTTAGAAACCAGGTCAGGCTCGAGGTGGAAGACGCTTTGATCTCGATGCGGCGCGCACGAACGGCCTGGGAAGCGGCCGTCGAGGCACGCAAGCTTCAGGAAAGATCGCTGGAGATCGAGCAGGCGCGCTACGCTGCCGGTGTCAGTACCAGCTTCTTCGTCCTGCAGTATCAGAGCCTGCTGGCGCAGGCCCGATCGAGCGAGGTGGTCAGCCGCAGCGCTTACGTTAAGGCCCAGGCTGCGCTCGGGCGCGCAACGGGAAGTATTCTTTCCGATCGAGGCGTATCGATCACAGACGCTGGTTCACATCGATAGAACGCGTGTCGGACACATTTCCTCCTGTTGCCAATCCCCAGGAACGCCGCGAGCAGATTGGCAAGGAACTGCTGAGCAATTCGCGGTATCTGAAAGCTGCCGACTTCATTCAGGCTCATCCGAAAGATCTGGAGTTTCTGTTCCGGGCGTACGATCGAACATTTTTTAACGGCTGGTTCGAGAACGCGATTCGGGACGTGCCGCTCGGTTTTCGGCTTGCAACTCGTTTGACCCGTGCTGCGGGGAAGACGACTCACCGCGTCTTCTCAGACGGTCGTTCTGTCTACGAGATCGCAATTGCCTGCAGCATGCTGTTCGAAGCCTTTGCGGAAGGCGACCGCGACGTGACCGTCTGCGGCATCCATTGCAACAACAGGCTGCAGGCACTTCAGCTTGTGTTCGAGCATGAGATGGTTCATCTCTACGAGTTGCTGTCATTCGGGAACAGCAACTGCTCGGCGTCACGATTCCAGCAGATCACGGCGTCGTTGTTCGGACACCGTTCTCACACACACAGCCTGGTCACGCGTTCCGAGCGCGCTGCACAGAACGGCATCAGGCCCGGAGCGCTGGTGACGTTCGCATTTGAAGGTCAAGTCCTGACCGGTCGCGTGAACAAGGTGACCAGGCGGGCGACTGTGCTCGTCGAGGACCCAACCGGACTTCGCTACTCCGATGGAAAACGGTACAGAAAATTCTACGTCCCGCTCCGTTCGCTGTCTCTGTCCGGCGGTTAGCAGTCAGAACCGAAAGCGCACGCCGCCGTTGATGACTCTGCCGTCCAGTGGAGCCCACGCATCGACGGTCCAGCGGCCGTCAATACCTCGCGTCGGCCTAAGGAGCGAATCCCAGCGAGTCTGACGAACATTTGAGAGGTTCTCAGCGTTAAGAAAGAGACGAACCGGCCCGACCTTCCGTTCGATGATTGCACCGAAAACCACGTAGGGCTTTGAATCCGACCGGTAGGGGTTCTCTTCAAGGCGTTGCTGGCCCGTGTAGTAACACTCGAGGCCGATTCGGCCTGTGTTCTCCTTCTCCCACATACCGACAATTCCCGCGCTGTGCCGCGGGGTCAGGGGTACATCAGCACGCGTTCCGTCATAGAATTCGCGCGAATGAACGAACGTGTAGCTGCCCGTGATCGTGAAGGGTGACTTTCGGTACATAGCAAGAAGCTCGGTTCCGATGTTTGTCGTGGGCTCTGAAAGATTCACAAGCTGATACTCGGTTTCCCGCTCCACATAGAGCGGGTTTGTAATCCGTGAGCCGAAGAATGTGGCTGTAATGGATGCCGGGCCAAGTCTTCGAGTCAGGTCTAAGGAGACACTTCTCCCTTTTTCCGGTCGAAGCGGGACGGGAATGGAAAGACGAGTAAGACCTGCCGCTTCCGTCTCCTCCGTAAGCGGCGTCGGAGCAAAGAATCCTTGCCCGACAGAAATGCGGCTCGTCCACTGTTGCCACCGAAAGAGGGCTGCCAGTCTCGGGCTAAAGAACGTCCCATAGCGGTTGTGAAAGTCAACCCGAGCACTTGCTGAAACCGAGAGCCATGGCGCGATGGTGATGTCGTCCTGAGCAAATACTCCGGGAGTTACGTACACGTAACCGAAGCGGGGAACGTCGTGGGGAGTGTAGCCGTCTCGTTCAACTGCCGCGCCTGATACCCACGTATGGCGCCCCGAAGTAGCTCGTGCCGAGACCTCACCGAAGAGCATATCGTGCAGGTCTCGTTCAAGAACTTCACCATAGCTGTGATTGTGGTGCTGCGATGACGCGGCGAGTCGGGCGTTAAAGACGTACTTTCCCTGAACGAGCGATTGAACTGTTGCGCCGAAGTCAAAGCGCCTCGTATCGAGTGCTTCGATGTACGGTCCTCCTGTTTGTGGAAGGACCTCGCCCGGAAGGGTTCCGCCATGCCGATCTTCGTATGTGATGCCGCCCGTAATGAAGGCAGTTTCTCCCTTGCCGTTGTCCCAAAACAAACGTGGCTTAAGAACGCCGCGCGAATAACCGGCAAGGTCAGCCCAGCCGTCGCGATCGAGATCTTGTCGCTCCTGAAAATCGCCTCCCCCAAGCATTGAAGCGCTCCAGCGTTCCGACAATTTCGAAGCGAGGAAGATCGAGGCATCGGTTGCGCCAAGGCTTGAACGATTGAGGAGCACTTCGTGTACGGGCTTTTCAGCCGGTCGGCGTGCGATAAGATTGACAACCCCGCCCATCGCTCCGGCGCCGTAGAGAGCTGATGCCGCTCCCTTAATCACTTCCACCTGGCCCAGGTCCATCGGGGGGATTTGGAGAAGTCCGAGACCTCCGCCCTGCTGGCCGAAGAGCGGGAATCCGTCCGAGAGAAAGCGAGTGTAACGCCCCTGCATTCCCTGGATGCGGACGCTTGCCGCACCCAGGCCAGGCGATGTCGTTTGCACGCGCAGGCCTCCCATCTCGTTCAACATCATCGTGATGTCGCCGGGAGTCATCATCATCTTCTCTTCGATCTCTTCGCGTGCAAGGACTTCAACGCGGGTTGGCAGGTCCTGAAGGCGCCCATCGGTACGTGTCGCAAATACTGTGATTTCTTCGGAATCCTGCTTCTCCGGTTGAAGCTCAAGGTCTACGTGCCATTCACGCTGAGAGTCGTCGATGTTGACGGTCGTTGTTGCGGGCAGGAAGCCCTCTTTCTTCACAGACACCCGAACGTTTCCGGGAAGAGCTGTTGCGCGCGCCACCCCTTTGGCATTGGTCGCGAGAGTGGTGCCGTTTATCGTTACGTTAGCTTTCCTGACCGGCTGAGAGTCAGCGGTGACCTGAACGACTACAGTTGCAGAAGGCTCTTGAGCAAGAGCAATTACTGAAACGATAACGAGAGCGACGACTCTAAGCACGGGAGTCAGTGCAGCTGAAGACAGGAGTGGCTCGCGCAGCATCCCAACACAGCGACTTAAACGCAGGACACTCGCGCCTTGCGATCAGGCGATCAGATCCAGAACCGGCTTGCCCTTGCCATCGGGCGTAACAAAGAACGGACGCTTCTCGATCATGTACGACATGTTGGCGGGAATGCCCATCAGGTGATAGATCGTGGCGTGCAGATCGTCAATCGTGACAGGGTTCTCCACAATGGAACACGGCCTCTCATCGGCGGTCTTGCCGTAGAGAAAGCCCTTTTTGACCCCGCCGCCAAACATCAGAACACTACCGGCCTCGGTGAAGTGACGATGCATCCCGTAGTGCTTTAGCTCCGTCATGCGATCGGGAACCTTAACCTGATCCTTAACGGTCTTGCCCGGCTTGCCTTCGGTGATCATGTCGCGACCGAACTCACTCGCCACGACGATCAGGGTTCGGTCAAGCAGGCCACGCTGCTCCAGATCGAGTACCAATTGGGCGATTGGTACATCAACCTCTTCCTTCATGCCTTTTGCCCGCGTATAGCCGTTCTCGTGTGTGTCCCAGTGCCGGAAAGGGATGTACTCGGTGGTTACTTCAACAAAGCGCGCGCCCGCTTCGGTCAGTCTTCGCGCCAGCAGACATCCCAGCCCAAAACTGCTGCGATTGTAGATGTCATGGCTCTGCTTCGGTTCGAGCGCGAGATCGAATGCCTTTGCGGCAGGCGACTGCAGCAGGCGATGCGCATTGTCCATCGCCTTCAGCATCGAATCTGACTGGAAGGAGCTGCCGTACTTGCCGATCGGACTTGCCCCGACCATGGCTTTGTAATTCTTGTACCGATTGGCGAAGCGAGATTCGCTGATGTGCGCGGGAGGACGCACGCGCGACGCCGCATCGGTAGGATCGGGGATGAAAAACGGACCGTATTCCGAGCCGAGGAAGCCTGCTGTGTGAAAGGCTTTGATTGCATCACTCTCGGCGCCGATGTCGAGATTCTGGCCAACATCGACAAAAGCCGGCATATCCGGACTGCGGGGTCCCAGTGTTCTTGCAATCACAGAACCCATGTGGGGAACCGCAAGCGACTGCGGGGGTGCATAGCCTGTATGCCAGTGGAACTGATGCCGAGAATGCAGAATGAACCCGAGATCACCAACGCGGTGGCTTCGAAGCAGCGTTCCGCGGTCCATCACCTTTGCGACGTGCTCGAGACCCTGCGACAACTTGATATTGTCCACAACGGTATCGATAGAAGGAAAGGTGCTGAGCACTCGCTTGCTTTCGAGACCCGGCTCGAAGGGGGTGTAACGCTTCGGGTCGAACGTCTCGGTTTGCGCCATGCCCCCTGCCATCCAGAGCAGGATCAGCGTGTCGGCCTTCGCCACCGGCTTCGGAACATCGTCCGCGAAGAGCGGCGCACTGCCGGCCGCAGCCGACAAGGCCGCGGCGCCCGACAGTTTCATGAACCATCGGCGATCGATGCCTTGCGTAAATTCTGATTCCGGGTTATCGAGATTCACAGCACTACCTGCCTTACTGACCATATTGAAACTCCGGCGACAGCACGAGTGTCCAGAGCAGATCTTCGAGACCAGCCGAGTTCGCCGGCTTGCCGAGGATCCTGCGCGCGACCTCACGTTCTTTTTCGTTCGGCTCACGCGCAAACGCATGCCGGAAGAGTCGCGTAATCAGCGCATCTGGATTCTGTTTGGCAACTGGACCCGCTAGTGCAATCGGCGGCTCCCCCGAAACACCCGGCAGGGCCTTGGTCTCCGGATCCACATCACCGCGGAAGACGAAGAACCGGACCTTGGGACCGATATCACTGACGAGCGTTGAAGAATCCGATCCAACCGTTGCCTGAAAGTGCGTAACGCCGCGGCCCTGGAGCTGGACGACAGTCTCGTCCGGAAGCTTCGGCGCAATCATCGCCGCACCCGGAGAGGACGCGTCCTTGAGCAGGATTTGGTCAGCCATCTTCACGGCGGGAGTTGTCTCACCGGAGTTCTTCTTCAGCACAGCATCGATCCACCCCGCTTTGACGCGCTGTGGATCGTATGAGTCAACATCCACCGTCATCAGCCGAATGGACTTTATTCCGCTGACGTCGATGTCTGCCTTCGCCGATCCTCCGGTTACGTTGCCACTGTCCCACAGCGGTGTCGGCGGCCGCGGCGGCAGTTCGCCAAGCATGCGCCGCGCGCCGTCGTGCAGTAACCCTGCCAGAGTGTGTCCGTTCACGAGTTCCAGCATCTGCAATGTCGTGGGATCATTGATCCGTTCTGTGACGGCGAGGTCTCGCGTCGGTCTGCCGAGTGCAGCACTCAGGCTGGACGCTTTGAATCTCCAGTCGCGAGCATAGACGCCCGGCCCGGATTTGGTACTCGTCAGAACGCGCCACTCGCCTGTGATTGCCGACACAGAGTCTGTGAACTGCTCCGCCGTCATCCTCCTCGGTGCGGGACCGTGGAAAACGTAGGCGCCCGTCCCGGTCGCGGCAGCGACTGGGGCGTTGTAGGCCTTCGACGTGAGTATCGTGGTGATTAGCCAGTCGATGTCATACCCGTGATCGACGAACCCAAGTGAGAGCGCGTCGAGCATCTCCGGACTCCACGGCTGCGCATCCATATCGTCCACCGGCTCGACGAAGCCACGTCCGACGAGGCGCTGCCACATACGATTGACAAACGTTCTCACGAACCGTCCGTTGTCTCGCTTTGTGAACAAATCGGCGGCTACGCGTCTGCGCTCGGCAAGAGTAAGCTCGTTACCGCCCGGAACAGGACCAAGCTCCGGAAACAGAAACCTGGGAAACGACATCTCGCCTGTCTTCGCATCGCAACGCACCAACTCGAGAGGTTTGTCCGCGAAGAAGCTGGCCATGCCGTACGCATCGCGCAGCTTCCACTTGCTGATGAAGCTGTCGTGACAGGAATTGCACTTGAGATTGACGCCCAGGAAAACCTGACTGCTGTTCTGCGCCGCCTGCATTACCGGAAGCTGACTGGCGTTGACGTCACCGCGCCAGTTCACACCGACTATGAAACCCTCTGAGCCGTTGCCTTCCGGCGGATCGATCAGTTCGCGAACCATCGTGTTGTACGGCTTGTTCGACTGGAGCGAGCTCAGAAGCCACTTGGTGATCGACTTGCGCTCACCGATATAGGTCACACCTTCGTCGTTATGCAGCAGATCGTTCCAGAAGCTGATCCAGTTCTCGCCGTAGAGCTCTCTGTTCTGCAGGAGGGTCTGCACCAGCCGATGCCGCTTTTCCATCTTGCCGGCCGAATCCGAGACAAACGTCTCGAGCTGCTGCGGGGAAGGCGGCACTCCCCAGAGGTCGAGATAAACGCGCCGCGCGAAGACTGCATCGGTCACCATCGCGGGCGGCCGTACATTGTGAGTGCTCCAGTAATGATCGAGCGCGTCGTTGAGGGACAGCGAAGGACCCGTCAGCTCCATCTTCGGCTCCCAGCCAGGGCCGGCGCCCGCCGGATTCTCTGGTGCGCCTTCTTCGATCCAACGCCGCAGCGCCGCAATCTCAGCGTCGGGCAGAGGCTTCGCACCAAGCGGCATCCGCGGCACCTTTTCGCCCGTCACTCGCTGCAGCAGGAGGCTGGACGCAGCTTTTCCGTTTTCTGTCGAAATCGCAGCCCCGCTGACTCCGCCTTTCACAAGCGCGGACCGCGAATCTGCTCTGAGTCCGCCAGACAAGAGCTTCGCGTTATGACAGCTGACGCACCTGGCCTGCAGGATGGACCACGCTTCCTTCGCTGGCGCGGAGGAGGACGTCGAACTTTGGGCAAGAACCACGCCCGTAAAAAGCAGGGGGATCGCTAAAAACTTCTCAGGACTCACTTGTCTTAATTATTGCCATTCCCGGGAGCACCCGACTCGGCCTCGGCCATATAGTGCCCGACCACCTCGGGCCGTACCGTCGCGTTCCAGTTCGCATCGAACCGGGCAGCGATATCCGGCCTCGACACGAGCAGATGAGCGAGGCCAAGGCGCTTATGCGGAGGATCCGACTTCCGTCTGTCTTCTTCCAGTTTCTTCTCTACATCGGACCACCGATCCGTGAGTCCACCGGAGTCAAGCAACACGATACGGTCGCCAATGATACCGAAGTTCTTCAGGTGAGCGTCGGTTGAGAAAAGCCCATGTTGCCAGCCGTTCTTGCGGACCTCGAGAAATCGATCGAGCCATTCCTCCATCTCATCGAAGAAGCCCGCTTGTGCCAGTTCGCTCAGGTGATCCAGAAGCGTACTTTCGGCCCGCTCTTCCGCCTTACAGACGACCAGCCAACCCGGCCATCCCGTAATGCGGACACGTGTCGGAGGAAACTCAATCGTGCAGGGAATCAAGCTGGAGCCGGCGAGCCGGGACTCCGCCAGCCGAGTGCCTTTAACCGATTGCTTGTGATACGCACGCCATACCGGGAAGATATGTGTGGAGAACCAGATGGTTCGGGGGATGATGACCACGACGGCCTCAATCATCATTCGCAACAGCCGGAGCTGGCGCGAGGGCCCCTGCATCAACCGCTTCGCGATCCCGAGCGGGAAGGCACGCTCGATTGCCCGGAGCATGCGCCAAAGGACAATGAGAGCGATGACTTCGCGTGGGGAACGCTCGCGCTTCACGACCCAGTTCGCCGAGGCGTACACTACTCGGCCAATGCCTTCACCTATGCGGCGCAGCGGCCGCGTCGTCATCTCCAGCGGCGCTTCCGGCAGGACGTTGTCGGCGGTTGCAGGTCCTGGTGAGAGCCCGTGTGCGACGGAGTTGTATGCAAGGGTCGACATGACCGGCTCCTGTCATTATCCGCCTCAACGACTCAGCCCATGGGATCTTGATTCGGACGGCGTCTATAGTTCCCCTTCGACCCTCGGTGTCTTGCCTGAAGGATGGCCGCCACCGACGCTGAGATGTACCTTCGATTTCGGAACATCGTCGGCAGTGAGCGTAAACGAAACGTCTTGCTGCTCGCCGCCGCGCAGGTCAAGGCACTTCCGCCACTGAGCACGACGATCACCGGCTTGCCCGTGCCAACTGCAGCCTCGAGAGTCCAGCCCGGGCGACGCCATGCAGGGCTTCGTTCCACCAGTCGTACGCCGGAATCCCGAGGCGTTCAATTGCGGGTGCTGTGTTCTGCATTTGCAGTACCTTCTCGTCGAAGTGTCATTCGCGAAACAAGGTCGGCGGCGCGCTGCTGGACTTTCAGATCAGGATTCAGATGGGGGTGCGTCCCCGGTCCTCTTGTGCCAGGAGCAAGAACGGCAGCAGCAGAAGAAAAACACGGACTCTGTTAACGAAATTTGTCATTGCATTCATCCGCCGGTATCGATTCTATTCGCATGATGAAATGACGGACCATCCAAAGCGTCTAAGCTGGGAATAAGGGGTCGCTCACTGTCATTCAGCAGTTGTCGATGCGGTCGGTTTACGTTCGATCACTTTGAGGAGTCACCAGGATGAAAATTTCACTCCGCCCAGTTTTGGGGGCGATTTTGGTCATGCTCGCAGCAAGCGTGACCGGATTCGGCCAGAGTACAACGGGAACAGTAGCGGGTTCCGTCTCGGACACGACCGGCGCTCTCATTCCGGGTGCAACCGTCACGCTGACCGAAGTCGCCACGCATGACAGACGGACGACAACAACCGGCTCCGGAGGCGACTACCTGTTTCCGTCCGTTCCGCCGGGCGATTATGTTCTCGAAGCTGTTGCGAATGGTTTCAAGGCTCAGCGGCGTACCGGTCTGAAGCTGGAAGTGAACCAAAACGCACGGCTGGATCTGACGTTACAGGTGGGAGACACTTCGGAAGTAGTCCAGGTGAACGCAGACGCTCCGATGGTTGATACCCGCAGCGTGCAACTCGGCGGTACTGTTGATACCCAGCGCGTGCAAGACCTTCCTTTGAATGGCCGGAACGTTTATGATCTGACCGTCCTCATGCCGGGAGTTGTGAATGTCAGTACATCGCTGACCGGCAATAACGACGCGAACAACATGAACGTCAATGGCAATCGAGCTCGAAACAACAACTTCTTCCTCGACGGTGCCGCGAACAATTCGTTGTTCCGCAATGGCGGAAATCAGGCGCCGAATCCGGATGCAGTGATGGAGTTCCATCTCATCACAAGCAACTTTGACGCGGAGTACGGACGTCTCCCTGGCTCGGTGATGAACGTGGTAACGCGATCGGGCACCAATGAATTCCACGGAACACTCTTCGACTTCCTTCGCAATGACGTCGTCAACGCCCGCAACTTCTTTCAGTCGAGCGTCACGCCTTTGCACTGGAACCAGTTCGGTGGAACCGTGGGCGGACCGATCCGGCGGGACAAAACGTTCTTCTTCGCTTCCTACCAGGGATTCCGCGTCCGCACCAGCAACTACCTGAACAGCGTGCTTCTCCCTTCCGCGGCGCAGCGCATCGGTGATTTCTCCGCTCTTCCTTCGTCGCGATGGCCGACCGATCCTGTCACGAAGCAGGTATTTCCGGGAGGTATCATTCCGGCGGATCGTCTCGACCCGGTCGCGCAGAAGCTCCTGAACACGTTCGTCCCGCTTCCAAATAACCCGGACGGCACCTACAGTACGTCAGCGGCGGCTCCCGTCAACGACGATCAGGGAATGGCTCGAGTTGATCATCAACTGACCGCGATGAATCGACTGTCCGCAACGCTGTTTTTTGACCGGGCCACGACCGTACAGCCTTTCGCCAGCACGACACAGGTACCGAATTACGGCAACGGCACGACACAGTATTCTCAAAACAACATCGTGGTCAGCGATTCGTGGTCGCTGTCGCCTGTACTACTGAACGAGGCTCGTGTGAGCTCTTCACTGAATCGCTACGGCAATATGTCGCTGATTAAGACGAGCTGGTCCGATCTTGGCAGCCAGGTTGTCCTCGGCGCTGGTCCGCCGCGTCCGCCCCAGATCTTCATCACGGGCTACTTCCAGGCCGGGACGTTCGGCGACAACACGCAGCCACAGCGGACACAAATGGTCGCAGATACGTTGAGCTGGATGAAGGGCAGCCACAGCCTGAGGATGGGTGGCTTGTTTCAGTGGAACCAGTTCCAGGAGACCGGAAACTGGCTCGGTGCGGGTCAGGTCCGCTTCACCGGCTCATTCACAAAAAACGCCTTTGCGGATTTCCTTCTGGGCGATGCCAACTCATTCCGTCAGAACAACGGCCTGAATCGCGACTTCCGGTCGATCAATGCCGGCCTGTTCATTCAGGACAACTGGAAGGTCACACGTCGGCTTTCGCTCAACCTCGGGGTGCGCTGGGAAGTTGACCCGCCATACACAAGTGCGAACGACGCGCTGGCTACATTTGCGTTCGGAGTCCAGTCCCAGCGATTCCCGACAGCGCCGCGCGGACTCCTGTTCCCTGGCGACCCAGGGATCCCGACTGGCATCGCGCCGACCAGCCTCAAGAACTTCGCACCGAGAGTGGGCTTTGCATACGACGTCTTCGGCAATGGCAGAACGGCAGTTCGAGGCGGGTACGGCATTTACTACGCCACCGGCATGGCGAACCTGACCTCCAACCTGCAAAATCAGCCGTTCATTGTTGACATCACCCTGAACGCCACAACGAGTTTAGTGAACCCGTGGGGGAGCGTTGGGGCGACGACGCCATATCCTTACACGCTGAGCACGACAAACCCGGTATTCACAACTCCGATTACCGCCAACTACCTCGGCGAAGGTTTCGGGACGCCTTACGTCCAGCAGTATAACTTTACCGTCCAGCAGCAAATCGCCGGCTCGATGAGTTTGCAGGTGGCATACGTCGGAAACTCGTCACACAAGCTCTTCCTCCAGCGCGATGCCAATGCTCCGATCTACAGTCCTTCCGCCACCACAGCGAACCTCAACAATCGCCGGCCCTACATGCCAGGTCTTTACGGAGGAATCTACGAACTCGAGACCGGCTCGAATGCAAACTACAACTCGCTTCAGGTAACGTTCAACCGGCGTTTTGCACGAGGCTTTTCACTGCTCGCGAATTACACGTGGTCGAAGTCGATCGATTATCTTTCAGACGACCCCACCAGTGTGTCGGTAGTCCCGTTTGTCGATTCGAACAACCTGGCTCTCGATCGCGCCGTTTCGTCGTTCAACACTCCGCACGTCGTCTCGTTTTCGTGGGTCTGGCAGGCGCCCGCCTTCGCTCACCTCGGCTGGGCTGGCAGGAACCTCTTTGGAGGATGGAAACTTGATGGATTGATGACCGCACGCAGCGGTCAGCCTTTGAACATTCTGTCGGGTGTGGATGCAAACGTGGACGGTGTCGCTACCGACCGCCCGAATCTCGTCGCCGACCCGTCCCTCAGCGGAGATCGCAGCCGGGCCGACGTCATCGCAAAGTACTTCAACACGGCCGCCTTCGCGCAGGTCGCGCCGGGTCAGCTGTTCGGCAATCTCGGCCGCAACGCAATCTATGGCCCGGCCGCGGTGAACTGGAATGTCTCCGCGTTCAAGGACATTCGGGTGACAGAACGCACTCGCGTCGAGTTCCGGACGGACTTCTTCAACATCTTCAACCAGGTGAATCTTGGCAATCCGAACACGACGCTCACGAGCGCCGCTTTCGGTCGGATTACGTCCGCCGGTCCACCGAGAATCCTGCAGTTTGGTTTGAAATTTCTGTTCTGAGTGCGCCGATACAATCGCTGGGACGACTGGGCTCGAACCGTTGCTGTGCCGTTCTGGCAAACGATTCGAGTCCGGTAATCTTTCGTGATCGGGTCGTCAGAGAGCCGTGTCAGCCAGGCCCGCTGTTCTGCCATCTCCGGAACAGAAACACCGCGTGCGGATCTGAGGATCTGCGTTGCCTGCTCCGCTTCCATACCCGACGTCATCAGCAGGCCGCTTGCGATCAAACCCGACCGGCCAACACTTTGTCGGCAATGCAGTGCCACATTCTTGTCGGCATCCAGTTATGTCGCGATAGTTGCGATGGCCGACACCGCCGCTGCTCTCTCTGCCGGGACACCACGGTCCGTAGTGGAAGCGAGACGAAGCTGATGCCGTAGTTCTCCGCCAGCTGGCGCTACTAAGCAGGCCCAACGGCGCAATCCCCCCGTCTTCAAGGAGTGAGACGATTTGATCAATGCCGGCTTTTCGCCAGGCAATTGGTTCATCATCGAGCCGGTCCCCGCCTGTGGGTCGGGAGGCTATGGCCAGTTCGCCGACGCCACGGCCCGAGAATCCAGAACAGATGAGACTGACAAGGGAAGATTTTGCTGAAAGGGAAACTGAAGTGAATGGCGGGGACGACGGGGCTCGAACCCGCGACCTCCGACGTGACAGGCCGGCGTTCTAACCAACTGAACTACGTCCCCGCGTGGCGGACTTCTTCCAGACTAACACACGGGTACGACGTCCCATGACCCAGTCGTAAAACTTTCTCCAAATTCACGGCTCGCCTGCGCCGCTGTGGAAAACGGTACCCGCATTTGTGTCATAATCGGGCAACACGAGGTGTAATCCATGTTCCGTTTTTCTGTAACCTCTCGAACGATCCTCGGGCTCGCAACACTCTCTGCGCTGACGATATTTGCCCAGCAGCGCAGTACTTCACCAGGCGCCGGCGCGTCACAGCCGACCTCACCGGGCGTGGGAACGTCACCAGGAACAGGAGGCCGCCAGCCAGGCATCCCGACCATCCCGGGACAGGACAACTCGAATAGCCGGCTCCCGGGACAAACACCAGGCCAGAACTATCCCGAGATGCAGCGGACCTTCTTCTTCTCAGGCAAAGTCATGCTCGACGATGGAACACCACCGCCGGAATCAGTCCAGATCGAGCGCGTTTGCAACGGCTCACCTCGACCGGAAGCCTGGACGGACAGCAAGGGTCACTTCTCGTTCCAGCTGGGACAGAACACCGCGATGATGATGGACGCCAGCACCAGCAATATCGACAACATGGGCACGGGCGGTTTCGGCGGTAGCAATGCCCGGATGCCGGGTGGCGGTCGCCAGATTACCGAGCGCGACCTGGTCGGCTGTGAGCTGCGCGCCGCATTGCCCGGCTTCCGTTCTGACAACGTCTCGCTTGCCGGACGCCGGGTCATGGACAATCCGGATATTGGAACTCTCGTCTTGCACCGCCTTGCGAAAGTGGACGGCTTCACTTTCAGTGCGACCAGCGCAATGGCGCCGAAGGATGCGAGGAAAGCGTTTGAGAAGGGTAGGGATCTGAACAAGAAGGCCAAGCTCGAGCCAGCCGAAAAGGAACTGGAGAAGGCCGTCACCTCTTACCCGAAGTATGCGGCAGCCTGGTATGAACTCGGCACCGTGTACTACCAGCAAAAGAAGCGGGATGAGGCTCGCAAGGCCTACAACGAAGCGATCAAGGCTGACGACAAGTTCATCAGCCCCTATGCACAGCTTTCGCAGATGGCAGCCGAGGAAAAGGAGTGGCAGCAGACCGTCGATTACACCAATCGCGTGCTGAAGCTGAACCCATTCTTTTCCCCACGGATCTACTTCCTCAGCGCTGTTGCGAACCTCAATCTCCAGAAGGTCGATGCCGCCGAGGAGAGCGCAAAAGAGGCTTTAAAGATGGATCCGGGTCATCAGAACCCGCATGCGCTCGCACTGATGGGTGTGATCCAGGCGCAAAAAGGCGACTTCAAGAATGCGGCCGAAACGCTGAAGACCTATCTCAAGGTCGCGCCGAACGCCAGTGATGCGGATAAAGTTCGCGGGCAGCTTGCTCAGATGGAAAAGGAAATCGCAGCCCGCGAGCCTAAGACCGGAGAGGCGCAGAGCCAGTAGGCTCCTTTACCGATTCACCACAGCCTTCGAGACGCTCGCGTTGTCGTACTCATCCGTGACACGCACCGCGAGCGTCGCTTCCCCCGCTGGTGCATCCATCGACAAGTCATATTGAAGCTGAGGAGCGTCCGACAGCTTGCTCGTCGGATCGATCAGCGTCCATTCCCCGCCGTTCAGTGAATACTCCGCTTTGCTGATCACGCTCCGGTCATCGCGCGCTTGCCACCGCGCCGTCAGTTTGTTCCCGGAACGCGAAGCAGCCAGCCCGGAGATCACCGGCGGGGTGTTGTCGATGACAAAGCGATCGCTCTCGAGAGAACTCTGCAGAGCTTCACCCAGCGGATTAGCGGAGGCGTCCGTCGCCGTGACTCGAAGAACGTAATCCCCGTCGGGAAACGCCGTGGAATCGAAACTGAGATACCGTTCCTTAATCTTGTCCTTCAGAAGTTTCCAGTCCTGTTCGCCAACGCCGCGGACCTCCACCTTATAAAGCAGGTCGTCGCCGTTCGGATCGGTCGCGGCCCAGCGTACACCCGACTGACCCTTCGCGTAAGTCATGCTGCTCGCCGAACCGGTGTCGATGCTGATCGGCGACGCGGCGCGCCGGCTGCCGATCGGCGGAAGCGTGATGGTCGTCGAGGTCGCCGACAGCGTCAGAGCCCCTGGGGTGTTGAACCTGTAGTTGGCAGGCGTCACTTCGACTTCAGAGATTCTGGGTGGAACGTTCTTCGACTTATATGCCACCTCGATTTCCCTGACTTCCGGACTTGCCCCGGCGCTCGCGTTTGCGGCGTCCAAAGTCAGCCGGTACTGGAGAAAGCGTGCGGACGGAGAAGCCACTCGGCCGTTGCCATCCAGAGGCGCCCAGGCGCTCCAATTCTTCTGAGGACGATCGAGATTTCCGCTGCGAGTCTCGATCTTTCCGTGGCCGCTGTTCAGGTCCGCCTTGAAGGATGCACGGCCCCAGTAGGAGAACGACCCCACATCCAGCGGTTCGCTTTCATAGGTCCCTGACGGCTCGAACCCGGGCCCAATCGAGTACACCTTGCCGACATTTCCGGTCGCGGCGAAAAGACGTCCCTTTGGACCGCTGACAATCGCCGTGACCTGCGTCGGATCCGCATTGATCAGCAAAGTCGAAACCAGGTCCGAATTGATTCGATAGATGTTGCCTTTATTTCCGGTGCCGATGATCGGATGCCCCTCCTGGTCGAACGCGATGGCGTAGACGATGTCGGCACTACTTGTCCACACGCGCTGCGGATAACCATCGGTACCGATCCGGTAAACATCGGAACCGCCGGACGGAGTGGACGAGGACGCCGATGACGGTGTGAGCGATCCGCTCCCGGAAGACGGTTTGGCTGGCGACACTGACGGCGCACCTGCTGATCCCGAGGCGTTGATAGAGACAGTACCAGGCGTGCTCACGGGAATCGAAATCGGGGAACTCGTACCCGATCCTCCTGTTCTGCTGCCGACTGCCGAGGCATAAATCGACCCGTCGCGCGCGATTGCAACGGCCGTAACTTCGCGTTTCGATGTCTGATACAGAACGAAGCCTTCGCCGGAGGGAGACACGCGAATCACAAGACCACCGGGCTCGGTCCCGACGATCACATTGTTCTTGTCATCCACCGCCAGTGAGCGTGCGTGTGTTTCTTCCGTCCGGAAGAACACGGAACCCTTTCCATCAGGCGTTACGCGATGAACCTCGCCGGCATCTCCGGTCGCGACAAACAAATCACCTGTACCATTGAACGCCATCGCCCAGGTATACTTTGCTTTCGGGTCATAGAAAACCTCTGGCTTGCCGCCGGTGCCAACTCGATAGACCTTACCGTCCGGAGCAGTGGCCACATACACGCGATCCTGTCGGTCGACGGCAATCGCCTGGATCTGTAACCCAGGTATCTCGGCGATTGTGCGAGACTTCCCTTGTGGGTCGATCGCAGTCAGCTTCGAGTTCGAAGAACCTGGACTGCCGCCGCCTGTATAAAGCGTTCCTTTCGAATCAACGGCGAGCGCCCAGAGGTAAGCCGTGGAAGGATCGGCGAGTTCCCTAAACTGTGGAGCCAGACTCAGTCGGCCGTCACTCCGCAGCGATAGTCCCTTAAGACTCCCTTTTTCAAATTCAGTGCGGTCGTTGTGAATCCAGCTCCTGGTTTCGACAGCAAACAACAGCGGCGCTCCAACGAGCGCCGCGAAGAAACGATATTTCAGTGTCATCTTACCTGACCGTGATCTTGATCGACTGACTGCCGCTGATCACGTATTCGAATGGAATGGAAGCCTGCTCCTGCGTGCTCTCGCCGCTGGAAACAAAAGGACGGTTACCTGCACGGCTGGCCTGCATCACATTGAGCACTGATGCCGGCAGACTTGGCATGGTCTTGTCCTCTTCGTAGTACGTCGGGCGCGGCTGTACTAGAGAAACGTAGAGCCGATTGTTGCTGCGCTCCTGATTAATCAGTGATACGGTCGCAGGCAGATCCATGAACCGGTTGGTGGCACCAGCCACGGTCTGCATTCTGTTAAGCGTTTCCGCGTCGCTCAACAGAATCTTGTGATCGCCCTTGGGAATACCGGCGGGAATTTTCACCCGAACCTCACGCTCGATTCGCTCGCCGCGATATGGCCGCAGGTAAACCTTTACCGGAACTTCAGTGCCGGGCTCGACCTCAGTCGACGGCACCCAGGCATTTTCGATCGAAGCGATACGGCGCTGCGGAAGCAGATCGACCGTCGCATTTACGCGACGCAGTTTCGGGATATTGACATTGTTCCCGAACAGTTTGTTGAACTTATCGCCCCACCAGCCCGCCAGCAACATGGGCGCAGGCATCGGCATCATGTCGCCGGGCGCGAGCATTGTGGTCAGGCTGATCGGCGATTGCCCTTCCAGTTCGATATCTCCGGTCATCCGATAGGTTGCTTCTTCGGCGGCATCGTTTACCCCTGAGATGGAACTGAACAGCGTCGCCATCATCAGGTAGGGCGTCCACTTCTGCTCCACGAAAATGTCGAATTTCAGGTCCTTCTCGCGCTTGATTTTGTTGCCGTCATCAAACGTGCGCACTTTCAGCGATCACGGGGATCATCTCGGAAGTCGTCCCGAGCTCGCCCATTATGCCGCTGTGCCGGTCTTGCTTCAGCGCTCCGACGATACCGGTTGCATTCGCCAGCTTGGTCGGCTGATACGTCGATCCAAGTACCAGGAGAACATCGCCGGTCGCCATCGGGATATTTACGGGGCCCAGGTTCAGAAACTGGTGGCCAAAACCAAGTACGCGTTTGCCGTCGTTGTAGGTGGTGGTGCCGAGCGCAGTCATGCTCATGTCGCCCGAGACCAGCACACCCGCGATTGGATCGCCGGGTTGCAGCGAGTTTTTCCAGTCGCCCGTCGGGGTCGCACCTTTCAGCGCGGCGCTGGCACCGCCCTGAACCGGAGTGACACCAAGCTGCTTAAATATAGGACCGAACTGCTCCAAAGTACTAGACGTAAATCCGGAGAAGAGCAGCGGCGTATCAATCGGCTGCAGCAACGGCTGGCTCACGCTGAAGTCCTGAGAGACCCCGGCTGCGGTCATCTGCGCGAGGATATCGCCCGGAACGGAGACAGCAGCAGCCCGCTGAATCGCGTTCTGATTTCCCGGCACACGCGCGTCAGCAGGTCGGCTCCAGTCGAGCGACTTGATGTCCAGCATCAGTTCAATCGGAGTTACGCCGCAGATTGCTTCTTTAGTGAATGCGCCGATTCGGAGCGAGACAGCTCCAACCAGTTTGCTGTCAACGTAAACCGGGCTCCCGCTCATACCGGCGGCAACACCCGTTTCCGCAGCGCGCCCGCCCAGGCGGCAAAGAATGATGTCCTGTCGAGGTCCCCACGCGTTTTTCCAGACTCCAATCAGTTCGATCGGTACCGGTTCCGGTGTGACGCCTTCGAAGGTCGTCCACGCCGTACCTTTCATACCGGGCTTCACGTCAGCGAGCTTCAGAATTTCGGTCTTGCCGGCTTTCGGGCGCTCGGACGAAACGCTGGGTGCCGCCGAAGCGACAAGGGACAGCACAACGCAGACAACAGGAGCTAAGGACTTCATTATCAGAACCTAACGGCGCTTTCTGGAAACTTCAGGCTTTCCACTATTATGCGCTGTGTCAACTTAGACGCACGCGGCACGAAACCAGGTTCGAGAGTTGAAGTGGTTTCAGACGTTTCCGCCGGAGAAGATGATTCCAACTCGGTGCAGTCCTGCCGGCAGCTTTCGAAATAACGCGACCGCCGCACTGACGGCGCCGCTCGGCTCGACCACGAGTTTAAGGCGGCTCGCGATAAAAGCCTGCGTTTCGCGAATCTCATCTTCGCTTACCAGCAGAATGTCTTCAACCAGCGACTGAACTATCGGAAATGTAAGCGCGCCTGGCCTGGTCGGCCGCAAGCCGTCGGCAATTGTGTCTGACGGAGGAATTTCGATACGTTCGCCTTTTCGGAAAGACAACCAGGTATCATTTGCAAGCCCCGGTTCTGCGCCAAATACGCGGATCTCCGGCTTTATTCCGCGGACTGCGGTGGCAGATCCGGACAACAACCCACCTCCGCCAACACACGTGATAACTGCGTCAAGATCCGGAAAGTCACTAACTAACTCCAGCGCACTAGTACCTTGACCCGCGATGATCCATTCGTGATCGTACGGTGGTACTAGCATCGCTCCAGTACTGGCCGCGATGGTTCTTCCTATTGCTTCGCGATCTTCACGAAAGCGATCGTAAGTAACTATCTCTGCGCCATAGGCCCTGGTTGCAGCGACTTTCGCTCTGGGCGCATCCAGCGGCATGGCGATGGTCGCTCGCGTACCTGTCTGCGCAGCAGCGAGTGCCACTGCCTGAGCATGATTTCCGGACGAGAATGCGACCACGCCTCGCGGCAGCTTTTCCTTTGGAATCTGCAGAATAAAGTTGGCTGCACCACGGATCTTGAATGACCCGGTGCGCTGCAGGTTCTCGCATTTAAAAAAACACTCGCAACCTGCAGCTTCGTTAAATAGCCTTGAAGTAAAGACGGGAGTTCGTCGTGCGAGCGGGGCGATTCGTTCGGAGGCACGCTGAACGTCAACTAACTCGACCATAGTTAGTAACCGGACTGTTTATCGACAATATTAAGAAGAGGGCGGCCGCTCACGAACCGCTGGAAGTTAGTAACAAAAAAGTCGGTTGATTGCTCCAGCCAGTCGGTCGTATTATCCGCAGTATGCGGCGAGATCAGGACATTGTCGAGCGACCACAGGGGGTGGTCCTGCGGAAGCGGCTCCTCGTCGAAAACATCCAGAGCAGCGCCTCGGATTCGTTTCTCCGATAAAGCCTGTACCAGAGCTTTTTCTTCAATAACGGGACCGCGGCCGACGTTTACGATGATGGCGTTCGGTTTCATCCGTGCGATTTCAGCCCCACCGATAATGCCTCGACTTTCAGGCGTCAGTGGCACGGAAACCACCACCACGTCGGACTGCGCGATCATATCGCCGCGTTTTTCCAGCGGAAATAGCTGATCGGCTGTCTCGTCGGGTTGCCGGGAACCGATCCTGCGACTGGTACCGAGGATTCGCATGCCGAGCGATTTCCCGCGACTTGCGGCCGCCTTGCCGATCTCCCCGTAGCCAACAACGCCCATTGTTTGACGGCTGATCTCGTCGACCGTGAACTTTTCCCATTTACGCTCACTCTGCTGGCGCAGCATGCGGCGGAAATCTTTTGCAAAGAACAGAGCAGCGGCGATAACGAACTCGCCGAGGGATTCGCGGTAAACGCCTCGCGCGTTTGTCAGCGGTATCGAACTCTCGACCAGTTCCGGGAAAAGCTGATCCTCGACTCCTGCAGCCAGGGAATGAATCCACTGTACTTTCTGCGCCTTCGGAAACACCGCGCGAAGTTGCGGCCCGTGTCCGGTGCAATTCAGAATGACATCGGTGTCCGGCGCGGCACCCAGCAATTCACGCTCATCAAGGGAAATTGTTGTTTTCGCGTTGGGCGGAAGCTTCTGAAGAACCTTCAGATAAGGAGCGTTCGGGTCGGCAATCACCAGCAGATTAAGTCCGGGCATCTTTCGTCAGGATAGCCGGACACGGGCGTCAGGCTACCCGGACACTGGCGTCCGAATAGTCTGACCCCGGTCGCGAAAGCGGTTTACTCTGCTGTTCGGTGCTGTTTTCGATACTCGGCCCAGCGTTTCTTCTGAGCGGCAGCAATCCTTTTCCGCGCAGCTTCGCTAAGTGGTCGTCGGCCTCTGGCCGTTGCCAACTTAGTACCGCCGGATGCGGAAGCAGCTTTGGAGTTGCTTACGCGGTGGCGGCCAAGTAACGACCGTACCTCCGCGATTTGAGCTTCGATTCGTTGTTTCTGAAGCAATAAGCCTTCGAGAGCGGCTTGCAGGAAGCCGTTGTCTCCGAGATTACTTGAAGGTCTGGCCATACTAGCGTCACCTCCCGCCCTAATTCAATTGCCGACGCTGGTTAGATGGACTTCGATTCGCATATAAGAGTTACAGGTCCATCATTAACAAGAGTTACCTTCATACTAGCCTGAAACTGTCCGGTTTGCACGTATAGTCCGCTCTTTTTTAATTTTTGAATAAAAGTCTCATATAAATCGCGAGCAATTTCCGGACGCGCAGCCCGATCGAAGGATGGTCGCATTCCCTTTCGCATATCTCCATAAAGCGTAAACTGCGACACAACAAGGACACCGCCGCCTGCCTGAGTGACGTTTAAATTCATTTTTCCTGTCTGATCAGAAAAAATCCGGAGACCCGCAATCTTTGTGGCCAGATAATCTGCATCGTCGGGTGTATCAGCAACATCGACTCCGAGTAATACCAGCAATCCGCCCGTGATACTGCCGACTACGTCGCCCTCGACTTCGACGCGTGCTTCGGTAACTCTCTGCACTACTGCTCTCAAACGTTCCTCCGCGATTCCGGGTTGCTACAAGTATCGCCTTATCCCGGTAACTCCGGCGTATAGAAACACAGGCTCGCAAAGCTGGATGACTCGAGACGGCGATGGTATTTCGCAACCACTATAGAGACGGTGCTCCTGGTTTCCGAGTCAGGCTGAACAGCCATGAATCACCCGAGGCTATGAAAATTACAAGCGTCTTTAGCCGCCGCTGCTTCCGCCGGAGCATAGCTGCCGGCCAGGCGCCCCGAGTTCGGAAAACTAATCGACTCAGATTTCGGCCTTCGGGACGAGCGATACAACATTGCCGGGCAAATACTCCGACGGTTCGCTTTCCACCCAGGAGCTCGACTGCTAACCTTCATGTCTGCGCAGGGAGCGTCCCCGACCTGTTGTCACGGAACTTGAACCAGAAATTAAAAATGGCATTAATCTCGGGACGGGTTGCCAGGACGGCGCAAGTAATCCGCTATCTTCAGATTGATGTCCTCTCAACAGCCGGTTCGCTACGCCGATGCGGGCGTCGACATCGACGAAGCCGACCGCGCAGTCGAACGAATCAAAAAACTCGCACAGGCGACCATGACCCGGAACGTCGTAGCCGGAATCGGAAGCTTTGGCGCAGGTTACGCACTAACTGGTTACAAGAAACCTGTCCTCGTAAGTTCAGCTGATGGTGTCGGAACCAAACTTAAGCTTGCCTTTATAACCGGACGCCACAACACCGTGGGCGAGGACCTTGTAAATCATTGCGTTAACGACATTGCCGTTCAGGGTGCGAAACCGCTCTTTTTTCTTGATTACTTCTCGGTTGGCAAACTCAGCTCGCTGGTCGCAGCGGACGTGGTCGAAGGTATTGCCCGGGGCTGCTCTCATAACGGCTGTGCGCTCATCGGAGGCGAAACTGCCGAAATGCCTGGCCTTTACGCCGAAGGAGAGTACGATCTTGCCGGCTTTATCGTCGGTGCCGTTGAAGAAAAGCACATGCTGACGGGCCGTAAAATCAAGCCTGGCGACTACTTGATTGGCCTGCCATCCACGGGTCTGCATACCAATGGCTACTCCCTGGCCCGCAAACTTCTCTTCGATATCGCACACCACCAGCCGGAAACTTACGTGCCGGAGATTCAGAGCACTGTCGCCGACGAGTTGTTAAAGGTCCATCGCAGTTACCTTAAGCCGATTCAGGCGCTTGCCAAAGCTCGTGTCCTGAAGGGTGCCGCGCACATTACCGGCGGAGGAATTACAGACAACACGCCGAGAATGCTGCCCGATGGCGTTGCTGCTGCAATTGCCGTCGGCTCATGGCCAGTACTACCGATCTTCGAGTACCTCCGGAGAATCGGCCAAGTGCCCGAAGACGACTGGCGGCGCAGCTTCAATCTCGGAATCGGTCTGATCATCGCTATAGGACGAAAGGACGTCGAGACAGCGGAACAGATTCTAAGTAAGCTCGACGAACCCTATTTTCCAGTTGGACGAGTGATCAAACAGGAGCCTGGTGGTCCTCGCGTGGTGTATCGGTGAGTGGTGTACCGGTGAAACGCCTGGGAATTCTCATTTCCGGCAGAGGCTCCAATTTCGAGGCTATCGCCAACAACATCGCAACCGGGCAAATCAGGGATGCCTCCATTGCTGTCGTAATCTCCAGCCGCGAATCCGCTAAAGGACTTGAAACGGCTCGTCGCCTGGGGCTCAACGCAGTTTGCGTTCCTTCAAAAGGTCAGGACCGGCTCGACTATGATCGCCTGCTGATCGCCGAACTCCAGCGAAATCAGGTCGACTTAGTCTGCCTCGCCGGCTACATGCGTCTGCTTTCGGCCGAATTCATCCGAACTTTTCCCGAGCGAATTCTCAATATTCATCCTTCTTTACTGCCGGCGTTTCCCGGACTGGATGCCCAGGGCCAGGCGCTGGCGCACGGCGTTAAGTTGACCGGCTGCACGGTCCACTTCGTGGATGAAGGTCTGGACTCCGGACCTATAATCCTTCAGGCCGCAGTCCCGGTAGAAGATGACGATACACCCGACAGCCTGTCCGCGAGGATTCTTCTCGAGGAGCATCGGATTTATTCCGAAGCAATTCAGCTGGTTGCAGGCGGACGTTACCGCATCGATGGCCGCAAGGTATTACAGATCAGGTAAGTCACTACAATAAAAAGAGAATGAAGATCAGATTCGGTCTCCTGACCTTGTCCGCCCTGCTGTGTGTCAGCTGCTATAACAACCCGGTTACCAGCCTGAAACATCCTGGCGACGGACCCACCGATTTCCACTCGGCACCGTCCGTTGGACCCGGCACAACGGCCGGCGGCTCGACTGCAGGGCCTCAGCCCGCACCAGAAGCGCACGGCGAAGGTACTGTTGAGCCGCAGCCATCAGGCGTCCACCCCGGCTCGAACAATGAAGCGAATACTCAGCCGGCAACACCGGTTCACGGCCCCGGCGCGACCGAAACACCTGCAACCGGCAAGGAACAGACTGGGAATGAGCAAGGTCCTGGCCGCGGCCATGAATCGCAACCCGGCGCACGAATGCACGGCGACGCGCAGAAGGACTCCGACCAAAAGTAAAACTAGTACCGCGCCCACCCGAAGCGGCGTCTGAGGCATTATGCGCACATCGAAATTCGGTTTGCCCGCGATCTGGCTCGCGGCGTCAGTGTGCGCTCTTGCGGCGACTACGCCGATGCTCCCGCTCAAACAAGTTCATGCCGGGATGAAGGGCATTGGACGGACCGTTTTCAGCGGCACCAAGATCGAAAACTTCGACGTTGAAATTCTCGGCGTGCTCGAGAACATCGGCCCGAAGCAGTCGTTGATTCTCGGCCGCCTCAGTGGTGGACCGCTCGAAAAGACGGGCGTCATGCAGGGCATGAGCGGAAGTCCCGTATATATCGACGGCAAGCTCGTGGGAGCCGTCGCCATGGCTTTCCAGTTCGCAAAAGAACCTATCGCCGGCATACGGCCGATAGAAGAAATGCTGGAATCGGCTCCCGTGCGCCGCCCTGATATTCGAGCCTCTCTGCAGGGACCGTTCGCTGACCGAACGCCTGCCAAAATGTCGACAACACACCCGACCGGCCCGTAGATATCGCGACCCCGCTCTCGCTGACCGGATTCACACCAGGGACTGTCGAGCAGTTCGCGCCGGCGTTAAAAGCGATCGGTCTTGAACCGCGGCAGGGAGTTTCCGGAGGACGGACCGCCAAACCGCTGCCTCCCTCACCGCCCGAACCAGGCTCGATGATCAGCATCCAGCTCATCAATGGCGATCTGGCCATGGGAGCTGACGGCACCGTCACGCATGTGGATGGCAATCGCGTTTACGCGTTCGGTCACCGCTTCCTCGCAGTTGGCGAAACGGAGCTTCCCTTCACCAATGCCTCGGTGATTACCGTTCTCGCGAATCTGAGTACGTCTGCCAAGATCTCGGCCTCCGGAGCGTTCCTTGGGACGATGACGGGCGACTTCAGCGCCGCAGTTACCGGTGAGCTGGGCCGCAAGCCTCGTATGGCGCCCGTGCGGATCGGAGTGAAAGGTGCACAGCGCGACACGACCTATCGAATGGAGATGGTTCAGGACAGGATTCTGAGCCCGCTGCTGCTTCAGATGATGTGCTATTCGGTCCTCGACAGCACCGAACGAACTGTGGGCACTTCCAGCGTTCGCGTCAAAGGAAGCATACGTTTCGACAAAGTCGCCGAGCCGATAGCGATCAACAACATGTACTCGGGTGACTTCAACACACCGCTGGTTGCATCGCTCGGCACCGCATTGCCGATCGCCTACGCACTCCAAAACACCCTCGACCCCTTACGGATCGAGGCAGTTGACCTCACTATCGAAGTCGGACTTGACCGCCGGCAATTCAATATCGAACAGGTCTGGACAACGCAGAAGGAAGTTCATCCCGGCGAGCCGCTGAACATTCACGTCCTCATGACCGGCGATGGCGATCGCGAGATCGTACGCCATCTTCGATATGACGTGCCCGTCGGCAGCGAGGCCGGAACGCTGAACATAACGGTGGCAGATGGTCCGACGACGAATGTCGGGGAAGGCAAGGCCTACAACGTCTCACAGCCGCGGCCGGCGGGCGAAATTATCTCCGTGCTGAACACGCTTCGGGGCAGCACCCTCGGTTTCGTAAGAATCTGGAAATCGAGCGCGGGCTATTCGCTCGATGGCCGCGATCTTCCCGACCCTCCTCCTTCGGTTGGACTCCTGATGTCAAAGACACCAGGGTGCAACGCCTAATCCCGGCCGGGGATCGACAATCGCGGAACTGAAATTCGACGCAGGCGACGCCACCATCTCGGGTGCGAAGACGATCACGGTTGAAGTGAAAGAGCCCCAGCAGCAATGACGCGCGTCCTGACCGTACTGATTGCCGCCGCGACAATGACGGTGCTGCAAGCTTCCAGCACAACTACCTGGGAGATGAACACCTTCGCGGACTTCTCGAAAGGCACACTGACCGAACTCTCACTTTCGCGGGACGGACGACTGACGCTGGGACCAAAGCTGCAGGTTGTCTTCTCATCGGAGCAGCCGTCGATCTGGTCGTTAGCGCAGGGGTCCGACGGCAGTCTCTATGCCGGCACCGGTCACCGAGGCCGAGTCTTTCGCGTCGATGCACACGGAACGGGATCTCTCCTCTGGACGGCAACCGAGCCCGAAGTCTTCGCCGTCGCAGTCGGACCAGACGGCTCCGTCTATGCAGGCACCTCACCCGATGGCAAGGTCTATCGAATCGATAAGAACGGAAAGGCGTCGGTATACTTCGACCCGCACGGACGATACATCTGGGGTCTGGCGTGGGGCAATGACGGAGCCCTTTACGTGGCAACCGGCGATGAAGGAAAGATCTGGCGGGTCGCTCGGCCCGGAGTCGGCGAGATTTGGTACGCAACTGGCCAGCAGCACGTCACTGCGCTTGCGTTTGACAACGAAGGCCGATTGCTCGCCGGAACCGAACCCAATGGCCTGTTGTATCGCGTTACGGCCAAAGACAAAGCTTTCGTTCTCTACGACTCCTCACTTCCCGAGATCCGCACCATCTCCGTCACTCCCGAAGGCACCGTGTATGCGGCAGCCCTTGGCGGTTCCATCGCACAAAAGACAGGTGCCGCATCGACAGCCGGGCAAAATACATCCGGCACGACACAAGTGACTGCGCCGACAACAAGCATCACCGTCACGGACCAGTCCGCATCGACGCAGGGCGGCCTCGAGATCAAACCCAAGCCGCCTGGATCCGACAACCAGAAGGGCACCGCCACCAGCACCATCACACCGGGCGCGACGGTTTACTCCGCACCTGCAGCCGAGACGGCGGGCGTCGAGAAGTCCGCACTTTACCGCATAAATCCCGATAACACGGTCGAGACACTCTGGTCATCCAAAGAAGAGAACTTGTACGACTTGCTGGTCGCCGGCGGTCGGGAAGTCGTCTTCGCGACAGACATACAGGGACGCATCTACCGCCTCACACCGGACCGCAAGCTGACTCTCATCGTCCAGACGAACGGCGGTGAGACAACCCGTCTGCTCTCGTCGGGCGAGTCATTGTTGGCGGCCACAAGCAGTTCCGGCCAGCTGACGCGGATCGGCGGAGGGCTGGCTGCGCAGGGTGTCTTCGAGTCGCCGGTACACGATGCAGGTTCCGTTTCGAAGTGGGGACTGCTCAGCTGGCGCGGCCAGCAATCAGGGTCAGGAAGTCTCGCGTTCCGTGCAAGAACCGGCAACTCCGCACGACCCGACAATACCTGGAGTCCATGGTCGGCACCGATGACCGATCCGAGCGGTTCCAGACTTGCGATCCCAAACGCCAGGTTCGTCCAGTGGCGCGCCGAACTTAAAGGCGACGGAACCGATTCGCCGAGCATCACCGGAGTCACGCTCTCCTATTTGCCGCAGAACAACCCTCCGGCAATCCGTTCAGTGAACGTACTGACCCAGATCGTCCCTTCTTCGTCGGCAGCGAAGGCAAGCACCCAGTCTTCGGCAGCTTACACCGTCACGGTCACCGATTCAACGGACACAGCCGCATCCAGCGCAGCAGGTACCGCGACGCAAACCGTTGCGAGGGGTCTTGCCCAGCAGATCCAGATCACGTGGCAGGCGGATGACCCGGATGGTGACAAGCTCAGCTACTCCGTTTATTTCCGCGGCGAAGAAGAAATGCAGTGGAAGGCTCTGCGGACCAATATCACGGAGAACATCATCACCCTCGAAGGTGACGTGCTCGCAGACGGCAAGTATTACTTCAAAGTCATCGCATCCGACAAGATGTCGAACCCGGGAGGCACGGCTCGCGAGTCGGACATGGAAACCCCGCCGGTGCTCTTCGACAGTACGCCGCCCGTAGTGAAGGCCTCCGGCCGACGCGCAGGAGCGGGCGCGGAAATCACTGCTGACGCCTCGGACACATCGTCAGCCCTGCGACGGGCAGAGTACTCGCTGGACGCCTCCGCCTGGTTTCCGCTGGACAGTGCAGATGGAGTGGTTGACGGACAGCAGGAACACTTCGTCTTGCGACTTCCGAACGTCTCGCCCGCCGAGCACGTCATCGTGATACGAGTCTTCGACGCGTCCAACAACTCCGGTCTGGCAAAGGTAGTTCTGCCCGCGGCGTCCGGTCAGTAGTGTCAGCGTCGAGTGGCCATCTTTCGAAACAGCTCAGCCACAACCCCAACTGACGCTTCCGCGCCGGCACGGTCAGGCGCCTCATTCGTGTCGTTGTAGCCCTCCATGTCCCCGATGCCACCATCCTGGACGACGATCCCGTCGCGGCGTGCAAGGACGTTGACGCCCTTGTACATAACGGAGTAGTGTGTGTCCGGCTGTGGAATCAGCCACGCGATCTGGCCCCGCACCGGAACGATCGAGTCATCCTTCCACAGCGCACGAGCTCCGTACCCCGTAGCATTGATGATCACCTTTTGCGGCAGCGATTGCAGCTCGGAAGGGGAGGTGAACTCGCGCCGCTCGATCTTGCCGCCCTCCAGAAGAAAGTCCGTCACCAGCTGATGCGAATAAGAAGCGATGTTAAAGGTCAAATTCGAACCACGTCGCGCGTATTTGGTCGGGAAGGGATGCCGCGACAGTTCATGCGAACGTGGCGTGAGATCGGCAATGCGGTTTGAGTAACGAGCAAAATCCAGTTCGGTCACGTGTTGATCTGTGGCTGTGATGGCCCTGGGTTCGTCGTCGTCGTAAAGACTATAGCGGTCCAGCCACTCCACCGGATCTCCCGCCAGGCCGAGATAGCTCTCGAAACTATGCCACGAGGTGCGCGCCATCTTCTCCCAAAGAGCAGGGAAGTCCGGTGACACCGAACTGGTCAGCGCAACGCGGGAGTCAGGGGTCCATGAACCGGTCGCTCTGGAAGATCGAACTTCAGGTGGACGTTCTTTCGCGTAGATCGTCACCTTTGCGCCCGCGCGCTGGGCCACTATCGCCGAAGTAAGACCGATAGCTCCGCATCCGATTACGGCGACGTCCCGCTCGCCTGCTGCCATCGCTTTCTCGACCGCGACCGTGCCGGAACCCCATGACAGGGACCATCCACTGCCGCCATGTCCGTAGTTGTGAACCACGACTTTGTCGCCGACCTTCTCGACGTCCAGACGCGGACCAGCAGCGCGAAACGGCCGAAGGCACACGGTAATTCGAAAGATTCGGTCCAGTTCCGCGCGAATCGGTGGAAGCGCCGAAATCTCAGAATTCGGCGGAGCGGGTGCATTTACCGAACTGCGGCGGCCGGCGGGACCACAAGCTGTCGAAAGTCCTGCCGCTGCGGCGGCAACGACGAACCGCCGTCGATTCATCCCCGCTCCTGAGATCGAGCCAATCCCCGCGCGCCGATATCGCGACGGAACTGCATCCCTTCAAACCGAATCGGTTTGGCTGCAGAATACGCCGCCGCTACGGCACTCGGCAAATCGGGACCGAACGTCGTCACACCAAGAACTCGGCCGCCGGAAGTCACCAGTGCTCCCTTCGAATCGAGCGCAGTGCCCGCCTGAAATACCGTCGCGCCCCGTGACTCGGCATCTTCGATTCCCGTAATCGCATCGCCTGTTCGAACGGTGCCCGGATACCCGTGCGCCGCAAGCACCACGCAGACACTCGCCCCGCCATCCCACGCAAATGCCGGAACACCCTCGAGCGAGCCACGGGCGGCAGCCAGCAGCGTCTCTGCGAAGTCCGACTTCAATCCGTGCATCAGTGGCTGTGTCTCCGGATCACCCATCCGCACATTGAACTCGAGCACTTTGGGACCATCTGCGGTCATCATCAGACCGGCATACAGGAAACCTGTGAACGGGTAACCCTCGTCCGCTATCCGAGCCAGCACGGGTTCAATCACCTGGCGCTCGATCGAAGCGATCTCCTCGGAGGTGAGAATGCGGTCATCGCGATACGCCCCCATCCCGCCAGTGTTCGGACCCTGATCGCCATCGAAGATTCGCTTATGATCCTGCGTCGGCGCAAATCGAACAAAGCGCTTGCCGTCCGACAATACGATAAAGCTAACCTCTTCCCCAACGAGGCACTCCTCCACAACCAGTCGCCCGCCGGAAAGCAAGGATGCGAGCGCGGATTCCGTCTCGGCGCGATCCGAAGCAATCACCACACCCTTGCCGGCGGCCAGACCGTCCGCCTTCAGCACAACAGGGAACCCGAAGTCAGCCAGCGCCGCTCGCGCATCCTCAATAGAAGTGACGACTCGATACCGAGCCGTAGGCACGCCGGCGCGAACCATGAAGTCTTTCGAGAATGCCTTACTCCCCTCGAGCCTCGCCGCGTGCGAATCGGGCCCGACAATCGCGAGACCTTCGGCACGAAATCGATCCACAACACCAGCGACCAGCGGAGCCTCAGGCCCGACCACCGTCAGATCGACTGCCTTCTCCCGAGCCAGCGCAAGCCAGTCCGCTGCATCAACGGCCGAAGCGTAGCGCGATGCCACGCCGGCAACACCAGGATTGCCGGGGGCGATCAACACCTCCGATACAGAAGGGGACTGCGACAGCTTCCACGCAAGCGCATGCTCGCGCCCGCCGCTGCCGATCACCAAAGCTTTCATATAAAAACCAGTGTCTCAGGCGGGACGGATAAACGCCTGATACGAGACCGAGACGGTCGTGCGAGCCGGGATCCACTGATATGTGGGAACACCGAACATCGAAGCGCGGCTGATCATCGCCCGCCGGGCCTCAGGCTGAGGCGACACACCGAACTCGATGCCCCGTGCGATCGTCTCGCCATTCCAGGGCTTCATCTTCCGGTCCTTATTCTCTTCCCAAATCCCGAGCCACGGGAAATCGGCGCGTTTCCAACGATATCCAAAGACGACACGACCATCGGGCGAGGAAATCTCAAAGGATACATGCTCCAGTTCAGGATCCATCAAATGCGCCGTGTACCCCGCCGAGTGCGGCCGTTTCGTAAACACTCGAAGATCGTAGGTCCCGCCGTCGCGCAGCGGAGCCAGCGGCCAGTCGAACACCACACCGGGAGGAAACAGATCGCCAAACGCACCCTCATACGTCCGGGATTTCGTCGCCGTCATCTCCAGCCGACCCTTGCCATGCTCAATAAACGGCGGCCCAAGCGATACGTGCTGCTGCCACGCGATTGGCCGGTCCCATGAATCGAGATTCTCAACGCTCTCGTCAAACCGGATCACGTCACCGGCAAGCGTCAGAGTTCGCCGAAATACCAAATGAGATCGCCGCAAATAACATGTGCAGCGAAGAGTATCGTCACCGATCTCCTCAATGTCATAAGGTGCGATCGACGCCTCGCCGTGAACCGTAACGCCCGCAGCCGCCTCTTCCGCTGAAGGCCCTCCGAACAGGTCAATGCAGGTGTTATGACCCATGATCCCGGACAGAAGCTTGCTTTCGGCATCATTGCCGTATTCCGGATGTGCTGCCGCATCCCATGTTGAAGGTTCAATCGAGGGCCAGGGTGGCGTCCAAAGTGGATTCACTCCCGAGGACTTATCGCGAATCTCCGCGATATGACCGCCCTCAACAAGGACGGTCACCCGAATGTGGTCATTTTCACATTGCACCGCTTTGCGGTTGCGGTACGTCGTCTCAGGCATGACGACCACGAAATTAACATGCCTCTGAAACCCCTGTCATACGATGGTTCATTGCCCCGGATTAAATCCTCCGATCCCAGTCAACAAAAAAACTGGCCACAGATTTACGTAGGTGTCGCGATGACTACACTCGCGACGCTCATTCTCGAACTGTCGCTGACCCGTATTTTTTCGGTTGTCTTTTACTACCATTTCGCTTTTCTCGCCATATCGATCGCACTATTCGGTTTGGGCGTAGGCGGTGTGCTTTCCTACCTCGTGGCCGCACCTCGTCCTGAGATCTTCCGTCGTCTCGGCATCCTGGCGTCGACTGTTGGTGTTGTCACCGTGCTCGCGCTGGTGTTCCTGCTGACCCGCGGAGAACCAACTAACCTTGTCCTCGCCGGAATCTATTTCGTAAGCGCAATGCCCTTCATTCTCTCGGGAATGATCGTTTCGCTCGCAATTTCCGAAACGATTGAGCGTGTCGATCGCGTGTACTTCTTCGACCTGCTCGGAGCTGCCGGAGGCTGCCTTGTACTGGTGCCGTTCCTCAATACCTTCGGCGGACCGAACACCGTCATCATCGCCGGAACCATCTTCGCTGCCTCGTCTGCAATGTGGTTCAACCTCGGGGGACACTCACGAGGCCGTGCGACCGGCGTAGCTCTTGCGCTCGTCCTGGTCGCCCTTACCGTCATCAACATGCGCTGGCCTCTGATTGACATCAGCTTTGCGAAAGGCCAGAAAATCACGAACGAGCTGTTTGTGAAATGGAACAGCTTCTCGCGCATCGCTGTCAGGCAGGTTCAGGACAATGGCAAGGAAATCGTGATTGACGCCGATGCTTCAACGGGAATCGCAGACTTCGACTTCGATCACTTAACCGGGCAGCAGACAAAGACCTCACGCTGCAGGGACCTGGTTTCCCTTATCAGATCCGCCCCGGGGCGAGAACCCTCATCATCGGGCCCGGTGGAGGATGGGATGTAGCCAGGGCTCTCGCATCCGGCAGCAAGGACATCACTGGTGTCGAGATCAACCCGATCATCGCGACCACCGTCATGCGGCAGAAGTTCGCGAGAGACAGCAATCGCATTTACTTCCATCCCGGGGTAAAGATCATCGTCGAAGATGGCCGCAGTTACGTTCGGCGCTCGACGGAGAAGTATCAGGTGGTGCAGGCAACTCTCGTAGACACCTGGGCCTCAACGGCGGCTGGCGCGTTCGCGCTCTCTGAAAACAATCTCTACACGACCGACGCCTTCTAGCGATTACCTCTCGCACCTGACTGATGACGGCATTCTGTCATTCACTCGATGGGGCTTCGAGCCGCCGCGCGAGTCGCTTCGCCTGCTGTCGCTCGGAAACGTAGCACTCGATCAGCTCGGCGAACATGATCACGCGCGACACTACATGGTCATCAGGGAAAGCGCTGAAAACATCAGAGGCTGGGGAGCACGCGACACCGTCCTGGTCTCGCGCAAGCCCTTCACGGACGCCGATATCGCCCGTGCGCAGGCAGTCGCCGCCGCCGGAAAGATGCAGGTCGTCTACATCCCCGGAACCACAACCTCGAACGAGTTCAGCACCTTCCTTACGACGCCGGATCCCGCGTCGTTCCTGGCAAACTATCGCTACGACCTCACACCCGTTGGAGACGATCGGCCATTTTTCTTCTACACTGTCCAGCCGCGCGACCTGACTGCATTCCTCGCAGGTCCCACCACCAGCGCCGACTATAAAATCAATCGCGCCGTGCCACTGCTCTTCGGACTGGTAGCCATCAGCATCGTCGCCACAGCCGTCATTCTGCTTCTGCCGCCCATCGTTCTCGGAACACGTCTGCCCGCGCGAGCGCGGCGTCCTCACGTTCCTGCTCTACTTCGTTTGCATCGGCATCGGCTACATTCTGATCCAGGTTGCGCTGATCCAGAAATTCGTCCTGCTGCTCGGACACCCTGTCTACGCACTGACGGTCATCATCTTCTCGATGCTGATCTGCAGCGGACTCGGGAGCTTCTTCAGCCGTCGATTCCTCCATGGAGACGACTCAAGGCTGATACAGGCTCTCGTCGCAGTCGCCGTGCTTGTGGGCTTGCTCGCATTCCTCGCGCCCGTGGTCTCGCAGGCCGCGATTGGATGGCCTCTCGGACTGAGGATGATCACCACCGCCCTTCTGATCGCGCCTCCGGCCTTCGCGATGGGTATGCCGTTCCCGACCGGATTGTCGAGACTCGAGCGACACCACCCCGCCTCGGTTCGCTGGGCTTGGGCCCTGAACGCCGCATCCAGCGTACTTGGCTCGGCCAGCGCCATCTTCCTCGCCATCTACCTCGGCCTGAGAGGAACGCTGCTAATCGGGGGATTGCTGTACGTGCTCGCCGTCGTGGTCGTCACGCTAACTCGCGAAAGACGCAGGGATCTCGTACCGACCCTGTAGTTTTTACCAGCTACTCACGTTTTGTAACAAAGGTAACCTCCACAAAAAAAAGCGCTTGTGTGGTGGCATTTTGTTTGCTTAGCTGTGAATGGATATGCCTATGAAGACGGCGTTATTTTCACTTGCTCTGACCGGCATGCTCGGCGCACAGGTCGCGCAGAACCCAACACAAAACACAACCAAGAACCCTCCGCTTGAAAATGCCGGGAATCCGATTTTCAAAGTAACGGTCGTTTCGCGGACGATTGAAGCAGTAAACTACAGATTCCGCGGCGGCGAAACCAAAGTTGATTTCAAGGGCACAGCCATCTCTCCGCAAACTGAAGGAAAAGGCGAGGTCTCCAGTAAAACGGGCGTTGTACAGATAGAAGTTAACCTCTCGAAATTACCACTCCCGCAAAAATTTGGACCAGAATTTCTTTCCCTTGTGTTGTGGGCGATCACGCCGGAAGGCCGCGCCAAGAACCTGGGCGAACTCGTGGCTGGTGACGATCACAAGGCCAAAGTTAACGTCACCACCGAGATGCAGACCTTCGGAATGATCGTTACGGCTGAGCCGTATTTCGCAGTAACTCAGCCGAGTGACGTCGTGGTCGCCGAAAATATCCTTCGGGACGACACCAAGGGTCGCAAGGAAATCGTCGAGGCCAAGTACGAGTTGCTGAAGAGAGGTTCCTACGTCTTCCACCCGACTGAATCCGCCAATCGGTCCCTGCCGCATGACTACTGGAAGAACATCAACCTGTATGAAGCGCGGAATGCCGTCCAGATCGCACAGTGGACGGGTGCGGACAAGTATGCGGCCGACACCTACCAGAAAGCGCAGGGCCTGCTTGCCCAGGCTGAAGACTACCAGCGACGGAAGCAGTGGAAGCCAGTGTCGACGGTCGCTCGTGAAGCTGCCCAGGTAGCCGAAGACTCCAGAATCATCACGCTCCAGCGGCAGGAAGACGAGCGTCTCGCCAATGAACGCAAAGCCGCCGCCGACCGCGAAGCTGCGGAGCGTGCGAAAGCCGAAGAAGCAAAGCGTCAGCAGGACCTCGAAGCCCAGCGCCGGGCGGAAGCCGAACAGCAGCGCGCCGCCGCCGACCGCCAGCGGATTGAAGCCGAGCAGGCCCGTTTTGCGGCAGAGGCCCAGCGTCAGGCTGCGGAACGGGAACGTCTGGCAGCCGAGCGAGCGAAGGCTGAGGCGGACACCGCACGCGCAGCGGCTGACAAAGCTCGTCAGGATGCAGAGCAGCAGCAGGCACTTCTCGCGCAACAGGCTGCAGCGGCACGTCAGGCCGCCGACACGTCAGAACGCGGGCGTCTGAGCGCAGAGGCCGAAAAGAACGCATTGCGTGAGCAGATCCGGCAGCAATTGAACACCATTCTCGAAACGCGTGAGACTGCTCGAGGCCTTATCGTAAACATGTCCGACGTCCTCTTCGATTTCGGCAAGTACACCCTCCGGCCGGGTACGCGAGAGAAGCTGGCGAAGGTGAGCGGCATTCTGCTGGCCCACCCCGGACTGCGTGTCGAAGTTGAGGGACATACCGACAGCGTAGGCAGCGAGGAGTTCAACCAGCGCTTGTCCGAACAGCGTGCCTCAACAGTTCGCGATTACCTCGTCGCTCAGGGTATTCCGTCAGACACGGTCACCTCGCGAGGATTCGGAAAGTCGCAGCCAGTTGCGACCAACGATACGGCGGAAGGTCGTCAGCAGAACCGCCGCGTGGAGATGGTTGTATCCGGCGATGTCATCGGCCGCCAGACCACGACCACTTCGAATACAACAACAACCCCGCCGCAGCAGTAAGCTGAGGAGGGAAATAGTCAGTCATCTGCATCGGGGCCGGGCCGTAATGTCCGGCCTTTTTTCATCTCACGTGCTCACCGCATCTGGCGCATGGCGAGTTCAATCGCCTCGACAAAGTAGTAGTCGCCCCAAATCACTGACTCATTCACCCCGAGACCTTTGTGCAGGTGGTACACGCCGCCCTTGAGCACGCCCTCCCAGCCATCGCTGTTCCGCGCGAGATACTTGTCGCAAAGCGTCCGCAGGATTCTGATAGCTGTCCCACGGTAATACTGGCCCCGGATCGGATCAGCCGCAAGCCGCGATATCCGCAGCATCCCGGCAGCCGCAATTGCAGCCGCGGAAGTATCGACCATTCGCCGGCTCTCCGCCGGAGCATTGAAATCCCACGGCGGAACTCCGTCCGACGGAGCGTTGGCGACATAATATTCCGCACACGCCTGGGCAGTCGACAAAAACCGTGGATCATGGCTGTACTCGTAGCAGATCGTAAACCCGTAGAGCGCCCACGCAAGTCCCCGGGCCCAGCAGGAATCCGCCCGAGCGCCCTGCTGCGTCGCCTGATGCAGGAACTCGCCCGTCTGCAGGTCGAAGATGCCTTCATGTGCGACGGAACCGTCTCCGCGAACCAGCACCTTTCGCGTTGTCAGCGAATGCCGCATGGCGACATCGCGCAGATCGCGATCCTCCGTCTCGCGAGCGGCGTAAAAGACCAGCCCGACATTCATCATCGTGTCGATGAACACCGAGTTGTTGGCCGCAAAGGACCGCAGGAACCCGCCCGAGTGCTGAAAGCGCTCGGCCATGATCTGACCGGCCTGAACCAGAACATCATTCAGGTGCGGTCGTCGGGTCGCTGTATACCACCGCAAATACGTCGGCAGAAACAAAAACCCGAAATCATGCGTGTCACGGTCGAACTTACGCTCTTCCAGCGGTTCGGAATAGCGAATCGCCAGATCCATCCATCGATCCGCTTCCGGTGAGCCGGCCCCGATATAACGCTGGAACGCCCACATCATCCCCGGGAAGAAGCCTTCGCACCATTGCGTCCAAACCGGCTGCTCATGTTGCCATTTGCCGCCCTCGGTATGCACGGGATAGAAGCCAGGGTGTGCTTCGGTAAGCCTCCGGACCTGCCCCTGAGCAAAGTTCATCGCTTCCTGAAACAGCTTCCGATCTGATTCCAGTTCGAACTGAATCACTTTTGGTCCTCTGTCTCGAGTGGGGTTGTATGCCACGCCATCCGCAGCCCTCGCCGTAATTGCGACGTTGTGTCCCGCACAAAGATTATGCTTCCAAACATCGTCGCATTCTCCGGCCGCGTGTTCCCGAGTTGTGGAAAACTCGGCCGATTCAAATACTCGGGAGTCACTGCTCGGAGATAGTCGAACTCGGCGTTCAGCTTCACCCGCATACCTGGCGCTTCGGCCTCGGAGAACTTCATTCCGATCGCAATAGCAGATTGCCGTCCGAAAAAGGTTGGACGTATCAGGGTCAGCCTTCCGTGCACCAGAGCCCCTTTCGGCAGCACGACGTCGCTCGCAATCTTCACATTGTTCTGCAACGCTGCAGTTACCGGATCGCCGACAGCAGCGCTCTTCAGTGGCACAGCAGCAGTCAGTTCAAGCTCAAGCGATAAACCCTTTGGAGCGTCATAAACGTGCTCCGGTTCCGGGGGCTTCGGTTCCGTCGCCGCATCCGGTTCATCGATAAGCAGTCGGGATTCACCGGAATACTGTCTGCACTTGCTGAACACGGTCCGGTTAATATTCTCATTGCCGACCAGATCCGACATCCGTAATTCCGCCAGTGAAGGGAGCAGATAATGTTCAGCACCGATCGGCACCCGCTCATACTCGATCGCATCGGATGCAGCCGAAATCCGGAGATAGGGCGGAATCTCATCCCCGTGTACCTCAAGCCGTACCGCATCCATAGTCGCCGCTTCGATCCAGAACTTGCCACTGTAACCAACGACCGCCTCGCGAGGTCCGGCGCGCAGTGTGAAGCCGCTTCGCATCTGTGGCACCTGAAACGACCATACATGCGCTTTTCGCCCGTTCCGCTCTTCAATGCCTTCGTAATGATAGACGGCGCTATTTCCCTGAAACACTGCCTTCGCATGCAGTCCGAAACTGCCGGTTCCGATGGCACCACCGCGGATCATATCGCTGAGTTCGGTATCGACGAACTTGCCGCTACCCGGCCAGGAAAATAACTCCTTGCCGTCAACCAGTGCAACTTCGATTCGCACCACATCCAGCAGTGACGGCTTCTTCTTCGGAAACAGCCGCTGCGTCCGCTCGATCGTCTGAAGGCACGTGTAGTTCGGCAGGTTCGTCAGCATCTGTGACATGTGCGCCTTCGCACGCGCCAGCAGCAGCACTTCGGGCGAGACTCCATCCCCGGCCAGAGCCGCCGCCGAGCAAAACAAAACCGGCAGAACCCGCCAAAACATAGGGGAATTATAACGAGATACGTCTGGTACTATCGGACAGATGCCAACCAAAGTCACCATCCTGAAAAACGGTCCGATTCGGATCGAGGGCGACTTCGAAATCGAAGATTTTGAGGGCGGGTTGTTCGGCCTGGCCGGACGGCAAGTCATTTCACTGTGCCGCTGCGGCATGGCCGAGAACAAGCCTTTTTGCGACGGAAGCCACGGACGAAACGGCTTCATGTCAGAGTGCAAAGCCCGCGAACTTCCCCCGCCCGTCAAAAAGATCTGACGACTATTTCAAAGCAGATTCAACCGCACCAATGAGAGCGGCGGGAGTCAGATCACCCTCTGAGATATCCCGCCGAATCATTCCGGTTTTATCAATCACGAATGCATGCGGGAAGTGCACCGACGGATTCTTCGGCGTCAGCTGCAGATAAGATCCAATCACCTGACCACAATCCAGCAACACAGGGTTTTTTACATTGTGGGCAGCGATGAACTTGCTAATCGTTCCAGCGTTATCCGGCAGGGTCACAATCGTCAGGACCTGAACTTTGTCACCGTATTTGGTCTTCGCTTCCGCGAGTGTGCGCGTTAGTTCGATGCATTTGGGGCATGCGGTCTGGATGATGTCGAGCACTACGACCTTGCCGCGGTAGTCTGCCAGGTCGTATTGCTTGTAGTCCAGATCTGGCAGTGAGAATCCTGGCGCACGACGGGCCGGTTGCGCGCTAAGCACACCAGCGCTCGCCAGAATCAGCGTCAAAACAAATTTCATACAGCCATCCTCGCATGAGCAACACCCGAGGCAAGTCGCTTTAACGATTGTTCGTAAGGCGCTTCAGCGACTCCCTGCTCGGTGATGATCGCAGTAACGTAGCGTGCAGGCGTGACATCGAAAGCAGGATTTCGCACGGTGGTCCCTTCCGGCGCGAGCGGAACTCCTCCCACCTGAATGACCTCAGCCGCCGCACGTTCTTCAATCGGAATCTGGTCGCCCGAAGTAAGCGTCAAGTCGAGTGTTGATACGGGCGCGGCAACGTAGAACGGAACGCCGTTCTCTTTCGCCAGCACCGCGACCGAATATGTCCCGATCTTGTTCGCGACATCGCCGTTACCAGCAATTCGATCGGCACCGACGACGACACAGCCGATCTTTCCTGATTTCAGAAAATGGCCAGCCATATTGTCCGTAATCAGCGTGGCCGCAATGTTGTCCTGCTGCAACTCCCAGACCGTCAGGCGAGCACCCTGCAAAAACGGCCGCGTCTCGTCCGCAAACACGTCGATATTCTTGCCCGACTCTACTGCCGCGCGAATGACACCGAGCGCCGTTCCGTAACCCGCGGTTGCCAGCGCACCAGCATTGCAGTGCGTCAGCACCGTCTTGCCGTCCGGAACCAGGTGCGCCCCATTTTGTCCGATGGCGCGATTGATGGCGATGTCCTCCAGATACATCTGCTTCGCTTCGCGCACCAGGGTATCCCGAACTGCCTGCAGACCCTGCGAACTCACGCCCGCGAAGATCTTCTTCATGCGATCAATCGCCCAGAACAAATTCACCGCAGTCGGCCGGGTGCCCGCAAGCGTATTGCAGATCGTCTCAAACTCGGAATCCAGCGTGGCTTCGTTTGCGTGCAGCACACCGAGCGCAACGCCCATTCCCGCCGCGACGCCAATCGCGGGAGCGCCGCGAATGATCATCGTGCGAATGGCGTGCGCCACGTCCTGATACGTCCGGCAAGTCACGAACACTTCTTCACGAGGCAGGCGCGTCTGATCGATCATCACGACGCCGTCGTCAGTCCATTGAATCGTTTCGACCATGTTTTCCTCAGATTGTTTTCGGCAGGTTCGAACCCGCCCACTTCCCCGCAAAGAATGCCGCGAACAGCACGGAGTTATAAGCTGCGTGCATCACAACCGCTGCTCCTGTGGATTTGTCACCGCGCGTCGAATCCCGAATGCCGCGCCGGCGCAGGTGATCAGCAACACGTGACGCCATGACCAGCCATACTGCGGCCCGTGCAGCAGCGCGAACAGAAACGCCGACACAGCCACTCCGGCTGCGACACCTGCATATCTGCCAAGCAGCGGTTGCAGCAGCCCGCGAAACAACAGCTCTTCAAACCACGGGGCCAGCGTCACTCCGACGATCGCGGCCGCGATGATCGAGGCTGTGTCAGACAACAGTTCGTCCATCGGCATCTTCGGATGCGGAGTTTGTAACAGGGCCGCAATCCCGGTTACCGCAAACGCAGTCAGGATTCCCAGCGAAATCGACGTTCCGGCATCCTTCACATTCACTCCCATCCGCAGAAGCCGCATCGGGGACTCATCGTAGCGAGTCCTGAAAACAAGGTAGAGCGGAATCATCGCCGCCAGATACCCGGCAACCTGCGGAAGGAGAATCTTGACTCCCGCTCCGTTCACATGCGCGATCTTCAGCGCTGCAGCTACCAGGAAGAACACGATGAGGAAGAGCGGAAATGCCAGACCGACAAACAGCAGTACATCGACAACGTCCGGGACAGGTTGCTGTTGTAGTTGCTCATCAGGCACAAACTCCATCAGGCGGCACGCTCAGGAACAAGCACTTTGGCCAGCGCGTGACCGGTGTAGCTGCGCTTGTTGCGCACGATGTCTTCAGGCGTACCGCAAGCCACGATCTGGCCGCCGCGTTCTCCGCCTTCCGGACCGAGATCGATAATCCAGTCGGCCGTCTTCATCACATCGAGATGATGCTCGATCACGATGACGGTGTTGCCCAGCTCCACCAGTCGATGCAGCACTTCCAGCAGCTTGCGAACATCTTCGAAATGCAGTCCGGTAGTCGGCTCATCCAGGATGTACATCGTCTTGCCTGTCTGCCGGCGGCTTAACTCACGCGCCAGCTTGATGCGCTGCGCCTCACCGCCGGAAAGAGTAGTGGATGATTGCCCCAGGTGAATGTAGCCGAGCCCAACGTCGTTCAGCGTCCGCAGCTTCGCCTGAATCTGCGGCAGGTTCTCCAGCACGCCGAGTGCTTCCTCAACCGTCGCATTCAGTATGTCGGCAATCGAGTGGTTGCGGTACTTTACCTGCAGCGTTTCCGAGTTATATCGTTTTGCCCGGCATACGTCGCAGGTGACGTAAACATCGGGCAGGAAGTTCATCTCGATGCGCTTCAGCCCATCGCCCTGACACGCTTCGCAACGGCCGCCCTTGACATTGAAACTGAAGCGTCCGGGCTTGTAGCCTCGCTCGCGAGACTCCGGCAGCATCGCGTAGATGTCGCGGATCGGCTGAAACAGCCCTGTGTAGGTTGCCGGATTGGAGCGTGGCGTCCTGCCGATCGGAGTCTGGTCGATCTCGACGATCTTGTCGATGTTCTCCAGCCCGGTAATTCGGTCATGCGCACCCGGTTTCGCGCGCGATCCGATACACATGCTGCGACACCGCACGGTACAGGATGTCGTTGATCAGCGTGGATTTCCCGCTGCCGGACACGCCGGTAATCACCGTCAGCGTGCCCAGCGGAAACTCCACATTGACGTTCCGCAAGTTGTGTTCCCGAGCGCCGTAAACGCACAGCTTCTTCCCGTTCCCGGCGCCTCTCCGGGAAGGAGCCTCGATCCGCAGTTTGCCAGAAAGGTACTGACCGGTGAGCGAGTCGTCCGATTTCCGAATGTCCGCCGGAGATCCCGCAGCAACAAGTCCGCCGCCGAGCCTGCCCGCACCCGGACCAAGATCGATGACATAATCCGCACGTTCAATCGTGTCCGCATCATGCTCGACGACAAGTACGGTGTTGCCAAGATCGCGAAGCCGCGTCAGCGTATCCAGAAGCCGGTCATTGTCTCGCGGATGCAGCCCGATTGAAGGTTCATCCAGAACATACAGGACACCGCGAAGCTTTGACCCAATCTGGGTTGCCAGACGAATCCGCTGCGCCTCGCCGCCCGACAAAGTCGCCGAACCTCTTTCGAGACTCAGATAGTCCAGCCCGACCGCAACCAGATACTCCATCCGGTGCCGGACTTCTTCGAGCACACGTGCAGCTATCTGTTCCTCGCGCTCCGTCAGTTTCCAGTCGGAAATGCAGGGCAGGGCACGCGCAATCGACATCGAAGTCAGCTCGCCGATGCCGACACCTTTCACCCGGACCGCAAGACTCTCCGGCTTCAGCCGCTTACCGCAGCAGACAGGGCATTCCGTGGGCGACATATACTCCATCAGCCACTCACGATAGCCCTCACCCGTGGTATCGAAAGTCTCCTGCAGCACGCCGAGGATCCCTGGAAAACCAGCAGCGCCGTTCAGCAGTACATTCTGTGTCTTCTTCGGAAAATCCTCAAACGGCACCCCAAGATCGATGCCCTGCCGAGCCGCATACTGACCCAGCCGATCCGCCATGTATGCCGAAGAGCCCCCCGGCCCGATGCCGCCATCCAGCAAAGGCTTCGCCGGATCAACAATCACCTTAAGCGGATCGAAGCCCCACTTGCTCCCGAGGCCATTGCAAACGTCGCAGGCACCAAACGGACTATTGAAGGAGAAAGATCGCGGCTCCAGTTGTGGAACGCTGCGGCCGCAATTGGGGCACGCAAGCTTCTGTGAGAACATCCGCTCTTCGCCGTCGACGACTGCGATGATGACCAGACCTTCTGTCATCTTCATCGCAGTCCGAACCGCCGCCTCAATGCGCTGCTCGATCCCGGGCTTCAGAACCAGACGGTCGATCACGACTTCAATCGTGTGGTTCTGGCGCTTGTTCAGCGTGATCGGTTCGTCAAGCGACCGCAGTGTGCCGTCGATCCGCGCCCGCACGAACCCCGTCCTGGCCAGCTTCTCGAGTTCTTTCTTGTATTCGCCCTTGCGGCCGCGCACGATCGGAGCAAGAATCATCACCCTCTGGTTCGAGGGCAGGGAAAGCACCTGCTCAATGATCTGTTCCGTGCTTTGCCGTGAAATCTCGAGCCCGCACTGAGGGCAATGCGGGACTCCGATCGAGGAGTACAGAACTCGCAGGTAATCGTAGATTTCTGTGACCGTACCCACCGTGGACCGAGGGCTCCGGCTCGTAGTCTTTTGCTCAATCGAAATGGCGGGACTCAGCCCGTCGATAGAATCGACCTCAGGCCGTTCCATCTGATCGAGAAACTGACGCGCGTAAGGCGAGAGAGTTTCCACGTACCGCCGCTGACCCTCGGCATAGATCGTGTCGAAAGCCAGCGACGATTTCCCCGACCCGCTCAGACCGGTGATGACCGTAAAGGTATTCCGGGGAATCTCGACGTCAATGTTCTTGAGATTGTGCTGGCGCGCGCCGTGCACACTAATGCGGGTCAGCATTGCAGATTTGCGGGGACTATCTTTATTGTCGCAGAATCCGGCTCAGGACTTCTTGCCCAACGCGGCCCCCCGAGCCTCATCAAAACGCGCCTTCAACCAGTCAACCAGCCGCCTGGCAGGTGGGAAATATTCGCCAAGAATCACGAGCCCGGGTATCAGGAAGATCCAGCCCGGCATCACCGGAACGATTAGTCCGACGATCCCAAGGGTGACGAGCCCAATCCCGGATGCAATTCGAAGGACCTTTTTCAATCCGGAAAACCTCTAAAATAGAGGTAGAAGTTATTTTTCATGAAAATTCCTAAAACGACAGGGATCTACGCCCTGGCGGCCTCGCTGATGTACGCCCAATCCACTCTGCCCGGCGGAATCCGCAAGATGTCTTCCATCGAGGGCATCACCGAGTACCGGCTCGACAACGGCTTAACCGTCCTGCTGTTCCCCGACCCGGCAAAACAGACCATTACTGTCAATATGACGTACCTCGTCGGTTCACGCCACGAAGGTTACGGCGAAACGGGCATGGCTCACTTGCTGGAACACATGCTGTTCCGGGGCACTCCCACCCATCCGAAGATCCAGGAAGAGTTCCGAACGTACGGAGCCAGCGTCAACGGCAGCACGGATACCGATCGCACCAACTATTTCGAAACGTTCCCCGGAACCGACGAAAATCTGCGCTGGGCCCTCGGTCTTGAGGCCGACCGCATGCTCAACTCCAATGTATCGAGGCAGGATCTCGATCAGGAGATGACCGTTGTACGCAACGAATTCGAGAGCGGTGAGAACAGCCCGATGCGCGTGCTCTTTCAGCGGACGATGGCGGCGGCCTTCGACTGGCACAATTACGGAAAATCGACAATCGGCGCCAGGTCGGACATCGAAAACGTCCCCGTCGAGCGTCTGCGGGCCTTCTACAAGAAGTATTATCAGCCGGACAACGCCGTGTTGGTCATAGCTGGCCAGATCGATGAGGCGAAGACTCTCGGGATGATCGCCGAAACCCTCGGCAAACTCGAGAAGCCGACCCGCGTCCTGGACCGGACCTACACGGTCGAACCCGACCAGGATGGGGAACGCACCGTTACCGTCCGTCGGGTGGGGGACATTCAGGCCATTAATGTCCTTTACCACACACCGGATGCGGCGAACCCCGATCAGCCGGCACTCGAAATCCTTTCCCAAATCTTGGGGTCCACACCTGCCGGACGGCTGCACAAAGCGTTGGTCGAGACGAAAATGGCCGTTGCGGTGCGAGGTGCAGCGGAGACGGGTCGCGAACCTGGCGTGCTGATGCTTGGTGCGACGGTGAATAAGGACGGAGATCTCAAGTCCGTTCGCGACACTCTCCTCCGTGTCACCAACAACGTGGTCACTGAGCCGCCGACGAAGGAAGAAGTGGAGCGGGCAAAGAATGCGCAGCTGACCATGATGGATCGCATGCTCACCGACAGTGGCAGGCTGGGTCTTTTCCTGAGCGAGTCCATTGCTTCGGGAGACTGGCGTCTGATCTTCCGGCTGCGTGAGGATATTCGCAAGGTGCAACCCGACGATGTTCTCCGCGTGGCGAAGGCGTACCTCAAGGAAGACAACCGCACCGTCGGCATGTTTATCCCGGTCGCAAAGCCGGATCGAGCCCAGATTCCGCCGGCGACCGACATCAGTGCTGCACTGAAGAACTTTAAGATCGACACCCAGGTGGCCGCGGGTGAAGTCTTCGAGGCTACACCGGAGAACATCGAGAAGCGGATCGTCCGCTCGAAACTTCCCAGTGGCATGACGCTTCAGCTTTTGTCCAAAAAGACTCGGGGCAACACGGTCAACGCCGTTGTCACCTTCCGGTTCGGGGACGCCGGGAACACTCGCGGCAAGCGAACGATCGCCGCGATTACCGGCAGCATGCTGATGCGCGGTACAACGCAGCATACCCGGCAGCAGCTTCGGGATGAACTCGACAAACTCCGCGCCCGGATGATGGTCACCGGTGGGGCAACCAGCGCGATAGCCAGCATCGAAACCACTCGGGAGAACCTGCCGAAGGCGCTGAAGCTTGCCGCTGAAGTCCTGACCAGCCCTTCATTTCCCTCCAACGAATACGAACAGATCAAGCAGGCGATGCTTTCCGGTGCCGAGCAGCGCCGCAGCGAACCGGCAGCTGTCGCGGCGATGGAGCTGAACCGCCACATGTTCCCGTATCCCGATGGTGACGTCCGCCGGACGTTGACTCCGGACGAGGAGATCGCGGAAATTAAGGCGGCAACGCTCGAGCAGGCCAAGCAGTTCTTCCGCGAGTTCTACGGCGCCTCAAATGGCAACGTAACTGTCGTCGGCGATCATGACGTCCAGGAAATTCAAACTCTGGCCGCATCGCTTTTCGGCGCTTCGAAGAGCGCCTCACATTACCAGCGGCTGACATCTTCGTACACGACCGCCGCCGCGATCGACCGCAAGCTGGAGACGCCCGGATAAAGCAAACGCAAACTTCGTCGCCGGAATGACGATACCGATCAGCGACGATCACACGGATGCACCGGCGCTGACGCTTGCAAACTACATCTTCGGCGGCGGCATGTCATCGCGGCTCTTCCAACGAATTCGGACGAAGGAAGGTCTGAGCTATGGCGTGGGCTCCAGATTGACGCCGATGCCGAAGATGGACTGGAGCGAGTTCGAGGTGTACGCCATCTCCGCCCCGCAGAACAGTGCCAAAGTTCAGTCGGTCTTCCAGCAGGAGATCGAGAAAGCGCGCACAACCGGTTTCAGCGATGCTGAGCTGAACGAGGCTCGAAAAGGCTATCTTCAGTCTCGAACTCTGAGGCGCTCTCAGGATAGCTCGCTGGCAATGAGCCTCGTACAACTCGACCATCTGAACAGAACAATGGCGTGGGAATCCGAGTTCGACAAGAAGCTCGCCGGCCTCACCCTCGACCAAGTCAACGCCGCCTTCAAAAAGTACATTGACCCGTCTCGGATCTCGTACGTCAAGGCAGGCGACTTCTCGAAGGTCCCGGCAGCTATTCCAGCGGCCGCAGGCCAATAATCGTTGAACCGGCAGCGTTGCCCAGGCGACCATCTCCATAGGAGAAACAGACATAGACGAGGACCGCGTTGCGTCATAGAGCTTCCTGATAGTCGAGTCGACGTGTGGCGGGCAATTCTGCCCACAGCCGACTTTTCAGTCGGCTCGACCCCACTGACAATCGGGTCGGCCGCACGATTGTAAATAAATTGAAACCACCGGAAGCAGAGCTGTTGTCCCGCGAGGCGCAACTCCGAGACTTCAGCCCATTACGCGATCGGCTGGTGGCCTCCAGCCAGGATGCGAATGCCACATATCGCAAGATCCAGTCCCAGCCCAACGAATTGGCAGCCCAGCTGGGCGAAGCTCACGCCGGCTCCGGTCCGTCATCCTGTGACCGTCGCCGGCGACATGCGTCCACGCACTTCGTTGCTCTCTCCTCGCATTGCTCCAACGCGTCTGATCACCGGCTTGGGACCATGATTTGGCACTCCGGGAACGGTCCAGATCGGGCGCGCTCAGGAAGGCATCAACGTGATTCCACATGGCAAGATTGCGAGCTCGGAGCAATCGCCGCGACGGGTCGATTTCGCAACCGCGTAATCACATTTGGTGACGTCCTCGAAGTCAGTTTCCAGTCGGACAGTCAGAACTTCGATCCCAACGACGCGTATGTGTGGCGGCGCAACTCGAATTATCTGTGTTTCTTTCCGCCGCCCACTCAACTCTCGACTCTTACCTGCAGCTTTGAAGTCGAGGCTTTGCCGAGCCATTCCGGCGCGCGGGCTCAGTGACCCTCCTGTCTTGTGCATCGATTGGCGAAACTGCGAACTTCGTGGGCGTCGATATCCCGGTGACCACCGTCGTCGGATTCCCGCTCAATGTCGACTTGACTCAGCCCTTTACCCAAAATGGAAGCTTACCGAATGGGCAATTCGGAACGGTGCAAGGTAAGTTAATCGTGCAACGGTCCTTTGATGTCCGTGCCGGCCACACGCCGGCAGTCGCGCTGGTTGTAGGCGTGGCGACCGTTCAGGACGAGTTCTCGGCGTTGGATCTTTCCTTCCCCAGTTCCTCCTTTGTCTCCTTCATCTCACCGTCCTCTGCAAGAAACCAGGCGCCGGGCGTTGTCGATTTCCACTATCAACCTATTCTGGTGAACGCACCCTAATCATCTTGTTTCAACTCGATCCGCAAGCGAGAGCGGGTTAAAGACTCGATCAGACGCAGCCCGCTCGAACGAATTGGTCTGGTGCCGCCGCTGTCCGCGAAGGATCTTGCGGCTGCAACACTTCAAGTTTTCAAGTCGCCGCGTCCAACGATCAGGGATCCAGCTGTGGTCTGCTGCCTGGAAGTCACGGCTGAGACAACGCCATCAATACAGCATCACCGCGGGCCTTAGCTGTTCGCTGGCTCAGAACGCAAATCGAAGTCCGAGTTCGATCACCCGCGGAGCACTCACTGCAGTGATTTTTCCGAACGTAGTATTCAGCTGAGTCGTATCCGGATTGTTGAGATTGGCGTGATTGAACAGGTTGTAGAACGACCCGCGCAGTTCCAGTCTCTGGCGCTCGCGTACACGGAACTGCCGCTGTATCGCAAGGTCAGTGTTCCACAGACCGGGCCCACGCATGAACCCAATCCCGGTATTTCCAAATGTCCCCGGAGCATTCGGCACAAAGGCTGAAGTATTGAACCACGCATTCATCTGATCCTGCCTGCTGCGTCCGTCCGGCAAACGCCAGTCGCCCACCGCGTCCGCCGTATCGCCACCAATCGCGCTCAACGAATTGTCGCGGCCCGCACGTATTGTCAGCGGAGCACCGCTAACCATATTCGCGATGCCGCTCAGCTGCCAGCCTCCGACCGTGTACCTCTGCCATCGCGGAGCACCCGCTCCGCCCAGCGGCACATCCCACAGCGCCGAAACAATAAAGTTGTGAGTTCGGTCCAGGCTCAGCGGTCCGTAATCCGCCTGGTAGTTATATGGATTGCGCGGACCATTGCTTCCCTCGCCCGTGGCTACGTTCACGCCCAGCGCCTTCGACCACGTATACGAACCCAGGACGCTGAATCCTTTCGCGTAGCGCCGGTTCACGACGACCTGCATCGCGTTGTAGTTGGAGCTGAACGCGCTCAGCGTATTGTTAACCTGCCCGAACTGCGGATACAATCGGCGCGCTTGTGTGTTCGCAATCGCCGACTGGCCGGGAATGTACCGTGCGAAGTTTGATTCCACGGTCGAGAACAAATTCGACGAACTGCTGCCGATATAGTTCAGCTCCAGCGCGGTGTTTCCTTTTAATGCCTGTTGCAGCGAAACGCTCCACTGATAATCCACCTGCGTCTTGAATGGCAGGCTCCACGTTGTCTCGTTCGCTGTCGGCACAAAATCCGCAGTCTTAAGGTTTGACCCGAGAGGGCGCGGAAACGGGCTCACTCCGTTGAAAGGTGCATTGCCGAAAATGTTGTACGCATCGCCGCTTACCACCGTAATGTCTGTGGTGAACGGCTGGATCAGCGTGAACCGGTTCAGGCTGATACCTCGAGTCATAGGTACAAAAAACTTACCTGCGCCCGCGCGAATCGACGTCCTGCCATCTCCGAAAACATCCCAGGCAAGACCAAGTCGGGGTGCAATGTTGTTCCACCGGCTGCCCACCACGCTCGGCGGAACACCAGGATCATTGGCAAACAGCAGTCCTGCGGGTGCCTTGGGAAATAGTGCGGATTGCTGGCCTGGAGCGAATAACATCATCTGCCCGTCTTCGGAAATGTATCCGTTATAGGGTTCCCATCGGACGCCCATGTTGATCGTCAGCCGTCGGTTTAAACGGAAATCATCATGAACAAAGACCGCCGGCAGGTTCTGCCGTACACGCGATGTCAGGCCTGTTACCTGACGGTAAGTGTTGAACTTCCCCAGTAAAAAGTCAGCAGCGGCATTGCCGCTCTGTGCTCCGGTAAAGGATATATTTCCGCCCGATTGCCAGTTCTGCAGTTCATTCACTCTGTTTCGGTAATATTCAACGCCGAAGCTCAGCGTATGCCGCCCGTTATTCCACAGCAGTGTGTTGTTAATGTGAGTCGTCGGCATAATGTCGCGCGTGGGTGCGCCGGTATCCGCTGTGAAGAAGCCGGAAATTCCCAGAGTCGATTGTGGCGTCAGGCCAAAACCGGTGTTGATGTTCGCGATGCTGATGGGCAGGCCCAGCCCGGTCAGCGAAAAGTCTCGCTCCGATATCAGTCCAAATGCGCTCCGGACATAGCTGACGCGGAACGAATTGATCAGTGACGGCGAGAAGATGTGATCCTCGCCCAGCGTGTAGTTCTGGAAGCGGGTAGGCAGATCGCACAGCCAGTCCGCCGCTATGCTGGAGCATTGCTGCTTTTGCGGCACATCGTTGTAGAACACGCGGAAGTTGATCTTGTCCTTGTCGCCCGGCGTGTAATCGAAACGGCCGATCCACTGGTTCTGATCGAGCCGGCTGCCCTGCGGCGCAAAGCTGTAGAAGTTGCCGCTGTCGTTGGCACGGGGAAGATAGTTATTCAGAAAGTTGACCGCAAACGGCTGGATGCGTGATGCCGGAATCTGGTTGTTGGGAAATACCGCGCCAGGGTTGTCCGGGTCGCGAATCACGGTCGTCTGGCCGGAAAAGTTACCCATTCGTTCGGCATCGCTCAGTGTGCGGTAGCGCGTGTCACTCGGCGTACCGCGAACCTTCGTTCCCTGGAAGCCGACAAAGAAGAACAGCTTGTTCTTCACGATCGGCCCACCGAGGGTACCGCCATACTGGTTCCTCTTAAAGTCCGCACGCCGGGCAGAGAAGAAGTATCGGGAGTCCATCACCGTATTTCGGATAAACTCAAACGCTGATCCGTGGAATTCGTTCGTCCCAGAGCGGGTGACCGCGGAGACCGATGATGTGCCGCGCCCGAAAGTCGCCGAATAGTTGCGCGTCGTTGTAGTAAACTCCTGCAGCGCGTCCGGATTCGGATACTCGTTTGCGATCGAGTAGAACGAATTCATGTTGTAGCCGCCGTCGAGCGTAAAATTCATGTCGATATTGCGCCCGCCGGACGTGCTGAAGGTCGATTGCGTGGCACCAAACTGACCGCCTGTCCCCGCGTTAACTACACCCGGCAGCAGTGCCACCAGTTGGAGAGCATTGCGTCCATTCAGCGGCAGTTGCTCAATACGCTTCGTGTCTACCAGCTGCGAAACCGAACTGCTCGATGTAACTACAGGTGGTGGCGTACCCTGAACCTCGATGCTCTCTGACACATTGCCGACTTCCAGCCTGGGACGCACCGTCATCTGCTGACCGACCGTAAGCACCAGCGGCCCAAGCTGCAGTTCCCGAAAGCCCTGCGCCGTAACGCGCATTTCATATTCGCCGCGCGCAAGATCAATGAAGTTGAAAAAGCCTTCCTCGCTGCTCGCCGCCTGGCGAGTCTCTCCAGTTTGTGTATTCCGCAGAACGAGAGTTACCCCGGGAATAGCAGCCTGGCTGGCATCCGTCACTATTCCGTTAATCGAGCCGTTCACTTGCGCAAAAGCGATAATTGGCAACACAGCAGCACAAAAAAGCAGACGGATATTCGCAACAGACACAAATTGCTCCTGAAATTCGGGTATCGGCGGTGACTATATCACAACCTTTCCAAAGGACTTTGGCGAACACCTGAACATTCTGGCATCAGGAGAACAGGAACCCTGTTGGCGCTTCGAGCTCATAGCACCGAATTCTCTGGCGATTGGCGTTTACTGTGTGGCAAGTGTGGGGAAGACAATCCTGGCTGCAGCGCCTTTTCAGGCGGCTTGTCGCATCGTTTCTGAGAACTCTTCCTGTGTCCAGAGACCGCACGGTGGATTTTTAGGCATCTTCCAGCAAAGGAATGTAGCCACCAAGTCTCGGGTGTCATATCCTTTATCTCCCGCGACCGTTGCACGGCCAGCGCCCGGAATGCACTCAACCATCAGCAGAGCCGCATCCCGTTCCGCGTTGCCGCTGCACGGCACCAGTTCGGTATCCACAACCAACCCGTTGCGGTTTTCAATCATGGCGTTGCCGGAGTATGCCAGCTTCGATTCATGGCCACCGCTTTTGCGTGCCAGTCGTGCGTCCGGGTCGGTTTTCGATTCATGCGTGTCGTTGCGCCGGATCTCTCCGTGAAAGTTCACCGTCGGGTTACCGGGATCGTCCGGTGGCGGCGCTTCCGGTTTATCTTTCCGCTGAAAGCTTTTCTGGCTCGCCCAGGCTTCGATCAGGGTTCCATCCACGCTGAAGTGCTCACCGGAAAGCAATCCCGCAGCGGCGGCCTGATCCAGAATCAGCGCGAAGAACTTCTCGGCGACGTCGCCTTCCATAAGCCGGTCCCGATTCTTGCTGAACACTGTCGGCACCCACACCGGTTCGTCCATGTTCATGCCCACGAACCACCGGAACAGCAGGTTGTATTGCAACTGCTCCATCAGCATCCGCTCGCTCCGAACCGTGTACAGCACCTGAACCAATAACGCTCGCAGTAGCTTCTCCGGCGCAATCGACGGTCGCCCGAACGTGGCATACATCCGATCGAACACCGGTGAAAGTGACTTCAGCGCGACATCGACCATCTCCCGGATCGGCCACAGTGGATGTTGCGCCGGCACCCGTTCCTCCGGTGAAACGTAACTGAACATCGCGCTCTGTTGTCTGTCTTGCCCTCGCATACCAACCCAGGCGATGCCACGTTCCAAATGGTTACCCGCGACCTACTTTTTCATCATCCTGGTAGCTACTTTCCGGTGCAAAATGGGCCTCGCGGTTGAGACGATGCGGACACCGAGGCGCTCTCGGTCAGTTTGTACGGCATTTGTTCGCGGGAATGTCGCAGGCGAGTCCCCGGGAGGACCGCGGGCTGCGCGCCAGTGGCGCGGGCCGCGGCCCCCATCGTCACTTGGTGGCGAGGGTAGTTCCCATGGTGATCAGATTGTTGGCGATGACGCCCATGCCAACCCAGCGCTTGACGCCGTCGAGTGTGCGATAGCGGCATCGATCCAGTCCGTGGCGACGCTTAAGCACACTGATCCTGCCCTCGCACCCAGTTCGCCAACGTTGTCCCTCCCGGAACCAGCGCGAACGCTGCAAGGCCTTTCGCGCAGCACTCCGGGTTTGCCGGTTGGGTATGGAGACATGACGAACGCCGAGTTCGGTGAGCGCCTTTTCATTCGCGCCTGAGTAGAAAGCTGAATCAGCAGCGACCAACGAGGGAACACGTCCAAACTGATCCCTGAACTTCTCAACCGCTGATACCAGCAAATCGCTGTCAGCCGGCCGCTTGTCGTGTACACATACATCGACAACGATTTGCCCGTCAGCTTCCTGCACTTCGACCATCTTGCCGAACTCGGTAGGCTTGTTCGCCTTCCCTTTCCGAATGATCTCGGTGTCTGGCTCGAAGACGCTGACGAGTTTGCCTGGATGATGTGTCTGACCCCGCAGTACTCGGGCAACAGTTTGCTCAATCACCTGACGGACGCGGCTGAGCATTTCGTCCAACTGCCCAGCGACCTTTTTCATCCGACCCCGACTACGCTTCAGTTCGTCCCGGACCCGGTTGGCATCGCCCGCGACCTTTCGAGTCAGTGCCAGCAGGCGCCGATACGCCGCCTTCTTCCGTTCATCGCCTTGCGGACCTTTCTGTCGCGCTGACAGAGCAATCTCAATTACACGCCTGCGAATGCTGCGCATTCGGTCCCGAACCTTCGTTTGCAGTCCTCCACGCTTACCTGCTTTTGCCTTCTTCATCAGGCGGGTCAGCACACGCGTACCATCTCCCAACAAGCTGCTGTCGGTGGGATAGTGAATGTTCGTCTCGACCACTGTTGTGTCGATCCGCATTTTCTTCCCCTGAGTCACCCGTTTCAACTTCGCCAGTTCAACGATGCGCGCATGCAACTCGGCAATGACCTCCGGACCAACTACCTGCCCGAGCCGGACCATCGTCTTGTCGTCAGGAACCTTCTCAAGGCCGATCCGACAGAAACTGCGGTAGACGAGATTGGCTCGCACTTCGCGAACCAACACCTGATAGCTCCAGTTGCGCGCATGCTTCAGGATCAGCATTCGCAGCACCACCTCCGATGGCGTCTGGCGTCGGCCTCGGCTGTGGCTCTGTGCATGCCGACGCCCCTGCGCTTCGAAAACCGTGCTCAGCAGCGCTTCATCGCCGAGAATCTCGTCGATTTCGCGCATCCACGGTTCCCAAAGATCGTCCACCTCAGCAGAGAGAACGCTCTCCCACAAACTCGGCTGATCATGTCGCAGGCAACGCATGTCGTTATGGCGTTCTGAAACATCCGAGGGTTATTCTGTTTCGGTCTGCCTCACCGCAACTCAACGTTTGCAGGGTTCAGATCGCGCTATTTTGCACCGGAAAGTAGCTAGTGCATCCATTTCCGTCAGCGCAATCCATAGGTGGTCCGGCGACACGCGCGACAAATGAGCCATGCCGCGCACGGTTGGCGGATCATAAACATCGCGCTCATTAGTGCGGTTGTCGTTAGCAGCGGCTACAGTCATGTGAACGCCGGTCTTGATCTCCGAGAAAATAACCTGCCCGGTGCTGAGCCACGTCAACCCGCTCGCATTGGGGAGCCACAGGCGCGGCGCGCCCCTTACTACCGGAACCGTCCACGTGTCCCACGACCCTCGGTAGTTCACGACGGTATACGCCACAACCGAACTGTCTGGTGCGAATTCGGTCTGGAGTTTCCGCGCGTCGTCATGAGTAAGGGCGATGGGCTCGCCATTGGGCAGCATCTTCACATACACCTGTCCGGTGGACACGAACACTCCAGGTCCTCGAATAAAGGCGAGCATCTTGCCGTCGCGCGATATCGAAGGCCAGGTCGCCGCATCCGAGAACGCCGTCATCTGCTCCAGCTTTGGCCGGACGCTGCCCGCGAACTCTCTTTGGGACTGGCTTCGCAGCGTGAGCCACAAGAGCGTGCCGGCGGCCATAAGGATCACGGCCGCGACGGCCCAAACCCATGGACGACGCACTGCCGTCCGCTCCGACCGCAACTCTTGCAAGTCTTGAATCAGTTCACGAGCGTTCTGGTATCTGTCGCTACGCTCTTTCCCGATCGCCTTCCGGACTACAGCATCAAGGGACGGGGGCAGGTCCGGTCGTATCACCGACGGGCTTGACGGAACGTCTTCCAGGATGGATCGGGAAAGCGACCGCGTCCGGGTCGATCGGAATGGACGCTTGCCCGTCAGCATTTCGTACAGCGTCACGCCGAATGCCCAAATATCGGTGCGCTCGTCCGTCAGTTCGCCTCGAATCTGCTCGGGCGCCAGGTATTCGGGCGTCCCGATCACCTGGCCCGGAGCTGTCATCGGCACTGTCTCGCCGTCGAACGCAGGCTCGATTCCCACCAGCCTGGCGAGACCAAAGTCCATGATCTTCACTTCGCCGGCGCCTGTGATCATGACGTTCGCTGGCTTCAGGTCCCGGTGCAGCACCCCTCGCTCATGTGCGGCATTCAGACCATGAGCGATCTGGAGCGCAATGTCGATCGCCTCGCTCGCGTCGAGCCTGCCACGCTCGAGCCGGGCCGCGAGAGTCTCGCCCTCGACACGTTCCATGACAAGGTAATCGGGGCCGACATCGTAAAGTGTACAGACGTTACGGTGGTTCAGCTGCGCGATAGCGCGTCCCTCCGTTTCGAACCGGTCGCTGAACCGCGCATGTGTGGTCTTAATCGCTACATCTCGTGACAGTCGCGTATCGCGAGCGAGATAGACCTCACCCATGCCTCCGGCCCCGAGCAGGGCAACTATCTCGTACCGGCCAAGCTTCTCGCCGACGGCCAGAGGCATCGTGGATTATTTTACGCGCAACATCACCCGTCTGAAGGAAACGGCTCAGCGGAAAATTGCTGCGACCTCAGCCGCGGCACCAGCCGGTCGTCCGGGAACGTCAACCTGCAGTACTTCGATCCATTCCCCCGGGTGATAATCACGGACGCCGGCGAGCGTCTCACCGTCACGACATGGTTCTCGAGGTCGACGACCCAAAACTCACTGGTTCCATTCGACATGGAGGCCAGCCGCTGACGGTCCACTTCCTGCCGGGTGTTCGATGGCGAGAGAACCTCTATCACTACCTGCGGAGAGTAGCATTTATATTCGTCCCAGCCAGCCATTTGACGCGCGACATCTTTCGGATACGCAGCCACATCTGCGTACCAGAATTGGAACTGCGGTGCTGGTTTATAAGGAAATTCCTCGCTGATCTCATAGCCGAAATCTTCGAGGAACCGGAGCAGCTTCAGAATCTTGAGCTGTGCCATTTTGTGGCGCGGCTTCGGAGGAGGCACTAACACGACCTCGCCATTGTGGAGCTCGTATCGGTATCCAGCTGCAGGATCGGGTAACCGGGCGAACTCTTCATATGTAGTCAGGGCAGTTAGCACGCTGCTCATACATTCCCTTCATCATCATCGTACGCTCTTGCAGCGAACGCGACGACTCATGCAGCCACCTCCAAAAACCAATTCAATAGCCGAGCAGGTAAGGTAGTCTGGGTTGATGGTCAAGCCACTGTGCTTCGTTCTGATGCCCTTCGGCACCAAGCCCGACCCGACCGGACGTCCACCAATCGACTTCAACCGAGTCTATGAACTCGGCATCCGGCCGGCCGTAGAGGACGCAGGCATGGTTCCTGTCCGAGCCGACGAGGAGAAAACGGGCGGCATCATCCATAAACCAATGTTCGAAAGACTACTGCTGTGCGAGTACGCGATCGCCGACCTCACGACCGCCAACGCGAACGTCTTCTACGAACTCGGTGTCCGTCACACAGCACGCCCCCGAACCACACAGCCAATCTTTGCAAAGCACCAGCCGATTCCGTTCGACGTGAACTATCTCCGTGCGCTCGGCTACGACCTCGGCGACAACAACCAATTTGGCGACAGCGAAGCATCAGCTCTCCAAACGGCACTCAAGCAACGCCTGACAGGTTTGCGCGATGTTGCGCAGCGCGAAGCCGAGTCGGACAGTCCCGTTTTCCAGCTCCTCCCGGGCTGGCAGGCGGCCGACCTTAGTCACATGAAGACGGATGTCTTTCACGAACAGGTGATGAAAAACCAGGAGTGGAAGAGCCGAATGGACCGGGCTCGCAAGATGGGCAAGGACGATGCCCTCGCACAACTCAGGACAATAGAGTCCGAACTCGGAGATCTCGACCGGCACGAAGTCGATGTCGTCATCGATCTCATGTTGGCCTACCGGGCACAATCTGCCTGGACCAGCATGATTGAGCTTTACGACAAAATGCCGAAACTGCTGCAGAACCAGATCATGGTTCGCGAGCAGCTCGCATTCGCACTCAATCGCCGCGCATCCGGCAATGATCGCGAACGAGCTCTTGAGATCCTCAAAACCGTAGAGAACCAGAAAGGACCGAACCCGGAAACAAGCGGCCTGATCGGACGTATCTACAAGGACCTCTGGGACGCGGCCAGAAACGCCAGCCCCAGAGAAGCGCGTGGCCACCTGAAGGACAGCATTGACGCCTATATGAGAGGTTTCGAAGCTGATCTTCGCGACACTTATCCCGGCATCAATGCAGTGACCTTGCTCGATGTTCAGGGAGACAAAGAAACGCGAGACAGACTCGTACCGGTAGTCTCCTTCGCGATAGAGCAGCGCTTACGCGCAAAAGAGCCCGACTACTGGGACTACGCAACTATGCTGGAACTCGCCGTCCTCGGTAACAAGCTCCAGCTCGCGGACCATAACCTCGATTGCGCACTGGCGAAGGCAAAAGAGAAGTGGATGCCCGAGACCACATCACGCAATCTCAGTCTCATCCGTGAGTACCGGACGCAACGCGGCGAAGATGTAAGCTGGCTGAACGACATTATCGCGGCGCTCGATGAAAAGGCGAGACAGAATTAAGCGTTAGCAGCCGTCAAAGCAGCTTTCACTTCTTCGGCATGTCCAGCCGGCTTCACCTTGCGGAAGATCCGGGCAATTGTACCGTTCTTGTCGATAATGAACGTGGTCCGCTCGACGCCCATGTACTTCTTCCCGTACATGCTCTTCTCGGCCCACACACCGTAGTCTTCAGAGATTTTGTGCGACTCGTCCGCCAGCAGCGTGAAAGGCAGCGAGTACTTCTGTTTGAACTTCGTTAGAGCCTTGGGATCGTCCGGCGACACGCCTGCAATCTCGGCATCGATTCCCTTGAAGTCTTCAATAGCATCCCGAAACTCGCAAGCCTCGGTGGTGCAGCCAGGTGTATCGGCTTTCGGGTAGAAGTACAGCACAATGCTCTTGCCCTTGTGATCCGAAAGACGGAAAGTCCCGCCAGTGTCTGTCGTTGCCTCGATCGGCGGTGCGACGGCTCCCTCTTGCAGTGTGGACATAGATAGACTGTTCATGATTGTACGGGATCACCGGCGCCAGGGGCACGAGCCCGCGCGGCGGTGCAGCACAGGAACACGATTCTCGCGATCGGGGTGGCGGCGCAGCCGTCAGCCAACTGGCTGGACAGTATGTTATAAACCCGGATCAAACCACATCCGCTCCGGCCTCTCTGACCTGATTACTGGGCGGAGGCCTCGCACATTTCGCGACAGATCCGTCCGCGCTTGCGACGCCGCCGTATCATCACGAAGCTTTATGCCCCATCGCCACCGCTCTGCTCGGCGGGATCCTGTCAAAGAACAGCGCCGAAGGCGGCAATATCACTGAACTGCTTGAGCAGATTCACAGCGCCCGACATAACGGCATCCCGGGTGCAGTAAAAGGGATGGCCGCGAAGCTGTTCGGAGGTGAGTGCTCGTCGCCTCTCCGGCGAGACGAACTCTGATAAAGTGCGGCGCTCCCAATAATTCGCTGCGGCGGCTGAGTCGCCCGCCTTCGCTGACACCGCACTCAAGCGAACTCCGACGCGTGTGCAGACACAGTCGCGCCTGAGCACATCTCGCGTGCAGCCCGGAGATATAGACTGTTGGTGATTGTACGGAATGACCAGACGCCATTTACTCGCCGCCGCAGCCGCCGCCATGCCCCTGACTCTGAAAGCCGCAGCAGCAACAAACCAGGACCCGAAGGCCAGACGCAAGGAGCTCTACTCACTGCTCGGCGATCTCCCGGACCGTAACCGGCCGATCACCGCCCGTCTGGTTTCGAGCGAAGACCGTCCGAAGTATCACCTCGACAAACTCGTCCTCGACCTGAACGGGATCGAACCCGTCCCGGCATTCTACGTCACGCCGCTCGCAGCCAGCCCCAGAGAGCGCCGGCCCACGATGCTCTTTCATCACTCCCACGGAGGCGGATACACCATCGGCAAAAACGAGTTCCTCGAAGGCCGTTCCTACCTCGCAAACCCGCCCTACGCCGAAGTAGTGACCTCGTTCGGATGGAACGGACTCTGCTGTGACACATGGGTCTTCGGCGAGCGAGCCACACGGACGGAACTCGATGCCTTCAAAGACATGCTCTGGCACGGTCAGGTGCTGTGGGGAATGATGGTCTACGACTCGCTCCGTGCAATGGATTACTTAACAACGCGCCCCGACGTAGACTCCACGCGAATTTCCACCCTCGGCATGAGCATGGGAAGCACCGCTGCATGGTATCTTGCCGCACTCGATGAGCGCGTCAAGTGCTGTGTGGACATCTGTTGCCTGACCGACTTCCAGGCCCTCATCGAAACTAACAATCTGAAAGGACATGGCGTCTACTACTTCGTCCCCGGCCTGATGAAGCACTTCACAACGGCGCAAATCAATGCTCTGATCGCCCCGCGCCCTCACCTCGGACTCGCTGGCGAACTCGACCCGTTAACACCGCCGAAGGGACTCGACCGCATCGATGCCGAGCTGAAGAAGGTCTACGCCGCGGCCGGCCACCCCGAAAGATGGAAGCTCTTCCGTTCCCCGCAAACAAAGCACCAGGAAACACCTGCGATGCGTGAGGAAATCATCGCCTGGCTTCGACGCTGGGTCTAGCAACCGTCCGCACACGGAATCATCTTTCCTCCTGACATCTGCCGACAACCAACCTGTCCGCGAATGTTAGACTACGCTGCATGCCAACGCCGGCCGAGTTCCGCCCAATCAACCGATTGACACCGGAAGCGGCGGATCTCCTCAGCAGTATTCGTGCGAGCGGGTTTCCTGGATGGTCAGCGATGAGCGTCGAGCAGGCGCGCGCCGCAATTCGCCATATGAAGTCGCTCGCCGGTCCTGCAGAGTCGGTCGCTCGAGTCGAACAGGTCCGTATCTCATCTGGCAGTGCTCCCGAGCTCGGCGCACAACTCTACATACCGGACTTGCCGCCACCCGTGCCGACGCTGATCTATATGCACGGTGGTGGCTGGATCGTGGGCGACTACACCAGCGTGGACGGGCTGGCTCGCACCCTCGCCAATCGATCCGGATGCGCCGTTCTGTCCGTTGACTATCGTCTTGCGCCAGAGCACAAATTCCCGGCAGCGTTGAACGACGTCCAAAGCGCAATCTCGTGGGTACGTGAGAACGCCGATAACTGGGGTCTTGACCGCGATCATCTTGCCGTTGGTGGCGATAGCTCGGGTGCGAATCTGGCAGCCGCGGCATCATTGTCTTGCCGTGATCACGGAGGGCCGCCACTCGCGTTTCAGCTTCTCGTATACCCGGCTCTTGACGCGAATTACCTCAGCTCGTCGTATCAGCTCTTTGGCGATGGCGAGGCGAGCGCTTTGAGCACCGCCGACGTCACGTGGTTCCACAATCATTACGTAAATCGCCCTGAAGATTTGGCGGATCCTTACGTCTCTCCGTTGCGTGCTGAGAGCCTGGCAGCTATGCCGAACACATTGCTGATTTGCGCCGAGCTCGATCCTCTTCTCGACGACAGCATCGAGTACGCCCGACGTCTGGAGCAGGAAGGTGTGCCCGTGGAACTGCACATCATTCCCGGTATGTTTCACGGATTCTGGAGGATGGCAGGCGTCCTTCCTGAGGCGCGGGAAGCACTGAACCTGGCAGCTGGCAGATTGCGTCAGGCGATGACGGCCGGTCATCGGCTTCATCCTCACACCAACCAACAAGCCGACTCTCTATTCACGTAATGCTTTCCCGCGGCCGGCACCGTGCGCATGCTTATGGCCGAAGCTATCGCCGCTCCTGAACTCCGTCACATCCACAACAGCCTGAGCGACGGGCGTGCTGCCTGCAGTAACCACCTGCACCTCAATCGAGCGGGCCTCGGCTTTTCGGTGAAGCTTGCGCAGCACGTAAGCGTACCTGGTCAGCACCGATGCAAGCGCCGCCGAATCCAGGCCGCCATCTCCGCGGCTAATCGAAATCGCCTCCGTGAGGTCCCGGCTCGCGTCTTGCCATTCACCTTGCTTTGCGTGCAGCGAGGCCCGAACATTAAGCGCTTTAACCCGGTCCATGACCACGGTGTCGTTTGACCCTGCGAATACAGCCAGCGCTCGATCCAAAGCCTGCCGGGCCTCGACATATCGGCCTTGCTTTACATGCAGCGATCCGACGGCGGTTAACACGGCCCCTGCATCGGCGGTGTCGGCGCGGCCGCACTGCCGCCAATCGCCAATTGCAGCGGAATACTCGAGTTCAGCCTCCGGAAGGCGTCCCTCCGCTTCAAGCAGTGCGCCGCCGAGGCTGTGAACCGCGGCTCTGTTCTCCGGCCGCTCGATTCGAATCGACTGCAGTCTTTGAAAGGCTTCCCTCGCTCGAGCTGTCTTGCCCAGTTCGAAGCGGATGGCAGTCAGGACTTGGAGCGGACGTACGAGCGCTGGATCGTCATGTTTATAGCCTTCGTCGAGCATCCGAACAGACCGTTCAGCGAACTTCTCCGATTCCGACAGCCGTCCGGAAACATACAGAACGGCCGCCAAATCATACATACTCCACGCGGTGCACATCCGATCGGAACCCGCTGTGGCACTGTCCATAACTGCCGGGAGCGCCGCCTCGGCCTCCTTGATTCCGTGTTCTGCGAATCGGTCAAGCACGCTCCGCCTTAGCTGGATGCACATCTCAGTTGCGGGTCCACCACGAATTGCATCTTGCGCCGTGGCATTGATTGCGCTGAGGAGTGCCCCGGCACACAGCAACACTAGTCCCAATCGCATGACAAGGTCCTTTCAGATCTGTGGTGAAACGTTGACCGGTCAGTTCAGAAGCTTCAGGTACGCAACGATGTCCTGCTGGTCCTGCTCACTCAGCACGATGTGCGCCGGTATGGTCAAAAAGAACTGCGCATAATGGGCGGCCACGTCCTCCAGCGTTTTGGCGGAGTTGTCGTGGAAATACGGTCCGGTCTCTTTCACGCCCCACAGCGTGGGAATTTTGAAAGCGTTGAAGTCAGAATTGGGGGCGAAGGGAGAAGGATCGATGCTCCCGGTAATCAGAGCCCGACCAGGGTCTGGACTGGACACAAGTTGTTCCGTACCGTCCACGCGCCGAAAGATGAAGCTGCGAACGGGATTCCCAGCTTCGTTGATCTCCGAGACTCCAACACTCTGGAAGCGCGTGCCCTTCGGTACAAGTCCGTTGGTCGCAATGCGGAAATTCTCGGTCGTCTGGTTGAGCATCGGCCCGCCGTGGCACACCCCACAGGCGCCTTTCCTTCCATCGCCCGTGGCGGGAGCGTCGATGAAGAAGAGGCGACCACGTTTTTCGGAATTGGTTCTGCCTTCCGGCAGCACAGGCGCCGGGCCGCCCTGAGCAAATCGACGCAGCGTCGGCGAACTAAAGAACGGTTCCGTTAACTCGAATTGCGCGATAGCGAACAGATCCGACAAGGACGGAGATACCGTCGCCTGAAAATGCCGCTGAATGGCATGAAGCGCCTGGGTCGGGAGGTCCGGATCCCTTCCGTCCTGCATTAAGACAGGATCCAGCGCTGGCGTGTTGTGAGTCGTCGGTATTCCACGGGCGAAAATGACCGATCTTGCGGTCGGGTCATCCGTCACCCTCACGTTCGAAGGCAAAGGGATTTCAACCAGAATCGTTGCGTCTCTCAGGATGCGATTGACGCCGCGGCCCTGGCCGTCATCACTGCCGTCCGCCAGAAACAGTGGATCCTGCGGATTCTTGCGGTAACGCCGCTGCGCGTCCTCCGGCGAGACCGTGCCGGAGTTATTTAGGCTGTGACAGGTATCGCATGTTCGACCGTTCCCGCTAAACGTCTCGGTCGAAAACAGCTTTTTGTCGCGCTCCGTCCGGGTAGTGGTGCTGTCCTGACCATGAGTAATTGGCACAACCAGCGCCATAGCCATGAGTGCCCATCCCGTGGCTCGGAAAGCGTACTTCTGCTGTGTCTGCATTTCGTCTTTGCTCCTCTCAGGTCGCGTGCGTAATGTTCCCCGCCAGCGCTGCGAGGTCCAAATTGCCGCAGTTCGGGTCGGGCTTCAAATCAATTACTCTGGGTTGCGCATCACTTGTACCTGTCCATCCAAGTCATTGCAGTCGTTGATAGTTCACGCAAGTTATGTCCGAAGAAAGCACCGTTCACAACCGTTCTGTCGCACGTGATCGAGGACTTTCAGTGGTAGACTTGCCCGATGGCACACGAACTCCTCCGTGCCCAGACCTGGCGCTTCGGAACGTTTGAATTCGATTCGCGAACCGGAGAACTGCGAAAGCAGGGGATCCGTATAAGGCTCCAGGAACAGCCCCGCCAGATACTGACTCTTCTGCTCGAGCACCGCGGTGAATTGGTGACTCGCGAGCAGGTGCAACAACGCCTGTGGCCGGACGACACCTTCGTGAATTTCGACAACGCAATCAACACCGCGGTAAGAAAGTTGCGCGAGGCGCTTGCAGATAACGCTGACAATCCAAGATTTGTCGGGACGGTTGCCAGGCAGGGCTATCGTTTCCTTGCGCCCGTTTCAGTGGAAGGGCACGCCGAGCCGGAGGCACTTTCAGAGGCACTCCCAGCTCCTACGCGCGGGAAATACAGGAGGATAGCTGTTGCCATCGCCTGTTTTTTTACGGTGGCCGTCGTCGCAGCATTGATGGCGCGCAGAACCACAGCGAACGCACGCGTGGACGTCAGAGTTGTGCCCTTAACAGCAAATCAGGGGCTGGAAATGCATCCGTCCTTCTCCCCGGACGGAACAAGACTTGCGTACACCTGGAGAGCCCCGGGCCAGTCCGCTTTTGATCTCTATTACAAGCTCAAAGGACCTGGTGATCCCACACAACTGACGCACGGCGACCGAGTCTTCAGCCCCGCATGGTCACCTGACGGCCTCTCGATCGCCGCAGTTCGCGATCTGGGGCGAGATGGCGCGATTGTGGTGATGCCCGCAACCGGCGGTCACATCAGAGAGGTTGCCCGCGTGACGAAAGCTCCGCCTCAGGCAGAAGATTGCGTCAGCTCGGGGGACCCGCACGTTTGCGGACTATCATTTTGGGGCTCGCTGCTGGCGTGGTCTCGGGACGGCAAATATCTGTTCACATCGGCAGAGACCGCGCCGGGCTCCGCCAGGCGCCTCGTCCGAATCGCAGTGGAGACCGGAGAAGTGCAACCGTTCACTCATCCGCCGACAGGCAGCATGGGGGACTTTGGACCAGCAGTATCGCCCGACGGAAACGCCCTGGCGTTTGTTCGTTTAACCGGTGCCCAAACTGGGGATGTTTACACGATGCCCCTTTCTCCGAAGCTGCCCCTCGCTTCCTCGGAGCCAACTCGGATCACAAACGATCACGTCAATGTACTGACACCAGCCTGGAGCAGTGACGGACGCGAGTTGATCTTTTCTTCGAACCGAAGCGGGCAGCGGGAATTGTGGAGCGTCTCGAGCGGCGGGGGAAACCCGAGCCATCTGACGTTCGGAGCAGCAGACGGCGCGTCGGATGTGACAGTCTCGCCAGACGGCCTGGCACTCGCCTACAATCGGGGCGGCGAGTCCGGAAGTCTCCTGAAAATACCCATTCACGCTGGTCGTGGCGGCGAACAAGTCCGAATTACGGCGATTACCGCGCGGGATAAGTTCACGCACATATCCCCCGACGGAAAACGAATCGCATTTCAGTCTGCCCGCTCTGGTGTCGACGAGATCTGGGCGTGCGACGCCGACGGACGAAACGCCGTCCAGTTAACTTCATTTGGACGCGGTATGGCTGGAACTCCACGATGGTCTCCCGACGGCCGTTCGATCGCGTTCGACAGTAATGCAGGCGGTAGTTTCGATGTGTATGTCATACCGTCTGAAGGCGGGTCACCGTCGAGATTGACCAGCAATCCTTCCAGCGACGCCATTCCGATGTGGTCCCGAGACGGTGCGTGGATATACTTTATGTCGAACCGGACAGGCCATTCTGAAGTCTGGAAAGTACGCGGCACCGGCGGCTCTGAAACGCAAGTCACGACCGGAGGAGCGGTAACCGCGGCCGAATCAGTCGATGGAAAGTACCTCTACGTTCGGCGTGGTGTCGGTGACACGGGAGATCTCCATCGTGTGCGAATCGACGGATCACAAGATGTAAAACTGCTGAACTCAGTAAGAGGCAGGTTGTTTACCGTTTTCGAGCGGGGAATTTACTTCGCCGCCGGCGCTCCTCAGCCTGAGCTTCGATACCTCGACTTTGCTACCGGCTCGGTCCGCAGTATCGCGCCTCTGAACGGCTTTGCCCACGCCGACGTCAGCCCCGACGAACAATGGGCTGTTTACCCCCAATACGTAACTAACAATGCGAGCCTGATGCTCGTAGAGAACTTCCGCAGTCTGCGCCGCTGACGCAATACGCAACAGCATCCGCGACGCGGTCCTGTACTTCTGCAATCCGCGAGTGCTGCGCGTCCCGCGCGGCCGGTACTTCGCCGCGATCGCCATCACCTTGCGGATGCGGGCATCGGAGACAGTGCGTTGCGCAACCTCCGGCACCACATAATGAAGCAACTCCCCAGGTGAGGAATCGGCCGGGCTGGATCAATCACTTCGAACAACGAAGTGCCATAGCTGACTACCGGTTGCACCACAAGGTGTGTTCGAAGTGTCGAAAGAATGTGCGCCGGGAAGATCTCGCAGGCACATGGAAAGGTTCCATGCAGACGCCGAATCGAGAACGCGACCTTCGACGGACCAACATCGTGTTCGAAAGCAACAACGTCACCGGGACACAGGGCAGCAAATACACGCTCACGTGCAACCGCAAAAACAGACCGAGTCTATTCGACCGGCACAGGATTTATTCTCAGTTCCACCGTTTCGTGAGCGCTTTCCTTGAGCTTGACCGTGGCGGCATTCTTTTCATATGGCTTAAGCTGGTCGGCATCCACGTCTCCGAGTGAAATGTACGACTCCCAGGCGTATAGGCGATACTCGCCAGGTGCGATCGCCTTGAGTGAGAAGTGTCCGGTCTGATCGGTAGTAGTCGACTTTCTGTACATCGGCACTGACGCTTTGTCAGGATCGTACGGCTGCGGGAGCATCAGCACCATGGAGCCGATAACTGGCTTTCCGTCATTGTCGACCACTGCTCCGTCCACGCTCGCGCCTTTCGCGCTCAACCGAATCTCGATCGGTGGTGCAGATTCGGCAGCCGTCAGGTCAATTCCGTTTTCGGAGATGTCCACAGAACCCGCCATTACCGACTTGACATATTGATTTGCAGGCAGACCATACACCGTAATCAGGAATTTGTCCCGTGAGACGCTCGTAAGTTTGAACGTACCGTCGTCCTGAATCCGGCCGGGCGGACCGAAGTTGGGCATGTGGTTCGCACTGATGATCGCCACTTGTCCGGACAGCTTGTTCGTCGCAGGATCGTTGTTGTTGCTGTCTTCCGTCTTGTCCGGAATCACGCGGCCTGTAATATCGATGGCCGATCCTGCGCTGATGTTTATGTTTTCGACATTCGCATTGGAGACTGTGATTTCCGTCCGGCCGACAACCCCGCTGCGGCCGCCGTCGTAACTCATCACGATCAGATTGTACGTGCCGGGTTGCACGGAAGGGAGAATGAAGCTTCCGTCGGGCTTGGTGGAAGTACCTCCAAAGCCGCCCATAAAGATGCGGGAATTGGTTTTCTCCTGAACGCTGATCTGGGTGCGCGTCCCTGGTGCAATGCCGCTGATTTTGCCGCTGACCTGGTAGACGCGGCCTTTCTTCAACTGCACGTTGACACCATCAACCTGCTGACCGGAACTGACCACGATGGGTGCAGCGGAGGCCACATCCGTCGCGTTTGGATAGTACGTCGGCAGGTAATCGAGCTTCGGCTGGTCTTTCTTGTCGTCGGCCGGAGCTGCCGACAGCTGGGGTGTAAAGTAGCCGCCTTTTTGGACGCGAATAAAGTATTTTCCCGGAGTTAAGTTCGCGACACGGAACTCGCCAATATCATTGGTACTCTGGCCTCCCATCATCTGCGGCTGGCGACCGAACGGCTGAAGCCGCATCGTACTGACCATCGCGTTAGGGACCGGCTCGCCGTCTTCATCAAGAACCTTACCCGTGATGACTGCCTGTCGGGGGAGCCTGAAGTCGAGGCTGGCGAACTTGTCCCCGGCTTTCACCACGATGCTCGAACCGCCGAACTGTCCGCCTCGGCTCCCGTACTGCTGGCGAACGTATCCTGTCTTCTCAGCAGTCAGCATGTAGGTGCCAGGTTCGACTTTCATAAAGGAGAACTTTCCCTCGCTGTCAGTGGTTACCGTCGTAGCAGGAGGCGGTCCCGTCATCACTGCACCACCGCTCGGCATCTGCATGAGGCTTAGTGTTGCTTTGCGAACCGGTTCGCCTGTATTCGCGTCGGTGAGCCGGCCGCCGACGGTGGCTAGTTTCTTTTCTGCGTCGTCCGCCTCCGCAGCTGGTTGCTGGGCGATGGCAGCACTGGTGTATGCGAAGGAGGAACAGTACTCCAATTGTCAGTTGGCGCATTTTAGCTCCGGACGTAATGAATTGTACAAAAAGAATGTATTTCTCGTTTACAAGTTGCTGCTGCCGATACTCGCTGCATTTCATTGCATTTACACTGGACGAAACAACATGCAGAAGATCACTCACCATCTCTGGTTTGACAAAGACGCCCGGCAAGCCGCGGAACTGTATGTCTCGACAATTCCCGGCTCGAAGCTGACGAACGTTACACAGCTTTCCGGCACCCCATCAGGCGATTGCGACCTCGTCTCCTTCGAGCTTGCGGGACTGCCGTTCATGGCCATCAGCGCCGGACCGCTGTTTCGTTTCACTCCGGCCATCTCATTTCAGTTGAAATGCACGACGATTGCCGAAGTGGATGCTGTCTGGGAAAGTCTGTCTGCGGGCGGCCAGGTGATGATGCCGCTCGATACGTACCCTTTCAGCCAGCGATTCGGTTGGCTGCAAGACAGGTACGGCCTGTCCTGGCAGGTTATGTATGTCGGAGACGCTCCTTTGGCTCAGCGGCTCTCGCCGGTACTCATGTTCGTGCGTGACGTTTGCGGGAAGGCCGAAGAGGCGATTAACTTCTACGTATCGGTGTTCCGGGATGCACCAGGTTCGGAAAGTCATGGCGAAACGAACGCCGCTGTTGTCTCTCGCTATGGCAGCAACGAGCAACCGGACAAGGAGGGCACAGTCCGATACGCGCAATTCTCCTTGCTCGGTCAGGAGTACGGAGCGATGGATTCGGCACACGAACACAAATTTGCGTTCAATGAGGCAATTTCACTCGTGGTCCCCTGCGACACGCAGGAGGAGATCGACTATTTCTGGGCCAGGCTTTCGGCGAATCCGAAAGCGGAACAGTGCGGCTGGCTGAAAGACAAATATGGTGTCTCGTGGCAGGTCACTCCCACGGCAATGGGCGACGTTGCTTGGCGGCAGTGATCCTGCCCGCCAGCAGCGTGTAACTCAGGCGTTTCTGAAGATGAAGAAGTTTGATATCGCCGAATTGGAGCGGGCTGCTGCGGGCTGAGTTCGGCGCCGTGACATCGAAAAGCGCCGATATCTTAAGCCGCAACGCGCGACTTGCAAAAAGTGTAACTGCCTCGTAAAAGCGTTGTAAGACTTGGCGAGTGTCCGACTCATTTCAGGTCAATCGGTGTTAGTCTGCTGTCGGAGTAGCACTTTACCCTCTGGAGACAAGGTCGAGGCTCAAGTATCTCGCTGGGCTGCGCCAGTTCAGGGGCAAACATAGTTGGGGGCGCAGCAGTCCGGACGGGAGTCAGCTTTCGGTGCTCGTGCAGCTGACTCTCGTCCTTTTTTTGTACTCGGCTCTTAAGCGCCGGACATTCTAATGTTTCACATTTGCGTTCCAGCCGCTGATTAGAGCAAGCGGAGAGGGCGTGTTTACCGGAACCCAGTTTAATAAGGAAACACCATCGGCAGATACGTCGTACTGAGTAGCGACAACCGTGGACCAACAATCCGAGTTTGGACGAGTACTTGAAGCGTACTTACTTGATACGTACGCATTCGATTTTCCGTCGGCTGAATTCGGCTTCTCCACCACCACCGTCCGAAATCTTGCCGCGGTCTCCGGAATCCGGAGTGCATCCTCACTACTGTCAACCTTTAGAATCGCTGAACAAGAGTCCCGTCAGCAGACCAGTCAGATGGCGTAATACGCCAGACCGTTTCGACAAAACCTGTGGCGGAGTCAAGCGTCGATCGGAACGACATTTACCGTATGATTTTTGCCGTCAAATGCGTCGTATGCGATCTTATCGCTGGCCCATGACCAGACCGGAGACTCGTCATGATCGTCCTCAGTCAGGCGGTAGGAAACTACACGCCGGAGGTCGTGCACTCGAATGAAGAATTTGCCATCGCTGGCGTCATCGGACGCCGTTGCAAGAAAGCGTCCATTCGGCGAACCGCGCGGGTCGCTGTAGCTGGCATCAGCGAACTGCCCCAACTCGTTGCCGGCCTCATTGAATCACAGCAAACGGGATTTGAAATCCCAGACTGACTGACATACGCCATTACAGGAAACCGAAGAGTCGCAGTGTGAAGGGCAACCTTGTTGGCGGCGCAGCAATCTGGACAGTCAGTTTTCCGTGCTGGTGAAACTAACTCCCGTGCTTTTATTGGCTGTAAGTCTGCGGGATGGATTCGCGCACCACCCGACTACTTAATAAAGATCTGCAGACCGTTCTGAGAGGTGCCGCCCTGGTTCCAGAGCAGGATTGGTTGCGCTCCTGAGGGGACGCTGGCAGGTATTTGCATATTGACCTGATAAGCACCCAGCGTTCCCGGAGCAAGCCCGGAGAAAAGCACTGTGGCAAATTGCCCCGCGACATTGACGAATGTCTCCGTCATCGTGTTGTACAAGGGCGTTGGTGGCGCAACTTGTCCCGCTGTGAAGGATGGTGTCACTGGTCCGAGTCCAGCGGCATAGAGTGTCACCACCGCCCCGGCAGCAACCGGATTATCCACCGCGTTAAGTGTTCCGTCGGGATTGATCGCCTTGACTCCAATCTTGCCGGTCTCCTGGTTAGCAACGGTAAACAAAGCGGGAGAGGAGTACGCGACTCCCGTAGTGACAAGGTTCGATGGAACACTGTTGTTGGTCACCATCAGTGTGACGGTCCCGCCGATAGTCGCGCCACTTCCAGCGGCGTTGTAGGGAAGAATAGCCACGACAAGCGTTGAGGATGCATACAGCAGTGGCGCCGATAACGAACCGTTGATCGAAAGCTGGACACCACCGAGCGTTGTGGGCAAATTGCCTGAAGATGCGGCAACCGGTGTTGCAGGTCCGAGGTTACTTCCGGAAATCGCCAGAATTTCTCCGGGTGCAATTGGCCCGGGTTGCAGCGTCACCGCGTTATAGATTGTGTTGGCCGAGATTACCGGAGCGGTTGTTGTCGTCCCAGAGATCGTCAAACTGACACCATTTACGACGCCCGTATTGCCCGTGGTCCGGTTATTCTGCACAGCGAGCGTCCAGTTGCCCCCAGCAGCCTTGCCGTTGAAATTTGACAGCGGTTCATTGCTCTTGAACGGCCCGCGGCCGGCTTCGGCAGGACAAAAGGAGTTGTACGTTGACGTCCCACTATCGTCGAAGGTAATGTTCACCAGCGTAGCGCTAGCCGTGCCAGAACAGTTACGTTCCAGTAGTCTTGTGCGGGTACCGTCGGGACTGAACAAATACAGATTAAGGTCCGATACAGGCGCATAACTGATGTTGACCGTCGCTGTGAGCTTCGTTATCGTGACGACACTCGATACGGGAATCGTCAGAAATGTTGCGGCGCTGCCGGTTGTGTAAGAGATATTTAGCGGTGGCCCGTTATAGGCATACGCAACGGGCGGAACAGTTGTCTGGGCTAATGCCGCAGAGGTCGCCAGAATCGCGAGCAAGAGTGCTCTTGTCGACTGATTTTTGGTCAAATTCATTCCTCCTCCGGTTGTGCAACGATGATGTTCGCGCCCTTGACGTCGATGCATTTTCGCCCTGCCCGAATTCGTCGGACGGGGCACCGGCCAGGCGACAATGTGCTCGTGCGACGGGCATATTTGGTTCGGTTATTGGGTGTTCTTCGTTGCGGTGACGGGCTGGTCGTCTGCGGCGCCGGCGCGGGGTTTCGAACCGAACGGCAGTTCGGCGAGCACTACGCGAAACACGGCTCGGAATTTGGGCACATCAGCAAGGCGGAATACCTTCATCGGGCACAGCAGCTTCGGGACACTGCGGTCGGGGGTCCGATCCTCGAGATCCGGCGCAGCGACGGCACGGTTTCGCGATTCAACAAGGCACAGGGGATATTTCGGAGCGTACAACCGCGATGGCACAATTCGTACCTTCTTTATTCCAGCCGCAGGCGAGAGCTATTTTCGGAGGCAGGCAGAGCGATGACCGACCAGGAAATCCAGGCGTACCTGGCTGACAACGGCTACCCGGATCACATCGTTCGGGGCGGACGCGCCGGGCTCGTCCGAAGGTGGCAGGAGTTCGCCGATGAGATCGAGCGAGGGTATCCGTTCGGGATCGAGGACTACAGGAATGACCTCGACGTACGTGGAATTTTGGACCTGATCGGCGCCGGCGACGATCCCGCGATCCGGGCGGCGGACGACCGGGTAAAAGCGCTTCTCACAGGAACGGACCAGCGGATTTGGGAGAGCCTGGAAGGAAATCCATGGTGGGATTTCGGGTATCCACGAAATGCCGGGGCTGATCTTAAGGGAGATCTGGAGACCGAAGGCATCGTTTAGCCGTAGCCTGCCTTGCTATGATGGGAGTGTCCGATTCTGTATGGGGAGGCGAGAAGATTGGGTACGTTAGGAGTTCAGGAAACAATCTTCATTTTCGTCCTCGCGCTGCTGATCTTTGGCCCGAAAAAGCTCCCTGAGCTGGGCCGCACCCTTGGCAAGGCGATGACGGAGTTTCGTCGCGCCTCGAGCGAGCTTAGAGCAACGTTCGACCGCGAAATGCACGCGATTGAGCGGGAAACTGAATTGAAAGAAGTCACGCAGGCGTTCAACCACGAGACTTACAACTACGATTCTTATTACGACAGTGGCGCATATGGCCACGAGTCGTACGACTATTCCGCCCACGACACTTCCACCACAGGCGCTTCCGCAACTCAGGGCGCTCTTACGGAACATGGCGGTTCGCCGGACACTCACCACTATGACTATGGTTCCGACTATGGTCATTCGGGTTCTGAGGTGACGGCGTCGAGTTCTCATGAGGGCGTTGCTGACCACACCAATGATCAGCATGTTGTCGAGACTGCGGCGAACAACGTGGCGAACAACGGGGAACACCATCCTCCTGTAACGCCATCGCCGTCTGCTCACCCGTCTTCATCGGAACCCGCCCGGTCCTGAGCTTTCGGCTCCTGCCGAATGACGTAACCGTCTCACCCGCCCGGATTGATGGCTTCCCGGCGGGTGGTCCGGCGTGCGCCTGTTTTGCGACTGCGATTGAATGGCAGAAGAACCAAATAAACCAACGACTCCGAACACGGACACCAAATATGGTCAGGAGCCCGGCGCTTCTGCTCCTGACGGCGTCACTGCGGGCGAACCCGTCTCGTATACGGTCGAGGACCGGCCGGATGAATACGCCAGCAGGTATGGTGCTCCCGAGCCTTCGTACAACACAAGCACGGTTGCCGAAAATCTTCCGGTGGTGAAGGCTGCTGAGCCTCCGCCTCCGCCGCCTCCTTCCTCTTCCTCCGGCAGCAGTGACGACGACGATGACGAGGAAGATCACGGGATGCTTCGGATGTCGTTCCTCGAGCACCTCGAGGAACTTCGGGCGCGGCTGATTCGCGGATTGGCGGGTGTCGCCATTGCCTTCTTCCTCGCGATGACCTTCGCACAGCCGTTGTGGAACATCGTGCAGCAGCCTGCGGCTGCCGCATTGACGAGTCTGGGATATCCGCCATACCTGATCTTTACGTCGCCGATGGACGCGTTCCTGATCACGTGGTTCAAGCTGCCGCTGCTCGTCTCCGTGTTCATGTCGTCGCCCTGGATTTTGTATCAGGCCTGGGCATTTATTGCGCCCGGCTTATATAAGAAAGAACGCCGTCTCGCCGCGCCTTTCGTGTTAAGCACAGCGGGTCTTTTCATCCTTGGCGGCACGTTCGCTTATTTCATAGCGTTCCGTTATGGATTAGCCTTTCTGCTGGGCATCGGACAGGGTGTAAACATCCGCCCGATGATCACAATTACCGACTATTTCGACATATTCGTCAATGTCATTCTCGGTTGCGGCCTCGTCTTCGAGATGCCGGTGCTGATCTTCATGCTGACGCTTCTCCGGATCACGACTCCAGCCTTCCTGCTGAATCACTCGCGATACGCGATCCTGATCATCGTCATTATTGCCGCGCTGGTTACGCCAACACCTGATGTATTCAACCTGATGCTCTTCTCCGCCCCGATGGTACTTCTGTACTTCATCGGTGTCTTCGCCAGCTATCTGCTGGTGCTGCGGCGTGAGAAACGACGCTTCCCCTGGGGCGTGGTGCTTACCTGGGTCGGCATTCTTCTGGCACTGATCGCGGTGGGTATTGCCATCGGAGTGTGGAAATTCGGGCTGCATATCCCACCTCGCTGGCTAATGAGATTTTAATTTCAACCCCATTTACGCGAGCAGGCCAATAGGATAAGCTGGCGTTACCCATGGATTTCTGGAAAGCTCTGGAGGACCTCAACGATGAGCGGGAACGCTTATCGAAGATGATTTCTTCGCTCGAAGAGCTTACGGGTGGCAAGCCTCGTAAGCGCGGGCGCAAGAGCATGTCTCCTGCTGAACGCAAACAAGTATCGGAGCGAATGCGCAGATACTGGGCGGGCCGCAAGCCGGGAAGGTCCGGCCGTTAGTCTTTATTGATTGACAGCTTTGTTATAGACTCTGAAGCAGCTATGCTGCTGCGCCGCAGAGTTTTTCTTGCATCCGCGGCCGGTTCCGTTCTTGCCGGGCCGTCGTCTCCCGGATTTCAGATCGGCACCATGGATGGTGTGTTCCGGATGCAGGGCAAGCCGGAATCGGTCGAGCTTGCCAGGAAGCTTGGTCTCGCTTCCGTGCAGGTCACACTTGGTCGCTCGGTAGACGGCAGGACGCTGCCTCTGGAGGACCCGTCAATCCAGAGTGCATGGCGTGCTGCATCCCGTCAATTCAGTATTCCCCTGACTTCCACTTACATCGACATGCTTCACGTGGATTGTCTCAAAGATAATCCGAATGCTCCCATGTGGGTTCGCAAGGGCATCGATATTTCTAAACAGCTCGGCGCTCCAGTGCTGATGCTGGTGTTCTTTGGCAAGTGTCAGGTGCTGCAGCGTCCGGAGCTGGAACGTGTTATCGGTCTCTGCAGAGAGCTTGCACCCGAAGCCGATAAGGCGGGAGTAACTCTCGGCTTTGAAAATACTAGTTCCGGTGCGGACAACCTCTATGCAGTCGATAAGGTTGCGTCGAAGGCTTTTAAAGTCTGGTATGACATCGGTAACTCGACTTATAACGGGTACGATGTGCCGGCCGAGATTCGGGCGCTTGGACGCGAGCGTATCTGCGCTTTTCACATCAAAGATAAAGGCTATCTCGGCGAAGGCAAGGTCGATGTACCGGCCGCGGTGAAGGCGATCGCTGACATCGGATTTACCGGTTACGCGATGCTCGAGACGACCTCCCCGTCAGGAGACGTTGTCGCAGATACACGGCGTAATCTCGACTATCTCCGCCCGATTATGACGGCTGAATCGAACTCACCGGGACGTTGAAAAGTGCGACTGCCTGGTGCGATCATAGCGAACACACCATGAGCAGCGTTCGCGTGTTGGTCGGCACTAAGAAGGGTGCATTCATACTCGAGTCGGATGGGGCGCGGAAGGAGTGGAAGGTTTCGGGTCCGCACTTCGCTGGCTGGGAGATCTATCACCTTAAAGGATCGCCAGTGGATCCGAACCGAATCTATGCATCTCAGTCGAGCAGCTGGTTTGGTCAAACGGTGCAGCGCTCCGACGACGGCGGAAAAACATGGGAAGTCGTCGGGAATCAGTTCACCTACGACGGAACTCCGGGCACGCATGCGTGGTACGACGGAACTCCGCATCCCTGGGAGTTCAAGCGAGTCTGGCACTTCGAGCCGTGTCTGCGTGATCCCGACACCGTCTACGCCGGGGTTGAGGACGCTGCCATTTTTCGCTCCACCGATGCCGGCAAGACGTGGCAGGAGTTGCCGGGCCTCCGCACACACGGAACCAGTCCGCAGTGGCACCCAGGTGCCGGTGGGATGTGTTTGCACACGATCCTGCTGGATGAGTCGAATCCGGACCGGATGTTTATCGCGATCTCAGCTGTTGGTGCATTTCGAACGGACGATGGCGGCAAGACCTGGCGACCGATCAATCGCGGCCTGAAGTCGAACTATATCCCGGATCCCGAGGCTGAGTTCGGGCACTGCGTGCATCGAATTGCGATGCATCCCTCGCGGCCGATGTGCTCTTCATGCAGAAGCACTGGGATGTTATGCGCAGCGATAATGGCGGGGATCTGTGGGTGGAAGTGAGCGGAAACCTGCCAACTGATTTCGGGTTCCCGATCGACGTGCACGCGCACGAGCCCGACACGATTTATGTGGTGCCGATCACCAGCGACTCGCACCATTTTCCGCCTGATGGCAAGCTTCGCGTATACCGAAGCCGCAGTGGCGGGAACGAGTGGGAACCGCTGACGAACGGATTGCCGCAGGAGAACTGCTACGTGAACGTCCTGCGGGATGCGATGGCAGTGGATTCACTTGACTCCTGCGGTATTTACTTCGGGACCACCGGCGGTCAGGTGTACATGTCGCCTGACGGTGGCGACTCATGGCGCCCAATCGTGCGGGACCTTCCGGCTGTGTTGTCGGTTGAGGTTCAGACGCTCCCGGCCAGATCTTCTGTAGTCAGCAACCGGCCGGTGCAGTCCGAAGCGGATGCCCAGGCACGCCCGTGATTCGTGTCCAGCTGCCGTTCCATCTGCGGGCGCTGGCTGGCGTCGCGGGTTCTGAAGTTTCGGTGGAAGTCGAGGGCGACCCGACGGTCGCGTCCGTTCTGGATGCACTCGAGGCTCGATACCCGATGCTTCGCGGCACGATTCGCGAGTACGAGACGGGTCGACGGCGCGCTTATCTGAGATTCTTTGCCTGCGCGAACGATATCTCGTTCGACCCCCTCGATGCGCTTCTGCCCCCCGAGGTCGCAAATGGTGCGGAGCCTTTGCTTGTGATCGGCGCTATCGCCGGCGGTTAGGATCTCGAACTGCCACCGTTCATCAGATCCTGCCGAAAACGCCAAGCCAGAGTGCTTTACCCCGAGGCAACGATCGGTTCTTCTGCGCCAGCAGTTTGAATGCCTTCGATCTCAGAACAAGTTGAAGTTCATCTCTGTCAATCAGCTCGAAATCCTTTTTCAGAGTCTGTATCGGCGTATAGCGCGTTGGAGTGACGCCCTGTTCTTCCTCGCTCGCCAGTTGGAGCACGATCGACAACTTGCCTCCCGGCAGCACTAATGCCAGAGCGTTCTCCAGAGCGACATCCATTCCGATGTGCTCAAAAATCAGGGCCGCATGTACCATCGCCACAGGAGACAGATCGAGTAGCGGTTTAGTAAGGTCGCGACGGTGCAGTTCCAGGCCGGGCAGCATTCCAAACCGACGGTGGACCTCATCGAGGTACTGCTGGTTGATATCCACTCCTGCGGTCCTTCTTGTGACGGAGGGATCGATTTGTTCCAGTCCGTTGCCGCCTGCAATCCCCAGCACGGCAACACTCTCCGGACGGCAATAATCCAGAGCGCACTTGAAGAGTTCTGACAGACCAGTCAGCTGTCGCACTTCGGCCGAGGCCATATGGCCTTCATAATCCTCCAGCGGTATGTCGAGCCAGGCATTTGACATCGCCTCATTGTAGGCACGCAGTGATGCCGCGAGTGGTGTGTACTCAACGCTCGATAAAAATGAAAAGAGCGGCCGTTCCGCTTCTCTGCGGGCGGCCGCTCAGCGACGGTACCAGCTAAGGACGTCTACTTCAGCCGGTAATTCACCTCAATGCGGGCACTGACCGCGACGGGCGATCCATCCTTCTCGGCAGGTCTGAACACCCAGCGCTGGACAGCGCTCACTGCGTTTGCGTCGAGCCCGTCGTCAAGGCTGCGCGCCACGGCAACATCGGAGGCGTGACCGTCAGCTTCGATGACGACCAACAGAACCACTGTTCCCTCAATCTGGCATCTTTGGCTTGCTGCGTGTATTCCGGCTCCTCTTTCGCGACTATCTGTGGAGCCGTGACACCGTCGCCGATCTTGTACACCTTGCGATCGTTTTGCAACCCTGCCACAGGCATCACAAATGCAATGGCGCAGGCTAAACTGACCAGCCTGATCCTGCGATTCAACATAGACCTTCTCCTTCCTGTATCCAGAACTGCTTCCACTCTCCCGCGCAGCGTGGAGCGGAGTCCCGCACCTGCAAACAGCAGCTGCCGCTTCTGCGCTCGCACATGCCGTACCAGATCCGAGGCATAGGTTGCCGGATCACATCCTGAAGCCAGAACGTAATCATCAGCCGCATGCTCCTGCTCAACACGCAGTCGGGATCTGACAAACCAAACCAGCGGGTGAAACCAATACAACGCGCACACGATTTCCGACAGCAGCAGCGCTTGGGAATCGCCGCGTAATAAGTGCGCCCGTTCGTGCCGGATCACTGATTCGTATCCCGCAGCATCCCAGTGCTCGGCTACGTCCGGCAGGATAATCGCTCCCGAACCAAAACTCCACGCAACAGGGCCCGGAATGCCAGCGACAATACAAACGCGATGACTTCCGACGACACTAACGGTCCGCGCACGACGCAATAATCTTGCTCCAGCCAGTAGCGCGCGACACGTTCTCGTACACAGGACTGCACATCCGACGGCCCAAAGCGCAGTCATCCACGCAAGTTTTGAGCCGGCAGGCATCGCGGATCCGGTTTCGCAACTGACCACGTCCGGACAGTAAGCGGATTGGATGGAGAATACTCTTGTATCAGCAGTCCAAACGGCAGGATTAGAAGACTGCACAGAGTGCAATACCAGACGAGATGACGCGCCTCCGCCGATCGGTTTCTGAACAGAAGCCCGGCAAACACCCCGGTGAGAAGCACCACCGTGCTCTTGATCGCCAGCATCAGCCACAGGTGCGTCATTTCTCTGAGCCTCTGGCTTTTCGGATGAGCGATTCCAGAGCTGCGAGTTCTGCATCGCTGATCTTCGTATTTGAGTCGTCGAGCATCGCGGCCATCAGCTCAGTCGAAGACCCTTTAAAGAACGTTGTCAGCAGATGCTTTAGTGCAGACGTCTTGACCTTCTCTGCGGGAACACTGGCGAAATACACATACCGGAGCCCCCGTTCGGCATGCCTGATATGGCCTTTCTCTTCCAGCGTTCGGATCAGGGCGCGTGTCGCCGAAAAGCTTGGCGGATCCGCGATCGCCGCGTGAATCTCGACTGCGGTCGCCTCGCCGCGAGCGTAAAGAATATCCATCACCTGACGCTCGCGTCGGCTTAGGGTGGCTATCGTCTCGGAATGTTTCGATGGCGCCATGCTGGAAAAGCAGCAACCTGCTGGAATTCTCGCATCGGCGCGTGGCGCTGTCAAGCAGATTCTGCGAAAACTTGGCTGCTTATTGGGATGCAGTTTCCGCGGCCTGTGCCTGTGGAGGCATGTGAACGGCGGAAGTGTGCACCTCAGCGATGCCTGGGTTCAGCGCAAAGAGTGCCCAATGCATAACTAACACCAGCAAACAAAAGGTAATCAGGCTTCCGATCACTCGCATGTTTCACCCTCGATTAAGAACGCGGACGACAGGCCCGCGCGAGATCACACACCTGTTACTATTCGGCGAGATTTCACTGAATAAGAGGTCCGATATGTTAAAAATCCTTGTGGTCACTGGTGACGGCGGCGAAGCATACGAGGCCCTGTACGCAGTCCACCGCCTCCGCGAGGCTGGTTGCCATCCGGTTGTGGCTGCGCCATCCGTCCGGCGGCTGCATCTGGTGATGCATGATTTCGAGCCGGGGTGGGACACCTACATCGAACGTCAGGGCTACGGACTTGCGTCCGACGTGGCAATCAATGATGTTGACCCAACAGCGTTCGAGGCCGTGTTGCTCCTCGGCGGACGAGCACCCGAATATCTCAGGAACAACCCTCGGCTGGTTCAACTCGTGCAGGAATTCGACCGCCAGAGCAAGTGGATTTTTTCGATCTGCCACGGTGTACAGATCCTTGTCACGGCCGGGCTCATCGCTGGGAAAAGGGTGACGTGCTATGAACACGTTCGGGCCGAGACAGAGCTCGCAGGCGCAACCTGGGTCGCTGAACAGGTTGTGCGTGACGGCCGGATCGTGACCGCGCAGACTTGGCAATCGCACCCCGAGTTCTATCGAGAAGTGCTGTGTTGTCTCGGACAGCAGGTCAGGGCCGCACCGCAGGCCATCCGCGGGTAGTCACCTTTCGTGTAGAGTTGGACATAGTCCGTCGGCCAACCGGCGACGAACGGAAGGGCAGTATGCGGATTCACTCAACGATTTGGCCGCGACTCCTGTTCTTGCTTGCTGCGCTAACAGTCGGTGTGGCTCCGGTCAGTGCAGACCTGATTCTCTTCACCGGACTTGACCCCGGAGCTGGTCCCGGTCAGCCGCACCCAAATGCCGACGCGGCGGCCGCTGCCTTCGCCAACGCGGTTGGCGATATTCTGCCAGTTGTCGATTTCGAGAGTTTCCCCATCGGGCCGGCTTTGCCGCTTACGATAGCCCAAGGAGTGACGCTGAATTGCTCCTCGTTCTGCCAAACATCCGGGGGTCCCGGAAGCGTCACGTTGGGCTATAACACCACCGCCGGAGGTTCACGCTTCGTCGACTCGCAGAGTGCTAAGCAGTTGGTCATCACCTCTCAACAGCAGTTGCGCTCTTTTGGGGCTTACGTTACGGGAGCACAGCCCGACTCGCTTCAGCTTAATATCACCACGATAGCGGGAGCGCTCGCGCCGATAACGATACCGATATCACCGGACGGCGGCGCATTATTCGTTGGATTTACTGGAGAATCGGTGACTACGGTTGTATTGTCGCCACCACCTCTCGCCGGCCGGGCAGGGATCGGCAGCAGCGATCGCATCGGCTTGGATGACGTCCGCTTGGGATTCGTTCCCGAGCCATCCACCTCTCAAGTAATTATGATCAGCCTTGCAGTCCTCGCGTTGTTTGACTTCGGCTGGCGCCGCCGCAAGCGTGCCCGATGACGTGCAGGCGAACGTCATCGGACCAACCATTCGCCCGCCGATCCATGCTCCTCGATCCACCCCCACGTTAAGCTCGCTTTCCGACTCGCTCGGATGGGCGGCATTGCTCATTCTGCTGGGTGTGGGGCTGCCACTGTTCGTCTGCATGCCGCTGTATAACGACGCCAGTTTCTATGACGTCGCGGCACGAAATCTGCTTTTAGGCGGTGTTCACTACCGCGATGTTTTCGACCACAATTTGCCGGGTATGGTCTGGCTGCACGTGGCGATCCGCTACTTGTACGGCTGGAGGTCAGAAACGCTCCGCGTAGCTGATTTCCTGTGCCTCTCCCTGACGATTGGCCTGATTGTGCTGTGGATGAGGAGCGTGGGAGTAACGGCATCCGGCCGTCTTTGGGCAGCAGTCTGTCTGATCGCGTTCTACCTGACAACGCCGGAATCCTGCCACTGCCAGCGGGACGTGTGGATGCTGCTCCCCGCGATGGGCGCGGTGACTCTGCGTAGTCAGCAGTTACGGGCAATGCGTACTCGATGCGAAGCACTGGGCCGGCTCGCGTTGCGCGCAACGGTCGAGGGGCTGCTCTGGGGCATTGCGATCTGGATCAAGCCTTTCGTTATCGTTCCGGCCTTGGCGTGTTTTGCAGTAAGTACGATCATAGTCGCGCGCGCAAAACAACGAGTTTTGGGCATCATCATGCAGGACGGAGCGGCCTTGTTGCTCGGAGGAATTCTCGCTGCTGCCCCAGGGATGGTGTGGCTATGGACCTCCGGGAGTTGGCCGTGGTTCCTCGACGCCGTAACCTGGGCGCGAGACTACTATTCGGAGTACCCCAAAAACTTCATCGATCGCACGATGTTTCTGCTGCAGCAAGTCTTTCCCTGGGGTTGGGTTCACGTGATGGCGGTGCCGATCGCTCTTTCGGCAGTCTGGCGCACCGCCATCGACCATAGGACAGACCAGCGCGACACGCCGCCAGGAAACGACGAAGCGCTTTTCTCGGCACTCTACCTGGGATGGTTGCTGCAAGCCAATTTCCTCCAGCATGGTTTTCTGTATCACATCGCACCCGCAACCCTTCTGGCGGGGGCAGTCGTCGCCGGCCGGCGCTGGTTGCCGGGCCAGTCTCTATTGGGGTGGGTAGTCCTGAGCGGCTTCCTTGCAATGGCCGCGGCACGACACCCTCTCACAGACATGAAGCGCACCGCGCTTTGGGCCCGTTGCTGGAAAGAGGGTGCTTCTCCCGACCTCGAGAATCGGCTCGCTCTGGAACCGAAGGCGGGCAGGCCCGACTGGGTGGAGCTGGAACGCGTAGCAGAGTTCTTGAAGGCCCGCGGAATACGAGATAAAGAACTGACGTGCTACAGCTTCGGTACCTTGCCCCTGCTGCTGGCACTCAATGTGAGTCCGTCCACGCGATTCGCTTATATAGACGAGGTCCTTTTTTACTATCGACGCCGGCAGGATACCGTGCGATTCGCACTGGCGACCAGCCCTGAACGGTACATTGTCAGTGACGCACACCATCTTATGGGGGAATTGCGTTTATTCAATCCGAATACGGCGGATCCAACCGATCCCGATCTCTTCCTTCGCAAGGTGCCACCGTACGTGCGGACGCAGTATCCCTGGTCAGAACCGGTCGTGTTTCAAGCCGGCCAATATCTCGTCCACCAAAGCACCGAGGCGTTGCGCCGCAACGAGGACAGCACGCACAACAAAACCGGCCGTCCGGCCGCCGTCAGGTCGACCAGAGTGTCTCCGCCTTAGTGACCTCCGATATCCTGAAAGGAAGTATGAGTCACATCGGCATGCTGTGTCCACCCGCGACAAGCCACCTCAATGCCTTTGCGGCCCTCGGTCGTCGTCTGCAGAGCAGGGGACATCGCGTCACGGCGTTTCAGACCCCTGAGATGGAGGCTGCCGTTCTGTCCCACGGCATCGAATTTCGACCCGTTGCGGAGAAATCCTTCCCGAGTGGGACACTTGCTGAGACTTACCGAACCTTGGGAACGTTGTCGGGCTTTGCCCTGTTGCGTTTCACCCGCGACTACTTCGTGAAGTACACAACCGCGGTAATGCTCGAAGGCCTCGAGTCGTTTAGGGAGGCCCGTATCGATGCGCTTCTCGTAGATCAGACTCTCGCGGGAGGCGAGTCGATCGCCCGAATGCTCGACGTGCCATTCGCCACAGTCGCTGTGGGCCTCGATCTGTATGCCGAAGCTGACATTCCGCCTTTCTTCTCAACTCTGTCATACACAGGGAACCCAGTACGCCGGCTGGTTCACATCCCGCTCTACATTGTTTGGGGAGTTCTTGCCCGTCCTGTGGATGCTGCGATTAAAGAGATTCGTCGCAAGTGGAACCTTCCTGCGTATTCCTCGAAAGGGGAACTCACCTCAACGCGGGCGCACATCACGCAGCAGCCTGCGTTCTTCGATTTCCCTCGAAAGACCGTGCCGGAGTACTTCCATTACACGGGTCCGTTTCATGACCTGCGGACGCGTCCAGCCGTCCCGTTTCCGTGGGACCAGTTAGACTCGTCACGGCCGCTGATCTACGCCTCGATGGGAAGTCTGCAGAATCAGAACACTTGGGTCTTTCGAACGATCGCCGAGGCCTGCCAGGGCCTCAAAGCGCAACTCGTTCTCTCACTCGGCGGTGGCTGCCATCCGGACGAACTCGGACCCCTGCCTGGAACTCCCCTGGTTGTCCGCTATGCTCCGCAACTGGAACTTCTTCGGCGTGCGCAACTTGTGATTACTCACGCGGGCCTGAATACTGCTCTGGAAACCCTGACCGCCGGCGTTCCCATGGTCGCGATTCCGGTTGGAAACGACCAGCCCGGAACAGCAGCGAGGATTCGCTACATCGGTGCGGGTGAGTTTGTGTCGGTCAACAGATTAACGGCTCCAAGACTACGTCGTGCGGTGACTCGGGTGCTGAGCGATGAAAAATACCGGAGTGCCTGTAGCCGCTGGCAAGCAGAAATCCAACGAGTAAACGGTTTGGAAAAGGCGGCCACGATATTGGAACAAGCGCTCGGTCTTATACCCTCCGAAAGGACACCTGCGTCTGCGGCCCAGGATAACGCAGGGCTCAGCCAGGCTGGCCAATGATTCAGATCCCGGTGGACGGGTATCGTAGCAAACAGTGGTCACTTTCCAAAATCCCGCTGTCGACATTCTGGCCGGCGCCGGAGCGCGCCGGTTACAGAGCCGCGACCGACCGCTTAGCTTCGCACAGCGAAAACGGTGCAGGCGACCGCATCTTCAAGCCGGCAGGCACCGCCCAGCAGGCTTTCGACGGCAAGCCTGGTAAATCCACGCGAACGAAACCGTTCCAGCAGCTCCGGTACGTGACGCTTGTTCGCAGGTTCGACCTCCATGCAGACTTGCCGTATCAGCGGCCAGTGGGACTCCTCAATGCCCGCGAACACATCCATCTCAGCGCCCTCGACATCGATTTTAAGCAGGTCGATACCTTGCACCCGATGCTCGTGAATAATCCCGCTCACTGTCCGAATCTGACATGGCAATGACACACTTTGGGCTATCTTGCGGTCGAGCGTTCTGCCCAGCGACCGCTTAAAAAACGGGAACAACGGCGCTAACAGCACCGCCTTGAACCTGTTCTTCTGCCACTCGTCGACCCACCGTACCCCCTCCACGACTCTGCCGAAGTCGCGATGCTTGTCAGCCGAATACAGCGTTGAGTTACTCGGAACGCGTGGGAAGAACTCGATCGTTGTCTGGCGGTCATTAGCTCCAAGCCCAACGTTCAGAGTCTTAATCACATGTCTGCTCGCCATCGGTGATTCGGCAACGTTGCGAGCCAGGCAGGCATAGGTGCCAGGCACCGGCTCGAATGAGTAAATCCGCAGATCGCTGAATCGCTTCATCAGCGACAAACTAAACATCCCGATATTTGCGCCGACATCGAATATGACATCGCCGTCGTTCACGACGATACCGTTCTTCTCGTAACAACGCCGCTCGAAGATCTCGCCGTAGAGATAATCATTATCGCTGCCGGATTCGGGATTGTTCCAGACACTAAGACCGTCGGGAAGATGGAACAACTTCATGTTGTGTGCTGGTCCTGGCTGCGTGGTTGCGGTGATCATTCTTACTCCGATTCCCCGTCTGACCATATCTGAATATACGCCAGCCAGAGCGCTTCGCCGAGTCTCTAGTAACTGCAGGTCCCAGTTCCAGTCGCGGAAAAACACCGCGCTTGAATCCGTTTCAGGCAGACGCGAGCGTCAACGGAATTGGCTGCCGCCCATCGATGTCGGCGATACCCGTCTCGCGGGCAAGTTCTGCGGCCACGAACGGTTGACCGGAACGCTCCAGCAGCTTCGGGTCGCAAGATAACGCGGTGATAACTTTACCGATGGCCGGGATACAGGGACACAACAGCCACACCGGCACGTCAAAGTTTGTGAGCCCTGGCTTTCGCAATGCCGTAGATACACCAGGCCGCGTTTCCGCCTTACATCTGTTTCGCGGATACGCGGAAGTAAAGAAAGCCGCTGGACGGAGGCAGGTCCGTCACAGCAATGGTTCGCGATGGCTCATTATGGGCGAATAAGAAGGTAACTACAGCCGGAAGAACCAGAGCCAGAAGTACTGGTCGCCGGCACCGTGACGGTATCGCGGCTCGAAGCCACAAGCCTCCGCCATCCTGACCGCGTCCTCCTCGGAAAACGGAACGCCGAGCCACGTGTCGTCAGGGCTGGTTTCGAGTGAGGCATCGCCCTGCACCTGGAACTTGAACAACGCTCCCGGGCGAAGCAGGCGATTCACTTCGCGAACGTACGAGTAGATTACTTCCCGACTCGGGATGTGCTGAAACACAATCATCGAGAAAGCAAAGTCATACGGGCCGGGCGGCAGGACACTCAGGTCCATGCCGTTGTTCTGATACACGAAGGCATTAGGGCGGTCGGCGAGGGCTTTGCGCGCCTGCTGAACCATCTCATTACTGATATCGACACCATGTACTTCACCGAACAGATTCGAGAGCGCGCGAGTGATGCGGCCCGCGCCGCAGCCGATCTCGATCACTCGCATCTGCTTCGGATCGCGGTCCTGGCAGATGTTGATCATGTCATTCAGAATCTGCTCGCGGACAGCGCTTTCGCCGGACGCGAAAAATTCCTCATCCGTCCATTCGTCTTTTCCGGTTGCGACATAGTGACGCGCGTTCTCACGGGCGCGCTCGTCCCAGTCACGAGCCATCTTCTGCAGTTGCTCTTCCCGGCTGATTTCCGTCATGTCTTGTAAAACCTTTATTGTACCGGGACCGTTCCGATGTACCCTCGAAAGTGGGAGTGACGGTTTATTGGTTTTGAGCGTCCTATCTCGTGCTCCAGTCTGTCCCGCTGGTGCTTAAAGGAGACGTGTGTCTACGCTACGCAATCTGTTTCACGGGATCTTCGACATTCGGGAAGGCGAGGGTCCGCGCGTTGCCTGTATCGGCATTTACATGGTGCTGGTGCTGTTCGCGTACTACATTCTCAAGCCGGTGTCGCGCGCGATGTTCCTGCACAAGTTCGACATCGACGATCTGCCGTACCTTTATATCCTGATCGCGGCAGCAGGCGGGGCGATGGCGTTTGTGTACACGAAGCTCGCCGTCCGTTCCTCGCTGACAACCGCCGTGAACTTCGCCACGGCGCTGATGGTATTCGTCCTGGTGGGCATCTGGTATCTCCTGCAGTTCCAGTGGGAGTGGCTGCTCTACTTCTTTAACGCGTTCGTATCGTTATTCAGCATCACGCTGGTTTCGCAAGGCTGGATTATAGCTTCCAATGTGTTTACAACGCGCGAGGCGAAGCGGCTTTACGGAATTCTGGGCGTCGGTGCGGTGGTCGGTGCGGCTTTTGGCGGCTCATTTACAGCGGTGATGGTCGGGATAATCGGGACACGGCATCTGCTGCTGGCGAGTGCGGCTCTTGTGATCCTGGCCTGGTTCTCCTTCCTGGCTCTGACCCGCCTCCCCGGCATAGCGCTGCATAAGGCGAAGGGTGCCGAGCACGAAGACAGCTTCTCGTTCGGTGATGTGACGAAAGCCTTCTGGCAATACCGCCACCTGCAGATCATCATCGCGGTGATTACGCTGACTTACATCGTGGACGTGACGATCGAGTTTCAGTTCAACGCGATGGCCAAGATCGCATTCGGAACCAATCAGCGGGCACTGACAGCCTTTCTTGGGAACTTCTACGGCCTGTGGCTCAACATCATCACTTTCATATTCCAGTTCTTCCTGACCGCGCTCATCGTCCGGCAGTTCGGCGTCGGCGGAGCGCTGCAGATTATGCCGATTTCGATCGCGATTGCGTCGCTCGGCACGTTCCTTGCACCAGGCGTGTGGACTACAGGCGGCGCGCGGCTGGCAGAGGCCGCGACACGGTACTCCTTTAACAAAACCGGAATGGAACTGCTCTACCTGCCTTTGCCGCTGGAATTGCGCAACCGGACGAAGGCATTCACGGACATCTTCGTCGATCGATTTGCTCGCGGGCTCGGGGGAATGCTCCTGATAGTCTTCTCCAACTGGCTGAATCTGTCGGTACGCTACCTCGCACTGATTGTCATCGTTTACGCGGCAGTGTGGATCGTGCTGTCCATTCGGGCGAAGCAGGAATACGTGGCGACGGTCCGGCGGAAGCTGCAGCGGGGGCGGCTCGACGTTCAGAGCCTCCGCGTCAATTACAACGAAGCGGCCACCATCCATCTGCTCGAAGAAGCGCTGGAATCGGGATCGCCGCGCCAGGCCGAGTATGCGTTGTCGCTGCTCGCTGACGCTCCGGGTTATCTGCTGGAACGTAAGCTGGCCGAGGTCGTACATCATCGTTCGCCGGAAGTCCGGGCGAAGGTGTATGAGCTCGCTCTGGAGCACAAGATGCGCGATCTGGTCGATGATGCGCTTGGCGAAATTCGATCGGCACGACCCAAAGATGAAAATCCGGCACTTCAGCCTGCCGTGCAATATGCCCTGGCTTATGCTCCCGACGCAGCGGACCTCGCCGCCAGACTGGTGAACCATACCAACCATACGGTTGCGAGTGCCGCGATCGAGACTTTGAGTCACCATCCGGATATTTCGCAGAAGCTGATCACTCCGCAGTGGATCGAGGACGCTGCAAAATCACCCGAAGCCGGACGCAGGGCTCTGGCCGCGATCGGGGTCGAACTGCAGGCGGACGGCGAGTCTCGCGTTCTCGAGAATCTGCTTCGCGACGACGATCCGCGTGTCGCAAAAGCGGCCGCTCGCACCGCCGGGAAACTGCAGAGCCGGACATATCTCGACGGGCTGCTTTCAATGCTCACCAGCTCGAAGTTCCGGTCGTACGCCGTTGAGGCGTTGGCGGCCTTCGGCGACAGAATCGTCGGCACGCTTGGCGACGTCATGCTCGACACCACGACGCCGATCGCCGTTCGGCGGCAGATCCCGCGCGTGCTGCAGAACATTCCGTCTCAGCGCACCGTCGACCTTTTACTCGCCTGTCTGAATGAGCCTGATCTGACAGTTCGTGCCTCGATTCTGAAGGCACTAAACATAATTCGGGAGAATCATCCCAAACTGAATTATGGCCGCGAGTCGGTGTCGCAACAGATCATGAGTGAGGCTCGTTACTACTACGAGATGAGTGCCGCACTCGCACCTTTCCGCAACTCGCACGAAACGCCCGCGGCACGGCTGCTTTATGAGACACTCGAGGCGCGATTAAAAGGCACGCTGGAGCGCTTGTTCCGCTTGCTCGGGTTGCGATACCCTCAGCGCGAGATTTACGCGGCCTTTCTTGCGATGAACCGGCGGAAAACGGATGAGTACACGGCTGCTATCGATTTCCTCGACAGCGTTCTGGATCGCGAAATGAAGCGATATGTCATGCCAATGCTGGATGACGATATACGTTCGCAGAATGTTGGACGGGAGCTGTTTGGAGTTCAGGAAGCAGACGCTGCAGGTGCGCTGCGGTCACTGCTCCGGTCAGGAGACAACTGGCTGGTCGCGTGTGCGGTTGCGACTGCGGCTGAGCTGCATTTGCATGAGCTCCGTTCGGATATCGAAGGATTGCGGCAGAAAGCGGGGACGGAGGTCGTACCCGTCGCGGAGAATGCGCTTGCAACCTTGTAGGATGAAACAGTCGCGGGCGGCCGGGTATCTTTCGTCTGGAGTCGTTTGCCAGGTTAGGATAAACAACAATTCATGGCGGAACTGAACATCATCGAGAAGGTGATCGCGCTCGAAGGCGTCGAGTTGCTGAAGAGCCTGAATGCGGAGCAGCTTTCGCGAATTGCTTCGATCGCCAAAGAAGTCCGTTATCCGCCGGGGAAAGTCATCCTCGCACCCGACCAAAACCCGGATGCACTGCTGATCATTCTCGAGGGCGCAGTCTCAATCTCCCGGGACACTGCGGAACTGCATGTCGCGCAGGAGAATGAAGTGCTCGGAGCATGGGCGCTGTTCGATCCGGAGCCGATGGCGGTCACCGCCAAAACAGTTCGGGATACCCGCCTGCTCCGAATTTCCCGGGATGACTTTTATGATCTGTTGTCTGACAACTCCGAAATCACCGCCTCCATCTTCGGAACTCTCGTGCGACGTTTTCGGCAGCTGGTCGAGCAGCAGCCCTCAGCTAACGGGCAATAGCCGCTGCCCGCGTCTGCTGTAAGGGGAAGCCAGGTAAGGCTTCCTGCTTCTGATTTCCAGGTCTCGTCATTGCAGAGCGTAGGATGCTGTCGGGCAGTCCCATACCCATTGAGTGTTCGTATCGTCGCGCAGGAGCACCGGTCTGCCAGGGAATGTTCAGTTCGCGGCGAACCCGCTCTTCGAGGCCGTCGCGGAGCCGCACCAGATCGGCGCCGGAAAGGTGGTCGGTGAAGACGAACGACTTGTATTCGCCGGGCGTGCCTTTGTAGTAGGCCTGCTCTTCCGTGAAATCAAGGTCGTAAAAGTACAACGAATCACCGCTGGTCTCAAAACGCCAGATGTCATCTTTGTGATGAACAGCCTGATCATAATACGGCGAGCCAGGATAGACGGTGATCACCGTAGCGTCGAATTCGTCCGGACGCTCGTCGATCAGCCATTGCTCGGTCTCCGCGATAGTTTCGGCGCTTTCTCCCGCGTGACCGACACTCATCAGCGCCTTCACGCGGATACCATACTGGTGCGCGATCTGCAGCATCCGCGAATTGTCTTCCGTCGTGGCCATCTTGCGGATGTTACGGAGAATGCGTGGAGAACCAGACTCGAAACCGCACAGCAGCCAGTTGAAACCGGCTTCGTGCAGGACCTCTGCCTGTTCTTCGTTGAATAACTCCGATTTGACGAATCCGCGCAGCGCGAACCTGACTCCGAGTTCCTTCTGGAGCGCAATAAGATCGCGCATCAGCGGAACAAGGTTCTTGTTGACGTTCAGTTCGTCGTCGTAGAACATGAACCCGGTATATCCATACCGCGTGTGCAGCATCCGAAGTTCGTCGATGACGTTGCTCCGGTCGCGAAGCCGGATCTTTCGAAGCATCGGGCTCAGACGCCCGGCGCAGAATGAGCACTGAAACGGGCAGCCGAGCTGTGCCACAACGCTCGTCGCTTTGTGGCCATCAATCTGGTAGTGGTAGCTGTCGAGATCGATCAGGTGACGAGCCGGCCATGCGCTGTGCGTGAACTCATCGTGCGTCATGAACAGCGGAGTCTTGGGATCGTCAGCGTCGATCACTGCCGGCGAATCGGGTCGGACGGCTGCATGAATCGCTTTTTCGCCGTCACCTGCAACCAGAACATCGAAACTCGCTGCAAGCTTCGCCAGAGCAGCTTCGGACCTTCCGCCTGAGAGCTGTTTGCGGTTTTCGCTTCGCGACGCGGCATGAACGAGAGTCACATGCGGACCGCCGAGAATCAAACGGGACCCCGGCTGAGTCCCGCGCAGGCGAGCTCCGATTTTCATCGCAGCCGGCATCTGTGGTGTCGTTGCTGTGAGGCCGAAAATATCCGCCGGAGGGCAGACATCGACGGCGTCAAGATAGTTCTCGACACCGGAAAGGTCGATAACGCTGACCTCGTGAAACGGCTCCAGTTCGGCTGCAACCTTAAGAACACCGAGCGACGCAAAGACGCGCTCATCCAGCAGGAACGGGCTCGGCGGAATGATGAGGCAGATACGGAGGCGTGCCGGGGGCATGCCCGCATTCCCGCTGAGCTGTATCAGGCCGTCGACGAAGGAACTCATGCCGCGTCAGCCTCTTTCCAGGCACGTTCGAAGAAGTCGGCCATTTCTTTCGGCGCAGTCGGATCTTCGTACAAGTGCGTTCGAGCCGCGTGGTAGATCGTGTGCCGGACGTGCATGCGGTACTCATCGTCATTGGCAACGCGGAGAGCTTTCTCGATGTAATCCTCCTCCGAAGAAGCAATCAGATCGGTGAAGCCCATCTGGAGGTATTGCCCCATCGTGACCCTCCCGCGCATATAGTCTGCGGGCAGAGTAACGACAGGCGTGCCCATGGCAAACGCTTCGTAGTTCGTATTGCCGCCGCTGAACGGCCAGGTATCGAGCATGACGTGACACGCGTCCTGCAGTCCCATGAACTTGTCCATGCTCATGCGGTCAAGGAAAACGACACGGTCAATGATGTCCGGATAATGAGCCTTGATACGATCGCCGACTCTGTTGCTGAAATCGCCCTGCATATCGATAAAAACAAGGCGTCCGGCTGGATCGCGGCGCAGGATCTCGGCGAACACTCTGTCGAAATCGGGATGAAGCTTGAACAGCGTTTGCGCGCAGAGGTAAATGCGCCAGTCTTCCGGGAATGAGGGTCGCTCTCTCGATGTGCGGCCGGTACGGTAATAGAACGTCGGCAGCCTGGATAACTTGACGAGTTTCTCGGAATAATGAGCTTCGGCGCCTTCCGGCTCGATCAGTTCGCTGGAGAAAAAGTAGTCGAAATGCGGAATACCCGTCGTGACCGGATGGCCCCAGGACGTGGTCTGCACCGGAGCGAGCCGCGCGAGTCCAACCTGCCACGCAGGCGGAGACATGCCGACATCCGTGAAGTGCGCAATATCGAGTTCAAGATCGGCAATTTGTTGCTGCGCCTGAAACGGATCCACGCTGAGGTGCACGACTTTATCGGAGAATTGCGGCAAATAGGACGGAATCGGTGCGTTGGCCACGTCAAGGGCAATCACCTCAAAGCGATCGCGAGGCAATTGACCCATCAGGCCCATGTTCAGCTTGCCGATCGTGTGTCCGTTCTTCAGGAAGCTGGAGATGAAACCGACTCGCAGCCGGTCCGGGTTAGAGCGCTTCTTCGCGTAGTTGCCTGTCAGATTCGGACAGGCAGCCATGATGAGCTCGGCCCATTTCTCCTGCAGCGGACGGTCATCGAGTCCGTGATACGCCAGCCAGAAATTCATGGCGATTTCACCGTCCATGAATCTGTCAACGGCAGTCACTCGAGAGCGAACCGAGGCGACTTCTTCCGCAAACCGCTGCCGCTCACGCAGAATCTGCTCTGCCGATTCAGGAATAGCGCTGAAGATCTGCGCCCGCCTGATCTCGAACCGGCTGGTTTTGCCGTCTCTGGCGGCACGCGCCAGTTCCTTTCGTGCCTCTTCCGGCCGGGCCGTGACGTCCAGCACGTTCGCAAGCTCCAGCCGCGCCTTCACATTGCTCGGCTTAAGGTCCAGCGCACGGCGGTAGCATTCCTCCGCCCGAGACTGGTCCTGAAGCGCGCTCATCGTGACGGCCAGATTCTGCCAGCCGTCGAAGGACTTGGGATGATCTTTTACGACACGTCCGAACTCGAGAGCAGCCTCTTTATGTTTGAGGCGTCGACCGTAGATACAGCCGAGAACAACTCGCGCCTGCTCGAGACGCGACTCGAGTTGCAGCGCATGTTTGGCGGCAGTTTCGGCTTCATCATTCAGGCCAGACTGCCATAGAGCGAGCGCCAGAGCCTGCCAGGCTGGGGCAGACAACTGATTGCGCTCGACGGCGGCGTATGCCGCCTCTATGATCTTCAACGACGCGTTTTCGGAGCTTACCTGTCTTTCGAGGGTTGGCATTGTTACCGGACCTGCCCGAGAAGTGTCGGAAATGACAGGAAGTTCTCATCGGATTAATGCAGGGCTGCGGATTATGCCATGACGCTCAGATACCCCGGACAAGCGATTCTCGGTCCGAGATAGCCCCGAACGCTCTGCAGAGTCTCAAGACTGCGGTTCAGATGCGCGCGCCGTACGCGCATCTCGATGAGCGCCCGCTCGAGAAACAAGAGCAAGTCCCGAAGCTGATCCGCGTCCGACTGGTCCACACCGCTGGTGAATTTGGGCAGTTCGCCTCTCAAATCCCGCGAACTCTTCTTTGGCAATAAGCTGCAGCAGCGCAGACTGCTGGTCGGCGAGGTCGTGTCTGTCCTCGGGCATTAGCTGTTCGCCTTTTGCGCTGTCTGCATCGCCGTCCACATACCGCTCAGATATGTGACTTGTTGTTGCAGTGCCGCGATTGCGGCATCCGCCGCAGCCATTCGCGTCCGCAGGTCGGTCTCAAACTTATCGACACGATCCTGCTCATCGCTGATGTGCAGTGCTTCGGCTGCCGATGACTTGGTTGTCGTGTCGATCGCGTTACTGAGATATCCGGAGCCGTCCTTGACGACGGAGTCCATGATCGCGTTCAGGTTCGACAGCAGGCCCGGACCGTCCGTGGTACCGAAAAAGGTCTTGACCTGATCGAGTTTGCCGTCGGTCGCTTTGTGAAACTGATCGCTGTCCAGCGTCAGGTTCCCAGTGCTGTCAAAGCCAAGACCGAGATCGTACAAAGAATTGAAACTGCCAGACGGAGTAGCCGCAGACATTAGCTGCCGCAAAGACGAGTTCGCTGAGCTCAAAATGCTGTTGCCCGCCAGCGCAGATGTCGTCTTCCCGTGTTGCGAAGCGAGTTCGCTGTTCATGGAATTGAACGCAGCGACAAAATTGTTCAGCACCGTCTCAAGTGATCCTGTATTCCGTGACACGGAAACAGTCGTTGGAGAAGACGTCGTCTGAAGAAGGTTGAGGCTTACACCCGGCGAGAGAGTAACGGTCGAAGAGTCCGTAGTGATGGTCGTACCGTTGACCGTATATTGCGCCTGGCTTCCTCTTTGTGCAGCGGTGTTGCCTGACTCCAGGGTGTCGTCGCTGAACGTGAGATCGATGGCGCCGAGCTTGCGGCTCTGCAGTGACAGCTGGTAGTTCGGCGAGGAGGTTGACCCAACGTTCACGATGCTTGCCTGAACGCTCGTTCCTGCCGCTTTGTTGATCTCGTCAACAACGGCACGGAGTGTTTGTCCCGCCGGATGGAGTGTAATCAGGTTTCCGTCAACCAGAAGTGTCTGCGTGTTTCCGGAGATGTACGCATCACTGTTGGGATCAGCGACGCTCGGGAAACCGCTGACGACATACGCTGTTGAGGAACCAAGATTGTCCACGCCAACGGTCCAGGATCCTTCGGTCGCGGAGTCACCCATAGTTACGCCCAATGGCCGAAGAGTTCCCGACCGATGACGAGTAGGAGGTGGACCCGAACGCGTTGCCAATCGCCTGTATCGAGCTTTGCAGCGTACTCGCTTTACCCTTGAGACTGGTCAGTGCCGTGACCTGCGCGTCGAGATTATTCTTTTGCTGTGTAAGGAGCGTAATCGGGAGCGATGCGATCGCGACCGAGCGATCGATAACCGAGCTGAAATCGGACGAAAAAGTGCTCGAACCCGAGAAAACTGCGCTGGTGGCCATACGGCTTCTCCTGGACAATTACGCCGCCCGGAGCGTTTGCTCCGGGCGGCTGTTTAGGTTGTGGTTATCCGCCGGGTTATTAACCGCGGAGGAGGGACAGGACTGACTGCGGGGCGGAGTTCGCCTGCGCCAGAGCGGCCATCGATGCCTGTGACAGCACCTGAGCCTTGGTCAGGTTTGCAGCTTCCTCAGCAACGTCCGCATCGCGGATGCGCGACTCGGCGGCCGAGAAGTTGGTGATCTGGGACTGAGCGAGCTGGATCGCGTAGCTCAGCTTGTTCTCAGCTGTACCGATCTTGCCCTGAACAATGCCGAGCTTGGAGACTGCGTCGTTCACGGCTGCGAGAGCTGCCTGTGCCTGGGTCGTGTTGGTGCTGACCTGAGCGGCAGTGTAGGTGCCGTTAACGGCCGCAGCGGCTGCCGCGGCGTCGTTCTTGTACGCCACAATGAAGTTGGACTGCGTCTTCGAGGAGAAGATCAGTCCGGTACCGGCCGAGTCGTACTCGACATGTGATGCCGTTCGCCTTCAGACCCGTGCTCAGCGTGTTGTAGGCCGTTGCGAGGGTGGTGACGTTGGTCAGGTTAAAGATCTTCGCGCTGCCGTCAGCGAACGTCACGGTAAAGACGTGCGCGTTACCCGCTGCAGTACCGTTGGTCGCGATACCGGCAAGATTGGCCGCGGTCAGAGCGTCGTTGTTGACGTCGAGGTTCGTTGAGAAGCCGCCGCCGCTCGCAACCAGTTCGTTCGCACGCCGCGGTCACGTTGACGGTATAAGCCTTGTCGCTGAACAGCATCAGGTTGCCGTTCACGATGGAACCACGCACGCCGTAGGAACCGATCTGATCGTTGAGCTGCTTCAGGGCGTCCGTCTGGGTCGTGCCGGCGGTGCCGACGATGTTCGCGGTAACCGTCGTGCCTTCGATGACGAAGGTGAAGGTCTGGTTGGCGGTAACGTTGCCGGCCGATGCAGGAACAGCACCGATGTTCGTTCCGTCACCGGAGAGAATGTTCGCGCCACCCAGGCCGAGCGCAGCGGAGGTCACCCGGTCGCTCGAAGAGCTAAGGTCGATCTGAACGCCGGAGTTTGTGTTGTAGTCGCCACCGCCACCGGTGTAGATGGTCAGGTTCTTGTTGTAGCGGCTCGCCGATCCACCAGAGCTGCCAAGGCCGACGTTGGAGGCCTGGCGGTCGATTTCTGTGGTGAGCGCCTGGAATTCGCGATCAAGAGTCGAGCGATCGCCTTCGAAGCCGGAGGAAGCCGACTGGGTGGCCAGCGTCTTCAGACGATCCAGCATCTTGGAGATGTTGCTGAGGCCGCCGTCGATGATCTGCATGGTGGACAGACCGTCGTTGGCATTGCGAACGCCCTGAGTCAGTTCGGCGATGTCGCTGCGGAACTTGTTCGCAACTGCGAGGCCGGCGGCATCGTCACCCGATTGGTTGATGCGGTAGCCGGATGTCAGGCGGGCGATGGTGCGCGCCTGGAAGTCGTTCGTCACGCGCAGGTTCTCCTGCGCATTCATGGAGTTGACGTTAGTCTGAATCGAAAGCATTGAAATTCCTCTTCGTTAAGTTCAGGGCGTCATGCCCTGAGGGCCTCTGATTCCGTTGGCTGGTTTCTTCTGGCCTCAAAATGCTTATCGAGCAGGTCCGCCGGAATTTTAGAACTTTTTGTTTGATGAGAGTTTTCCTGGGGGTCAGGCACTACGCCTCTGAAGCGCAAAGGGCACAATCTCCGGTCGCCGTGCAGGACAGGAACATGATCCTGGCGGCCGCGGGTCGGGCTCCGTTTTGCGCCTGTTCGTAAGAAGAGAACCTATGCCTCGCGTTGAGACAAAGTACTTCGGTAGTCAGGATTACGCCGAAGATGCAGTTATCTGTATTCCCGACGGTGTGCCGGGTTTTGAAGATGATTGTGCATTCCTGCTGATACAGTTTCGCGATCAGTTTCCGCTTGTATATCTGCAAAGCACAACGCGCCCGGACGTGTGCTTTCCGGCTCTTCCGGTTCGGGTCTTCGATCAGCAATACAAGCTCGAGCTGACTGAAGATGACGCCGAGAAGCTGGCACTGTCGACGCGGCCGGTAATCGGACTCGATGTACTCTGCCTGGGGATGCTGGTTGCGCGGGCGACAGGAACATTTGTCAACCTGCTTGCTCCGGTAATCGTGAACATAACAACTCGCCGGGGAGCGCAGTGTATTAATGTAGCCGGTAATTATTCGTGGGAGCTCGCTGCCGCATGATGATCATGCGGCGGAGAGAAGGCGAGAAGATCCTCATCGGCGACGATATTGTCCTGCATATCGTCCAGATCGGCCGCAATCGCGTTCGGATAGGAATCGAGGCTCCGCGCGAGATGAAGATCAAGGCAGGTGAAGTGCAGCGAATGGCCGAACTGAACGTAGCTGCCGCTGCAACCACGCCCGATGCAGTTCGTGACTTACTTGGACGCCTGCAGGCGGCCGGTCTTTGCGAGCCAGGTCCGGAACATAAGGGCACAGCCGACAGCCTCGGCATTTGAGCTCAGCTCCGAAATCGTAAATCGCATCTTGTGACGCCAGTTCGGATACTGTTCGGTCGTGCCCGGCAGATTCTGCTGGTCCGGATCTTTGAAAAGATCCTCCTGGTTCAGCACGAACAACTGGGACGGCGTCTCCGCCAGAAAGCCGACTGCTCCGTTGTGTAACTCACCCGTAAACTCAGGCACGTCTGCCGCCGTGCGCGGGAACCAGGATGGCAACAGGTCGCTGGCGAACATCACGTCGAGCATGCGCTGCTTCTCAACAGCTCGGGCGCTCAGTTGTTCACGATAGCTCGCCTCGTCGGGCAACACTCCTGCGCGGCGTCTTGCTTCGATGTCGCGATTCTCCCAGAAACCCGCAAGGGTTGGTAAATCGTGCGTGCTTACAGAAACAAGTGCCAGCTGCGGATATTCATCCGGTTCCTTGAAAGTACCGCCGGGGCCGCGCTCAAAGTAGAGCAACCGGTAGCTCAGAATGCCGAACTTGCCCAGTGATTTCCGGATGTACGGTTCAACCGTTCCGAGGTCTTCTCCAATGACGACGAATTCGCCTCGCACGCTTTCGAGCGCAAGAATTCGAATCAGGTCGTCGCTGTAATCATGCACGTACAGACCTTCAGTCGGTGTTTTCCCGTCGGTGATCCAGAACAGGCGAAAAAACCGCATCACATGATCGATGCGGAGAGCTCCGCCATGTCGGGCGTTGTTACGGATTGACCGGATAAACATCTTGTATCCGGTCTCGCGATGGTGTCGCGAGTTCGGCGGCGGAAAAGCCCAGTCCTGACCGGTTGGTGAGAAGTCGTCGGGCGGCGACCCGACGCGGCACCCGGCAACGTAGTGCTCCGGGTGAGCCCACAAATCTGAGCCGCAGCGATCCGTCGCAAGCGCCAGATCGTGATAAAGGCCGATGGGCATCCCAAGGCTCTTCGCAAATTGCTGAGCATCCGCAAGCTGCTGTTCCAGAACCCACTGGATGTACTTGTAGAACTGCACCGACCTGGCGTGATCGGTCTCGAAGCCGTTCACTTCGGGCGAATGTGGGTTTCGGTACGCCTCGGGCCAGTCCGGCCAGATCCACAGGTTGCCGTCCTGTTTGTGCAGCGATTCATCCAGTGCCTGATACACAGCAAACTTATGGAGGAGTTCACCTTCCAGCCAGGCATAATCGTCAAAGTGCTTGCGCACTGGACTGCCGGGCGGGTTGTCTCGGAGGAACTGACGATACGCCAGTTTCAGGAAGACACGCTTGAGACGCCAGACCTTTTCGTACTCAACGTAAGCGCTGGACCGCAGTTCCTCAAGACAGGCCCTTAGCTTCGGCGACGATAACAGGCGTTGTGCCAGGGATGACCGCTGTATCTCCGGGATACGCTCGATATCGATGTAAATGCCGTTGCGATAAAAACTGCAATTCGGCAGATAAGGACTCGTGTTATACGGCTGCCGGTTAGGAATCGAGTGCAGCGGGTTCAGCGCAACGAACGCGACTCCGAGGGACTGGTTAGCCCATTTCGTGAAATGCTGCAGATCGGTGAAGTCACCGCAGCCCCAGTTTCGATCGGACTTCAACCCGTAAACACTGACAGCGATACCTGCCGATCTGGCATTGACGGCGTGGGCGCGATCCGGACAAAGGATCAGTTCTGCCTCAGCATTTCCGATCTTCAGCCTGTGATATCCGAGTTTCGCTTCAGCCGGCAGGGGCAGCCGGTATTCTTTGAAATTCTGTTCCCGCAGCCGCGCTTCCGCAACCGGGAGTACCGCATCGAATGGGGTTGTTCTGGACTGCCCATTCTCCCAGATGAAGGTCGCCTGGATGGTCTCGACATCGGCGGGCAGCCGCACAGGAATGAAGCCGTCGGACACGCTGAGCACCAGTGTTTTCGGAATCGGCGAGGCCCATTCTGCCCATGCCTGCTCTTCGAATGTCCGATTGAGACTTTCTGTCGAATCCGCATTTACGCCCATAGAACGCAAAACGGCGGCCTGAACTTCTGCCGGGGCGTTATGTTTCTTGCCGAAAATGTCCCAGTATTCCGGCTGAATTCCCCACAGCTTACAGGCCGCCGCAAGCGCGGATTCGTAACTGTTCGTCGGCGTATAGGTTATTGGATTGGCAGACAATCACCAATTTTATTACGCGTGGACGACCTTTATACGTGCAGAAGCTGGAGGCGGTCCGCCACCCCGGGGACCGCGTTCTCCAGCACTTCTTCAATTCGCTCGGCGAAGATGAATTCCATCTCGCTGCGAGCTGGTTCCGGAATGTCGCGCACATCCTTCCTGTTTGCCTTCGGAAGAATGACACGCCTGATTCCGGCACGACGCGCCGCGAGCACCTTTTCCTTCACGCCTCCGATTGGAAGGACGAGTCCGGTCAGTGTGATCTCGCCGGTCATCGCAGTGTCAGGGCGAGCTTTGCACTTCGTGTAAATCGATGCAAGAGCGGTGGCCATTGTCACGCCTGCCGACGGACCATCTTTCGGGATGGCACCTGCAGGCACGTGAATATGAATACCCGTGTTCTTGAACACACCGGCATCGATGCCGAGTTCTTCCGCGTGCGACCAGACCCAGCTCTGGGCGGCCCTCGCGGATTCCTTCATCACATCGCCGAGCTGTCCCGTCAGCGTCAGGCCATTGCCGTCCGGCAGCGCGGTCGCTTCGATGTAGAGAACGTCGCCGCCAGTCTCCGTCCATGCAAGGCCGGCAACCACTCCCGCAGGTGAGTTGCGGCGCATCTCATCGACCGTGAACGGCTCAGGACCGAGAAGCTCAACCAGATCGTCGGGCTGGATCGTTACCCAATCCGTATTGCCTTCAGCGAACTTCAGCGCGACCTTGCGGGTGAGCCGTCCGATGGAGCGTTCCAGACGTCGGAGGCCCGCTTCGCGTGTGTAGTTGCGAATCAGCACCGCCAATGTATCGTCGGAAATCACGATCTGCTCGTCCGTCAGACCGGACTCTTTCACCTGACGAGGAATCAGATATTTCTTCGCGATTTCGATCTTCTCCTCTTCGGTGTAGCCGGAAAGGCGCAGGATCTCCATACGATCGAGCAGCGGCCGCGGAATCGTGTCGAGAGAATTCGCCGTGGTGACGAACAGAACCTTCGACAGATCCCAGTTGAGATCGAGGTAATTATCCCGGAACGTTTTGTTCTGCTCAGGGTCAAGGATCTCGAGCAGCGCCGCAGCGGGATCGCCGCGATAATCGCGCCCGAGTTTGTCGATCTCGTCGAGCATCAGAACCGGATTCTTCGCGCCTGCTCGCCGGATCGCCTGAACCAATCGGCCAGGCATAGCACCGATGTACGTACGGCGGTGTCCACGCAGCTCCGACTCGTCGTGCATGCCACCAAGTGACATGCGCTCGAATTTACGTCCAAGCGCACGAGCGATCGACTGACCGAGCGAGGTCTTACCCACACCTGGAGGCCCAACGAGGCACAGGATCGGAGCCTTCGCGTTCGGGTTCATACGCAGCACACCCAGGTGTTCGAGGATGCGCTCCTTGACTTCTTTCAGCCCGAAGTGATCCTCATCGAGCACCTGCCGGGCATGAGCTATCTCGAGATTGTCTTCCGTGTACTTGTTCCACGGGAGTTCACTGACAAGCTCGAGATAGGTGCGAATGACGTTATGCTCGGGCGAGGCACCCGGAATCTTCTCGAGACGTCCGAGTTCGCGGTCTACTTCTTTGCGAACCTCTTCCGGCAGCTCTACCTGGCTCAGCTGCTCCCGGAGCATATCGGTCTCGGCCTGTTCCGGGTTCTTCTCCCCAAGTTCCTGCTGAATCGCGCGGAGCTGCTGGCGGAGCAGGTACTCGCGCTGCTCCTTGTTCATCTCGGTCCGGGCTTTGTTGTTGATGTTCGACTTCAGCTCCAGCACCTGAACTTCATGAGCCAGATACTCGTGCATCAGACGCAAAGCGTCGAGCACGAGTGTTGGCTTCGAGCAGCGCCTGCTCTTTCTGCATCTCCAGGCTCAAAATCGAGGCCAGCAGATACACGAGGCGAAGTGGATCGTCGCTCGAAGCAACCAGGCGGCTGACTTCAGCGGGTGCCTGAGGCTGCGCCAGTTCGATAGCTTTGGTCGCGAGATCGACGATCGAGCTGTGGAGAGCTTCCACTTCAGCATTCGTCCCCTCAGGCAATGGCAGCATCTCGACTTCTGCCTGAAGATACCCCTCTGTCTGGGCTGCCGATTTGATGGAGACGCGATCTGCACCCAGAACCAGCACTTCCATCAGGTTCTCGTTGGGACGGGCCATCTTCCGAATCACTGCCTTCGTCCCGATCTCGTACAAATCTTCTTTGCCGGGCACCTCAACCGCAGGGTCTTTCTGGGCTACAAGAATAATTTCTTTGTCTTCCGTGCCGAGAGCAGCCTGCACAGCGGCGAGCGAAGCGCTGCGACCGACCGAGAGCGGCATGAGAAGAAACGGAAAGAGCACCGTGTTTTTCAGCGGCAACACGGGCAGCGTTTTCGTAGTCGTGGTCACGGCTTCTTCACTCATTGTTGTTGTCCTTTTCCTCTCGTCGCAAAATACGCACTAACAAAATCCCGTCACGATAGTCGAGCCGGAACTGGGCGGTTGATAAATCTTCGGGCAGCTCAACGGTTCTTTCGAAACGGCTGTAAGAAATTTCCATCGAGTAGTGGTGACAGCTCGAGTCCTCCAGCATCCAGTCGCGGCGAATGCCCCGGACCGTAACGCGGTTGCGTGACAACTGAGCCGTCACATCGTCGAGGCGCACGCCTGCAAGATCGAACTTCAGAATCCAGCCATCCGAATTTTTGTAAATGTCTACAGACGGTTTCCAGTCCGCATCCGGACGCTGCGGTGTGAACAGAAAGACTGTCACCAGAATCCCCCCCTACTGTTAGATGACAACGGGGCACTTTAGATTCTGTGCCCCGTGTACAGTGAAACAAATTGCAGAGGGCTGCTTTCGCAGCCCTCGTTAGCTTTTAAAGCTACGCGACAAACGTGGCTTACTGATTGCCCTGTTGCTGCGGCTCGACAACGACAAAGACTGAGCCGCCGCCGCGGTTCACCAGCAGGAGGACGGACTTGCTGCCGCTGCTTCGCACAGCAGCTTCAAAGTCGGCAACCGAGTTCACAGGCTTGCGATTCACCTGCGTGATGACATCACCCTGACGAAGACCCGCGTCGGCCGGAGCCGTGCCAGGATCCACACGCGCCACCACGACACCTTTGGATCCCGCAGGAAGCTGAAGTTCCGATGCGATCTCGCTGGTCAGGTCAGTAACGTTCAGGCCCTGCATAGTGCTGCTCGCACCGCGGCCGAATCGTCCACCACCCTGATCGTCATCTTTGTCGCTGGCATTCGCCTGCTCAGGCAGCCGCTCGAGCGTTACCGGGATCTCACGCTGGCCGCCTTCACGTTGTACCGTCATGCGAAGAGTCGTGCCCGGGGTCGTGCGCGAAACGCGAAGCCGAAGACCGTTTGCATCATTCACCGGCTCGCCGTTCACAGCCGTCACCACGTCGCCTTCTTTCAAACCAGCCTTTGCAGCCGGCGTATTCGGCTCAACGCGAGTGATAGCAGCACCGGAAGCGGTCGGCAGATTGAATGCGCGAGCCAGGTCCGGAGTAATGTCCTGCGGAATCACTCCGATGTAGCCGCGCGTAACCTTACCGTTCTTCACAAGCTGGTCCATCACCTCGCGAGCCATGTTGATCGGAATCGCGAACCCGATGCCCTGATTCCCACCCGAACGCGAGATGATCGCAGTGTTGATACCGATCAGTTCACCGTTGGTATTGATCAGCGCGCCACCCGAGTTGCCGGGATTAATTGCCGCGTCGGTCTGAATGAAGTCTTCGTAATTACCAGGTGAAAGTCCCGCGCGTCCTGTCGCGCTGATGATACCCATGGTCACGGTTTGCCCGATACCGAACGGGTCGCCAATCGCGAGGGCAAGATCACCGACCTGGACTCTGCCTGAATCCGAAATCGGGAGTACCGGCAGGTTGCTCGCCTGAATCTTGATAACGGCGACATCGGAGCGCGGATCCGTTCCAACGACCTTCGCCTGAAATTCGCGGCGATCATTGGTCGAAACCTTTACTTCCGTCGCGCCTTCAACGACGTGATTATTCGTTAGAATATATCCGTCTTTTGTCACGATCACACCCGATCCAATTCCGCCTCTGGGCTGCTGCTCTTCCGGTGCTCCGCCGAAGCCGAACTGCCCGAAAAAGTCTTCCAGACCTGGCGGAATACCCTGTGGAGCATTGCGACGCCCGCGAGGAGCGGCGCTGCGAGTTGTGCGAGCGCGTACAACAGACTCAACGTTAACCACAGCCGGCAAAGCCTTCTTGACCAGTGGAGCAAACGTGAGTGCAACGTACTGCTTCTCTTGTGCATGTACGTATACCGGCGCGGCCGGCTCGGCGGCAAACTTGTAAGTAACCGCCGAGCCAATTAGTGCAGCCGCGACACCGGTGAGGATAAACTTGCTTTTCATTTCGATGATGTCTCCTGCAATTTTTAGACGCAGCCTGAAAGATTTCCCGATATCGGAATCCTCAGGCCAAGCCAAGACGGCCACTCACCAGGCCACCCTCGGCGGGGTTACCAGCGGGTTCACCATTGAAAGTGAGCACGCCGTTTCTGCTGTCGACCAGAACCGTCTGGCCGTCCCTGATATCACGTGAGAGCAACTTCCGTGCCAACGGAGTTTCGATTTCACGCTGGACAGCACGTTTAAGGGGACGAGCGCCGTAACTCGGGTCGTAACCTGCACGCACGAGGTGAGTTCGCGCGGCATCGGTCAGTCCGAGTTCAATCTTGCGATCGGCAAGCCGCTGACGCAGCCGGCCAAGCTGGATCTCGACGATGTGCTTCAGCTCCTCTTCGCCAAGTGCATGGAAGACGATAATCTCATCCACTCGGTTGAGGAACTCCGGACGGAAATGCTTACGCAGCTCTTCCGTCACAGCCGACTTCATTCGTTCGTAATCGGGTCCGCCATACACACCCTTGTAGTCGAGGATGCGATGACTTCCGATATTCGAAGTCATGATGATGATGGTGTTCTGAAAATTGATGGTTCGGCCCTGACCATCTGTAAGCCGGCCATCATCGAGAACCTGCAGCAGCACATTAAAGACGTCGTGGTGGGCCTTTTCGATTTCATCGAATAAAACAACGGAATACGGTCGACGCCTTACGGCTTCTGTTAACTGACCACCCTCGTCGAAGCCAACATATCCCGGAGGTGCACCAATCAGGCGAGCCACTGTGTGCTTCTCCTGATACTCAGACATATCAATGCGAATCATTGCGTGCTCGTCGTCAAACATAAATGCGGCGAGAGCCCGTGCAAGTTCCGTTTTTCCAACGCCTGTCGGACCGAGAAAGATGAAGCTGCCAATCGGCCGCTGTGGATCTTTCAGTCCGGCTCGGGCGCGAATGACGGCTTCGGCAACGGCCTGTACGGCTTCGTCCTGACCAATCACACGCTTGTGCAGTTCTTCCTCGAGGTGAATCAGCTTCTGTAACTCGCCTTCTATCAGTTTGGATACCGGGATACCGGTCCAGCGGCTGACGACTTCGGCGATCTCTTCTTCAGTAACTTCTTCCTTAAGAAGACGGTTGTTGCGATTTGCCTCATCCATCTTCTTTTCGGCTTCTGCGATTTGCGATTCGAGCTCACGAACTTTGCCGTACTTCAGCTCGGCCGCGCGATTGAGGTCGTACGCGCGTTCGGCTTTGTCGATCTCGACGCGCGTTTCTTCCAGCTGCTGGCGCAGTGTGCGCAGCTTCGCAACGAATTCTTTCTCGGCCTGCCACTGCGCCCTGAGCGCATTCGAACGCTCTTTCAGGTTGGCGAGTTCGGCTTCGATCTTTTCCAGCCGCTCGCGCGAAACTTCGTCCTTCTCTTTGCGGAGCGCCTCACGCTCGATCTCAAGCTGCATCACCCGCCGAAGCATCTCGTCGAGCTCGGAAGGCATCGAATCGATCTCCGTCCGCAGCTTGGCAGCCGACTCGTCAACCAGGTCGATCGCCTTGTCAGGCAGGAAACGGTCTGAGATGTAGCGGTTGCTCATGACAGCAGCAGCCACCAGTGCAGTGTCTTTAATACGGACGCCGTGATGCACTTCATAACGCTCACGGAGACCGCGCAGGATCGAGATGGTGTCCTCAACCGATGGTTGGTCTACCAGCACTGGCTGGAAACGACGCTCCAGCGCCGCATCCTTTTCGATGTGCTTACGGTATTCATCCAGCGTGGTCGCGCCGATGCAGTGCAGTTCGCCGCGAGCCAGCATCGGTTTCAGCAGGTTGCCGGCGTCCATAGCGCCCTCGGCTTTACCGGCGCCCACAACAGTGTGGAGCTCGTCAATGAAGAGAATGATCTCGCCGGCCGAAGACTGGACCTCTTTAAGAACCGCTTTCAGGCGCTCTTCGAATTCACCCCGGAACTTGGCTCCGGCGATGAGCGCGCCCATGTCGAGCGAAACGACTTTTTTGTCCTTGAGACCTTCGGGAACGTCGCCCCGCACAATGCGCTGGGCGAGTCCTTCCACAATGGCAGTCTTGCCGACGCCCGGTTCGCCGATCAGCACCGGATTGTTCTTCGTGCGCCGCGAAAGGACCTGGATAACCCGGCGGATCTCGTCATCTCGGCCAATTACCGGGTCGAGCTTGCCGGACGCAGCCAGTTTGGTCAGATCGCGACCGTATTTCTCAAGCGATTCGTACGTGGCTTCGGGATTTTGGCTGGTGACGCGCTGGTTGCCCCGGACATCCTGCATCCCTTTCATCAGGCGGTCGCGGGTGATTCCGAGTTCTTTCAGGACCCGTGCTGTGAATCCGTTAACGCTGTCGTTGGTCATCGCGAGCAGCAGGTGCTCGACGGAGGTGTATTCGTCTTTGAGCCGTTTGGCCTCATCCTCGGCATGCGTAAGCAGCGTGTTCAGCCGGCCAGTGACGTAGATCTGGTCGGGTGCGCCGGAAGGAGACGAGACTTTGGGCCGCTTTTCCAGTTCCTCTTCGAGGCGGCGGTGGAGGTTTTCCGGGTTTTCGAGTCCTGCTTTCAACAGGATAGAGAGAGCGACGCCGTTTTCCTGTTCGAGGAGGGCGGCAAGGAGGTGCTCAACGTCAATCTGTTGATTGTGAAGACGGACAGCTTTGGACTGCGCAGCCTGGAGCGCCTGCTGGACCTTTTCGGTCATTCTGTTAAAGTCCATGTCTACCGGGTTAGAGTAGCAGGTGAGCCGAAAGGTTGCAATTAAGTTGAGTGAAATGCACTCAGATAGTGGTGGTGTGCCAGCCCGGACTCGCTCCTGTCCCGCAACTTTTAGTAGTCTTTAGGCCAGAGTCTCCCAAACTTCTATGACATTCCCGTCACCGTCCCTCAACACTGGAACGATTGTCGCTATCTTCGCGCTGCTCTCGATGCCGCTTGCGGCGCAAACTCCTGATCGGCTCAGCGGCAAAAACGTAAGCATTGCGCAAACCAGCTTCGAAGGCCGAAATGCGGTCCAGCTGATCGCCAAACCCGAGGCGGCAAACGCCACCTCGTACGCTCTGCTGAAGGACGTCACGTTCCGCGACGGCGTGATCAGCGTAGATCTGGCCGGTCAACCTGCCGCCGGTGCCGCCGAGGGTGCGCGCGGCTTTATCGGCATCGCCTTCCGCGTGCAAAACGACGGACGTTACGAGTACATCTACCTCCGGCCCACAAACGGCCGAGCCGACGATCAGGTCAGGCGCAATCACTCGACCCAATACAGTTCCCACCCGGATTTCGACTTCGCCCGCTCGCGTCGCGAAGCGCCCGAGAAGTACGAGTCGTACGTCGATTTGCAACCCGGTGTCTGGACGAAGTACCGGATCGAGATCGAAGGCCGCAAAGCGCGCCTCTACGTGAACGCAGCCGAGCAGCCCTGTTTGATCGTCAACGATCTCAAACTCGACCCGGCGCCCGGAGGAGTGGCCTTATGGGTAGGACCAGGTACCGAAGGATACTTTTCCAATCTGGACATCAAAGCCAGATAAACCAGGTCTTCACTCAACCCAGGCGAACTTGAAGGTTGGTGCCTGCTCCCAAAAACGGCCAGCGAAATTACACCGAGAGTAGAGTTTAGTGAGTCTTAGGTCAGGACCGAGAACCTGAGGACTTAATGTTTCGAACCGTTTTCGTAGCTGTAGTAATCGGATTCTCGCTAATTGTCGCAGCATTTCTGATCAACAGAGCCCGTCCGCAGGCGGAAACTGCTCAGCCGAACGCGGCACTCGTGAAAGCACAGGGGAAGTGCGCGGAGTGCCACTACCGAACGCAGTATTCCGTGGTGCACGAGTACGAGATGAGCATTCACAGCCAGAAAAACGTCAGCTGTCTCGAGTGCCATCAGCCGCAGGAAAACCAGGCAAAAAAAGAGCATCACGGGTTCGTGATTTCTGCGAAGCTCACCGCCGGAAATTGTCGTGGCTGTCACGAGGGGATCTATCAGGAGTTTCTGCGAAGTCGCCACGCGGGGGTGTCATGGGCCGCGGTCTATGGCGAAAAGGGTCTTAAACCGGAACAGGTGGCTTACGCGGAGCGATTCCATCCGGGGTATGCGAAACGTCCGCCGCATCCATTCGTGGAACTGGAAGGAAAATCCGCCATGACCAGCGGATGCGAGCAGTGCCACAGTATCGGACGGCCAAATGACGACGGCACAATCGGCTCCTGTACCGCCTGTCACACCCGGCATACGAGTTCCGTGTCCATTGCTCGCTTACCGAGCACCTGCGCGCAATGTCACATGGGCCCGGATCATTCACAAATAGAAATCTACGAAGAATCCAAACATGGCGTCATGTTCCAGGCTCAGGAGCACCTGCTGAATCTGAATGCCCCGCCGAAGCGCCTGACCACTCAGGACATGTTCGTTCCGACCTGCGCCACCTGTCATATGAGTGGACTGAATGGCCTCAAAGTCACTCATGACCCTTCAGAGCGGCTTTCGTGGAATCTGGCCGATGCCATCTCGAAGCAGCGTCCCAATTACGAGTACGGTCAGGAAAATATGAAGCAGGTCTGCAACCAGTGCCACACGAAACCCGTGATTGAAAAAGTCTACACGCAGGCCGAACGCGTTGTGCAGCAGACAAACGATCGAGTGACCGAGGCCAAATCGATCATGGATAGTCTTCACGCATCGGGAGCTCTGGCCAACAAGCCGTTCTCCCATCCGATTGACTTCGTGTATTTCGATTTCTGGCACTACGATGGCCGTACCTCAAAACACGGGGCCTTCATGGGTGGGGCAGATTTCGTGCAATGGCATGGTAACTACCCGATGCTTTCGAAACTCGTGCAAATGAAGTCCATGGCTTCACAGATGCAGACCGGAGGGCGATCGCGTGCTCGAGAGATGGCGAAGTGATTACGTTCTGTGGGTGGAAGCATTCGCACTTCTGAACCTTGCGTTTTTGACCGTAGACATTTATCTGGCTCATTCTGCGAATGCATTTCGCAATTCGGCGGAATACATTCCTCTGTATTTTTCGCTCGCCGCCCCGATTCTCCTGATTGTAGGTCTGCTCGCACGCGAGCGCTGGAATCGTCCCGGCATCTGGCTGGCCGCGGGATACTGTGTCGGGGCAATGGCGTGTGCGGTGGGGCTTGCCGGAGTCATCTACCATCTCGATAGTCAGTTCTTCTACGAGCGAACGCTCCGCAGTCTCACCTACGCGGCTCCGTTTGCAGCTCCGCTGGCATACACCGGAATAGGCTTGCTTCTTGTCATGAATCGCATGGTAGATGTGCGCACACCGGAGTGGAGCCAGTGGGTACTCCTGTTGACCACTGCTGGCTTTCTTGGAAACTTCGTGCTCAGTTTAACTGACCATGCGACCAATGGCTTCTTCAATAGTTCGGAATGGATCCCGGTCGGAAGCGCAGCATTCGCTGTCTCATTCCTGCTCGCTCTCTTTCTCCGCCGTGTCGACTGGCGCTACCTGGTGGTGTGTGCCGGTGTATTGCTGTTACAGGCAGGTATTGGAGTGCTCGGGTTTATGTTGCATGTAATCGCTGATGTCCATGGGCCTTCTCGCAGGTTTTTCGACAACGTGATCAGCGGTGCCCCGCCGTTCGCCCCGTTGCTGTTCCCCAATCTTGCCGTCCTCGGGTGGATCGGCCTGTGGGCCATGCGCCGCACCGATCTCGGGTCAGGAGCAACCCGTCCTTCCGCCTGAAGCGCTGCCACAGTGCCACGAGGTTCACGCGTCGAACAGATTGGAACCGGGTAACCCGTCACTCGGGAGCTACAAAGACGGACGGATCTCAGCTTAGATGTGAAAGCAATTGACCTGGGTCGCGCCGCACTTCGTCACAGCGGGGAACTTGGCGTGTCAACAGTGAATCGTGATCAGATCTCAAGCAGAACGAGGCAGATTGGACCATGAGAACGGAATTGCTGCGCTTCAACGGTGCAGTAGAGCGGGACTCAGCCATCGACGCGTGGATGGAACAGCATGCAGGTGAATTAGGAGCAATGGCGCGTCAGTGGTTCGAGGTAATGCGGCAGTGCGGAGATGAAGTCCGCGAGCTCATGCATGATGGATGTCCGGTAGCATGTCTCGGAGATGTGCCCTTCGCGTACGTCAATGTATTCACTTCACACGTGAGCGTTGGCTTCTTTCAGGGAGCAGCGCTTCCCGATCCGGCTCACTTGCTGCAAGGCAACGGCAAATTCATGCGACATGTGAAGCTGAGGCCGGGCACACCCACAAACGACGCCGCCCTGAGCCGTCTGATCGAAACGGCGTACTCGGAGATGAAGGCACGGGTCGAAAATGGCTAGCCCGGCGCAAAGCAGAGTAACGCCGGGCTCGATCGACAGTAAGGAATTCCATGAACTCCACCTCGCTCGTATTCGTCGCTCTTTACGGCGTCCTCAGCGCACAGGACCCGAAATTTAGCGTTTCATCCGATGCGAATCCGCCAGTGAGTGAAAGCGACATCCGCATCGTGCAGCGAGCGCGCTACATTCTAAGGTCGCCATCGAAATGGAATCGGGCCGACAATCGCGAATGTCCGGCGAGCCAGAAGACGTACAGCCTGTACTGCGTGCTGGAGAAGGCAACCGAAGAAGTCTCTCTCAACTTCGTGCACCGAGGTGCAGCGATGCAGCAGGCACGTTTTGTGATTGACGAGGTTCTCGCAAAGGGCAACCATTATCAACATCGGCTTAAGCATGTTTCAACAATGATCCCGAAACGACGTTTGCCGACGTGAAGAAGTTCTTCTCTCGTGGAGGCAAGAATGAGGCAGCAACTGTCAACCCAATCGCACCAATAGCGATCCTCCGCAGGGACAGTGCCCAGGCAAAGGACAACACCAGGAGCGCGGCAGCAACCTCCTGACGCGCCCGACACCAATCGACCTGACTACCACCCTCCGAGGTAATGGAGCAGGAAGCGTATTCAGCCGCCAGCGGATCGATATAGGTGGCGGTCGTGGCTCACGCGAATACATCCGCTGCTCCGCCGCCGAAGACGTGAGTCGAGCTGAGGCCACACCGGCAAGCCGCCACAGTAAGGCGCATCGAGGTCGGCGATAATGTGCAGGGCGCGAAGCTCATCCACAGATCGGCCCGTCGAGGTCAGCACGATTATCGAGGCGAATATCACGCTCACGAACTAAGGATGCGCTGCTCCCGGGCACGCTTCTGGTCGACGTAGCGGATCGTCATCCAGAGGACAACGAACAGCGCGGCGGCAAACAGAACCAAATGCCAGACATGCCCACGAAGGTATGTGAGAGCGTCATGGCCCATCAGACTGCCAAGATATGCCAGCGCCAGATATCTCGGAATACGTCCCGCGAGGAACGCAATGAGAAATTGTCGAACCGGAATGCCGAGCGCTCCTGAGCAGAAGACAAATATCTTCATCGGCATCACCGGCAGCGGCACAAGGGCAGAGATGAAGACGGTCAGCAGCCCGTAGTGTTCGAACCAGTGACGAAACTTGCGGCCGTAACGCGAACCTGATCGCTTATTGAGGAACAGTTCACCGCCCTTCCTTGCGATGCTGAACAGAATCGTGTTTCCGATTGTTGAACCGAGGACGGCCAGCGTTGCGAGGAACAGAATTTCGTTCGGCCGGTTTGCAGCCAGATAAACGACAAGCACATCGACGCCGCCCGGAATGGTGAGACCGGCGCCGTCAAGGAACGCGGCGAAAAACAGGCCCGGAGCACCCCAGCTGACCAGAGAAGCGAGCAAGTTCTTCATGCGGCGCCGAGGATGTTCCTAAGCTGTGCTTCATCGATAACCGGCACTCCGAGTTCCCTCGCTTTGTCCAGCTTGGAACCAGCGTCTTCACCGGCAACAACGTAATGCGTTTTCTTACTTACCGAACCTGATACTTTCCCCCCTGCGGCTTCGATATTTGCCTTGGCTTCATCCCGCGACCAGTTCGGAAGTGAACCGGTAAGGACCAGTGTTTTACCTTCGAGCGGGCCGCTCTCGCGCCGGCGCTTTGTATAAGTAAACTGCAGCCCCGCCGCACGCAGCCGTTCCACGAGTTCGCGATTGCGAGGCTCTTCGAAGAAGCGGTGAATGCTGTGAGCGACCTTTGGACCGACTTCCTCGGCACCCTGCAGTTCCTCCATTGATCCCGAGGCAATTGCATCAAGACTGCCGAAGTGCTCTGCAACAAGAACTGCAGTGCGCTCGCCGACAAACGGAATTCCAAGTCCGTTGAGGACACGCGGAAGCGGCTGCTGCTTTGAGGCTTCGATATTGGCGAGAATCCGTTCTGCTGACTTCTTCCCCATGCGCTCGAGATCGATTAGCTGGTTGAGCGTGATGTCGTAGAGATCGGCGACACTCCGAACCAGCCCGCCATCTACAAGCTGGTCCACAAGAGCGGTGCCAAGTCCGTCGATGTTCATTACGGGACGCGCGGAGAAGTGCAGGATCGATTCCTTCAGGCGTGCGGGGCAGTTTGTATTCAGGCAGCGACTGGCGGCCTCACCGTTTTCGCGAGCCACCTCACCGCCGCACACGGGACACTTCTTCGGCATGGTGAATGGCAGTCGATGATCGCCCTGCCTGCTCACGCGCACGATTTTCGGAATGACATCACCGCTTCGTTCGAGTACGACCGTGTCTCCGATCTGCACCTCGAGACGCTCGATCTCATCCTCGTTGTGCAGCGTCGCGCGAGATACCGTCACGCCCCCAACGAACACCGGCTTGAGATGAGCAACGGGAGTCAGTGCTCCGGTCCGGCCGACCTGTACTTCGATTGCTTCGAGTTCAGTCTCTGCCTGACGCGCGGGATACTTGAATGCAATTGCCCACCGAGGAAACTTTGACGTCCATCCGAGTTTCAGCTGCTGGTTCAGCGAATCCACTTTCACGACGATGCCATCAATGTCGTACTGCAGTGTGTCTCGTTTCTGTTCCCACTCGGCAATAAATTCGAGCAAGTCGTCCAGAGAATGACAGCGGCGGCGATGAGAATTTACCTTAAAACCGAGATCTTTCAGCCGTTCCAGCGACGCCCAGTGGCTCTCAACCGGCACTGAAGCATTGACGAGCAGAAGATAGGCATAGAACTCCAGAGGCCTGCCTGCCGTAATTGCGGGCTCGAGTACGCGGAGTGACCCGGCGGCCGCGTTACGAGGATTCGCAAAACGGGGCTGGCCCGCGGCATCCCGATCGTCATTCAGCCGCTCGAAGCCGCGCCGGTTCATCAGACACTCGCCTCGCACCTCGAAGGCAGACCATTCCGTGGAAGCTACCTTGAGTGGCAAGGACCGAATCGTTCGTGCGTTTTCCGTGACATCTTCCCCGACTCGACCGTCTCCTCGGGTGATAGCCTGAACGAAGTGGCCGTCCCGATAGTGCGTCGCCATAGACAGGCCATCGAGTTTCAGTTCCGCTACGTAAACAACAGGCTCGCCGCGCAGGCCATCACGCACTCGCTGATCCCACGCGCGCAGTTCCGCCTCATTCAGTGCATTGTCGAGGCTCAGCATGGGCGAGCTATGCGTTACCTTGACAAATCCTTCGCGAGGCTTGCCGCCTACCCGCTGCGTCGGAGAGTCGGGTGTTGTCAGCTCGGGATGCTGCGACTCCAGCGCCTGCAGCTTTCGCATGAGCTGGTCGTACTCCGCATCAGAAATCTCGGGCCGGTCGAGGACATAATACAGGTGCTCGTGGCGTCTCAACTCGTCACGGAGGAGCGCAACCTGTTTTGGAACGGACTCGGCCATACGTGGTCTAATCTGACGCGTGACTACAATTGAAAGAACGAGGCTGCCTTATCGCGACCTGGCAGAACGCTTATCTCATCTATAACCCTTCTGCCGGCAAGCTGAACCGCGGAAGAAATCAACTTCTTCAACGTAGCATCGACGCGTTGTCGTCCCAGGGGCACCGCGTCACGGCCGTGCCGACTACGGGCGAACGAACTGCGGCCGGGATCGCACGCGGATGCATCGAGCAAGGTGCAGATGTGATCTTCGCTGCGGGCGGTGACGGCACGATCAATGAAGTCGCAAACGGAATGATCGGCACCAAGGTGCCGATCTGTGTTCTCCCCGCTGGCACCGCGAATGTGCTCGCTGTGGAACTAGGTATCGGCACTGACATGGTCGAGGCCGCAAAGGGTGCCCCCCATCTGGTTGAGGTTAGAATCGCTGCCGGGCTTCTCGAAAACCAGCATGATTCGCGACATTTCCTGCTGATGGCCGGCGCTGGGTTCGATGCCATGATCGTCTACAGTATCAATGTCGGGTTGAAAGCAAAGATCGGACGCGTTGCATACTGGCTTGGGGGATTCCGTCAATTTGGCAAGCGCCTGCCGCAGTTCAGTGTATTAGTAAACGGCGACGTCAGCCGGTGCAGTTTCGCACTCGCCAGCCGTGTTCGAAATTATGGGGGTGATTTGTGGATTGCACCCAATGCATCGCTTCTTAGCGATCATTTCGAATTGCTGCTGTTCCAGGGCACCAACACGATCCCGTATTTGCGTTATCTCCTGGGAATCATCGCGGGACGTCTTGAGAACATGAACGGAGTGTCGATCGTGCAGACTAATTCTATTCAGCTCGACTCTCCGCAAGACGAAGGTATTTATCTGCAGATCGATGGCGAGTTTGCCGGCAGGCTGCCGGCGAAACTCAGCATTGTTCCGGACGCTCTTACGTTGCTGGTTCCAGGCGCGTTCCGCGACAAACACCGTCCGAAGCTCAATGGATAATCTGACCCATACGCTCACGGGACTGCTGCTCAGCCGCGCCGGTCTTCGAAAGCTGCACCCTCACGCCGGTCCGTTGCTGATGATGGCGGCCAATGCTCCGGATATTGATGTAGTCAGCGGCTTCGCCGGGGCAGCCAGCTATTTTCAGAACCACCGGGGCTTGACCCACGCGCTGATTTCGATTCCTGTCGTTGCCCTGTTACCGATCATGATTGTGGCTCTCATCTGGCGCACGGAGCCAAAATTCTGGCTCCGCGGCTGGCTGCTAGCGGTTTTGGGCGTCGGCAGCCATTTGCTGCTGGACTCGACCAATCAATATCGTGTTCGGCTATTCCTGCCGTGGAACTCCGACTGGGCGGGTCTCATGAGCACAAACGTCGTTGACCCGTGGATCTGGGGAATTCTCCTGGTCGCCTCACTCATGCCGTTACTAGGACGGCTGGTCAGTTCGGAGATCGGTGGAAAGTCAGGCCCGGGTACCGGTCTTGCAGTGTTGGGACTGCTCCTGGTGACGGGATATGACGCGACACGCTGGTACCTGCATGAGCGTGCACAATCTGTGCTTGAAAACCAAACGTATGAAGGCGAGACACCGCAGCGCGTCAGCGTCTATGCAGACACGCTGAATCCCATGTTGTGGCACGGCATCGTCGAGACGGGCTCGCGTTTCGTTATTCGACAAGTGCATCTTGCGAGAGAAGGCGACCCGGGTGAAGTTCGGGTGTTGTTCAAACCGGAAGCCTCACCTGCCATTCAGGCGGCAGCTGTCGATCCGCTGTTTCAGGAACTCCGGGCGTTTTCCCGCGCCATCCTGTGGACGACAACGCCCTCACCCCGCGGCGATGGGAACATCGGTGTTTCGGCGACGGATCTGTTCTTCCAGTTCTCCGCCCAGGCGGTCGTTGATCCCAACAACCGTGTGGTGAAAACCGAGTTTCACTTCTGAAGGTCGGCTTCTTTCCGCAAATGCTCAATGATGGCTGCTGCAAGGGCGTCGGCATCGACCTCGTACTCGCCGCTGCGAATCTGTTCCGCGAGACGCTGCAGGAGCTCCTCACGGTCGATGGGTTCGCGTTTGCCGGGCTGTTCCGGCACAATCAGGGACGCGCTGCTTCTTCGCGACGGTCGCGCGCTGATACCGAGCCTTCCTCACCAGTGGAGATGTCCTCGGCGCCGGTATTTGCAAGCAATTCCTTCGCGCGGTGCACGCTCACATTATCGCCGCAGTGAACCGACAACAGCGCGGCGCCCGAGCGAATCCGACCCTCATAACGCTTGGCCTCATACTCGGGAATGCCCAGCCCGACCAGCGCTCCCGCCAGTCCGCCAATAACGCTGCCCGCACCGAATCCGGCGAGTGCTGCCATGATCGGCCCGGCCGCAAGCAATGGCCCTATGCCCGGGATCGCCAGCGCGCCTATACCCACAAGCCACCCCAGCGCTCCTCCGACGACCCCAACTGTCGCTGCACCCGCCGTCGCACGCTCAGGAGCCTTGGTGTGCTTCTCGTAGCCGATGTCCTTGGTCCCAATGTTGTCGGGAAGCAGGACTGAGATATCGGTCACAGGAATGCCCGCGGTTTTCATAATGTCCAGCGCCTCCTCCGCGTGCTCCCGGGTGCTGTAAATGCCATAGACGGCGAGTGCCATGTTTGTCATTCTCCTCCTCGACGTAGACGCCGGAAAAGAAGAAAGGGCGACGCTCGGTTTGGAGCATCGCCCTTATGTGGGTTCTATAACCTTGTGCGATCAGAGCAGCCGGAAGTTGACTTCCACGTTGGCGCTAACCGCGACTGCTTTTCCGTCCTTCATGCTGGGACGGAATTTCCATTTACGAACTGCTTCAATCGCCTTCTCATCGAGACCGAGACCGAGTGGACGAGTAACCCGGATGTTGGTTGTCGAACCGTCGGGCAGAATCACGATGGACAGAATAACGGCACCCTGGAATTTGGCTTTGCGAGCTTCTTCCGAGTACTCAGGCTCGGGCTTGAAGATCGGGACAGGGGCCGACACGCCGCCACCGATTCGATAAACGCCACCGCCGGTTCCACCGCCGCTTCCCGGGCCAAAGCCCGCGCCATCACCGGAGCCGACACCACCGCCACGGCCAGAACCGATACCGCCGCCCGCGCCTGTTCCATTGGAGGGAGGTCCCGGAACACCTGTTGGCAATCCGTAGTTATTCGCAGTGATCTGTGGCAGCTGCGCATCCGGCTGGACGACGATAGTCGGTTCCATCGTGAGCTTCGGATTCGGGTTATTCACCACCGCCGAAGGTGGCACGAACTGCCGCGGTGCAATTTTGGGGAGCTTGCCTTTGCTGGCGGGCGTGGGAGAGTGGTCGCCGCCGCCACCGCCACCCCCCATAACGTTCTTCTTTTGGGGAGCAGGAACGTAGGGCTCGATGTCGGCGGGCATTACCAGCGAAACGGTCTGTTTCGCGACCTGCTGAACTCTCTTGTTAGTGCCCGCGAAAATCAGCAGGGTAACGACACCGCAGTGAATCAGTAATGACGAAACACCAGCCCGTCCTTTGTTCTCGTCAGCGCCCCAGATGTCTTTGACCGCTACTGGTTTTGACGTTACTTCGAGGGGCGGCAGCTTGGGCGGATTGATCGCGTCGCGAACGTTTTCGATCAGCGACTGAATCCACGGCTTACCGGTCTCGGCAAGCAGCAGTCGATTGAGGTGATCCTCCGGTTGAATTATGCCGGTGTTCGCGTTCATGCGATCCACATTCATGTGCTGCTCAGTTTCCTCACGCTGCGCGATCATATCGATACATCCTCTCGACACCAGTCGCCAGACATCACGTAGGACGCTGGAACGAAACACCGAGTTGCAAGAACTCTACCGGAAAGTGTAACACCGTATTGAGATGCCCGCAGGCAGCCCGCAGCTTCAAATTCAACGCTTTAGACTCGCGAATTGGGCTTATGTGAGCATCCGGCAAACAGTCGGCGGTCCGTCAGGTACGCTCCTTTCCGAAAGCTGTAGCCGTTGGGCGTGCGCCGCGCGGTCTGCGTTACATGCATTTGCCTGACCAACACCGGACATTTCCTGATCCTTTGACTTAGCTTCCTGGTGTGATCCTGCTGGTGTGATCCTGAACCTGCAAGGAATGTCGGCAGAGTGGCGAAAAGCTGACCGGCGAAAGCTCATTCCCCAGTCCCAGGGGGAGAACGGCAGTGATCTTATTCGCTGCCGATCGAACGGCCGAGCGTAAAGGGCAGATCGATGCGGATCCGACCGTGGTTCTTTGACGAGACGCCTTTAACGCGGTAAAGCTGAATTAAGTCTTTCCCTGGTCCTGCGGCAGGGTACCTGCCAAGTAGTTCAAAGGCGTCCGGGTATTGATTCAGCGTTTCCTTGATTAGTTCGTGATGACGTGACGTGTAGAGCTTCGTGGTATCGAGAACGATGAGTTCTACCGGGACCGAGCGCAGCCATGCAAGTACTTTCTCCGGAGTATCCCGCAACAGAAGGTACCGCTCACCGTTCCAGTCGGACTGTCCGATCATCTTGGTCGCACGGAGCAGGATATGACCGGGGCGATGTTCCCGCATCGCCATCTCTGAGATCAGCAACCCTTCAGCCTCGCCCTCACTTGATATAAGGATGATGCTGTCCTTATACGCTGGCCTTTCCAGTTCATCTGCTACCTTGTCGAAACCGAAGTATCTCTTCTGCGGAATTCGAAATGCCGTGGAAAAAAACAGCGCCGCCAAAGTGACCGCGATTGCTGCACCGGAATCGGGCACCCGAATCCAGCTGCGAGCCACGCGAAGCAGATATTGAAGCCCCGCGGCAGCAAACATCACCATTGGCGGCACGAGTGCGATGAAGTACCGTCTGTCACCACCCGAGGTCGGCATCAGGCAGTGAAAGACGAAAATTGCAAGCAACAAACCTGCCATACATGCCCATTTCGGTTCAACTTTTCTCGACTTCCATGGCAGGACGACGCTGGCGATCAGACCGCCGATCGCGAGAACGAGTATTGGTACACCCGCAATGCGGTAGAGACTCTCTGTGTAAAACGGGATTGCCTCCCAGCCGTACTTCCGGACAATGATGTCGCTCAGCATCCGTGCCGAGTAGTACTGCCACGGCCCACCAATCAGTGCGATGATCGCCGCACCAACCCAGAAAGACTTCGTCGCGAGCAGGCTGAATCTTCTTAAAGCAATCATCGCGAACAGCGGCAGCAAAACAAGTGCAACGCCATTGCCCTTGGCCAGAATACTCAGGCAGGCAAACACGCCGAACAGCGCGGAATCCCGCAATCGACCGGCACGAAGATAGCGAATGAAAACCAGCGCTGCACAGAAATCCATCAGCGCAACAAGCCCGTCGGCCATCGCCATTGCCGTGAACTGCTGAACGGTGGGAACACAGATGAAGATCACGGCTCCGGTACCGGCGACGAAGACGCCAAAGTCGGTCATCATAGCTCGAAACAGCAGCGCAGCTGTCAGCGCTGTGATGAGACCTGTCAAAAGCAAAATTGCGGGGTGCGATGGCGGAAAGATTAACATCCAGAGCGCTTCAGAAATATGCAGGAGAGGTCCCCACATACCGAATGCGACTTTCGGATAGTGCAGATAATAGTTTTCAGCGAATTTAACTGGTGAGCCCGGGAACCCGGACGCAATATAGTCGCGGATCATCAGGCCAGTCACAAAATGTGCCGGCTCATCCGGGTATCCGCTGAACTCAGCCTTCCACGCGCCTCCGAGAACTTGCAGCGCGATCGTCAGACCAAGCAGAAGAACGAACGCAAGTGCAATCGTCCGGGTCGGGGAGACGGTGCCCTTTTCCTCCTTCACCATTACCGCAGCTTGCATTGTAGGCATTTCAATCAATGGGACAGCCGCTAACGCAGTAGCTGCACACAGGCAACGCAGGCTCAATTTTACCACCGCGCCGCTGAACTTCGATTCAGATTCCAAACAGGAATAGTGAATCTAACAGGTAGGAATTCTCACGGAGAGAAACAGCTAAATGCGACCTCAGGCGAGCGGTTGTTTCGACGCATCGAGCGCGATGTGCACGTAGGGCAGTCGAATCAGACCCGTCAGAATGTCGGTACTAACAAACGGAAAATCTTCATGAAGCAGAGCACGCCATTCTCGCTCGACGCGAACATTCTGCCCTCGGTCTTTTGACATGATCCAGCGGGACGGTCCCGTCTGATGCCTTAACATGCAGGGTTCCATACCGACAAAGCGGCCGGCAGGCTTAAGATTGCGCTGCGCCAAATCGAAGACGTCGCGCACCTCGGGGTCGTCGAGGTGATGGAGAACACAACAGCACATAACGATGTCGGCATTGGCGAGGGCCGGATGATCTTTGCAAGTCGCCGCCGTGCCGGCCATAAACGTTCCGCGTTTGCCAAACCGCCGGCGTGCCAGTTCGACGTAAGGCTCCGAGATGTCTATCCCGACGTATTCGACATCCGGGAGCATGTTGAGTACATCCCCGGTGCCGCAGCCGATGTCCACAATTTTCTGGCCGGGCTTAGGACGCAGATGCTGGGTAACAAACCAGTCCCAGCTCTTCCGCGCACCAATCGCGTCCTGAAAAGCACTGTAGAACCAGGCGAACCGAAATACGCTTTTGAGCTTCGAATCGTCTTGCATCGGAGCTTACATTTTAACTGATAAGCGTCGCGATTAATCGATGATCGCCTGATTTATTGCGTTCTGAAATTCGGGCCGAATATTCAGGTGAGAATATGGCATCAGCTGAATCATCAAAATTCCGATCAGCTGCTCCTTCGGGTCGATCGAGAAGTATGTTCCGTAAGCGCCTCCCCAGCCGAATTCGCCGACGGAACCCAGAGTGGGAGATTGCCCAAGATCTTCACGGACTCGGAACCCCAGCCCGAATCCGTAGCCTCGGTACGAATCCAGCCAAAGCGGAAGCTTGCCGATCTGGTTGGTTGTCATCATCTCGATGGTTTTCCTGCTAACCAGTGGTTTGGTGTCAAGCGCACTTTTCGCTCGTCCGTTGAACAGCAGCATTTGACAAAACTTCAGATAGTCCTCCGCTGTTCCGGCAAGTCCGCCTGCTCCGCTGAAGAAATGCCCGTTCGGATTTGCGGGTCCCGGGCCTGGCAGTTTCTTCAGCTGTCCGTCCTGCTTCGTGTAGGCGGTGGTCAGCCTCGGCACGCGATCCGTCGGCAGATAAAAAAAGGTGTCGTTCATCATCAGCGGGCCGAGAATCCGTGATCGGAAGAACGCGTCAAGCGACTGGCCGGACAACACCTCTACAAGCCGTCCAAGGACGTCCGTGGCAGGGCCGTATTCCCAGGCGGTTCCGGGCTGGAAATTCAGCGGCAATTCGGCCAGGCGGCGGATGTAATCAGAAAGGACGTCTTCCGGCTTACGTGACGCATTGAGTTTCCTGACTGCATCCATCGTCGGTCCGGCGGTCCCGCTGGCAAGGCCAGCAGTGTGCGTCAGCAGGTCACGAATTGTGATCTCCCGGTCGGCGGGTACCAGACGATAACCCCCGTCATGCCGCTCGTTCGGCGCATTGGCGAGTGCAACTTTGGGAGTCCTGAACTCGGGCAGAAACTTAGACACAGGATCATCAAGGAGAAACCGACCTTCTTCATGGAGCATCATGACGGCAATGCTGGTGATCGGCTTCGTCATCGAAGCGAGACGAAAGATCGCATCCGTCGACATAGGCTTTCGCGTTTCCAGGTCCATCACTCCCTGCGCTTCGAGCATCAACAGGTGACCTCGGCGGGAGACAAGTGAGACCGCTCCGGCGATTTCTCCGGCGTCTATATAGCGTTTGACAAGAACACTGACCCGCTGGAGGCGTTCCGTGGACAGGCCTGCCTCTTCCGGGCGAGTTTTCGGCAAAGTCGCCGCGGTTATCGACACTGCAATAAAGGGCAAAACAGCCCAGCGTGTGCGCATGATGTACTCCTCGATTGACGGCGAGTATATCAACTGAACACAGTGCCCGGTTACGATGAAAAGCGCGGAGAGGATCCCACACGAAATGACTAACTCGGGCCTGCTGCTCGACCCTGTCTACAAACAGCACTCACCCGGCGAAGCACATCCGGAAAGGCCGGAGCGTCTTGACGCAATCACGGCAGCCCTGGAACGTGAGGGATTAGTCAAAGCGATGACGCGCATCGAGCCTCGACCCGCCACCGACGACGAACTCGCCGCCGTTCATTCCCGCGACTACATAGCACTGGCGAAAAGAGAGATCACGGCCGGAAGGCGCATATTGTCAACTGGCGACACCGACGTGACTCCACGTTCCCTGGACGTGGCGCTGCGCGCAGCAGGAGGTGTCCTGAACGCGGTAGATGCGATTTTCAATCGCCGGGTGAAGAATGCGTTCTGTGCGGTCCGTCCGCCTGGCCACCATGCGACTCAGGCTCGCGGAATGGGATTCTGCATATTCAACAACGTCGCAGTCGCGGCGCGGTATGCGAAGAGCAAGTTCGGGGCTGAACGAGTGTTGATCGTCGACTGGGATGTTCACCATGGCAACGGTACCCAGGACGTGTTTTGGCGTGACGGTTCGGTCCTGTTCTTCAGCACACATCAGTACCCCTGGTATCCGGGGACGGGCGCGTTCGACGAAACAGGAGAAGGTGAGGGTAAGGGCAGGACCATGAATCGGCCGTTCGATGCGGGCGCAGGACGGAGCGAGATCTATGGCGTATTCCGAAACGACCTGAAGCCCGCCGCTGAGACATTCAAACCCGATTTCATCATCATCTCCGCCGGCTTCGACTCCCGAGCCGGTGATCCGCTCGGTCGTTTTCAGTTACAAGACGAAGACTTTCAGGACCTGACCCGGCTGATGCTGGACGTCGCTGAGGAGCATTGCGACGGCCGTGTGCTGTCCGTACTCGAGGGCGGGTACAGTCTCAGCGGACTTGCCGCGGGAGTGTCAGCACACGTCAGTGTGCTTCAGAACGCCTGATTATCCGCGGAACCGGCGAAAGATCAGGCTGCCGTTTGTGCCGCCAAACCCGAATGAGTTGGAGAGCGCGTATTCTACGTTGGCTTCACGAGCCTGATTAGGCACGTAGTCGAGGTCGCACTCAGGATCGGGAGTGTCGTAGTTGATCGTTGGCGGAGCAACACAGTCGCGCAGCGCCAGTATGGTGATGCCGGCCTCAAGACCGCCGGCGCCGCCAAGCAAATGACCCGTCATGCTCTTGGTCGAACTCACCAGCAGTTTTCGTGCATGTTCGCCAAATGCACGCTTTATTGCGATCGTTTCCAGCTTGTCGCCGAGTTCGGTTGAGGTCCCGTGCGCGTTGATATAGCCTATCTGAGCCGGCTCCAGATGAGCATCTCGCAGAGCGTTACGCATTACCCGATAAGCGCCGTCGCCGTCCTCGGATGGGGAGGTGATGTGATATGCATCGGCGCTCATGCCGTATCCGACGAGTTCGGCCAGAATCGGCGCACCCCGGCGTTTTGCAAACTCCAGTTCTTCGAGAACAAGGATGCCTGCACCCTCACCTACGACGAATCCGTCCCGATCCTTGTCCCACGGCCGGCTGGCGCGTGCAGGCTCGTCATTGCGAGTTGAAAGCGCCCGCATGGCCGCAAACCCACCGATTCCCATCGGCGTGATCGCAGCTTCCGTTCCACCGCAGATCATGGCATCCGCGTCACCGCGCTGAATAATCTTGAACGAATCACCGATCGCATGCGCACCCGTGGTGCAGGCCGTGGCCACGGCAGAGTTGGGACCCTTGGCACCTGTTCGGATTGAGACCTGACCCGACGCCAGATTGACGATGGTCGCGGGGATAAAGAACGGAGAGATGCGGCCAGGGCCTTTTTCGAGGAGATTCCGATGCTCGCGCTCTATCACCTCGAATCCGCCGATACCGCTCCCGATGTAAACGCCGATCTGCTCGGCATTCTGGTCCGTGATCGCGATTCCTGACGCCTTCACTGCCTGATCGGCCGCTGCGATCGCGAACTGGATGAAGCGGCCCATCTTCTTCTGTTCTTTCTTTTCGATCCACAGATTCGGATCGAAGTTCTTGACCTCCCCGGCTATGCGGCATGTAAATGCGGACGCATCGAACTGCGTGATCGGGCCAATTCCGCTCCGACCTTCACGCAGAGCTTGCCAGCAGTCCTCGGCACCGGACCCCACAGAAGAGAGGAGACCGATACCGGTTACAACTACGCGTCTAGACAAATTCCAAAGGCTCCAGGAGGGGTTTCAGGTCAGGCTATTTTTTGCTGCTTTTGTTCTCGATATAGGCAACAGCGTCTTTGACCGTGGTGATTTTTTCCGCATCCTCGTCCGGGATGTCAATATCGAAAGCTTCTTCAAATGCCATCACGAGTTCGACGATGTCCAGCGAATCTGCGCCGAGGTCATCCACAAATGATGCCGTGTCGTCAACCTGCGCCTCATCGACTCCCAGTTGTTCAACGATGATCTGCTTCACCTTCTGCGCAACGGACATGAATCCTCCAAAACTGGCTCTAAAATGAACTATTCTAGCATCGCGCAAGTATCTGACGCGCTGTAATTTATTCTTGCGCCGCCGGATCCCGGTACACTCGGAAGAAGGAATGCGTGTCCTGGGTCTCGCGCTCTTGCTGCTGAATCCGGCCCTTCAGGGGCAAAATCCCCCTGATCAGTCGAAGGTCATCGATCGCCTCGGTGCCGAAGCAGATGCCTTCGAAAGAACAGCGTACCGCATTGTCGGTCGTGAAACTCTGAAGCAGATCGTACCGAACGGTGTGCGCATCGGAAAAGGACTCCATGGAACGACGGCGAGACTGCCCGGCTACACCCGCGTGATCGTGTCCGAGTATGGTTTCGTGAGCCTCGATGTGCCCGGCGGCTCTATTCGGGAAGTCAGACGAGTCCTGACGATCGACGGCCTGCGCTGGAATAAAGAGTCCCGGTCACTTCATGAACTGGCACGCCAACTCAAATCAGGCGACGAGAAGGCTCATCAGCGGACTCTGGAGACATTTGAGGAGCATGGTCTTACCGGCTTTGTGTCTGATCTGGGACAGCTCATCCTGCTGTTCGCGCGAGGCGGCGCTTCCCGGTACGAGTTTCAGTTCGAAAAGTTCGAAGAGGACGGATCGGCTGCCTACAGCTACCACCAACTCGACGGCAAAGAGGCGCTGACTGTCTTCGGCGAGACTCTTACACCCGTGCGCCAGAAAATGCATGGTCGGGTCTGGGTTCAGCCGTTTACATACTTGCCACTACGAATCAGCGTCGATTCCACTCGCGAGTATGAGGACGAGATCGTGACCGACCAATCGATTGTCGCGTATAACCGAAGCACCTTTGGCACCTTGCTTCCTGAGCGGATTGTCCATCAGCAACATCTCGGCAAGATGCTCCTGGTTACAGACGAATACGAGTACAGTGCGTGGAAACAGGTGCTTCCGACTCCGGGAAGTCGTTTGGCAAAGTGAAATACGTTTACCTGCATGGTTTCGCCTCCGGACCGCAATCGAGCAAAGCGCAGTTTTTCCGCGCTCGCATGGCGGCCGAGTACGGAATCGACCTGGTCATCCCGGATTTGAACGAAGGTGACTTCGAACACCTGACCATCTCCAGGCAGCTGCGCGTAATAGAGCGTATCCTTGAGGGCCAAACGGGCGGTGTGCTGATGGGGTCCAGCATGGGCGGATACCTTGCGGCACTCTTCGCGGCCGAGCACGATGTGCTCGTAAGTAAACTCGTGCTGCTGGCGCCCGCATTCTGGTTTGCACAACGCTGGCCCGAAAGCCTGGGGCGCGAGGCTGTGACGGAATGGAAAACGGTCGGCAGTCGAGAGTTCTTCCACTACAGTCTCGGCGAACCGACGCAAGTCTGGTGGGAACTGATGGCGGACGGTCTGCGACACCCCGGCGCGCCCGCCTTCCGTCAACCCGCACTGATATTTCATGGACTCGCCGATGACGTCGTGCCCGCAGCTTTTTCTGAGGAGTTTGCGTCAGATCGACCCAATGTGGACTTACGTCTGCTGCCGTCGGACCACCAGCTGACGGATCAGGTTGACGTCATGTGGCGCGAAACGAAGCACTTTCTGTTTGGTTAAGTGCTCCTCTACGGCAGTTTTAGCGAATCACCGGACCGGAAGCTTCGATGAGCTGCCCCAGGTATCTTGCCAGCGCCTGTTGCCTGAACGTAAAGATCGCATTCAACTGCGCGCGTACGAGCATGTGCGCGACCTCACCGAACGGCCAAAGCGGCAATGCGTAGTCTACGTGGTCCCGCACAATGGTGCCACGGGAAGTCTCTCACAAATGTGTGGCGATGGCGCCAGAGCTTATAGGGACTCACAAGAGCCTCATCGAGGAAGACGTGTGGCGGGTTGTATTCCGATATCAGCGACCGCCACGGCAGCTTGATGCCGAACACCCTGACACGGTAGCCGATTTCGAGGCCCCGACGCATCTCGCGAGCCGGCGTGACAATCTCGAAACCCATCGAAGGCGGCGTGATCCGTGCGAGATTCGCAGGATCTTCGAAGAACCGAAACGTCTCGCGGATGTTGCCAGGCGCAGTCAGTTCAGAATCGAGCGTGTGAATATGCATGTTGGCGCTATCGTCCGTCGAGGGCGGCTTGCTGCTCGGGCGTGTATCGGCACGCGCGAGACGGTTCAGTCCTTACGCCTGTCATTCTCATCAGATTCAACCGCGCCTCGAACGAACACGGATCTTTCTCCAGGGCGCGCTGAAAGTCCGACATAGCGGCGTCCGTCTGCTTTAACAGTGCGAGAGCCACGCCACGATTACTGATCGCGTCCGCGTTGTCCGGAGCCAGGGCTAGCGCCGTTCCGAATTCTGTCAACGCTTCCGCCGGACGGTTCAGAGCGAGATACGTCCTCCCCAGTTCGGATGCCACGCTTGCGTCCCGAGGAGCGATCTTTTTCGCTTCGAGCAGGACACCTTCCGCCTCGGCCGGAGGAACGCTGCGGGCCAGCTGGATTCGCGGCCTGGTTTTGGCGGGTGCTCGGTCCACGGCTTCGGTCCACAATCTTGCGTTGTCCATCCAAACCCAGGTTCGCCATGCAGATAACATCGCCAGCAGGATCGCGAGCGCGATAAGCCATCGCCTCCGCAGGCGCTGCAGCAGGAACCCGGCGCAGGCTCCAAAGCAGAACAGCGGCAGGTACACGCGACGATCCGCCGCAAGGTCGTTCGCCGGAAACACGGAAGACGTCGGCAGCAGCAAGACAATACCGGCAATAAACCAGAAGCCAGGTCCGGCATGCCGGAACCAGCGCGCCGCGATAGCAAGAAGAACGACAACGCCGATCCATGCCCACCAATAAGCCGTTGGAATCGCCGGGTCGATCGTAAAGCCCCACGGAAATACGAACAGCTGAAGGTATCTCAGCAACACCAGTCCCTCGCTTGCGAGATACAGCATCGGACCAAACGTCGACTGCCCTCCAGCCTGCGACCCTGCGGTCGTGTTAGCAGCCCAAAGCGTCAATCCACCCGCAACGGCAGCAAGCAGAAACATGCCCGCGATAGCCGGCAGTTCACGGCGATCTCGCCGCATCGAAAAATGAAGCAGAGTAAAGAAGAGAGGTAGTCCAACCGCTTCCTCTTTCGAGGCCAAAGCAAGAGCACACCAGAGCACCGACAACAAGACCCGTCCGCGGAGCCAGTCCCGAACCGAAAGGAGCGCAAACACAGCCATCAACAGCGTGGCTCGAGCCCATACATAGTTCACTGCTTCCGCCTGCAACGGGTGCAGTGCGAAGACGAACGCTCCGATATCCGCAGTTCGCGGCGGCAGGATTCGCCTCAGCACATCACGGCACAACCAGACCGCGATCAGGTGCAGCACAAGATTCACTGCATGGAAAGCCGCCGGGAAGTTCGCCGCTTACAAAGCGATTCAGCCAGTAAGTCACCCATGTCAGCGGTCTGGTGAGCGGTTCGGCCGTAAAGATGGCATAGTCGTCGAACGTAAACTGAGCGCCGACGCACATTGCGAACGCTCCCGCCGCAAGCACCAACAAAGCGGTGGGTGACAAGACCTCTTCGGGTGTTACGATTTGTGTTTCGACCCTCTTAGCGATGCCAGTAACTCCGCCTTCCAAAGTACCTAAACCCCGGACTGCTGCTCAGCGGCGGGAGCGCGTAGGCAAAATCCTGGAAGGCCTCGACAGGCTCTACCCGAATGTCACCTGCGCTCTCGTTCACCGAACGCCGTGGGAGTTGCTGGTCGCTACGATCCTGTCCGCTCAGTGTACGGATAAACGAGTCAATGAGGTCACACCCGGACTGTTCCAGAAGTACCCGACGATAGCCGATTTCGCCAGTGCCAGTCAGGAAGAACTCGCGAATGATATCCGTTCAACGGGATTCTTCAACAATAAATCGAAGAGTCTGATCGGGGCTGCGAAAACCATCCTCGCTGACTTCAACGGTGAAGTTCCTCAAACCATGGAGCAGTTGTTGAAGGTTCCCGGGGCGGCGAGGAAGACTGCGAACGTCGTTCTGGGTACGGCTTTCAACGTCGCCACCGGGATCGTGGTCGACACTCACGTTTCCCGCTTGTCGAACCGGCTTGATCTCTCGAAGGAAACCAACGCCGAAAAGATTGAACAGGATCTGATAAAGATCATTCCGCAGGAACGCTGGATTCTGTTCTCGCATCAACTCATTCACCATGGCAGGACTCTGTGTATTGCACGGAAACCGAAGTGCGCCGAGTGTCTGCTCGACCCAGTCTGTTATGCCAGGGACAAGACATTGCTATGAATCTGACCCGACGTGCGTTCGTCGCCGGCTCGGCAGCCGCGACCGCCTTCGCATGCGAACTATTCGCTGAGGACAAGACCAGCAACAAGCCAAATCCTGAGCTTGAAAAGCTCGGCGACCTCGCGCTGCGCGAAGCAAAGAAACTCAAAGCCAGCTACTGTGACATTCGCATCATTCGATACCGCGATCAAAACGTTGGCGTCCGATTGAGCCCGGAGCGCGGAACGGGTAAAACTCTCGAAGTGCCTGCCATTTCAGACGTGGACAGCTTTGGCTTCGGCGTGCGTGTCATTGTTGACGGTGCATGGGGTTTCGCCGCTTCCCCGGTGGTAACACCCCAGGAGATTGCTCGTATCACAGGCGAAGCTGTCACTGTCGCAAAAGCAAACGGTGCGATCAAAGCGAAACCCATCACGCTTGCTCCCGTCAAAGCCGCCCGCGATCGATGGACATCGCCGTACCAAAAAAATCCGTTTGATGTCGCGATCGCTGAGAAGCTTGAACTGCTGCTCGACTCCGGCCGGGAGATCAAGAAGAACAAAGACGTGTTCGGTGCCGGCGGCAGTCTGTCGTGCCGCTCCGAAGATAAGTACTTCGCTTCAAGCGAAGGATCCTCGATTCAGCAGCTCATCATCCAGAGCTTTGGCCTCTTGTCAGCGAATGCCGTTGATGTGGCCAGCCGCAAGTCGAAGTCGCGTACTTTCGAACCTTCACCCAGGTCTGCCGGCTTCGAGATCGTGCCGGAGATGAATCTCAAAGAGAATGCGCAGCGAATTCGCGAAGAGGTGATTGAGCACCTGAAGGCGCCTGCGGTCAAACCCGGCAAGTACGACCTGATCCTCATGCCGACCCATCTCTCGCTGACGATTCACGAGAGCCTGGGACACTCCACTGAACTCGATCGCGCGCTTGGCTACGAGGCGAATTATGCCGGCACGAGTTTTCTCACAACCGACAAGCTCGGTAAGTTTCGGGTTGGAAGCGACATCGTCAACGTCTATGGTGACCGTACTACGGAACACGGCCTGTCAACAGTTGCTTACGACGATGATGGCGTAAAGACAACGCGTTTCGACATCCTTCGAAACGGCATCTTCGTCGGGTATCAGACGATTCGGGACCAGGCGTCACTCATCGGCGAAAAGCAATCGCGCGGCTGCTGCTATGCGGACTCGTGGTCCAGCGTACCGTTCCAGCGAATGCCGAACGTCTCGCTTGCACCCGGCAGTTCAGAAGCGACACTCGAGAATATAATCGCGGGAGTCGAAAACGGGATCCTTATCGACGGTCGCGGGAGTTACTCGATCGATCAGCAACGGTACAACTTTCAGTTCGGCGGAGATGCGTTTTACGAGATAAAGAACGGCAAACGCAGCGGCATGATCTCGCAGGTGGCGTATCAGTCGCGTACGCCAGACTTCTGGCAGGCGTGCGACGCCATCGCGGGGCCAAGCTACTGGAAGCTGCATGGTCTTTTCCGCGACGGCAAAGGCGAACCTGTACAGATCAACGCAATCTCGCACGGCTGCTCGCCAGCGCGGTTCCGGCAGATCAACGTCATCCAGACCGATTGAGCGTATCGGGAGTAAACAGCATGATGACAAAAGATCAGGCACATAAGCTGACCGAAAAAGTGCTTAAGTTTGCCACGCTGCCCGAGTGCTCGGTCAACATAGATGAGAACGAGAGTTCTTTTGTCCGCTTCGCCAACAACGGCGTCACTACCGCCGGCTTCACGGTCGAGCGTACGGTCACAATCTCGGCAACGCGTGAAAGCAGAACCGGCGTGACACAGACGACCGACCTTTCGGACGAGGCCCTGAAGTCAGCGGTTCAGCGCGCTGAAGAACTCGCTGCCATCTCCCCGCCCAATCCTGAGCGAGTTGAACCCCTGGGGCCACAGAAATACGCGGACTACGAAAACTGGGACGAGAAGACGGCTTACGCTCGGGCCCCACTCATGACGCCTCATGTCAAGGCGATCATCGATGCGGCAAGCTCCAAAAAACTGATTGCGGCCGGCTTTTTCAACCGGGAAGCCGGCGCAAGCTCATTCGCAAACAGCAAAGGCAACTTCGGCTACCAGCGTCGAGCGGACGCCCGGTTGACCACGACTGTTCGAAACGCCTCAGGGACGAGTTCAGGCTGGGCTGGACAGCCCTCGGTGCGCATCGACGAAATTAGCGGAAGCGACATCGGCGGACGTGCGATCGAGAAGTGTCTTCGTTGGGATAAGCCGATGCGGCTCGATCCGGGGAAGTATACCGTCGTTCTCGAACCGACCGCAGTAGCCGACCTGATGAATCTTCTCGGCTTTTCGTTTTCGGCCCGAAATGCTGAGGAGGGCCGATCGTTTCTGAGCCGTAAAGGCGGCGGAACGCTGCTCGGAGACAAGCTCTTTCCTCCCTTCATCAACTTTCAGTCGGATCCTTTTGATCGTCGCTTTCCCACGTCGATATGGTCAGTCGGAGGCATCCCGAATCACCGCGTCGACTGGATCACAAATGGCGTAGTCAAGAATCTGTTTTATGACCGCTACTGGGCAATGAAGAGCTCCAGGGAAGCGACGCCGTTCCCGACGGCCCTGTCGCTGCAGGGAGGGAACGGTTCTGTCAACGATCTGATAAAGGCCACGGAGAGAGGACTTCTGGTAACGCGGTTCTGGTACATCCGGGTGGTCAATCCGCAGACGGTGCAAGTGACCGGACTAACGCGGGACGGACTGTTTCTGATTGAGAACGGCGAAGTAACTCGTCCGGTGATGAATTTCCGCTTCAACGAGAGTCCGGTTCGTATGCTCCAAAACGCAAAGAAGCTGGGGACAGTTCAGCGCGCTCAGGGAGCGGAAGGGAACAGCATGCTGGTGCCGCCAATCCAGTCGGCGGAGTTTACATTCACAAGCATCTCCGACGCGGTATAGATGGCGGCACTCTTCCTCGGCATTGATGGCGGCCAGTCAGGCACGACCGCCGTAATCGGTGATGATACAGGCCGCGTTCTCGGCTCGGGCCGGGGAGGCCCGTGCAACCACGTCGCGGCCAGCGAGGGCCGCGCTAAATTCTTCAACGCCATCGACGGGTGTCTCAGACATGCTTGCGACGAAGCGCAACTCGACCCGGCTGGCATAGTATTCGAAGCCGTTTGCGCCGGCTTCAGTGGTGGATCCGCGGATAAAGAATTATATCTTCGCGAGCTCGTTTCCGCCCGCCAGTACGTAGTGACAATCGATGCACTGGTGGCCCTTTCGGGCGCAACCGGAGGCGAACCAGGCATCATCACGATCGCTGGCACGGGGTCGATTTCATACGGCCGCAATGCCGAACGCGAGGTCGCAAGAGTTGGCGGATGGGGATACCTCTTCGGCGACGAAGGCGGCGGCTTCGACATCACACGCCAGGCTCTTCGAGCCATCCTTCGGCAAGACGAAGGATGGGGCCCGGCAACGATGCTACGGGAGATACTCCTTGCAGAAACAGGGGCTGCGGACGCGGATGATCTGCTGCATCGGTTCTACACACCGCAGTTCCCACGCCCGATGATCGCCAGTTACTCGAGGCTGGTGGACGAGGCTGCTCAGCAAGGTGATGCAGTTGCGCGAAATATCCTTCTCAACGCAGCGCAACAGTTGGCGACGTCCACGTCGGCAGTGCGCAGCCAGATCTTCAGAATGCGGGAAGCAGCCAGCGTTGCACCCGTTGGCGGTCTGTTCCGGAGTCAACTTCTGGCGGAGCGCTTCCGTCTGCTCGTTGAACTGGAAGACGGAAACGAAGTCATTCAGCCGAAATACGGACCGGGAACCGGGGCGCTAATCGAAGCGTGGAGGATCGCAGGGATTACACCAGCTCTGACAAACGTGCCCCGGGAAAAATACTGATGGCGACTGAATCAGCGCAACCGCCAGAGCACCACGCCGTGCGCAGGAACAGCCCCGGAGAACTCGCCCGACAACTCACCCCGAAGTTCGGTGCCGGTCCAAAGATCGCGACCATGGACAGGCCGTGAAGGAAGCCCGATGGCGGTCCACTCAAACCGAACCATTCGGTCTCGAAGCCCGCGATTGAATACCGCAACAGCCCATGAACCGTCAGCCAGCGGGCGAGCCCAAACCTCAGCTGTGCCGTCCTTCCACCGACGTTCCGCCTGCCGCGCCAACGAATCCTGATCGATCGCGATCACATCCCGATTCAGCAGGATGCTCCGAGTCTCCGGCGTCATGATCCGAATATCATTCCCCGCCAGCAGCGGCGCCGCGAGCATCGCCCATAGTGTGAAATGCGACCGATACTCTGTCGCGTTCATTCCTCCATTGCCGACCTCGAGCACATCCGGATCGTTCCAGTGCCCAGGGCCGGCGTAAGGAGAGAGGTTGGCCTCATCAACGAACCCAATCTCTTCAATCGACTTCCAGTTGTCGCCGATGTCGCCGCTGGTCCGCCACATATTCCCACCGGCAAGCGGACCCCATGTCCAAACCGAATCCAGACCGTACTGACAGAGCGAGAACACGATTGGTCTCCCGGTCGCGCGCAACGCCTCGGCCATTTTCTGATAAACAGGACGCATCTCCGCATTCGCGTAGTACTTAGTCGCTGAGCACCAGTCGTACTTGAGGAGATCGAAACCCCATGTGGCATACTGGCGAGCGTCCTGATCTTCATGCGCGTAGCTACCCTCAAATCCCGCACACGTTCGCGGCCCGGGAGAAGAATAAATTCCGGCCTTCAGACCTTTGCCGTGGATATAGTCCGTCAGCCGGCGCATGTCAGGAAACCGCTGCGGATCCGGGCGAATGTTGCCATTCCCATCACGCCCGGCCTGCCAGCAATCGTCGATGGTCAGGTATACGTATCCCGCGTCACGCATTCCCGATGAGACCATGGCGTCCGCCATTTCCCGAATCGTTCGGTCGTCGACCTTGCATCGGAAACGGTTCCAGGAATTCCAACCCATAGGCGGCGTCCTGGCGAGTCCATTCGCAGGGAGATCGCGGATAGGGGGAGGCTCAATACGCGCCAGCTTCGGGATTGCGGGGGTAGTCGAAATTCGTCGAAGCTGATAGGAACGCATCGGACCATCCGGCCATACCTGGATTCGCAGGGTTAGCACATCCCCCTGGAGATGCCCCTGAAGTGGCCGCCGGACGGGTTTGCCGTCCCACTCATGCGCCGCAACACCCCGGAAGCTGCCGTCGGGCAGCAGCACGCCTTCCGCGATCGGAGCATTCCGTGTCGGAGTTTCAACTTCACCGCTAACGTGGTTACCTTCCACCCGCAGCGCAAGGTAAATGTCTCGCTTAGTGGACTCTTCCTCAGGGGTTGGCGGTCCGTACCATAAACCCGTAAGATCAGCAGCGACAATCAACAGCAAAGGCAACAACACTTCGCCTTCATTATCCCGCTGAAGACTAAGTTTCCCGATTCAAAGCTTAAGTCAGAATCTCTTTCGCGACGGTAATCAAAATGGAACGGGCCAGCGATCCGGATTCCAGCACGATTCGTATACACTGTCGAGAGCGTGCTTACGACCGTCCCGATTTGGCTTGGTCTTTTCCTCGCCGCCGTGGTCTCCAGGTTCTCTGATGAGGGAGACCTGATCGCTCGGCTGCGATCCCGGGATCCGGATGCCCTGGCAGAGCTTTATGACCGATATAGTCGGGTCGTGTTCTCGCTGATCGTTCGCGTGGTGCGCGATCGTGCGACGGCAGAGGATTTGGTACAGGAGTGCTTTCTCCGGGTTTGGAACCGCGTGTCGGCTTTTGACGCAGAGCGAGGCAGCATCGGACCGTGGTTGCTGACCATAGCACGTAATCAGGCGCTTGACTACGTTCGAAGTGTCGAGGGGCGAACGTGGAGCACGATGGTGACGACCAATACGGAGCGGCCCAACTATTTTACTGAGATCGAAGGGGACATCCTGAATTCGGTTGAACTGAAGCGCGTACAGCAGGCAGTCGCCCGGCTCACCGACAAACAACGTGAGTTGATCGAACTTGCATATTTCGAAGGATTGACCCAATCCGAGATGGCGGCGCGGCTTGGACAGCCTCTGGGAACTATTAAGACGTGGATGAGGGCGGCACTGAAAATCCTGCGAGAGCAGGCGAGCGCGCCGGCAGCACAGGCATGACCTGCGACGAAGTACGCGATCTTCTCGAACTCTACGCACTCGGTGTGCTCGATGAAGACGAACACTTTGAAGTTGCCACGCATCTTGCAACAGACTGCAGAGACTGCAACGCTGATTTGCGCAAAGCGATTCGTCTGAACTCGGCAGTGCTGATGACCGCCGAAGAGAAGGCGATCTCCCCTGCCCTGCGCAAGCGCGTACTCGCGACGGTGAAACCATACTCGTCTGTCTTCGGATCGGTCGGTAGCTGGATTTGGGGAGGTCTCGCCGCGGCGGCGCTCGCAGTGGCAGTATGGAACGTTCGACAGAAATCCCTTGAGATCGCTTCGCTCCGGAACAGCGTCCTTGAAAGTACTCGCGAAGCCGACCGCCTGAATGCCGCGTTCGCGTTCCTGAAAGATCCACAGACTCGGCCCGCAAACGCGACGGGAAATACGGCTCAGCCTCGCGGAACCTACTTCATCAGCCCGCGAGGCGTTTTGCTGATCGCGTCGAATCTGCCGGTCGTGCGCCCGGGCCAGACGTATGAAATGTGGGTCATCCCTAAAGGCGCGGCTCCAAAACCAGCAGGCTTGTTCCGCCCGGACAACACTGGCACTGCGGTCCATCTTCATTCAGCAGCCTGTCGACGTCGCGTCGGCACAGGCACTTGCAATTACCGTGGAGCCGGAGGCGGGTTCGCCAGCGCCTACGTCGACTCCGATGCTGGTTACGCCCGTTACCGGTTTGTAGGCGGCGGGGAATCACCCGTATTTAAGCTCTGATCTCGCATTTGCCGCCGCACATCCACCTGCTCGTCGGTGAGCCGAGCCTCATAGATCGACCGTGGCTCGAGCGTACGCGACACCATGGTGGCGGTAGCAATTCCAATCAGCAGCGGCATTATGAAAGACCTGTCGCGGCCCGTCATCTCCATCAGCAGAACCACTGTAGAAACCGGCCCCTGAGTCGCCGCGGCCAGCAAGGAACCTGCCCCAATAATCGCGAACAGCCCGGGCGACGCCGCCGGCCAGAAGTAATTCCAGACATAGCCGAGCAGACTGCCAAACAGCGCTCCGATGGTCAGCGACGGCGTAAAAAGTCCGCCGGGTACACCGGTGCGAACACAGGCAATCGTCGCCGCAGGCCGGAGCAGAAGGAGCAAAGCGGTAACGCCGGCTGAAGGCAGAAACTCCAGAAACGTGAGTTGTGAAACGTCCCGGCCATTCCCTGTCACCTCAGGAAACCGAATGGAGATTAGGCCGATCAGGCCGAGCGCGATGACGGGTGCGGTAATGCGGTGCCAGTCGGCCGGTTTATTCCGGTCTGCCCAGGCGATCAGCCTGACATATCCGACAGAGATCACTCCGGCAATTGGACCTGCCACTGATGCGAACAGGATCAATGAAGCGCTGCTGGTGTATTCCGGAACGCGATAAGTCGGTGCATTTGGCATACCAAGCCAGCCGACACCCGCCGCGACGATGCTGGTGATGAGGGCGGGCAGCACATAACGGAGCGCGAGAACTCCGCGCATCACCTCGAGCGAGAAAAGAGCACCACCGACCGGAACACCATACGCCGCCGCCATACCCGCTCCCGCCCCTGAAGCAACCAGTAATCGCCTCTGGTCGTCCGACAGTCTCAGCTGATCGGCGAAGAAATTTGCAAACACCGCGCCAGCTTGTTTCGGAGCCCCTTCCCGACCCAGCGAGGCTCCCATTCCGACAACAATCACCGAAAGTACAGCGCTTCCCAGCGTCCGGAGGGAGGGCAATCTCCCTGCGTAAAACCAGATGGCCGCACTCGTATCGATTCCATTCCCGCTCGACAACCGTCGGAGAAGCATCTGTCCTGCACCGGTAATTATGCCCGCTGCTGCGAGTACGACGACGTGCCGCCAAACCGGTGCGCGGCGGACAGAGTCGAGCAAATTCAATCCTGTGCCGCCCCATGCGACTCTTTGAGCCGATTCGAGCAGGTGAGTGAGAAGGATGGCGCCCAGGCCCGTCGCAGTTCCAGTCAGCACGATCGCTGACCAGAAGCGCCATGCGCTCGGGTGTCGTAGCGTCGAAGGGATTCCCGAAGGGTCGGTCTGTGCCATACGTCCGCACTGCATCTGACTCCCGCGGCCGCAGTTACGTGAGCTCAACTATCATATAAAGCAGTAAAATAAGGAAGTATCCATGAAACTGCAGCATACGGCCATGACTGTATTACTGGCCGCGGCAACCGTGCTTTCCGCTCAGTCAGCGGTTCGTTTCAATCGCGACATTCGCCCGATCATGTCTGATACCTGCTTCCGGTGCCACGGACCGGATGCGAAGTCACGCATGGCAGGGCTTCGTCTCGACATCCGCGATGAAGCGATTAAGCCAACAAAGAGGGGCATTACACCGATCGTCCCGGGGGCACCCGACAAGAGCGCAATCATTACGCGCGTATTTGCAACGGACGGCAAAATCATGCCGCCGAAATACGCACACAAAGAGCTTACCGAAAAGCAAAAAGAGACGATTCGCGCGTGGGTGGCTGAAGGCGCACCATATGAAGGTCACTGGGCGTGGCAGCCCGTCCGCCGGCCGGAAGTGCCAAAAATCGCGGACGCGAAAGTGGTGCGCAATCCGATTGACGCATTCATTCAGGAGAGGCTTGCAAAGGAAGGCCTTCAACCTTCACCTGAAGCGGACAAGCGGACATTGCTTCGACGTGTGTCGTTCGATCTTACAGGTCTTCCGCCGACACCGGAGGAGCTCGACGCTTTCGTCAAAGACACTGCACCTGATGCGTACGAAAAGGTTGTCGACCGGCTGATGGCGTCGCCGCACTACGCCGAAGTTCGCACAATGCACTGGCTGGATGCTGTTCGCTACGGAGACTCGGCAGGATTCCATGGCGACAATCTGTGGCCGGCGTGGCCATACAGAGACTGGGTACTCAAGGCCTTCCGTGAAAACATGCCCTTTGATCAGTTCACGCGCGAGCAGATAGCTGGCGACCTTCTCCCTGGCGCGACGATCGATCAGAAGATCGCGTCGGCTTATAACCGCCTGAATCGGGCATCGGCGGAAGGCGGCATTCAGCCGAAAGAATACCTGGCCAAGTACGGTGCCGATCGCGTTCGTACGACCTCAACGGTATGGCTGGGCGCAACCATGGGCTGCGCTGAGTGCCATGATCACAAATTCGATCCATTTACAGCAAAAGACTTCTACTCGTTTAAAGCGTTCTTCTCTGACATAAAAGAAACCGGGCTGATTCCCGACCGTGGCGAGAAGGCGTGGGGGGCCAAGTTGGTTCTCGCCACGCCCGAACAGAAGAGTCAGCTCGAAGCGATGCAAACTGAAATCGAGGATGCCCGCAAGGCTCTCGCGGTGAAGGTCAAGGCGAAACAAGAGCAGCGATGGGCGTGGGAAGATCGCATCCTGAAGCAACACGAAAAGGGCGAGCTGGCATGGAAATATCAGCGCCCTCTGATGGCAACCACTGAACACGGCGCGCAGCTTCGCATCTATAACGACGAACCTCTCGAATCCAATTACTACCTGAACGGTTCCCTCAATTCAGAAACAAAGCGTGGAGATGGCGTAGTTGTGGCCGGTGGTCCGAATCCCGACAACGAGACATACACCATCACGTTCAAGCCCGGAGCCGGTGAATGGACATCGCTCGGCATAGATGTCTATCAGGACGAGAGTCTGCCTGGAAATCGAATGTCGAGGGGATCGGATCGTTTCGTCCTGACCGAAGTCGAAGTTCAGAATGACGGACAGAAGATCCCGCTCGTGCTGGCGACATCTGCGCAGTTTGGCGAATTGCCGCAGCACACTGCAATGGCTGCCATCGACGGCGACAACAGCACAGGATGGGCAGTCAGTTTTGTCGAGGCAAGAAATCCCTTCCTTGCTCTCCGGTTCGGACATAAGGTCTCGACCACTGCCGACTCGGTGATCACGCTGCGAATGCGCCACGATTCGGATTGGCGCAGAGCGACGATCGGAAGATTCCGTGTCGCGATGTCGCAGGCAATGTTTTCCGCACCCGAAGACGGCGAGTCGGCTCGCAAATCACGTGCTAAGAAGAGTGACCCGGATCAAAGCACTCTCGCCGTTGCCACCGAGCAAGGCATTTCTGGTAACGTACTCCGTGCGCTGAAGACACCGGAAGAGGAGCGGACCGAAGATCAGCAAAAACTCGTAGCGGATTTCTACGCGTGGTCTATCCCCGAGTTTCAGGACGATGTGATCAGGATCGCAAAGCTTGAACATCACCGCGCGTCGTTCGACGCCGCCATACCGAGAGTGCTCGCAACCGAACGCGTTCGTCCGCGCATCACGCGAATTCTCGCCCGTGGAAACTTTCTGGATGATTCCGGCCCAATCGTAACCCCGGCGATTCCAGCCGTCTTTGGCAAGCTGGACACGGGTGATCGGCAGGCAACGCGCCTCGATCTCGCGAACTGGATTGTCAGCAGGGAAAACCCGCTGACTCCGCGCGTGTTCGTTAACCGCATGTGGCGTCAGCTGTTCGGGACCGGCCTCTCGAAGATCATGGAAGACCTCGGATCACAGGGCGAGTGGCCAACGCATCCCGAACTTCTGGACTGGCTCGCAGCGGAATTTCAGCAGAACTGGGACATGAAGCATCTCGTGCGGACCATCGTGCTTAGCCACACCTACCGACAGGCTTCCGTCCCCAGTGCCGAAGCGGAGCAGAAAGATCCTGACAACAGGCTGCTCTCACATCAGAGCCGCTTCCGCATCGATTCGGAACATGTGCATGACACGGCCTTGTATATCGCAGGCCTTCTGAGCGACAAATTCGGCGGCCCGAGCGTGCGGCCGCTGGAACCTCGTGGTTACTTGCTCGCCATGAATTTCCCCAAGCGAGACTATTCAGAAAGCCACGGGGCCGACGAATATCGCCGGGCGCTCTACACGGAATGGCAGCGCACATTTCTGCATCCGACGCTCGCGACCTTCGATGCGCCCACCAGAGAAGAGTGCACAGTCAATCGTGTGCTGTCAAATACTCCGCTCCAGGCACTCGTCCTTCTGAATGACCCAATATTTGTGGAAGCTTCCCGGGTTTTCGCCAGCCGCATTGTAAACGAAGGTGGAAACAAGTTCGATGAGCGGCTGAACTACGCATTCGAACGAGCACTCAATCGGACACCCGACAAGGAGGAGCGCAGAATCCTGAGCGACCTCTACAAGCGCGCTCTGCTCGAGTACAAGAACAAACCGGGTGAAGCCGTAAAGCTGTTGTCGATTGGAGAGGCAGCCACGAAATCGGAGGCACCTCCAGCAGAACTGGCCGCGATGACAACGGTTGCCCGAACCATCCTAAACCTGCACGAAGCGATCACAAGGAACTGAAATGATGAGAACCGACCTTTGGCGACGCGCATTTCTCCGGCAAGGCTTGTCGGGACTCGGCATGGTCGCGCTGAACGGCCTTCTGGCAAAAACCGCACAGGCTGCGGGTACTTCCGGCGTTGTCAACCCGCTCCATTTCCCGCCAAAAGCGAAGCGCGTCATCTTCCTCTATCAGGCTGGCGGGCCATCGCACCTCGAAACTTTTGACAACAAACCGAAACTGCGCGCCATGGACGGCAAGCCAATGCCGGAGTCGCTGACGAAGGGACAACAAATCGCACAGCTACAGGGGCGTCCGCTGGTCTGCTTCGGACCGCAGCACGAGTTTAAGAAGTTCGGCAAGTCGGGCCAGGACATCTGCCAGTTGTTCCCGCATATCGGCAGTGTGGCCGATGACCTCTGCATCGTTCGCTCCATGTGGACGGAACAGATCAACCATGATCCCGCTCACACCCTGATGAACACCGGCTCCATCATTGCCGGACGGCCCAGCATGGGTTCGTGGATAGTCTATGGCCTCGGCGCCGAGACGGAGAACTTGCCCGGATTCGTTGTCCTGATGTCTTCCGGCAAGGGCGGGCAGATGCAGCCGATCGCGGCTCGTCAGTGGTCTGCCGGTTTCCTGCCTACGAAATATCAGGGCGTGAAGTTTAATTCCGTTGGCGATCCCGTGCTCCACGTGCGAACGCCTGCCGGCATCAGCGCCGATCTGCAGAAGCGATCGATTGAGGCTGTCAATCAGCTAAATCGGCTTGAGCACAAGACCGTCGACGACCCTGAGATTCAGACCCGCATCGCGCAGTACGAGATGGCATTTCGGATGCAGTCCAGCGTTCCTGACCTGGTCGACATGAGCAAGGAGCCGCAGAAGACGCTCGAAATGTATGGCGCAAAGCCGGGCGATGGATCATTCGCATCGAACTGCCTCCTCGCGCGCCGTCTCGCAGAGCGTGGCGTTCGCTTCATTCAGCTGTACCATCGCGACTGGGATCACCACAGTGGAGTAAAAGCCAACGTCGTAACGAAAGCGTCGGAAGTCGACCAGTCCACCGCAGCGTTGATCACCGACCTGAAACAGCGCGGTATGCTCGACGACACGCTTGTCGTCTTCGGCGGCGAGTTTGGACGCACTCCCATGTCACAAGGCGGGGATGGTCGGGACCATCACATCAAAGGCTTCTCTTACGTGATCGCGGGGGGCGGAATCAAGGGTGGTCTTAGTTACGGGTCAACGGACGATCTCGGTTACGCCGCGCAGGAGAACCCTGTGGCCGTTCCTGACTTCCACGCGACGATGCTCTACCTGCTGGGCGTCGATCACAAGCGCCTTACGGTTAAGTGGCAGGGCCTCGACGCACGGCTGACGGGCATTGCCGGCGAGGTTGTGAAAGACATCATCGTCTGACAGCGTCCAAACGGGCGTGAAAGACAGAAGAGAATTTCTGGGCACTGTCGCCGCGGGCGTGACCGTGGCGACCAACGCACTCGGACAGTCTGGCGACATCCCGCGCCGAACGCTGGGACGCACCGGGCAGAAAGTGTCGTGTGTCGGACTTGGCGGCTCCCATATCGGCAATCCTCAAAGTGTGCAGGAATCGATGCGGATCGTCAGAAGTGCGATCGATAACGGCATTAACTTCATGGATAACTGCTGGGACTACCACGACGGCCGCAGCGAGGACTGGATGGGTCAGGGGCTGTCTGACGGTTATCGCCAGAAGGTTTTCCTGATGACCAAGATCGATGGTCAGGATCGGGCCACGGCGGAGAAACAGATCAACGAAAGCCTGAAGCGCCTTCGCACCGACCACATCGATCTCATCCAGCAGCATGAAGTGATCCGACCGACGGACCCCGAGAAAGTCTTCGGCAAAGGCGGCTCGATCGAAGCATTAATGGCAGCTCGTAAAGCGGGTAAGATCCGATACATTGGGTTCACAGGCCACAAAGACCCGCATATCCACCTCGCAATGCTGAAGACTGCCGAGGCACACGGCTTCACCTTCGACACCGTCCAGATGCCGCTGAACGTGATGGACGCTCACTTCAACTCGTTTACTAAGCTCGTAGTGCCTGAGTTGGTTAAGCGAAACATCGGGGTGCTCGGCATGAAGCCACTGGGCGGCGGAATCATTCTGAAGAGCAATACAGTCAGCGCTGAGGATTGTCTTCGGTACGCGCTGAGTCTGCCCACCAGCGTCGTCATCAGCGGCTGTGATTCGATGGATCGGCTGGAGCAGACACTGCGAGTGGCGCGCGGTTTCCAGAAGCTCACGCAGGCACAAATGAACGACATTCTCGGTAAGAGTCAGGTTGCTGCAAAAAATGGTGAGTTCGAGTTGTATAAGACCAGCAATCGCTTCGACGGAACGATCAGAAACCCGCAGTGGCTCGGCTAATTCCGGATCCAGTTCCACATCAAAAAAGCGTGCTTAAAGGTTCGCCCACGTGCTACACATAACGAGGGGCGGAACGCTTGGAAAAACGACAACTCGGTAACAGCGACTTGCAGATTACACGGCTGGGGATTGGAGCCTGGGCGATGGGTGGAGGAGGCTGGCGTTTTGCCTGGGGCCCCCAGGATGACACCCAGTCCATCGCCGCGATCCACAAGGCGCTCGATGCAGGCATTAACTGGATCGATACCGCAGCTGTGTACGGGCTGGGACACTCCGAGGAGATTGTTGCTCAGGCGCTGGAGGGCAGGAGCAACAAGCCATACGTTTTCACAAAATGCGAGCGTCGCTGGGACACAAATCGAGAGATCTACAAATCGCTGAAGCGAGATTCGATTCGTGAAGAATGCGAAGCGAGCTTGCGCCGGCTTCGCGCGGACGTCATCGACCTGTACCAGATTCACTGGCCCGAGCCTGACGAGGACGTTGAAGAAGGCTGGGACACCCTCGCGAAGCTGAAGGAAGAGGGCAAGGTCCGCTGGATCGGAGTCTCCAACTTCAACACCGACCAGATGAACCGCATCGCACGAATTGCGCCGATTACCTCGCTGCAGCCGCCATATTCGATCATTTCTCCTGAAATCGAAGAGTCGATTCTGCCTTACTGTGCAGAACATAATATCGGGGTGATTGTTTATTCACCGATGAAGTCTGGCATGCTCACGGGCAAGATGAGCCGCGAAAGAATCGCCAATATGCCCGACGATGACTTCCGAAAGCGGACGCCTCAGTTTCAGGAACCGCTGTTGACGCGCAATCTGCAGCTGGTTGATTCGCTGCGGGAGATTGGCAGCGCTCACGGCGGGAAGACACCTGGCGAAGTAGCAATCGCGTGGACTCTCGGGAATCCTGCTGTGACGGCCGCCATCGTTGGACTGCGTTCACCCGAGCAAGTGGACGGAGTTATTGGTGCAGCAGATCTTCGGCTGAGTGAGGACGAAGTAAAACGGATCGCCGACCTTATGGCCGTTCCGGTTTAAGTTCCGCTGGCTGGGCTACGAATCGATAACCGACGCCGCGCACCGTTTGCAGGTGCCGCGGCTCGGAAGGCTCGATCTCGATCAGCCTTCGCAGCCGGACAATGAAGTTATCGATCGCACGGGTATCAGTGTCTTCCCGCAGATTCCAGATCTTTTCCAGCATGACCGCTCGCGACACTGCCTGACCTTCATGTTCCACAAGGAAGCGAAGAAGATTCGCTTCCATCAGCGTCAATTGCATCGACTTCTCCGCGACGCGCAGCTGAAGATTATCGAAGTCGATGGTGCGGCCCGCGAACTCGAACACATCGCGCGTGGGCACAGCCGAGCGTTGTTGTTGCTGAACCCAGTTGCTTCGGCGCAGGAGGCCCCTGATCCGCGCAATCAGGATCGACAGTTCAAATGGCTTGGAAAGGTAGTCGTCTGCGCCGGCTTCAAAGCCGCGCAGAACATCGTCGGGCCGGCTCCGAGCGGTCAACATCAGCGTCGGGATCAGTTCGCCATGCTTTCGAAGATCCGAGATGACCTCGAACCCGTCGATTCCAGGCAGCATCACATCGAGGACGAGCAGACTGAAGCCATGCTCCTTTTCCTTCAGCCGTTCAAGGGCTTCCTCGCCGCTTTCGATGATCTCAGTTTCGTAATTTTCCAGTTCGAGATTGAACTTAAGGCCGTCCGCGAGGTGACGCTCATCCTCGACCACGACGATACGGCTCATACGCGTCGCGCTGCCGGCAGTTCCAGCGTGAAGGTGCTGCCGTGGCCTGGTCCGGCACTTTCCGCCCACGCCCGGCCGCCGTGACGCTCGGCCACCGAGCGCACAATGAACAACCCAAGTCCGGTACCTTTCACACGGAGCGCAGTAGCCGAGGGCACACGATAGAAACGCTTGAAGATGCGATTCAGTTCGGCAGAGGGAATACCTACACCCGTGTCTCGCACACTGACACTCAGATGCTGTTCTCCACTCGCACGCAGTTCGATCCCAACCTCAACGTTTGTACCGCTGTACTTGATCGCGTTATCGACAAGATTCGATATGGCTGCTTTCAGTTCCTCTATGTCACCGATCACCATCACACTGCCTGATGTGCGGTCAGCATACTTTACGGCCGTGTCTGGGAGATGGTGTCGTTTTCGCGCGAGTTCGACACATTCGCTCACGACTGTGCGCAAATCGACTGGCGCCTGGTGAAGTACTTTCTTCGAAGTGGCATTTCGTGCCGCTCGCAGCACCTGCTCTATGGTGCCCATCAGTCGATCCGAGTCTGCGAGCATGATGTCGTAGAACTCGCGTCGTTTCGATTCGGGTATCTCGCGCGTTTGCAGCGTCTGCAGATAGAGCCGCATTGATGCGACGGGAGTTTTCAGCTCATGCGTCATCGCGTTGATAAACGCATCATGCTGCTCGTTCCGCCGGACCTCGCGAACCAGGAAAATCGTGTTCAGCACGACTCCGGTGATGAGAAGTCCAAAGAAGCAGACGCCCAGCACCAGCATCAGACCTGTGCGCCAGTTAATCAGGATCCAGCCAACGTTGAGCGCGATGGCCAGCGTGACCATACACGCACCGAGGGTTATGAAGAATGCCTTCGCTTTACGGCGGCCGCCCTTCACCATAGACCCAGTGTAATCAGTGAGAGGCGAGAGGAAGGACCAGCTTCCGGCGCGGTGTGAACGCGCCGGATGAACGCTGGGTACTACTGTGGAACTCAACTCAGGCTGCGGCTTTCTCGACAGTCCCCGGGATTGGCTGATTCGTTTTCGCTACCTTGATGTTCTTTGCGAAGCCAAGTTTACCGAGCACCCAGATTTCGATCCAGGTAATATCGAGCTCATACCAGGCGAGGCCATGGCGCGCCGAAGTCGGGTGAGCGTGGTGATTATTGTGCCAGCCTTCACCGAACGTCAGCAGCGCAACCCACCAGTTGTTCGTAGAATCGTCACGCGTATTGAACCGGCGTTCCCCCCAGATGTGTGTAATGGAGTTGACCATCCAGGTGAAATGATGCCCGAGCGTCACGCGCAGGAAAATGCCCCAGAGCACCATGGAAGTTGCTCCGTACAACCCACCCGTGTAAGCCCCGACGCCGAGGAGCACAAAACCCAGCGTAGTCAGCGGTACCCAGTGCCAGGTGTTCAGGCTGGCATGAAATTTGTCCTTAGCAAGATCGGGAGCGTAGCGCCCCATCAGCTTTGTCTCGTTGTGGTATCCCTTGCCGAACACCATCCACAGCAGGTGTGCCCACCAGGCGCCATCACGAGGACTATGCGGATCACCTTCTTTGTCGGAGTGCTGATGGTGGATGCGATGAGTTCCAACCCAGAAGATGGGTCCACCTTCAAGTGACAGCGTTGCGCAGATGGTCAGGAAATATTCGACCACGCGCGGGACTTTATAGGATCGATGGGTGAGAAGGCGGTGGTAGCCCATCCCGATTCCGAGCGATAATGCGACCCAGTTGAGGAAGAGAGCGGTCCAAAATGCCTGCCATGAAAAGAAGAACAGCGCGGCGATCGCTCCGATATGGAACGCGCCAAACGCAATAGCAGTAACAGTGCTGACTTTTTCGTAGCGAGTGTCGGTCATTCTTGTTATTGGGTGACACTCGCAGACTACCAGCTTTTGAGAGCTCGTATTGTAAGACTTGTGTAATCGCAAAAAGAGCAAAGCCGGGCCTTTCTGGCCCGGCTTTGAGTTTCGGTTAAGAGTAGATCGACCGAGTTACGAACGGCGACGCAGAAGTCCGAGTGCGGCCAGGCTGCTGCCAATAAGTGCATAAGTCGCAGGCTCCGGTACACCGGAAGGAGCGCCGACAGTACCGATGTTTGAGATCTCGGTTCCGGGACTGAAACCGGTGTTCCGCGTGCCCTGACCGGTATAGTTGACGGGCGTTTGCAGGTTAAAGATAGAGTCGGCAGTGAAATTCCCGAGGTTTTGAGGCCCATGGAAAGTCGTACCCGCGTTGACGTACCAAGTGAGGTTCTGGATTGTGGCGCTATCGGTTGGGATGGTGTCGGACGGCGTTGATCCGAGATTGCCGGGCAGGGTTTGGAATGACCAGCCCACCGGCTGAACGTTTGAACCGGGGATAAATCCGGCAAAGTCATAGATCGTGAAGTAATCGGCCGTAGTTGCAACCACACCAACACCCGCCGTGGTTGAGGCACCGGGCGCAGGCCCACCGTTCGCATCCTGATCGGCCGCAAGCTGAACGTTATAAGTCCAAGTGTACCCGCCACTGCCATTTGACACGACCGTTGTCAGCGTCGGGGTAATGGCGCCGAACATTTGGGAGGCTGACAAAATGACCGCCCCAAATAATACCTTCTTCATTCTTAAGAATCCTCCGAAAGATTTCGGGTAACTCGCAAGTGCGGCTACCTGATCCTCGTAAGGGCTAGCCTTACGTAGGAGGAGTTTAGCAGTTAGGCTGTCGGAAAAGCAATCAGGACTACAGTTGTAAGGTACTGGTAAGAAAGGGGTATTGTGTAACGTGAATGCGACTAAGCGTAATCCTGACGTGAGGGATGCAAGGTCGGTGTCTTGGCGTGCACAGACACGAAAACCGGACCTTTCGGCCCGGCTTCTTAGTAAATCTATGCGTGCGTGAATTAGGATCGCCGCCGGAGCAGACCGAATGCCAGCAAACCACCCCCGAGCAGGGCGTACGCGGCTGGTTCGGGAACAGCCGTCACCGATCCGGACGGGCCTCCCGTGCTTCCGATATTCGAGATGTCTGTTCCATTGAAACTGCCTGTGTTCCTGGTCGCCTGACCAGTGAATTGTACCGACGTGGGCGTGCCGAGCGTCGAACGTGCACTAAAACCGCTAATATTCTGGGGACCGACTAACGGCCCACTCGTGACATACCAAGTAAGGTTGATGTTACTTGGGTTGTCGACCGGATTGACGTCGCTCGGACTTGATCCCGTGTTCGACGATTTGAAGGCCCAGCCGCCCGGCTGAGTGTTCGACCCCCCTACGAAGCCTGAGAAATCGTAGATCGTGAAGTAGCCCGCAGACCCACCAGTCGGCACATTGACGCCAGCCGATGTCGTGGTTCCGGGTACCGGGCCGCTATTTGCGGTCTGGTCAGTCGCGATTTGAACGTTGTAATTGTACGTGTAATCATTGGTCGCCGGATTGAAGACTGGCAACCCGACCAACGATGGTGTTACAGCAGCGAAGACTGACGATGTAGACAAAAGAATCGCAGCCCCCGTTAAAAGCTTTATCATCAATTTCCTCCGAAGAAACTGTTAAACCTACGGCGTAGGTCCATACGGGTAGAACCTCACGCAAGATGGAGATTACCATAGTACCCCCAAAGGTGCAAGGTTATTACCACCTTGAGGGATCAGCGAATGCCCTATAACCGTAACATTCTGCAGAAGATGTCCTCACTGTGCGCAACGCGCAGTGGTCCCGCCGAAACGCGATCCGTTAACTCTGGAGAAAGAAGCGAAGATTGAGATAGTCGTGCCGCCGGTTTGGCTGGGTCCAATTGAAGACTTAGCCCTCTCACCTCATTGGAAGCACGCTGCAGCGAAACTCAACGCGACGCTGGCTGCGGGTTTGACACTGGTACCCGGCCTGGCTACAATCGAAGGTTTGTAAGGCACCACGGAGAAGGTCTGTCTATGAATACCCCAATACCGTCCGGCAGCAATTACCAGCGGAACTGGTTTGTTATTGACGCTGCGGACGTCGTTCTGGGCCGGTTGGCAACCAAAGCGGCAACCGTGCTGATGGGCAAGCACCGGCCGACGTACACGCCGTTTATCGATACCGGCGATCACGTCGTCATCATCAATGCGGAGAGGGTCCGGCTAACGGGCTCTAAAGAAGAAGATAAGATCTACCGGACCCACTCTGGGTATCCGGGTGGTCTTAAAGAAGTTCAGGCCAGGAAGATGCGGCAGCGCAGGCCGGAACGGATGCTGGAACTCGCGATTCAGGGTATGCTTCCGAAGAACAAGCTCGGCAAGCAAATGTACCGGAAGCTGAATGTTTACGCAGGTCCGAAACATCCGCACCAGGCTCAAAAGCCGCAGGATCTGGCCCTGTAAGCAGGCAGGAGAAAGGGCTTAGTGGCAGCAACTGTTCAGCATCTGGGAACCGGTCGCCGTAAATCGGCGGTGGCACGAGTTTTCCTGCGTCCCGGCAACGGTAAGATCACCGTCAACAACCGGCCGTTCAATGAATATTTCACTACCGAAGGCGCCCGGGCCGTCGTCCGGCAGCCGCTTGCGGTCACCGAAACAAACGACAGATTCGATGTGCTCGTTCTTGTCGACGGCGGCGGTTTCGCCGGACAGGCTACGGCAACCCGGCTCGGCATTGCCCGCGCGCTGGTCGAATTCAACACGGAACTGCGTCCGCGGCTGAAGTTGGCCGGCTTCCTGACCCGTGATCCCCGCGCTCACGAGCGTAAGAAGTACGGTCAGAAGGGCGCCCGCAAACGGTTCCAGTTCTCCAAGCGGTAATTTTCAGGGCGGGTTGTTCTTCCCCGCCCTGTTTCCCGTTTCAACCCCGTTTTCTTCCCCGTTTTGCCCGATTCTTTATGTTCCGGGCTTGTTTCCGTTAACCCCATTCAGCCCGTGCGTGCAAATCTCGCCTGGACCGTGCGCGCGGCGATGTATTAGGAGGCTATCTGCCGTCAATTTCAATGAAGGAATTGCTCGAAGCGGGCGTTCACTTCGGGCACCAGACCAAGCGCTGGAATCCAAAGATGAAGGAGTACATCTTTGGCGAACGTAATGGGATCTACATCGTCGATCTCCAGAAAACACTCAAACTCTTCAAGGACGCTATGCGCTTCGTCGGTGAAACCGCCGCACAGGGCAAAAACGTTCTCTTCGTGGGCACCAAAAGGCAGGCACAGGAAGCAATCGCCGAAGAAGCAACACGCTGCGGCATGTACTACGTCAACCAGCGTTGGCTGGGCGGCCTCCTGACCAACTTCGCAACAGTGCAGAAGTCGATCAAGCGCCTGAAGCAACTCGACAGTGAGGTGGCCGAAGGCGGCTATCTCGGACGCAATAAAAAAGAAGCGATCCAGCTCGAGCGCGAGCGCAAACATCTCCAGTCGAACCTCGCCGGTATCAAGGACATGCCCGGCTTGCCCGATCTGTTGTTCGTCATCGATTCGAACAAGGAAGAGATCGCGGTCAAAGAGGCTCGGCGACTGGGCATCCCGGTCGTAGCAGTTGTTGACACCAACTGCGATCCGGACGAAGTCGATTGGGTGATCCCCGGCAACGACGACGCGCTCCGCGCGATTCGGCTGTTCACTAACAAGATTTCCGACGCCGTAGTAGAAGGCCGCGCACTCGCAACCGAGCAGGACTTCGTGGGCGAGAAGATCGTGTCCGACGAAACGCCGACTGCCGATATCGCCGAGCATTCCGAATACGCGCAATACCTCGATCCACGCTACGCGGAGCAGCTCATGGCAGAAAGTATCCCGGACGAGGATCTTCCGTCGATGTCGCTGCCTCGTAAATCAGCAACGTCCGAAGTCGCCGAGCCGATCCCGGCCGGTGCAGCCGATCAGCGATAGCCCGACACAGTTGACGATAAACCGATGTTTACGCGCCGGGCAGTGGCATAACCCTGTCCGGCGTTTTTATCTTACTCAGGACTCATTATCATGGCCGAAATCAGCGCAGCCCTCGTAAAACAACTTCGTGACAAGACCGGCGCGGGTATGATGGAGTGCAAGAAGGCACTCACCGAAGCCAACGGTGATCTGAACGAAGCAGAAGTGATTCTACGGAAGCGTGGGATCGCCTCCGCCTCCAAAAAGGCTGAGCGCGCAACCAAAGCAGGCGTTATCGGAAACTACGTCGACCCGAACGGACAGCTGGGCGTTCTTGTCGAAGTCAATTGCGAGTCCGACTTCGTCGCGCGTACGGACGATTTCCAGAACCTCGTAAAAGGACTCGCCGAGCATATCGCGCGAGCGAACCCGACCGCGGTTCGGACCGAGGGTTCAGCCGGCACCAGCCTTCTGGACCAGCCGTTTGCGGGCGACAAAACGATGACCGTCGAACAGAAGATTCAAACCCTCATCGGCAAGCTCGGCGAAAACATCGCCGTGGCACGATTTGTACGACTCGGAACCGGCGACAACGGCAGCGGACGAGGTGGTTACGTTGCATCCTACATCCATCAGGGCGCTCAGCTAGGCGTCCTCGTCGAAGTGGATGCGCCTTCACAGGAAGCTGCACGCAGTCAGGAATTCGAGACCGTCGTCAAGGACTTGGCTATGCAGGTGGCAGCTGCCGATCCCCAGTACATCCGGCGCGAGGAAGTCCCCGGACACGTTCTGGACAAGGAAAAGGAAATCGCACGCGATCGCGCGCGTCAGGAAGGCAAGCCGGAGAAGATTCTCGACAAGATCGTGGAAGGCCGTTTGTCGAAATACTACGAAGAAGTTTGCCTGCTGGAACAGCCCTTTATCCGCGAGCCCTCAGTGACGGTGAACCAGCTGGTGGCCAAAGCAGGTTGCGAAATGACCGTCGCTCGGTTCGTTCGGATGAAAGTCGGCGACACCGTAGCGCAGGGTACTCAGGAAACCGCCCCAGCCGAATAACAAACCCGTGGCGCAGGCTTATACCCGCATCCTTCTTAAATTAAGCGGCGAGGTGATGGCCGGCCCCGTCGGCTTCGGCATCGATCCAGGCAAATTGCATGCGCTCGCAGCTGAGGTCTCCGAGGTGGCGCGAACGGGGGTTCAGATAGGACTCGTGGTTGGCGGCGGCAATTTCTTTCGCGGAATTGCCGCAGCAGCACGTAACATGGATCGCGTTACCGGCGATTCCATGGGAATGCTCGCGACGGTCATTAACGCTCTTGCGCTCCAGGACGCTCTTGAGCACCAGGGCACTCCGACCCGCTGTATGACCGCCATCGCGATGCACCAGGTCGCCGAACCTTACATCCGTCGCCGCGCGATTCGCCACCTCGAAAAAGGCCGCGTTGTCATCTTCGCGGGCGGTACATCCAACCCGTATTTCTCGACCGATACAGCAGCGGCACTGCGAGGACTGGAGATCAAGGCTGACGTGCTCGCGAAGGGCACCCGCGTTGACGGTGTGTACGACCGCGACCCGCTGAAATTTCCCGACGCGGTGCAGTACCATGCAATCGACTACACCGAGGTGCTGTCGCGTTCGTTGGCCGTAATGGACGCGTCAGCCATTGCGATGTGCCGCGACAATGGCCTGCCCATCGTGGTTTTTAACCTTAACCAGTACGGCAATATAATGCGAATGTCACGAGGCGAGAGTCTCGGCACCCTGATCACAACTGTTCCAGTAGAGAGCCACTCATGAAGCCACAACAGGAGGCCGCGCCCGCCGGCGGTCCGAAAACCATCAAGGACATTGAAAACGAAACCCGGGCGCGCATGGACAAAGTTCTCACCGCGCTTCAGCACGACATGGTGAACATCCGAACCGGACGGGCATCAGTGAACCTGCTCGATAACATTCGGGTCGACTACTTCGGGACGCCAACCCCCGTGAATCAGGTCGCCAATCTCCACGTGCCCGAACCGTTCATGATCACCATCCAGCCGTGGGACAGTTCTATGATCGCGCCGATTGAAAAAGCGATCCGCAACTCCGATCTGGGACTCAATCCCGGCAATGACGGAAAGCTCATCCGCGTCCCGATCCCGCAACTCACGGAGGAGCGGCGAAAAGAGTTCGTCAAAAAGCTGCACCATGTCGCCGAGGACCACCGTGTCAGTATGCGGAACGCGAGACGCGACGCAAACGATCAGGCAAAAAAGCTGATGAAGGACAAGCTTATCAGCGAGGATGACGAGCGCCGTTCGCTCGACGACATCCAGAAGCTGACTGACTCCTATATGCAGAAGCTCGAAGGCGCGGTCAAGAGCAAAGAAAAAGACATCATGGAAGTCAAGTAACCGGCATTTTCCGAGAACAGAAAACAACCAGGAGGCCCCGGCGAGAACCGGGGCCTTTTCCATTTCAGTACACAGCGGCGTCATGAGACGAAACACCAGCGGATCCGTTAACCTCAGTAGCATGATGATGCGTGCTCTTTCGGCTCTCGTGGTGGCCACCGTTTGTGCCTCATCCGCCGGCCCCGATCCGAAACCGGTGTTCCCTCCCGGACCCAAGCCCATCGGGCCATACAGTCCGGGGCTGATCGCCGGCGGCATGATGTACGTTTCCGGACAAGGTGCCCGTGACGCCTCGAATAAGCTGCCTGCAACGGTAGATACTCAGATCCGGCAATGTCTCGACAACGTTAAGGGTGTACTCGCGGGTGGAAAGCTGACGCTGGACAATGTCGTCAGCGCAAACGTATATCTCACTGACATCAAAAACTACGAAACTCTCAACAAGATCTGGGCTGAATACTTTCCGAAGAATCCTCCAACGCGGACCGTTATCGGGGTAACTCAGATGCCGGCCGCAACACCAGTCGAGGTCGCAGTGACCGCCGTCACGGATCTGCGCCGCAAGAAAATCGTTGCTTTGCCGAACGCGAAGATGACTGAGCCGGTAAGCGCGGCGATCAACATCGGTGATCGAGTCTTCCTGAGCGGCGGCCTGGGCCGCGATCTCGCGGGGAGTGTTCCTAAAGACACTTCAGCTCAGGTCAAACTGATCATCGACGCTGCCGACGCGGCTTTGAAAACGCAGGGGCTCGAGTTGCGCAATATGGTGTACACGAACATCTACGTCGATCCGGCGATGCCATTGCAGGAGTTGGCTCAGGTGCTCGAGGATGCAATCCCTGACGAGACGGCGCGTACGATAATCCAGACCAACGCCCTCCCGTTCGGAGCGCACATCCAGATCACGGGAATCGCGAGTAAGGATCACAAGCGGATGGGCGGACAATGCGCGACCGTTTCCGACACGATCTACTGCTCAGGCCGCGTCGGTACGACTCGCCATGTGCTTGAGACACTTAAAGAGGATCTTCAGATCGGCGGGGTGCGGATGGACCATGCTGTTATGACGAACGTCTATCTCGACGATATCGGCGACTTCAACGGCATGAACGCGGCATACGCTACATACTTTGGAAAGTTCCCGCCAACGCGAACAACAGTCCAGCCATGGAAGCAGGTCACCGAACTGTCGCTTCCTCCGACCACTGGCGCCAGAAAGGTCCCCGATGACAGCCCGCGCGCACAGATCTCGATCATCGCAGTTCACTGACCTGTGTATAAAAGCCAGGAGTTCGTGCGTGTTGATGAACACCTGACTACCAATTAGCTTCAGGCCGAACTGCAGGTTTCGGGGAGTGGCGGCCCGGTTCCCTCCCGACGCGTATCGCTTACGCGAGTCTTCCGGGAGCGCAATCTACCGGTTGCCGGGAATAACAGGGCTCAAAACCGAATTCGTGATCCCTGGAGGCGAGGTTCGGCCAGCTTTCCAATGTTCCGCCGTAACTGCCGGCCGGCTCGAGCGGTCCTATTCGACCACAAAATTCGCAAACCCCTCGAGCGAGAAGCGTTCGCTGCGGACATAATCGAGCAGCGCCTTTTCGCGCCTGCGAATCGACTCAACGGCGTCCGGCAAGCGACCGACACAGTCCGTCGGAATCTGCAGGACGCCATTTTCATCGCCGTGCAGAATATCACCAGGCTTTACAACCATTCCCTGCACCTGGATCGGCACCGAAACGCGCACAATTCGGAAATTCGCGTGGCTGACAACGGAGCCGCGGGCGAAGTAGTGGAAGCCCAGGCGCTTTACTTCAGGGATATCGCGAACTCCGGAGTCACTCACCAGACCGATCGCACCCAGACGCGTGAATAAGCTGGCCATCACCTCACCGCAGTGCGCAGCATAGTCCGGATAACCGCCAATTTCCTGAAAGGCGATGACGGCCGGCTTCGGTGACTCCTGCACCGCCCGGTACAACTCGACGAACCCATTCCGATCGAAGGGCTCCATCTCCGTAATTGTCTCTACGTGTGCTGTCACCGCATAGCCCACCATCCGGCCGAACTCGGGAAACAAAGGGCGGACCTGCAACGGAGTGAAGCCTTCCCGATGCGGTCGAATCTTCAGCACTTCGATTGCGTTCGAAAGCGTGGGACCATCGACACTCTTCAAATAATCAACTGCCGTCTCGGTGATTGGATCTGTTTGCATATTTACTCCGCTGATCGGTGTTTAGTAACGCTTCCGGAACTCATTCGGCGAAAAGATGAGTATCCATTCTCGGGCGTTCGATTACGGAACCGGCGGGTTACCCATCAGAACCAGTGTGTGGTCAAGCTCATACTGGTCCGGTCGCGAACCCGAAGCCGCACCTCAAAGTCTATATTGCTTCGATGACTCTCGGGTCGCATTAGCGGATACCGCGTGCCGGCACGTTCAATCGGTATACGAAGGCTCTCACGTTCGAACGCGTAGGTTCCAGCTTCGCGGTGGAGATCTCCGAGCCACGCATGCGTACACCCTTCCCGACATGTTCCAATACGTGACCGGACGCGTCGTCGCGGAATTCCTTCAGAGCCGGGCCGATCACCTCCGAACGGGAGAGACGTCGGGGTGCTCCAGGCACCCGCGCACGCCGGATCGCGAAGCGCCTCGATGACTTCTTCGTGTGAGTTCACGCCGTCCCATAGGCCTTGGTCAAGACCAGGTGGTCCACACACCTCGAACGAGATTGCACCTCTAAGGTGAAGACCTGAGTTCTTTCTTCTTAAATTCCCTGGTATCGTGGATCTAAATTGCCTGGCCGGAATCGACAATTGAACCGTCGTCGCTACATAATCCGGTATTTACCCCAAAGCGCTGGGACTATAAGCGGCATAGTCCTAGACAAACCGACTCGGAAATGTTTGAAAATAAAGTCGAGATGCGCAAAAAGGATCCCAGGGACTCCTAAAGCGGAGATTTCCAGTCGCCGATAATAGGATTATTCTGATTTTGAAAACTCTCAGGCATTTTCGGCTGCCAATTGTGATGGCGCTATGCCTGTGCCTGCGCGCAGACCGGCTACGCCCTGCCGCAGACGACCGGGAAGATAAGTCTATTCAGGAACTTATTTCCCGAGCAAGTGACCGATACAAAGCGGGTGATCTCAATCAGGCGATCGCGTTATACCGTCAGGGAGTAGATCTCAGCGGCTCCCGTTTTCCGCGCCTCCGAGCCCTGAACTTGATTGGTCTGGGAAACACCGAAGGAATTCGCGGCAACTATTCGCGGGCGCTCCGGCCCTTTCGCGAAGCATTTCAGATCGGAGAAACCCAGCATTCCGATGACGTTTTGGTGAAAGCCGGCGTGGGACTGATCTCGGTGTATCGCAGCATCCCGGATCTCGATGCAGCGCGACAGGTTCTGGGCCGCATCGAGCCTGTATTAATCAGGTCCGACGAGCCCGTCGCGCTGGCTCAGGCCGCTGCGATGGTCCGGGACCTGGATTTTGACAAATCGCGGCACCTGTACTTCCGGGCGATCACGACGAGTTCGATGCGCGGAGACCTCACGCTCGAATCGAGCTTATGGAACCAGTTGGGGCACGCCTACCTGCTGAAAAAGCAAACCGTCCCCGCCGAAGCCGCGTTAACCGAAGCATTACGGCTCTCCGCCGCCACACCGGCCGGCATGCTCCAGCCTGCAATGTACTACCTCGGTTCGGTTCGCCGGACCCAGGGTCGGTACCCCGAAGCCATCAACTGGCTTGAAGCTGCGCATCGCGCCGAGGGCAAAGCTGGAAGGGTACCCGCATATCAAATTGACTACCAGATCGGGCTCACGCTTGAAGGCATGGCTTTTCGCCGTGATGCCCTGCTTATGTTTGAACGCGCCCTCGCGGAAGTCCGGCAAGTCCGGGGTCGCGCCGTCGGGTCAGAAACCTTCCGAGTCCGGGCCGAAGCCGGAGTGCAGGATCTCGTCGGCAGCCTTGTCAACCTGGGTATGACAGAGTACGAGCACACCGGCGACACCGCACTCGCGTTCCGAATGCTTGTTGCAGCCGAGACAAGCAGAAACCGCCTTTTCGCCGCGACAGAACCGGACCGATCGCTGCTTTCGGCAGATTACCAAAAAAAATTAACCGAATATCGCCAGGCGCTGGCGCGGAGCTCGAAACAGCAGAACGAAAATGCGCCCGAACTTCAGAGGCTTCGATTCGAAATCGCAAATCGGGAAGCAGAAGCCGATCACGCAAATTCGGAAAATTCTCCCCAGAATCTTGAGAAAGAAAGTCCGCTCGAAACACTGAGGAGTGTACAGAATTCCCTGAGTCCGGCCGAAGTGTTGCTTAGCTTCCATCTTTCGGACCATGGGTCATTCGTGTGGGCGATTTCTGGCAACGGCCTCGAGGCGCATCGGCTCCCTCCGGCCACTGAGCTGGCTTCAGAGATGAACAGGGTTCGACAGCAATTTCAGCAAAGCGCACCAGCGGGCAACATCGATACCACTCGTCTGTCCGCATCCCTGTTTGGCAAAGTTCAGCATCTTCTGAAGACCAAACAGAACCTGGTTTTCTGCCTTGACGGATCGCTTTTCCGGATTCCGCTATCTGCTCTGGACGATGGAACTGGCACCCCGATTATACGGAAGCACTCTGTTCGGCAGGTTCCAAGCAGCCTGGTTCTGTCGCAGGCCCAGAATCCGCGGCCCGCAACTTCCACGTTGTTTGTCGGAGTTGCTGACGCCATCTACAATGCCGCGGATCGGCGGTTTAAGGGTCGGGCGGTTCCCGATGAAGAGGTCCAGCTAAACCGGCTGCCAAATTCGGCGCGCGAAATTACTCGCTGTGCTCTGGCGTGGAACGGGAATCGCGACAGCCAGCTCGTCACGGGCGGTGAGGTCAGCCGTAACCGTCTCGAAGCGGAGCTGGCAAAAACGCCGGCGGTCCTGCATCTCGGAACGCACGTGCTGCCGAACCCCGCCGTGCCGGATCAAGCCCTGATTGCATTAGGCCTGCGGCCGTCAGGATCAAACGAATACCTTGCGCCTGCCGAGATTGCACACCTCGGGAAGGCAATCGGGCTGGTGACACTCAGCGGCTGCCATTCCGGATCCGGTCGGGCAGACCGGGGACTGGGCCTCCAGGGACTGAGTCGCGCCTGGCTCCTTGCCGGGGCGCGAAGCGTGGTCGCGACCTACTGGCCGATTCCTGACGACGACGGTGAGTTGCTGGCCAATATGTATGCGGAATTGAGCAAGAGAGGTGGAGATACCGGACCACGCGAAGTCGCGAGCGCACTCCGCGCTGCGCAGCAAAAGATGGCCGGATCTTCAGGATGGAAATCGGAGCCAACCTACTGGGGGGCTTTTTTTGTCGTGGGGAAGGAGTAGCCGCGATGTTAGTGCCGAAACCAGATTATCCGGATTACGGCGAGGGTGGTGGCGCAGTCTTTGGACAGGAAAACGGTGCGGAATCCGTAGTCGACTGGGAAGTCCTGGTCGATAAGGTTAAGGACGGTTCGCCTGAAGGAATGGAGCAGTTGTACCAGCTCTTCGAAAAGGGTGTTCGTTTCTACCTGTATCGCCGCTTAGGTCCGCAGGAACTGGACGACAAGATTCACGACGTGTTCCTCATCGTCGTTCAGGCAATCCGTCGCGGCGAGTTGCGCGAACCCGAACGCCTGATGGGCTTCATACGCACCATCGTGCGCCGTCAGATCGCCGCCCACATTGATGACGTAGTTCACAGCCGTCGCGAGGAAGTTTCGCTAGAGCCCGGGTCGATGGTTGCCGACCGCAAGCGCTCGCCGGAAGAGACAGCAATCACCGAAGAACAGAACGCGCTCATGATGCGGATCCTCAAAGGGCTTTCCACGCGTGACCGCGAAATCCTGACCAGGTTTTACCTCCGCGAGGAGTCTCAGGAAAAGATCTGCAGCGAGATGTCACTCACCGAAACGCAGTTTCGCCTGCTGAAGTCGCGAGCAAAGGCGCGTTTTGGTGAACTCGGGCGACGGCGTCTCGAAAAGCGCAAAAGCCACTACGGCGGTAACATTTTCGTGAGAGCAATCGAAAAGCTCCGGCACTAAACGAGTAGGCACGGCTTGAAAGAATGAGCTGGCCCGAGGACGGTATGGAGACGAATTCAATAACTCAACACCCGACAGAAGATCTGCTCGAGCAGTACATAGCCGGCAAACTGACGAAGAATGCGGCGTCCCTGGTTAGCACCCACCTTTTCGAGTGCGACTCTTGTTATGAACGCTACGAGACAGAACTGGATTTCCGAAGCGCTTTCCGCAATGCGGCATCAGCCATGCCGGTCGCAGAGCCCGCGGCAGCAGCCGAACCCACAAAAGAATCGTTCTGGTCGCGATTTGCTCTGATCCCGAGCCCGGCACTGGTCGCCGCGGCAGCTCTTGCGCTTGTGATGATGTTTGTTGTGCCCCGCTGGACCGGCAATAACGGATCCCCGGTAGTTGCCGAACTGACAGCCATGCGCGGCGGTCAGGCGGAGAAGCCGGTCCCCGCAGGTCGACCGGTTCGTCTCAAGCTGAACACCGATGGCATTCAGGGTCAAAACCTGCGCCTTGAACTTGTGGATGCATCTGGCGCAGCAGTATGGGGCGGCACCGCTGCTCCCGCGAATGGTCAGGCTGAGGTTCTTGTGGATCGGCCGTTGCAGTCAGGAACGTACTGGGTTCGACTGTACGGCCAGCATGATTCCGACCCGCTGCGAGAGTACGCTCTCAACGTAAAATAAGTCGCTTAAACAACCAACCTTCTCGCGGCTGAACGCGGACGTGACCGCGACGCATTCAGCCGCTTTTCTTTTTGTACAGCTCACTTGTCCAGCGTAAAGTTGATCGTGATTCTGGTTGCAATCTCAACGGGCTGACCGTTCAGCAAGGTTGGCGCATACTCCCACAATCGAACGGCACGAGTCGCCTCCGCCACCAACTCCGGATCTACCAGCGAATTCACCGATTGCAGATTCAAAATACGCCCGTCCTTCCCTATCACAGCTTCCAGCAGGACGCTTCCCTCGATACCCTGCGCTTTAGCCACCGCAGGATACACCGGCTTCTCCTGATGCACTACCTTCGCTGCTTGCACATTACCGCCGACGCGGATGCGTTGCGGACCGGACGCACTCGCCTGCGCCGCAGCAGTTTGAGGGGGTCGAACCCCGCTGACCGTCAGAGTCTCCGCGATCTGCCCCAGCTGCAGCATCGCGCTCACCTGCTGCGCCGAGCCTGGCTGTAAGTCAAGCACCTCGCGGTGGTGGTACAACTGGAAACCCGGCATGGTCACGTCGACCTGGTACCGGCCCGGCGGCAGCGAGGCGAACCGGAAGCTACCGTCAGCCGATGTACGTGTGATCTCGCGCTTTGAACCATCGCCTGCATTCTGCACCAGCACAACGGCACCCGGAACGTACGCTCCGCTTGCGTCCTGAACTGTTCCCGACAAGCCCGCAGTGCCCTGCGCAGGCGCCTGCAACCCCGAAGTGAGTACCAGTGCTGCCGCCGTCACCACGGCGGCCACAATCTTGCCTTTCATGGTTAAACCTCCTCGTTTCAAATCAGGTGCAACAATCGAGCGCACACGTGTCTCGAGGTTCGAAACATGCGCCATCGCAACAGAACTCGCCGAAGCCCTGCACCCCAGGCTCGCAGCGATCTCGATCAAATGACTGGCGTACGTCGTTTCCTCACCGATCCCGGCAAGAAGAACCTCGTCGTCGCAAGCCAGCTCACGCTCCTGTCGAAGAAGGAGAAGCGCTTTCCACACAAACGGATTGAACCAGTACAGGGCTGCAACAATCTCGCCGAAGACTCCGGCAATCCAGTCGTGACGGCGAACATGAATCAGCTCATGCGTAAGCACAAACGCGAGTCTGTCTGTCGACCACGAACGCGATTCAGGCGGCAGCGCGATCACAGGACGCAAGCAACCATGAGTCTCGGGAATCACGTTCGCCGGACTGGTCACCACAACCACAGAACGCCGCAATCCAATGCGGCACCGCAGTGCATCGGCACTCGCCTGCGCCCACGAGGCCACTGGAGCATCGACCAGCATCAGACGCACCAGCCCGTATGCAATCCGCAACAACAACGCGGCTGCGACGATGCCCCACGCGCAGATCATGTACGTCCCCCGGTCCTGAGTGACGCCAGGAACCCATCCGGCCGGGGCGCCCAGATGCACCTCGCGTGCATCCCCTGCCGTCACCACCAGGTACACACTGGATCGAACGCGCTCGACTCGCTCCGGCATACGAAACAACCGAGCGCCAACAGGAGCCAGCGCAAGCACAGAAAACATCCCCGTTAACACGACGCACCGCTGAGCAGCACTGAACCACCGCCGCCCAACCAAACACAGAGCGACGGCCAGCGCGGCAAGGACCAAAGAACAGACTGCAGAAGCAATCATTTCGACCGCCTCGCTTTCGCCTCGCGCACCAAACGCGACAGTCGGTCAAGCTCCTCCGTGCTCAGGCGGGCCGACTCGCTGTCAAGCAGGGTCGCCACCATCTGCTCGGGCGACCCACTGAAAAATGTATCCAGCAAATTACGGATAGCCGACCGGCTGGCCTTCTCTCGCGGAACCCTTGGCCGAAACAGATAACGAACTCCATCGTCCTCGTGCTCGATAATTCCCTTTTCTTCGAGAATCCGAAGCTGTGCGCGAACCGTCGAGTAGCTGGGCTCACCCGACAATTGCGCCTGTACCTCCGCGGCGCTTCCCGAACCAAGCTTGTAAAGAATATTCATGATCTGCCGCTCCCGGCGGCTCAGCGGATCATGCTCGTCGCTCTTCATCACCACCTCCTGATTCGGCGGTGCTAAGAAATTAGCACTAAGTCACAGACCCCGTCAAGCCCGATAAAGTTTCCGCGGATCAGCACGCCGGAGAGCCACACGAACCGCAACGAACGTCGGCCCGCCTCAGTGGGAATGGCAGCTCTGCCCGTAATTCATCAACAATGATCTTGAATCCCGTAAGAGCTACGGCGTCGATTTAGGGAACGAAGCGGCGGTGGTATAACTACGCAGCTGTAAGATCGAGCGGTCCGGTGCTGTCGGCAAACTTATCCGTCTGGATGCCTGCACCGTTCAACAGCGTCACAAACAGGTTCGAAACCGGAGTCATCGCAGGGGATGCGATGTGCCAGCCGCCCTTCGCACCGCCGAGATGGCCAGCCACCAGAAGCGGCAGATCCTTGTTCGAATGGGCATTGCCGTCACTCAGCGCACTGCCATACACAATCGCGCATCGATCCAGCACACGGCCGTCGCCCTCGGGCGTCGACTTCAGCTTATGATAAACTCGGCGAACAAGTCAACGTGGTGGCAATTGATTTTCGTGACCTTTTCGATGAAATCCGGATGGCCCCGGTGGTGGGTCAGCGGATGATGCGGATCCGGCACACCGATCTCGGGATACGTGCGAACACTTCCTTCACGCCCCAGCATCATCGTTGAGATACGTGTCAGGTCCGACTGAAACGCAATCGCCTGCAGCTCGAACATCAGCCCGACATACTCGACGTATTCAGCGGAATGCCGGCGGGCTTCTCGATCGCCGGCGGAACCTCTTCTGCTCCGCCGAACTGATGCGCTTTTCCACCTCGCGGACACTCGTCAGATATTCATCCATCTTGCGCCGGTCCGGCGCGCCCAAATTCGCTTCCAGCTTCTGCGCCGACTCTCCGCGTCTGATCCAGAATGCTCTTGCGGTACAGCATCCGTCGCGCTTGCGAACTTCAGGCGCCAGCGAAGGATCGATCGATCCGAACAGCCGCTCGAACACCGAACGCGGATCCACCTCGACTGTCAGCGGCGTATCCGGATCTTTCCACGAAAGTGTGTTCGTGTAAGCGCAGCTTGAACCGGTATCGCAATTGCCCACCATCCGCGCGTCTTCGCAGCCAAGCTGCAACGACGGCACACGCGTCTCGGCAGCGAACTGCTTCGCCGCAATCTGATCGAACGTTGTTCCCGCTTGTACGTCGGCACCGGCCGTGTACTTCGGCTGCGCACCCGAAAGAAAACTGCCCGCCGCCTTCGCGTGACCGCCGCCCTTAGCAACATCCGCTGCGTGATTCGCCAGACCCGAAAGCACAGTGATGTCCTGGCGCAATGGCTCGAGCGGCTTCAGAATGCGCGTGAACTCGAACTCCGCCCCAGCACTCGCCGGCTTCCACTGGTTCATCACGATCCCATTCGGGACATAGACGACGGCAATACGCGGAGGAAACTTCTTCCCTGCACCATTTGCCGGACCCGCCAGTGCCGGACACATCGCATCGAGGAACGGAAGAGCGATGGAGCACCCAAGCCCCCGAAGCAGCGTTCGTCTGTCAAGGTGTTTGCCGGTCAGGTAATTCATCGCGTCCCCACCTCCGAGTTTGCCATGGAAACCGGCTGCTGCTGAGAACTGCCGGAGGGCGCACCCCGCATTCGGAAGGGCATACTTTGGACAATTCCAAGCACCAGTGAAGAGAACCGGTAATCGTTCTTTTCCACTTGGGCAACAATCGACGCGACTGTCGGCTTGTCGTATCTCTCCAGGCCTCGACCCAGCGCGTACGTCAGCATCTTCTCCGTCATGCCCCGGACAAACGCAGCACGGTCCCCGAGCAGAATCTGTTTCAGTTCCACTGGCGTGTGGAACGAACGTCCGTCCGGCAGCGAACCCGCAGAATCGATCGGAGACTTGCCATCCTGCGTCCGCCACGATCCAACACCGTTGAAGTTTTCCAGCCCAAACCCCAGCGGATCCATTCGCGCGTGGCACGAAGAACACGCCGGAGCCTTCCGGTGCGCTTCCATCTGCTGCCGCAGTGTCATTCCACGTCCAATCTGTGTTTCATCCAGCGGTGGAACACCGGGCGGCGGTGCTGGAGGCGGAGCATTCAGCAGCGTCTCCAGAATCCATTTCCCGCGCACGACTGGCGAAGTACGTGTCGAATACGACGTCACCGTCAGCACACTGCCCTGCGCCAGCACTCCGCCTCCACGCTGCGTCTGCGTCATATCCACGCGCCGGAATTCCGGACCGCTCACTCCGGGCACACCATAAAAACGAGCCAGTCTCTCGTTCAGAAAGCTGTATTTGGCATCCAGCACCTCAAGCAAACTCCGGTCCTGCCGCACGATGTTGTCGAAAAACAGCTCGGTCTCGCGGCGCATCGAATACCGCAGCCCATCGTCGAAAAGCGGAAACACTCCCGGATCCGGCTTTATCACATCGATGTTGCGAAATTGCAGCCACTGCCCTGCGAAATTCTCGGTCAGCGCAAATGACTTCGTGTCGTGGAGCATCCGCAGTACTTGCTCCTTCACCACCTCCGGCCGAGCCAGTGCACCCGATCCGGCCAGCTTCATCAGTTCCTCATCCGGGGTCGAACTCCACAGGAAATAGGAGAGACGTGACGCCAGTTCATACGGCGCGATCGCAACTGCTTCCCGTCCTGCCGGCGGATCCTTCTCGATTCGATACAGAAACTCAGGAGCAACCAGAACGGCTTCCAGCGCTGTCGCGATCCCCTCATTGAACGAATCGCCTTGCTTGCGTGACAGCGAGTACATCTTCAGAAACCGTTCCATCTCGTCGCGCGTGGCAGGCCGCCGCAACGCGCGATTCGCGAAGCTGGCGACGATCGTTCGTGGACACGTCGCGTTGTGCGCACCTTTCAGATGGCCGCATACCAACACCTTTTGCAGGCTCGCCTGAGACGGTCCCGTTTTCTGGTTATACGGTCCCACGATGTCGATCGACTCATAGCGGTTGTCGATGCGAGTCTCGACACCGTCCGTCTTGATGCGCGTGCCAAACTTGCGCAGCGTCTCAATGTCTTTCTCGGTCAGCTTACCGCGCGTACTGCTGATCAGAGGTTCCGGAGGACGCTTCGAAGGTTCCGGTCCCTTATAGCTCGGCGGCAGCCCGTGATAGTTCCGCAGGTAGGTCGCAGACACGACATGCTCGCCCGGAGTGATGTGAACGCGGCAATCGACTCCCTGCCCTTCCAGATCGGTGGCATCTACCTCGAACTCCTTCACCATCTTTCCGTCGATATACAGAGCGGGATGCACCGGCTCGGACTGATTCGGCCTGTGCCCATTCAAAGTCAACCGAAATTCATAATCCGCTTCGACCGGAAACCTGTGCACGACGTGGAAAGAATGGTGCGTGCTCAAACCCGTCAGGTCATAGCTGTTCGGATCGGCAGTCATGCCCGTCTGCCCGCGAGTCAGATTGATCCGCACCGGAGCCGAGTAGTGTACACCCGCCGGCTTCCTTAGATCGGGACCAAACAGCGCGTACCGCACCGACCGTTCTGCCGCGGCCATATAGTTTTCGAGCAGTGCCGGACTCAGGTTCAGCGCATCGCTGATGTTATCGAAACCATACGCCGCCGTATCGGCCGGAAATGCATTCGCAGGCTGGATATCCACCGCGAGCAGATCCCGAATCGTATTGTTGTACTCCGCGCGATTCAGACGCCGGGCCGACACACGCCCCGGCTCCGGCTTGATCAGCTGATCCTGTCGGGCAAACTCCTGCCGCAGCCAGGTCAGAGTAGCGGAACGAAGGTCATCGGGAGGCTGAGGCAGCGGAGGCGGAGGCATCTGCCGTGTCTGGATCTTCTCCGCCACCCTCTCCCACACATCACGGTCATGAACGAAGGTGTCGGAAGCCGCGGTTCGGGACTTGAGATCGAGATCGCCCGACTTCATCTTCGCGTTGTGACAAGCCACGCAACTCTTGTTTACAAGAGCGATGACATCGGTCTGCGAGGAAGCACCCCACATCACCGTACCCACAGTTAACAACAGGACAACAGGACGTAACACTTTTAAGAAATCTCTCGACCTAATTTATTAGACTAAAACCAACCATGTCGATGACGAGACGTACATTCGGTCAGACGCTGGCACTGGCACTCCCGTTCAGCGCTGCAGCACAGCAAACATCAGGAGAATGGGGCTCCCCGGTAGTGGACTGCCATCATCATCTACGCCGCGACCCTGCTTCCAATATCGCGCATCTGGACGGAGCCGGCATGTCCAACGCGATGGCGCTGGCCAGATACAACTCCGCCGAACTGATGTCAACCCTGCGATCCCAATACCCCGGCCGTTTCCTCGGATGGTTTGCCAGCGCAGACATCACTAAACCCGAAGCCGAACAGCAGCTTAAAGATGCAGTAAAAAGCGGAGCCATCGGCCTGGGCGAACTCAAAAACCACGTCGAAGCCGCCGGTCCCGAGCTGCGTCGCATGTACTCGCTGGCAGCAGAGCTCGGCGTGCCAATCCTGGTGCACTTCCAGGAAGTCCCGCACACACCGACCGAAGGTACATTTGCAACTGGGGTTAAGAACTTCGAAGCCATCCTGAAGGCATATCCCAAAACAAGGTTCATCGGACACGCCGACGCCTTCTGGGCCAACATCAGCGCCGACTACGCCAATCAGGATGCCTATCCGAGAACAAAGATCAAGAAGGGCGGAATCACCGACAAACTCCTGAGCGACTATCCCAACCTTTACGGAGACCTGGCCGCAAACTCGGGAAATAACGCAATAACCCGTGACCCGGAGTTCACCCCCGATTTCCTGAAACGCCATGAGAACAAACTAATCTTTGGCAGCGACTGCAGTTGCACCGACGGCCACGGTGGCGGCATTTCCCAAGGCGGAAATCCAGGAGCCTCCCGCCTCGCCGGCAAGTGCGTTGCGCGCGAGACTCTGACTGCGCTCAAGCAGTACGCGTCCCCTGCAGCGTTCCGCAAGTTCGTTTGGGAGAACGCACACAAAACATACCGGCTGAGTAGCTGAGGTAACGGACCCGCCAGCTTCCGGACTTGCCTCTGAACGACGTTGTTCGTCCGATCGGCTTGCGAGCATCGCAGAGAACAATGACGCACAGCTGAAAGCCATGCGTCAGAATTGCGTGCGCCCGGGACGAGTCTTGCAACTGAGACTTCTGCACACACAGCGGACATTGATTGTGGACCTCTCCCCGTGCATAGTCCTCTACGATTGGCAACAGGACCCTTGGGATCGCGAAAAGCCGATCGCTTCAGGGCAGAAAGAAATTGAAGATGAAATTAGCGGCATTGCTTCTCACCCTCGCGTCAGTGACGGCCTGGCCCCAGGTCAATGTAGGCGAAAAGCGTGCCGAATCCAGCCTGCCCTTCACCATGGCGACGGTCACCACTTTCAGGCTGCCATGGCGTTTGGCGTTCCTGCCCGATGGCCGCATGCTCATAACAGAAAAGCCCGGGCCGATTTATGTGGTTTCTCAGCAGGGACAGAAGATCAGGATCGCCAATACGCCGCCCGTCTATTTTCAGGGCCAGAACGGCATGATGGGCGTTTTCCTTTCGCCAACTTACTCCAAAGATCAAAGGATCTATCTCACCTATGTTGCGCCAGGTGACTATGGCGGAGGCTACACGATGTCCCGAGCCAGGCTGAACGTCACCGCCACCTCGGCCTCACTGGAAAATCTCGAAGTCCTGTGGCATCAGATGCCCACCGGCAGGGGTGGACAGGCAGGAGGGCCGATCGCGTTCACATCCGACGGCAAGTATCTGTTCCTCGCGGTTGGAGACCGCCAGCGCATGACCCCCGCTCAGGATCCAGACCAGCCTGAAGGGAAGATCCTGCGGCTGACGCTCGACGGCAAGCCCGCCCCGGGCAATCCGAATTTCGGCAAAACAGGAGCTTCGGCACTATTCCGCTGATCGATCCGCCTCGCGACACCGAAGCCGCGAAGACCGCGAAGGTGATCAGCACATATACCTTCCCGGGCCCAAACCTGACGCCTGCCGAAACGTGGGCCAGCGGTGTCCGCACACCCTACGGGCTAGCATTTTCGCCCACCGGCGAACTGTGGGAGGTCGAGCATGGACCACGTGGCGGCGACGAACTGAACCTGATAGAGAAGGGCAAGAATTACGGTTGGCCGCTCGTTTCTTACGGCAAGAACTATAACGGGGTTCCGATCCCCAGTCCTGACACGCGGCCCGACCTAGCCAGGCCGGTGCTGTATTGGGTGCCCGTGATTGCGCCAGGCAATCTGATGTTTTACCGCGGCTCGAAGACCTTCCCCCAATGGAATGGCAATGGCTTCATCAGCGGTCTGGGCAGCCAGACGCTTAACCGAATTATCTTTGACGGCCATGGCGGCGCCAAAGCCGCCGAGCGCTGGAACGTGGGCCACCGCGTCAGAGATGTGGAAGAAGGTCCCGACGGTTCGCTGTGGATGCTGGAAGACTCCAGCCCAGGAGCCCTGATCCATATCACGCCGATCACAAACGCATCACGTTAGAAGACACTACGTCGACCGCCTGTGATCGTACGGTGGACGTCCCCGTTACTCGCGACACGGAAAAAGGTGTACTGTCGAAGACGCGTTGATTCGTGATGCGGATTCGCGGTACGCTCACCCGAGAGTGTTTCACCATAAAAAGCTTTTATCATTGGCAGCAATCTCCGCAACCCTGATCCTCAGCGGTTGCGGTCGCGAGCAAACTCCGTCCGGACCCGAGCAGCATGAAACGCGTTCCGTCGATTTGGACAAATCGGAAAGTGTTCGTGTAGAACTCAAAATGCCTGTTGGGGAACTGAATGTTCGGGGCGATGCCCAAAAGCTCGTGGACGCGGATTTTACGTACAACGTCCCCGCCTGGAAGCCCGACGTTCGCTACCATTCCAGTCCACCAGTCGGAGATTTGGTGATCGAGCAGCGCGGCCCATCATCCTCGAGTGGTAATGCTAAAAATCGTTGGGACCTGCGCTTCAATAACGACGTACCGGTCGACTTTAGAATTGAATGCGGCGCCGGCGAAGCACGTCTCGAACTCGGTCGGCTGAATCTCCGCAGTGTAGACGTCGCGATGGGAGCTGGAACCCTCGGCCTGGATCTCCGCGGCACACCTCGGCAAGACTATTCGGTTCACGTTCGCGGCGGTGTTGGCGAGGCGACTGTTCGTCTGCCCAGGGACGTCGGTGTTTCAGCGACCGCTTCGGGTGGTCTCGGCGACATCTCGGTAACGGGACTACACAAGACCGACGATCGGTACGTCAATGACGCTTACGAGCACGCGTCGCGTCGGATCCGCCTCGACATTCAGGGCGGAGTAGGCAGCATCAAGTTGCTCGCGGAATAGTTGCCGGGTGGCACCACCTTCAGGACCCAACCGCTTACTTCGACTCCCGCTTTCGAAAGAACCCAGGGAGAAACCGCATTTTGCGTTCCGTATTGCTCTCGCCGGTTCTGAGACGAGGATCGAGTGGAACCCCGATCTTTCCCGACGTGTTGGCTTCAGCGACCATCCTTAGTAATTGCCGTTCGCGCGGATTGATCGGCTGACGCGATGAGGACTTCGGACCTGGCGTTAAGTATTCCATAAGCGAGTTACTTAGATACACCTCGCCCGAGTCGGCTCGAAGGAGCGCCGAAATCAGGTCGTCGTTAATTCGTGCTGAATCCACTAAACCCGATACGCCAGAGTTCATTGCGGCAATCATGCATTTACGGTCTGGCTCAGTCAGCACGATAATGCGGACAGTCGGAACGGCCGCACGGAGCCGGAGCACCTGATCCTCACTCGCTGGGCGGCAGTCCGACGCCGTATCGATCCAGTTTCCCAGGATGACGATTTGAGGCTGCAGATCGCCAACAATCGCAGCCAGATCATTTCCAGCACCTGCTTCGCCGATCACCTTGAACCGTCTGATGTCACTCCGGGGTCCGAACACTCGGGCAAGATCACGCCCGTTGGTGTCTGCAAGCAGGATGGTTATCGCCGGCGCCGTCACGCTTGGTCCTTCATCATTTATACCCGAAATCTCCGTCACGGTACTCCTTAGAGTGCAACCTTCGTTTTGAACGGAGGTCATCCGGTGCAACTCGGAAGTGGACACGAATGATGGAAGCGAAGGCCATTGTGGGTTGTTGCGGCTGGGCGGAGAGCCAGGCCCGCTACTTCAGCCATTTCCCAGTAATCGAAATACAGACCACCTTTTACCAGCCCCCGAATCCAGCTGTCGCTGCAAAGTGGAAAGCCCGCGCGCCGGACGGGTTCCGCTTCTGCATCAAGGCATGGCAGCTCATCACCCACTCACCATCAAGTCCGACGTACCGCAGACTAAAGCAGGGAATCAGTCGAGAAGAGAAAGAGCTTTATGGCAGTTTTCGCCCCACGGAACAGGTCTGGCTCGCGTGGGAACGCACCCGTGACATAGCCCGGACACTCGACGCGCATGTAATCGTCTTCCAGTGCCCGAAATCCTTCCTGCCGACGCGCGAGAACATTCGTAACGTGTCGACCTTCTTTCAAACAATCGACCGTGATGATCGTATCTTCGGCTGGGAGCCGCGCGGTGACGACTGGACTCCGGAACTGATCGCAGACCTGTGCACGGAATACAACCTGGTGCACGTCGTGGACCCGTTCGAGTCAGAGCCAGCTTATGGGGACACTATTTACTGGCGGCTCCACGGGAGGGGTGGCTACCGTTACCGCTATACCGATCAGGACCTCGCCGAACTGGACTGCAAACTACGCGCCCGAGCTCATCTCGTTGGCCCCAATTACGTGTTGTTTAACAACATCTACTCGAGAGATGACGCCCTTCGATTCATCCATCGCTAAGCCCCATACTGCGGTCTCGCTCTGGTCGGGGCCGCGGTGCGATCTGCGCCAGCAGCGGCCTCGCGAGATTCCAGGCCACCGGTTCTCGCGGTTGTGGCGGGTTTGAATGATTGCTGTTAATTAAACACGGATGCGTGCAAGTGCCGCGACCACCTTTAGCCAATATCAGCAATGCGCATCACCTTCGCGGAGTCCCAACCTGGTTTGCCAGCTTTCTGGCTGTGATTTGACGTCCTCGCGCGCGGCTTCCTTGCCGTCCTGCTGGTAAGGCGTCCGTAGTACGACACAGAGCGCTTCACCGTAGCGAAATACGTTCAGAAGAAAATCGAAAACGTGCCGTCAGTATTTGCTACCGGAGCGGCAAAGCTCCACGCTGGGAGACCGCCCACACTGCCGTGCTCGGAAGTTGCCCTGCCGGAGTGGTCATACTGCTGCCATGCGACAGAGCCTCCGCGCTGCCACCCCGTGCCTTCAGTCCACACAAACAGCAGTTCGCCCTTGTCGTTTACCGCGAGTCGGGGATGTTTTCTGCCCTTCGCCCCACCGGGTGCTCGAACAGGCTCGAGCGCTTCCGGCCGATCGGTTGTAATTCGTGTCCAGTAAACCTCACCACCCGTTTCCCACGCACCGATGAGAAGACCGCTATTCTCGGCGAAATCCATACTGCTCATCGGACAAGCGTTGATGTCCCACTTGTGAAGTAGCCCGCCGTGAAAGCTCTTCCCCCGATCAGCTGACGTAATCAGGTAGATGTCCCGGTGAATTGCCTTTGTCGCGGAGCGGTAGAGCATATGAACCGAGCCATCCTGGCTCGCAAACACCTTCGTCCCGCAACACCCACAAGCACCCGTCGGTTCCTGCCACGCCGGTGCTTCGGGGTGAAATGATTTGCCGTTATCATCTGACTTCGTCAGCCAGACTTGGCGCCGTGCTTCCCCTTCCGCTCCGATAACGCTCTTGAGGTCCGTGTTGATACCGTGCCACACAACATAGATATTTCCTGCCTCATCAGCGGCAACAGATCCTCCACCATCAAGACCGAAGGAACGGTGCATCAGATTCCGCTCGGGTTCAAAGCCGGTTTTTGCGTCGTTGAGACGCGAGTACAGCATGGGCGAGCCGGGCTTTCCTGACTCTGGATTTATTGGACCTTTCAGTGCTGAATTCGCGGAACCATTCCAGACAACATGAACCGTGCCATGGCGACCAATAGCCATCTGTGCACCCCGAATCGTGCCGGCCGCAATGGCACTTCCTGGACTGTTTACTCGGAGCGCGGAAGAGAAGGTCTCCCCGCCATCAGCCGAGCGCCGATATAAGACGTCCCCGTGAAACGGATCCCCACCGTAGTGGAGGACGTGAACCGCTCCGTTCTTATCCGCGATGACTTGCGGCTGAATCCCACCGTTCGGGAGCCGCTCAAGCCGGACCTGGCCGGACCCTTTGGGCTTAGATTCGGCTCCAGCAACGGGAAGTGTCGAAGCGAGAGCAAGGAGCGCATCTCTTCGTGTCATCAGAGTCTATTTTCGCAACTTCATCCAAAACCATCATCCGGCTGCAAAATCGGCCGGAACTCCCACGCGCATGCGAGCTCATGGTACGAGAGATGTATGCCCCCGGTATCCAGACGAGCGTTTCTAAACAAATCGGTTGCGGGCGCAACCGCCGCCTGTCTCTCGGCCCCGGCCCTCGAGGCCAATCCGCTTTCCCTGCCCATAGGAAGCCAGACGTATTACCAGCGTCAACGAATCAAGAGCGGCGATTTCGCGGGACTGTGCAAAGATATGGCGTCCGTTGGCATTGGTGCCATCGAGCTCTGTTCGCCCGGTTACTCCGAGTTCAGCAGCCTCGCTGACGCAAAACAAACCCGCAAGATCATCGAAGACGCAGGCCTGAAGTGTCCCAGCGCCCACTTTACCCTCAGGGAAATGCGAAGCAACCAGGAACAGGCAATCGCGTGGGCGCGGGATATCGGTATGACTCAAATGGGCGTGGCGACCCTCAGCGGCAAAACACAGAACGGAACCACCACCCTCGACGTTGTCAAGGCATCGGCCGATGAGTACAATCGCATCGCAGAGGTGGCGTCCAAAGCGGGCATCCAGCAGTTTCTTCACGACGAGGGTTTCGAGATGGCGAAAGTGGATGGCCGGCTCGTTTACGAAATTCTGCTGGAATTGCTCGATCCGAAGCTGGTAAAAATGCAGTTCCAGATGTCTGCGATGCCCGTTGTCGGCGATCCGGTCATGTACTTCAATAAGTACCCGGGACGGTTCATCTCCATGCATCTCCAGGGAGTCACGCAAACCCGCCACCGCCAATCCTTCGTCGAGTACATCGGCAGGTCCCTCCGCGCGCCCCGGTGCCGGCAACCCGCCGATCCCGCTGGGGAAGGACTCTGTGGACTGGCCCAGGGTCTTCGCGGCCGCAAAGACCGGCGGCGTTAAGAACTACTTCGTCGAGCAGAACTGGGATATCGCAGTCCAGAGCGTGAGTTATCTCAAAACTCTGAAGGCCTGACTCGCATAGGGGTGGAATAGCTCGTCGTTGACTTCCGCCTGCGGATTCTCTAGTCTCGTTCTTAGCGCGAGGGGCGCATCCAGTCCGCGGAAAGGGCCGTGCCCACCCATCAAAAGATACTCGAAGGACGAACCTTCTTTCAGCCTGAATCGTGCGGACGACAGGCATGCACTGAAAGGAGATTCGTATGTTCCCAAATCCGCAGGACGCTCTGCCTCTCCCGGCAACGCCCGACCTTGAACGGTACCGGAAGCTCGCGAAGGAACTACTCGCCGCCGCCCAATCGCCCGATAGTGATGCTATTCGGAACTGGTCCGCAAATTGGGTCAAGGGACTCGTCGAGCGAACAGGCGTAGAGATCACATCAGGTCCGGAGCAGATCGACAACTGGATTCGCAACGTCAGCACCTTCGCGCATGCGAAGTTATCTGATTGCGGCAAGTTGTCCGATGCACAGTTTGTCATAGCGCGCTCGCACGGATTTCTGAGTTGGCCCAGGTTCATCAAACACATTCGCGAAGCAGCCGAGAGAGATTCGACAGACGCGCAATTCGAGGCCGCGGCCGACGCAATCGTCACTGGAGATATCGAGAAGCTGCGCGGGCTGCTGCACTCGAATCACGAACTTGTGCACGCGCGCTCCAGCCGTGAGCATCGCGCAACACTCCTTCATTACGTCTCCGCGAACGGAGTCGAAGGCTACCGCCAGAAGACGCCAAAGAACATTGTGGACATCGCCGACGTTTTGCTTCGCGCAGGTGCTGACGTCGATGCTGGTGCGGATGTCTATGGCGCCGACTGTACTGCGCTCGGCCTCGTCGCCACCAGTGTTCACCCGCAAAAAGCCGGCGTACAGCAGCCGCTTATGCAGCTTCTGCTCGACCATGGTGCGAGCATGAACAGACCGGGGCTTGCCGGGCGCTATACCCCGCTTGTGCTGGCTTGTTTTCACAACGGGCAGCCCGAAGCCGCCAGGTTCCTCGCCGATCGTGGCGCACCGCTCGACCTCGAAGCCGCGGCCGCTGTGGGCAGGCTCGGACTAGTCAGAAGCTACTTCGACGCAGGCGGCAGTCTCAAACCGCCCGCAACGAACCGGCAGCTCCAGAATGGGTTTCTGCGGGCGTGCGAGTGCGGTCACAACGCTGTCGCTGAGTTCCTTCTCGATCATGGTGCCGATCCGACAGACCCTGCCGATACCGGCGCAACGGCATTGCACTGGGCGGCGGGCGCTGCCGACGTTGAATTAGTGAAGTTATTCATCGAACGAGGAGCACCGCTGGAGCTAACAAACCGGTGGGGCGGAACCGTGCTCGAACACGCCGGACACGGGTTTGAACACGGCCCGAGGGACCTTGACTTCATCCCTCTATTCGAGACGCTCCTCGCGGCCGGCGCACAGATCCGAGGCAGTTGGCTCAAGTGGCTGGACACGGTGAACAACCGCTCCCTGGAGGACAGGCAACGCCTCGCGGAACTCTTGCTTCGATACGGAGCAACGCAATAACTCGCTCACGACCAGCATCCTTGAACTCCTTTCAGCGAACATGATCCTGATACTTGGTAGTCACGTTGTCCGCAATCTCGTAAATCAACTTCTCCGGTTCACCGGCGAACTTCCGCCATATGCGGCGAGCCGTTGCCCGCCCGGTCGGATCCGTTGGAATTCTGATTAAGCCGTATCCTCCATAGAGCTTTTTAGGATCCGACTTCGGGCCCCACCAGTCGGATCGGTCCGACTCGGCGTTTGTTCGGGCATCATAGAAGCTAACCGCGTAATAAACCGAGTATCCCGGGACCCACGGCTCCTCACCAATCCAATACGCAAAGTTTGCGGGATTGTAGCCCATCTTCGATATGTCGGGCTTCGGCAAACCAGAGATCTGCGTGTGTTTCCTCCCGGACTCCGTCCCTCAATCGCGAGTTACTGCGTTCGCACACCGCCCTGGAATCGAAACGAAATCGGCGACCCGCTGGCCGAATCCGCCGCGATCCATGCGTGAAACTCTCCGGGCTCCGTCACTAAATGCATCGACCTGTCATAAAACGCAAGGTCCTGTTCCGCAATCGTGAAGCTGACCGTCTGTTTCTCACCGGGCTTCAACTCAACCCGGCGAAAACCTTTCAGCTGACGAACTGGGCGTGCCACGCTCGCAACCAAATCGCGTATGTACAACTGGACTACATGGGTACCGTCCACGGCGCCCGAGTTCGCTATATCGGCCGATATCGTCACCGTCTCGCCGTGCCCGAACGTGCTGCGAGACACACGGGTTGGCGAATAGCTAAACGTCGTGTACGAGAGCCCGAAGCCAAACGGATATTCAGGAGTATTTTCGACATCCAGGTATTTCGACGTGTAGCCTTGCGGATCCAGTGGTGTGCCGGTCGGAATTCCGCTAAGGCCGCCAGGCGCCGGACGTCCCGTGTTCAGCTGAGCGTAGTAGATCGGGATCTGCCCGACCGTGCGTGGAAACGTGATGGGCAGATGGCCCGAAGGGCTCGCATCACCCGCCAGCACGTCTGCAAGCGCAGCTCCTCCCATAGTTCCGGGGTGCCAGGCATACAGGACGGCGGCGGACTTCGCGGCCACTCGTTGAAACGTGAGCGGCCGTCCCGCAAGAATGATCGTGACCACCGGCGTACCTGTTTTCGCGATCTCATCAACGAGGCTCTCCTGCGCGCCAGGCAAGTCAAGGAATGCACGCGAGCGGGCTTCGCCCGACAGAATCTGCTCTTCCCCCAGAAACAACAAGGCAATGTCACTGCCTTTCGCGGCGGCAACCGCTGCCTCGAACTGATCGCGGCTCGTGTCCCTGCTGTTTCTCAAAACCGCAACATGAGCAATCCGATCTGCGCCATATTTCTTCCGCAGCGCTGCCAGCGGCGTCTCGACGTCATCCGGTCTTCCGTCCATCACCCACGAGCCCATCTGATCCACAGGACTGTCCGCAAGCGGCCCGATCACCGCGATCCGCTTCGCACGCCGGGTAAGCGGCAACGTGGCGCGATCGTTCTTCAGCAGCACAAGACTCTCAATCGCGAGTTGCTTCGCGAGCTCACGACCTTCCGCCGTAACTGCGACTGTCGCACCCGGACGCAGAGCGTTTTCAAACAACCCGAGCTGAAATTTCAGCCGCAGGACATTTCGAACGGCGGCGTCGATGGCCGACATGCGAACTCTGCCTTCTTTCACCAGCCTGACGAGATGATCGAAGTAGGTCGTGCTGACCATCTCCATATCCACACCCGCAGTCAGCGCCTGCAGCGCCGCTTCTGCCGGGTCGGCGGCGGTGCCATGTTTCACCATCTCGAGAACCGACTCGTAGTCGCTGACGACCATACCAGGGAAGCCCCATTCCTTGCGCAGAATGGTTTCAAGTAGAAAGCGATTCCCTGTCGCAGGAACGCCATTCAGCGCATTGAAGGACGTCATGAACGTCGCGACACCGGCGCGTACGGCCTCTCGAAACGGCGGCAGATAGACTTCGCGGAGCTGGCTTTCTGAGATAAACGTGGAGTTGTAGTCGCGACCCGCTTCCGCAGCGCCGTATCCCGCGAAGTGTTTGGCGCATGCAGCCACGGTGCCTGGACTCCCCGGAGAGTTTCCCTGGAACCCTCGGATCATCGCGGCTCCGAGTTGTCCCGTGAGCCACGGATCTTCCCCAAGCGTCTCCGTGACTCGTCCCCATCTCGGATCGCGAGTGATATCGAGCATGGGAGCGAAGGTCCAGTGAATTCCTTCCGCGCTCGCTTCTCTGGCAGCCAGCGACGCGGCTTTACCAATAAGTTCGGAATCCCAGCTGGCGGCCTGCCCGAGCGGGATCGGGAACACCGTCCGATATCCATGAATGACGTCGCGTCCGAACAGCAGCGGAATTCCCAGCCGGCTTTCCTTTACGGCAATGCGCTGCGCCTCGGCACGATCCTGCACCAAACCCGCATTAATGAATGAACCCCAGCGGCCTTTTCGGATCTGCTGTTTCAGCTCATCGGAGAGCGGGGTCTGCATGGAAGTCGATTGCGACATCTGCCCCAGCTTTTCCTCGAGAGTCATTCGGCCAAGCAGCGCGTCGATTCGTCTCTCAATCTCGGGCGTGGCGGGAGTTGCATTCGGAGCGAGGACCATGAATAAGGAAATGAATAAAGGAAAGACGAGTGCCTGTCGTACCACCGATCCTCCTGTTGCCATGATCCTATAGGCCGGGGAAGTAAGTGCCTGTTGCGACGTGCTCCTGCCTTACCTCCATATTGTGTAGAATGTCAGTCGCCGGACAGGACGTGCGCCGTGCTTGGGCAAACGATCTCCCATTACGAGGTCCTGGAAGAACTGGGGCACGGTGCCATGGGAGCAGTGTACAGAGCGCGGGACACACTGCTCGACCGCGTACTGGCGCTGAAAATCCTCAGAGCTGACGTTGCAAACCCGATTCGTGAGCGAAGGTTCATCCAGGAAGCCCGAACGGCTTCATCGCTGAATCATCCCAGCATCGTCACAATCTACGAGATCTTCCACATCGGCGATGCTCCATGCATCGCGATGGAATATGTCGATGGACTGACGCTGGAGCAGCATCTGGAAAAGGGACCGCTCCCCCTTCGGCAGGGACTTGTCTGGGCCATCGCCATCACGGACGCGCTCGCAACAGCACACTCCGCCGGAATCGTACACCGCGACATCAAGCCGTCGAACATCATGATCACCCACTCAGGGCTGGTCAAGATACTCGACTTCGGGCTGGCGAAGCTGACGCAGGTCTCCGATGCATCGAATCCGGGCGAACGGCTGACGCTCGATGACCGGATCGTCGGCACACCGCCATACCTTGCCCCCGAGCAGGCGCTGTGCGAGAAAGTCGACGCGCGCTCGGACATCTTCTCAGTCGGCACGGTCTTGTACGAGATGTTTACCGGCACACGGCCGTTCGAAAGAAAGTCGAACGTCGAGATGTTGGCGGCAGTTGTCAAAGACGAGCCGGAGAAGCTGTGCTCAGTGGACGCGCGTTTGCCGGACGGACTGGAAAAGATTGTTTCGCAATGTCTTGAAAAGAAGCCGCAGCGCCGTTATCAGCGTATGGAGGAGGTCACGCACGCGCTGGAACATCTGCGCGAAAGCGAGACGCTGGAGCGGCTGCTGGCGACCCACGAATCACGACAGTCGCGGCGTTCCAGAACACTATACGCAGCAGTCGCCGGCCTCGTTGTGATTCTTGCAGCAGCACTGCTGTTTCTGTTCAACCGCAGAGCGAACGACGGCACCTCAGCCCGCTCCGGTGTTCTGGCGCGAGTCACCTTCGACGACGGTCTGACAAGAGATCCTGCCGTAAGTCCCGATGGCAAATTTATTGCCTACGCATCGGACCGCGGAGGTGAATCGCTGGACATCTGGGTTCAGCGGCCTGGCGGCGGCGAGTCCGTTCGCCTCACCACTCATGCTGCGGAAGATCATGAGCCTGCTTTCTCGCCCGATGGTTCGAGCATCGCTTTTCGATCCGAACGCGACGGAGGCGGGATTTATCTCACATCGATTCTCGGCGGTACGGAGCGGTTGCTCGTGCGGCAAGGGCACCGGCCGCGATATTCCCCGAAGGGCGACTGGATTGCCTACTGGACAGGTCTGAGCACTGGCGATCCGACGGCTCCCGGTTCGAACAAGATCTTCATCGTGCCTGCACAGGGAGGCGAGCCTAAGCAACTGGCGCCGCAATTCGAATCCGCACTTTTTCCGGTCTGGCTGCCGGATGGTAAACACGTCCTGTTTCTTGGAGCACGCGGTTCGGAGTCGGCGTCGGGATCGAAGACGAACAAGACACTGACCGGAGCAAACCGTCCCGCAGACCGCGCTGACTGGTGGGTAACCGACATCGACAGCGGCAGCATCGCGAAAACCGGAGTGCTGGCCGAGCTCACCAGGCAGGGCTTGTCTGTGTGGGCGAGCGCGGGCGCAGGCATAGCTCCCGACCTGTGGGTTCCCGGTGAAAATAGCGTTCTGTTTTCTGCGACGAAGGCTGCTACCAATGCATTCCGCGAGAGCGTCAACGTATGGAGCATCCGGCTCTCGGCGAGAAAGTGGACGCCCGAAGGTCCTGCCCGCCAGCTTACATCCGGGACGGCATTCGAAGGTCATCCCGCGATGACTCAGTCGGGCGACCTTCTCTTTGCCAGCGCTCAAATGAGCACCGGGATATGGATGCTGCCGCTGAATGCCAACGAAGGCAAGGTGACCGGAGAACTCAGGCAATTAACTCGGGGGACAGCGTTCCATGGGCAGCCCAGCGTTGCGCTGGACGGCAGTCGGGCTGTGTATTTCAGCACGGCTTCCGGAAACATGGACATCTGGGTGATGGATATCGCGACCGGCAAAGAATGGCCGGTCACATCCACTCCGGCGGGCGAGAACGCGCCGCTGATCTCAGCCGATGGCAATACAGTCGTCTACTCGATGTATGGGAAACGTGAGGCGTATCTGGTGACATCGCAGGGCGGTGAAACCACAAAGATCTGCGATGACTGCGGCACATGGAACATGTCGCACGATGCGACGACTCTGCTTTACTGGTTTTCGACTGGCAAGCCGGTGGTATCGATCGGCTCGTTTCATCTGCCGACTGGAAAGAAGCTCGAACTGATCAGCCATCCGTCGTACAGCCTGTATCAGCCGCAGTTCTCGCCGGACGATCACTACCTCGCGTTTCTCGCGCAGACGGGCCAGGCCCGAAGCCGGATCTATGCAGCGCGATTTAAAGGTCTGCAGCCGATTGAAACCTCGGAATGGATTCCCATTACAGATGGCAAGCTGTCTGATGACAAACCGCGCTGGTCTCCGGATGGAAATCTGATGTACCTGACTTCGAACCGCGATGGATTCATGTGTATCTGGGCACAGCCCCTGGATCATGAGACCAGGCACCCTCGCGGCGAGGCATTTGCTGTGCATCATTTCCACACCTCGCGGCGTTCACTTGCGAATGTCGGACTCGGCCCGCTTGAAACATCGGTGTCGCGCAATGGCCTCGTGTTTAATCTCGGTGAGGTTACGGGAAATATCTGGCGGCTCTCGCAGGAGTAAACATCGTCTTCGGTGAGATTTACCCGCGCGCAGAACCGTCTGTGAATTCTCAAGGATGCTTCGACACGACAATGCCATCAACGCTATGACGAGGCGAAACTTCAACCTGCTGCTGGCCACGGCAGCAAATTCCCGCGCTCAGGCGCGCATCGATGTTTCATCGGTTCCAAACTACTGCTCACATGAACACTGGGGCTCCATCGACAGCATTGGCCGCATCCCTGGAGGATTTCGTTGCGACTATGAGCAGGGAGCCACACCCCGGCGCGAGACCACGCTGTTATGATTTGTTGTTCGAGCCATATTTTCGTGGCCTGCTCACTGGCTCCGGGGTATCTACAAATAATCTGAGTGTTGGGTCAGATTGGAGTTGGTACAAACAAGTCGAGCCAGTACTCAAGCCTTATATATTCAGTGGGATTTATCAGTGCACACGCCGTGGCATAAGGGCCCTTTACGGTTTTGACGTCCTGCGTATCACGCCGGTTCAGCTTCAGGAGCTGAATACAGCGATTGAGCGCAACTACCGGCAGCCTTCCAGTTGGTACAACCGTCGCGATGCAGAAGGCACACTTCCGTGGCCTGATTCGTCCCGTCCATCCGGAGTTTTATCGGTTGCAGGAATCCGCTGCCAGTGCAGCGGCGGAATCGAAACTGATGCGCACGGTGATGCGAATCGACCCGTTTCTCGACTTCTCAACCGGTCCTGATCAACGCCGGAAGAAGATGATCGAGCTTTCGGGGATCGAACCCGTGGATACAGCCACGTGGCGATCGTTCCTCTCCTGGTGGTTCGATCAGGCGGCGCAGGGCGGTGCTGTAGGTATCAAGCAGTTGCAGGCATATCGCCGTGACCTTGATTTCGGTCCCGGAACCGACAATGACATTCGTTGGGCCGATCCGGACCCGGTGCAGGTTCGCAAACGTCAGAACTGGATCGTCCACGAATGCTGCCGCCACGCGCACGAACGAAATTGGGCGCACCAGATTCACGTAGGCACGCACAACTTGCCAAACTCTTCACCCGTGCCACTCGCTCAGCTCGCGCGGCGTTATCACAATATGAAGGTTGTCATGATTCACTGCTGGCCTTTTCTCGACGAGGCCGGAACACTCGCAAGGCAGCTTCCCAACATGTACATCGATACGTGTTGGCAACCTGTTTTGAATCCGGAATTCTTTCGAAAAGCAATCTCAGAGTGGTGGGGATACGTTCCCGTTCACAAGATTACCTGCGGCCACGACGCGACAACCGTAGAAATGGCAGTTGGGTCATCCCTGTATACTCGGGAAATCCTCGCGGAGGTACTGAGCCGGCAGGTACGGTCCGATATTTCGAGTGCCAGGCTCGCAGAAGAGGCTGCCGCGAATTTCCTGCATGCGAACGCGGAGCAGTTATATACATAGCCGCATGTTCCTGGCTCGAAGCTGCATAGCCGGACCAACGCCGTTCCAGTTGCGATGCCGACGCGTATGGCCGTGATACGATCTTGCGAGCCGGAGGCGACATGAATTCCGCAGATGCGAGTACTTATGCTCAATAGGGACGTTGAAGATTCGGCACCCTTTCCCATAAGCTATAAAGGCTTGCCGCACCGCTAAACGACCGAAATTGGTAACCATTCACCAGGACACCACACCAGGCTAGCTCGTCTCTTGCGCGGCCGGTTTGCGCCGCGAGGGCATTCAGTTGAGCTTCTTGTTCCCGGGGCAAACGCACTTCCATACGGGCATGTCCCGCCGCGGATCTCGTAAGTCAAGGCAGGCGACTTCTCGAAGATAACCGCGGCTATTCCTGCGGCCGCAGGCCAATAATCGTTATCCCCGCAGCATTGGCAAGGCCGAGCATCTCGGCCTTGTCTAGCAGCAGAGTTCGCCCCGCATCCACCGCCAGCGCTGTAGTTCCCGTTTTCTCCATCGTCCGAATCGTCCCAGGACCTGCGACCGGAACATCGAACTGCAAATGCTGCCGTCGCCGCGAACTCTTCACCAGCCGTAGCGGCTTCCCATTCACAAGCGAAGCGGCGCGCTCCAGCATCGCATCGGTACCTTCCATAGCTTCCACCGCCACGCAGGCCCTCTCCGAGATCGCGACGCTCTGCCCAATATCAAACCCGGCAAGCGTCCCCGCGACTCTCCTGCCGTAGTTGATGTCCCGCTCCTCGTCATTATCGGGTTTGCGTTTCGTCAGCACACCCTCATCGGCGAGCAAGGGCTTGAGTAGTCGAGTGGAGTCGCCGAGCGTGATGCCTTCATCCTTCAGCACGTTTGCAACTCCGCCAATCAATGCTTCCGTGTTCTTCTCGCGCAGCGAGAACAGCAGTTTAGCCAACCGCCAGTCGGGACGAATCGCCGAGAAGATCTTCGTGTGTTTCACCTGACCGCAAAACAGGACTTCCGTAATGCCTTCGCGCTTGAGAAGGTTGATCAGCTTGCTTAATTCGCCAAGCGAAACCCAGTACGTCTTCGCCGCAAGCGGCTCGATTTCGGGCGTCGCTTCTTCCTGGATGCCAACCGCTATAACCTCGTGGCCGAGAGCGCGCGCTGTTTCTAACGCAAGAATCGGGAACCGGCCATTGCCGCAGATAACGCCGTACTTCACTTCACGAACCCGCGCTGCGACTCCGCTATAAACTGCAGCACTTCCTCAACCTGCGGAGTCGGCGTCATCTCCTGACGAACCTTTTCGAGAGCCTGCGACGTATTCAGGCCGCTTCGCGTGAGAATTCGAAACAGGACCTGCAACGGCTCGATCTGATCGGCACTGAAACCGCGCCGCTCGAGTCCCGTGCGGTTGGCGCCAAAGACCCTGATTTCGCGCTCACTCACCGTTGTCGAGTACGGCAGAATATCCTGCGTCACCACGCTGTAGCCGCCGATCATCGCGTGACGGCCAACACGGCAGAACTGATGTACTCCGCTCCACGCACCCACAACAGCCCACTCGCCGATCCTCACATGTCCCCCAAGTGTGGACCCGTGCGAGAGAATCGCATGGTCCCCAACATGACAGTCGTGGGCGACGTGTGCATACGCCTGCAGAAGCACGTCGCTGCCAATCGTCGTGAGCATGCCTCCGCCCTCGGTCCCGCGGTGAACCGTAACGAACTCCCGGATCAGATTTCGATTTCCGATCTGTACCCGCGACCGTTCACCCTTATACTTCAGATCCTGCGGTGCGGCACCAATGGAAGAATACGGATAGAACGTATTGTTCTCACCGATCGTCAGCGGACCATCGGTGAAGACCTGCGCGATCAAGCGCGTCCCCGCTCCGATCTCCACATCCGGACCGATGATGCAGTACGGACCGATATCAGCCGACTCTGCGATCCGGGCGGACGGATCGACAATCACAGTCGGGTGAATCGGCATACGACCTAAGCTGTTTGCTTATCTGACAGCGTGGCGATTATCTCTGCTTCTGCGACGAGCGCACCGTCCACAGTCGCACGACCATGTATCTTTGCAGCGCTCGGTTTCAGCTTGAGGAAGTCAACCTCAATGCGAAGCTGATCTCCAGGCACAACCGGCTTGCGGAACTTGGCTTCTGCAATGCTTGCAAAAAAGACGATCTTGGTTGATGGGTCCGGCACACGGCTGAGCACCAGAACAGCGGCCGTCTGCGCCATTGCTTCAATGATGAGAACGCCAGGCATGACAGGCATTCCCGGGAAGTGGCCGGTGAAATGAGGTTCATTCATGGTCACGTTCTTGATTCCGACCACACGCATATCTTCCAGCTCAATGATCCTGTCAATGAGAAGGAATGGATAACGATGAGGCAAAATCTTCTCGATTGCCTGAATATCGAGAATGGGCATTAGTTATCGTAAGTATAACAATGCAACATCCGTTACTCGCCCACGCACACGCAAAACAAAATGAGCTGATTTCGTTTCTGCGTGAGATGGTCGAGTGCGAATCGCCGAGTGATAATCCACGGTCCGTCCAGCGTTGCTTCGACCTCATCGCCGATCGCGTCTCCAGCATCGCGACGGTACACAAAGGTCCGCAACTCGTCTGTGAATTTAATTTGCCCGGAGCGGATAAGGACGGCCAGATTCTCTTCCTCGGACACGCCGACACCGTTTACCCGGCGGGCACACTCGCGAATGTGCCGTTTCGTTTAGACGGCGATCGCATATATGGACCGGGAGTCTTCGACATGAAAGGCGGGCTCGCAATCGTAATCTTCGCGATGCGCTCCCTCATAGAGCTGAACATCCCTGTGCTCCGAAAAGTTGTGCTGCAAGTCGTCGGTGACGAGGAGATCGGAAGTCACAGCTCACGCGCCTCCACGGAGGAGATGGCCCGACAGAGCGCCGCGGTGATCGTAGCCGAACCATCGGCCGGCGAAGACGGCAAAGCAAAGACATCGCGCAAAGGTGTCGGCGGTTACCGTGTGACCGTGCACGGCCGCAGCGCCCACGCCGGCCTCGACTTTGCGAACGGCGCGAACGCCATCCTTGAACTTTCGCACCAGCTTCTCAAGATCGCCTCCTTTACCGACATGCATCGGGGGCTCACGGTCAGCGCAGGCATCATCAGAGGCGGCACGCGAACCAACGTGGTACCCGCGGAAGCCGCCTGCGATTTCGACATTCGGGTCAGTCGTGCCGCCGACTGGGACGAAATCGACGAAGAATTCAAGTCACTGCAAACTCTCGACCCCCGATGCACGCTGCAAGTCGAGGGAGAACTCAACCGGCCTCCGCTCGAACGAAATGCAGCGAATCTCGCACTGTATGAGATGGCAAGTCGCCTCGCAACGGAACTGGGAGTGACGCTCGGAGAGACTGCCGTGGGCGGAGGCTCCGACGGGAATTTCACCTCAGCGCTCGGCATCCCGACACTTGACGGCATGGGTGCTGTAGGAGATGGCGCCCATACGCCGGGCGAGTACATCCTCGCCAGCCGCATTGCCGATCGCGTCGCACTCCTCGCGAGACTTGCCCAAACGCTGTAAGCAAAGACACGTTAAAACAAAGTCAACTGGCCCCCTAAGCGGCTCCGGCACAGAGTCATTAAGCTTGCGCGTAAGACCCAACTCCTCCCGAATCGACCGGACTCGTTCGGCAATCATCTCCGGGTAAGCTCCCTTCAGGTACGCGCCTTTGTCGTATCGCTCCCGGTATCGCCGAACCAGGTGAGGAAATCGCTCCTCGAGCATGGGAAAGAATGCCGCTCGTGCGCAGGGCTTCAGAAACAACGGATTGGCGGTGAAGTAGCACGCTCCCGCATTCTTTGCCGCAGCCGCGACAGCAAAAAGGCTCTCCCGCGAATCGTTGATAAGCGGCAGCACCGGGCTGTTCATTACAGTCACGGCGAGGCCGGCGGAAGCAAGCTTACGAACCGACTCGACCCGCAAATCCGGCCGCGGTGCGAATGGCTCCAGAATCCGAGCCAGCTCAGTATCCAGAGTCGTAATCGTCTGCAGCACGTTCATGACATTCCGCTTGTCGATTTCGGCCAGCAGATCGGCATCGCGCGACAACAGGTCCGACTTGGAGATAATGCTGAACCCGCGCCCGCGTTCCTCGACGAGCACTTCCAATATTCCGCGCGTTAGACCGAATCGCCGCTCCGCCGGCTGGTACGGATCCGTAGCGGTTCCAATCGCGATCTTCTCCTGAAGCGGTATACGCTTCAACTCCTGCCGAAACGCCGCCGCATCGAAATGTTTAGCGAAGATGATGGTCTCGAATTGCTCCGTCTCACGCAGTTCCATGAACTCGTGCGTGTAGCGCGCATAGCAATACTTGCAGCCAAACTCGCACCCGCGGTACGGATTGATCGTCCAGTCGAACGGCATCCGGTCCCCGCTGCAGCGCCCAATCAGTCGCCGTGACTCAAGCTCCCGGTATTCAACCCGGCGCTTCGACTCCAGCACGTCGGCCTCGGACGCCAGTCGCGCAATTCCAACAAGGCCGGACCCCAGCAGCTCCGGGAACAGCACAGCGATAGTTTCGCCTTTTATTCGCTATCTGTCAAGAAGGGTATTCGACAGGTAACCGAGGATAGAGAGTGCCGTCATAATGCCGCCGAACTGCAGGAAACCGACTTGGTCGGGAAAACGGGCCCCATCCTTCCGCCACACGCAGCGAATGCCGCAAACCAGAGCGATGATCAGCAGAAACGGCTCGTGAAAGACGAACCACAATACCGCCGCGAGCGCAGTAATCATGACGCGCTGATTCTGCGCCAGTGACCGCCAGCCCCGTGCTCCATCCAGCTGCCACACCGGCAGAAGGTTGAACAGATTGATGAAGGCGCCGAAGTGAGCGATCGCCCGCCATCCTTCCCAGCCGGTTGTCAAGAAAGCCGCAAAGCAAACCAGGGCAGCACCCAGACCGTAGAGAGGTCCCGCCAGCCCCACGCGTGAGTCCTCGATGGGATCCAGATGCAGCTGCCGAAGCCGAATCAAAGCACCGAAACCCGGAATGAACATGGGCGCCCCGGCTGCAATGCCAAAGCGCTTCAGTACGATCACATGACCCATCTCGTGGATGTAAATCGAAAGCACCGAGCCCACGGCAAACACCCATCCATACAGAGCCCAGTACACGCCAACCCAGGCGAACATCGAGAGCAGCGTACCCAGCTTGGTGAACCCGAGCAGCAGCGCCTTAAATTTCCATATCAACGCCGCACCCGGCCCGGCCCACGCGGCGATCTTAGCCCATACTCCGCGGGTATGCGACTCGGCCTCAGCCGCTCGGCGCTGAACGGAGCGATACTGCTCTGTCGCTGGCGGCAGCAACGGGAGACAGCGACTCCACGCTTCGCGAGCGCCAGCCCAGTCATGCTTCGCTTCCAGCGCCCGAGCCTGCCCCGCAATCTGCTCCAGCGCAGGACCGTGCACCAGCGACCCACAGCGTCCACACATCAGCTCCGCAGGAGAAAGCGAACCGCCGCATTCGGGGCAACCGGAAGCAATCATGCGCGTGTCAGCGCCCAGGCGCGCTGCATTCCAACAAACAGAATAATCAGCGACAGCACTCCCGAAGCAGGACTCTGGACCAGTTCGAGGAAGGGCGATGCAATGCCATAAAGAAACAGGCGCCCCATCGGCAGCGCCTCGCCCCGATAGTGCCATGCCAGTACGGCAACGCTGCTGAGCGAACTCGCAAGGTAGACCAGGGCGACCGCGAGAATCTGTTGGGCACGGCCGCCGTACCCGTTGGATCCGGCTCGCACAGCGCGCCCGACCCCGATCCCCACGAAGTAAGCGATCAGGCCAAGCTGCAGGTGAGCCGCAATCTCGACCAGGGCAGTTACGGCGAGACCAACCAATGCCGCCCCGACGCCATAAAGCACGGCAGCCGGCGTCAGCGGCCCGGAGACGGGAACATAAGCCGGGGGATTATACGGAATCTCTGCCCGACGAAACTGGATATCGTCACTCACGCGTTTTACTTGAGATTGCCTGCCAAACCAGACCCAGAGCAGCTCCCCAGATGAGATGTGCACCGATCATCATCAGAGTTCGCGATCCCTTGTCCTCGGTAGCGGGCTTATACAGTCCGGCAGCCGGCATCACTCCTAAGTAAGACGCACCCCAGAGTGCAACGCCGTACAGTGCGCCTTCCGCGACGGCAGGCAAACCACTTTGCCCGGCGACCGCGCCGAATCCGGCACCCGCAGCGGCGCCAAAGCCGAAATGAGCAGTCATCGAGAGCTTGTCCCGCGTGTCCTCACTCAGGCCTGCCATCGCGCCGCCCGCTGCGTTTTCCGTGATCACGCGCGGCGGCAAATCCTGCTGATGGTCGAAGGCACGCATCACCGCCGTCATCGGAACCGTCGCAACTGCTCCTGCTACCGAACCTGCAATTTTTCCGTCGAGCATCTCACCCCTCTACCGCGGCATGTCGCGGTGGCTTTCCTTAACCTTGTATCCCTCCGCGCTCAGATGCTTACAGATCTCGGAAGCCATCATTACCGAGCGATGTTGCCCCCCGGTGCAGCCGAACGCGATCGTCAAATAACTTTTGCCCTCACGCATATAGTGCGGAAGCAGAAAATCAAGCAGTCCCTTCACTCTCGTCATGAACTCCTGTGTCTGCGGAAATTCCGCAACATACTTCGCCACCTTCGGGTTTTTGCCCGTCATCGGCTTGAATTCCGGAATGTAGTTCGGATTCGGCAGGAACCGAACATCGAATACGAGATCCGCATCCACCGGCACACCATGACGAAACCCGAAGCTCACGACGCTGACGATGATTCTGGTGCCGTCGGAACTGACGAAAGTCCCCCGGATCACGTCGCGCAACTCGTGGACCGTAAACTTCGATGTATCGATCACATGATCGGCGAGAGCACGAATCGGTTCCAGCTGCGATCGCTCCTGCGTGAGACTCTCAGAAACGCTCTGATTTGCACCGAGCGGATGGGGCCGCCTCGTTTCGCTGTAACGCCGGACGAGCGACTCGTCAGCAGCTTCCATGAACAGAAGCTGCACGTTCAGTTTCGTTTTCAGATTGCGGAAGATTTCGGGAAAAGAGCGAAGCGCCTCGCCTTCGCGAATGTCGATCACAAGAGCCGCACGCTGAATGGTACGGCTCTCCTCTGTTAACTCGGCGAACTTCGGAATCAGCTCGATCGGCAAATTGTCGACCGCGAAGAATCCCAAATCCTCGAAAGCTTTGAGTACTGTCCCTTTGCCCGAGCCGCTGAGTCCGGTGATAATCACCACCTGCGGCCCGGGCTTCTGCTCGGGCTCAGTATTGCTGTTCAGCATTCCACAAGGTCGAAGTTACCGTCGTCCCGACGGATCAGCGCAGCAAGTCGTCCGGTTCCGGCGTTGTGATACACCAAATACGAGTCTTCGCCGATCATCATCGACGCTTCCTCAGCCGTCATCGGCTTGTTGTCTTCGGGACCCACACGGAAGATCTTCGGCTTCCCGTTATTGACGTGAGCCGCCTGTAGCCCGTCCGCATTCCTCGGCTCAGCCTCGATCATGCTGTTGGCCGAAGCTTCTTTATCCCAGCCCTCTCGCGGTCCTTTCTTAATGTCGCGGCGCTTGTCCCGGACACGCATCATCTGTCGCTCGAGCCGCTCGAAAGCCAGATTCAGCGCTGTGAACTGATCCGGGTCGACATGCTCGCCAACCAGCGTGTGGTCGAGATAATTCAGCGTAATTTCCGCACGTTGGACATTCTTATCGTGCGTAAGGGCAATTCGCGCCTGTTTGTCGCCCTTTCCATCCACCTCTAGGAGCTTCGCCAGCTTGGCAATCTTGGCATCAAGCTGCTCCTTCTGTTTCGGATGAAGGAACTCCTGCTTACCGGTATAAGTAATGTTCACCGGGGCAACCTCCTGTTTTCTTGGACGCTATCGTACCGCTGTGTGCAACAGTGTGGGGAAGCCAGCGAACGGTTCCGCGATGTTAGTCGCGTTGCCGGCGCTGGTGGGTAGAAGGAATTTTCATGTCCTCGCGGTACTTCGCAACCGTACGGCGAGTAACCTGAATTCCTTCAGCCTGCAGGCGAGCGGTGATCTGCTCGTCTGTGAGGGGCTGACGACGATCTTCTTCTTCGATCATCTTCTTCACGCGCCTCTTCAATATCAGCAGCGGCGTCGAGTTTCCGCTCGGACCCTGAACAGCTTCCGAGAAGAAGTAGCGCAGTTCGAACACACCCTGAGGCGTGTGCGCGTATTTCGCCGCGACGGCCCTGCTGACGGTTGAAGGATGAACACCGATTTCCTCGGCGACATCCTTGATCATCATCGGCTTCAGTTCATCGATACCCCGCTCCAGAAACTCGGTCTGGCGGCGAACGATGGACTGACAAACTTTCAGGATGGTCTGCTTGCGCTGCTCGATATTCTTCATCAGCTGCAGCGCGGAAGCATACTTCTCCTTCACGTAATTCCGGACTTCCTTGCTCGGCTCCTGATCCCGGTCGAGCATCTTCCGATAGTGGGTGTTCATCCGAAGCTGCGGCAGATCGTCATCATTCAGCTGGATGAGGTATCCGTCCGCGTCCTTCGTTATGTAAACGTCCGGCTCGACCGTCCGCGCACCCTGGGAGTTGTAGCGCAGACCGGGCCTCGGGTCCAGATGCCGGATCATGTTGACCGCGATCTGAACATGCTCCATCGGTCTGCCTAACTGCTTCGCCATCTCCTTGTACTGCCGGGTTTCCAGCAGCTTCAGATGATGGGAGACCACATCCCAGGCAACTCCGCCTTTGCCGTTCCTGCCCTCGATCTGCAGTAACAGGCATTCGCGCATGTCGCGGGCGCCCACTCCTGCCGGATCCAGACTCTGGACCATCTTCAGCGCGGCCTGCATCTGCTCGACCGTGAATCCGTCGGACTCGGCGATCTCTTCCAGCGGCTGATTCAGATAGCCGTTGTCATCCAGATTTCCAATGATCGATAGCGCCGCCTCCCGAACCGCCTCCTCAATCACTTCAATCGCGAGCTGGGACTGGAGGTGGTCCGATAAGGTGACCGGAGACGACAGGAACGTCTCGAACGACGGTTTATCGACAGACTCAGAAGAAGGGCTTTTGTAGCCAGGGTCGAGGTAATCGTCGAAAAAAGATCCAAAATCAATCTCATCGAACGGATCGGCCGCCTCCGTCCGGGTCTCCGTCGCGTCGGTATCGGTAGCCGTCGCCGACTCTACTGCAGGCGCCGCCGTGGCCGCCGTTCCGTCTGCCGACGGAACAGATCCGTCCATCGCGCCGAAGTCGTAGTCCGCCGCTGACCCGTTCACGCCGTCGCCGAGAGCGTCGAGCAGGGTCCGATCCGCTGGATCTGCGTTCCGCTCCCGCTCCAGTATTTGCTGTACTTCTTCCTGGGTCAGCTCCTCACCACCGTCCGCACTCTCTTCGAGCACCGGATTTTGAGTAATCTCGGCGGTGATCATATCGCGGAGCTCCAGCCGGTTAAGCTGAAGCACTGTAACCATTTGGACGAGCCCTGGCGTCAGAATCTGCTTCTGCGCAACCCGTAATTGCAGTCTGGGTGAGAGGAGGCTCATTCCGGTCTCATTCTACCAAAGGACGAACTCTGCAGAGTTCGTCGGCCAAAAACTCCTTGCAACTGAATTGCCGCTTTGTCTCACGCTGCCCTTCGCACCACAACAAGCGTCAGATCATCCGCCGATGGCGCGCCCGCAGCGAAGTCGGAAACTGCTTTTGTAATCGCCTGTACCATCTCGCTGGCTGTTCCCGTTCGATGAAGTCTCATCGTCTCCAGCAGACGTTCCTCACCGAATTGGTCGTTTTCTCCATTCTGGGCCTCCGTCACACCATCGCTGAAAATCACCACAACATCTCCAGGCTGGAGGGTTGTCGTTGCGGACTGGTATCGTGCCATGGCAAACATCCCGATAATCAGCCCTCCTTCCGTCAGCTCCTCCACCCTTCCATCCTTGCGAACGAGATATGGCGGGTTGTGACCGGCATTGGAATATGTCAACTCACCGGTAGCAGGATCCAGCAACATGTAGAAAAGCGTGATAAACCGATTAGAAGGGGTATGCGCTGTCGTGTGACGGTTGAGTTTCGTCATCAGTTCGGCGACATTCTGCTGGTCCTCCGCCAGCACCCGCAGACGGGCCTGAAGGCTGCTCATCAGCAAAGCGGCCGGCATCGCCTTACCGGAAACGTCCCCCAGCGTCACTCCGAGCCGTCCATCGGGATATTCGATGAAATCGTAATAGTCGCCCCCCACCGTGCGGCAGGCGGCGTTGTACCCCGCGAGATCGAGCCCCGGAACGATCGGAGCCTTCCTCGGCAATAGCCCCTGCTGGATGATGGCGGCCTGCTCGAGGTCCTTCGCCAGAATCTTCTCCGCCTGCTCTACTTCTTCCAGCCGCGCATGCTCGATTCGCACTGCTGCGATGTTCGCCATCACAGTAAGCAGGTTCAGGTCCTCCACGGTGAACTGATGCGTCAGAGTGGGACAGTCCGCATAAATTAGGCCCAGAACCTGGTCGTTGGTCTGGAGCGGCACCGCCATGAACATCCGGACATGATGCTGGACCAGGCTTTGCATCCCGCGGAAAGCGTCATCACTCATGACGTCGTTGATCAGGAGCGATTCCCGACCCTTAAGGACGCGGTCGCGGACACCCTGGCTGATCCGGAAACTGCCGCCCGACGACGCCTTCACGTCCAGCGACTCGCCCTCGAATGCGAGCAGCACGCCGCGCTCTGCATTGACAGCCTTCAGCGCAAGCTCCAGTATCGAGGGGAACAGCTTCTCGAGGCTGTGCTGGCTGGCCAGTTCGTTGCCCGCCTCGATCAGCGCACTGATCTTGTCTGCACTTACCGACGCAGACCGGTCCTGCATCCGCTTGGTCGGATCGAGCACATCCACCAGCGATCGCGATACCGTCGTGTGTTCGTTCGTGGTATCGATGAAAACCACCGTTTCGTTGAACGGCCGCGCAGCTTGCCCATAGACGATCGTCAGGTGTCCTGCGTGAATTTTGTCGCCGGGCTTGAGAGGCCTCGGAGAGGTCAGCCGCTCCCCATTCAGCGTCGTACCGTTCTTGCTTCCGGGATCCGAGATCGTCCAGTTCTCGTTGCCATCGTGCTCAAAAAACAGGTGGTTGCGCGACAGGCCGCTGTCATCGGGAAAACACAGCTGGTTTGCTGCAGACCGGCCGAGTCCCACTCTCACGCCATCGAGCACGTGAGTGTGCGTCTTCCCGTCTTGGGTCAATATGGTGATCTCGGCCATATGGACCCCAGTTTACGCTGTTACTCTTCGCGCAACACTGACGCGGGATTTACCTGCATCGCAGAGCGCGCCGGAAGCAGCGCTGCAACGCCGGCGACTGCGACCAGAATGCCGGCTGTTGTCACAAATGCCGTTGGGTCGAATGGACTCACTCCGTACAGCATCGCCCGTATCAGGTTCGCAGCAGCCGCAGCCAGTGCGAATCCGAGCACGGTTCCCGCCACAACCGGCTGCAGGCCCTGCCACAACATCAGCCGCATCACGCTGCTTCGTTCTGCCCCGAGTGCTACACGGATGCCCATTTCTTTGCGGCGGCGCGTGATGGCGAACGCAACCACACCATAGATGCCGGAAGCGGCAAGGATCAGCGCGAACCCGCTGAGGACCATGCCGGCAGCGCTCGACATCTTTGCGGGCACGAGTGCCGTACTGACACTCTCTTCTATAGGATGCAGTCGGACCGTCACATTCGGGTCCAGTGAACTGGCGGTTTTTGTGAAAGCTGATTGAATATCAGTCCACCGCCCGTCATAACTTCCAACGATTTTTGCCTCGAGATGGCGCAAACCCAGCATTGGCGTGTACACCTTCGAACCCTGCATACCGCCGAAATCAAGGTCGTTCGTAACCGCCGCGATGCCGACAATTTCCAACTTCACGCCCTGATAATTGATCACGTGACGCAGCGCGCTCCCTCCAGGGAAGTACCGCTTTGCAAAGTTCTGATCGACAATTGCGACCTTCGCCCGCGTTTTCATGTCGAGGCGCGTGAATTCTCGGCCTTCAATCAGCGGAATTGACATCGTTTTCAAGTAATCCGGGCCAATTTCATCGCAGACGGCCATGAATCGTTCGCCTTCCTGGCCGCCGGAGCCGGCGAGGGAGCCTGAATTCCCACACTGCTGGTGTAGCGGCTCCACAGATGTCGAGGAGGTCGCGCGAACGCCCGGCAGCGAGAGCGCCTGATCGCGAAGAGTCGTAATGTACTGCTCGGCTTGTTCCGGGGTGTACTGCTGCTGGCGGAGATCGAAGTTGGCCACGAAAACATTTCGCGTTGCTTGACCCGGACTCGATGTCAGCGCCGACCGTAGCCCCCGAAGCAGCAGGTTGGCGTTGAACAACAGCACCAGGCAAACAGCTACCTGAACCGCGATCAGCGCAAATTGAAGTCGCTGTTTGCCGGTACGATTCAACTCGGCCAGACCTTCCGCCTTAAGACTCGGGCTCAGCTGGAACCGTAGCGAATTCCATGCGGGCAGCAGTCCGAAGATAACGCCTGTTAGTACAGAGGCCAGCAGCGTGAAGCCGAGAACGCGAAGGTCAGGGCTGAGGTCGAGTTGATGACGTCCCATCATCTCCGACGGAATCATTGAGAGCACTGCCCGTGCACCATATTCCGCCATCAGCAAACCGACACACCCGCCAATAACCCCCAGAAGAACGCTCTCGGTAAGCAACTGCTGAAGGATGCGGCCGCGGCCTGCACCGATAGAGAGCCGAATGGCGATCTCTCGCCGCCGACTCAGACCGCGCGCAAGCAGCATATTGGCGACATTGGCGCACGCCACCAGGAGAACCAGGCCGACGGCGAGAAACACAACTGCGATCAGCGGACCAGATTTCTGCCTGATAAGCGGGTAGTTAAAAAACGCCGCCTTTTCGGTCGTGACGGTAACCTTCAGTTTCGGAGCATGCTGAGTAACGGCGTTATGCGCCAGTGTCTGCATCTCGGACTGCATTTGCGCGTCCGTGTAGCCGGACTTCAGACGGCCGAATACCTGTATCCATGCCGCGTTCGGATTCGTTATCAACACCTCGCCGGGCCGAGTGATGCCCTGCATCGTAAGCGGAATCCAGATATCCGGTACGATGACCGACGGTCCTGTCGTTTGCCGGTCGACGACACCGACGACGGTGAACGGCGTCCGGTTCAGCACCACCTGCTTGCCGAGGACATTCGGGTCGTTTCCGAACCAGTCACGCCAGGCAGTCTGGGACAAGACCACGGAAGCCGCGCTGCCAGGCGAGCTTACCTCGGACTGCGTCAGCAGTCTTCCGAGAACAGGCTGCGCACCTATGACCGACAGCAGATTCTCCGACACCAGCTGTGCGTGAACCGGTCTGGGATCGTCCTTGCGCGACATCGCTGTTTCTGCCATCCCCGTGATATCAGCCGATTTTGCGGCTCCGCGAATCGAGTTGAACTCGTCCCATGTAATGAAATACTGCGTCCCGTAATGCCATCGAGGGCCCTCGCCGAAGGCCTGAATGTGCACGTTGCGCATCGATTCGGGGTGCGCGACAGGTATCGGCCGGTACATCAACGAGTAAATGATCGTGAACACGGTAGAGTTCGCGCCAATTCCGATTGCGAGCGCCCCAACCGCGGTCAGCGTAAAGAGCGGTTCGCGCAACATCGCCCGGAAGCCATATTGAATGTCCCGAAGGATATTTTCGAACCACGACCAGCCCCGCGCATCCCGGCATCCTTCGCGGATAGCTTCCACGCCGTTGCCCATCTCAATTCCGGCCTGGCGTTGCGCCTCGGCGGCGCTCAGGCCGCGTTCGAGATGCTTCTGAATCAGCGCTTCATGATGGAAACGCAGCTCTTCATCCAGCTCCTGTTCCACTTCGTGGCGCCGCGAAAACGATCGCCAGCGCAGCCGTGCAATATCGGCCCAGCGGTTGCCTGTAGTGATCACATCACACCTCCACCGCTCCGAGGACAAGTCCGATTCCTTCCGACAGCCGTTTCCAGTTCGCCGTCTCCCGCTCAAGCTGGAGCCGTCCTGCTTCTGTCAGCGAATAGAACTTTGCCTTACGGTTGTTGTCGCTGGTTCCCCACTCGCTTTGAATCCAAGCCTGCTGTTCCAGACGGTGGAGCGCCGGGTAAAGCGACCCCTGTTGCACAACGAGATTTTCCTGCGAAAGCTGCTGAATACGAACGGAGACGCCGTACCCGTGCATAGGCCCGAGCGCCAGCGATTTGAGGATGAGCAGGTCAAGCGTGCCCTGCAGCAGATCCAATTGTTTGTCCAAAGTCTCTCCTCGACGATCTAGGAGACCAGAATAGGCCTTCTCTCCTAGAACGTCAAGGAGAGACTTTGGATCAACATGTCTACGGCGCCGGGAAGAAGTCGATCATTGGCTTATCTAAGCCGTCGTACTTCGTATTGCCGAAGCTGATGGCTTTAACCGTTGGGTCCAGTTCGGAATCCCAACGAGACCCGTGTGGCTTGAACTTCATACCCGGCGACGTAACAAACAGTCCAACCTTCACACCGAGGTCGACCGTGACAACCTTTATCGTCGTTCTGCCGTCGGCGAGGCGCATCGTGACCTTCGAGTCGAGCGGAAGCCGGTGATGGCACTCATTTGTTAACCCCGCCGGCATACCCTGACACGTGAACTTCTGCGCACTCATGATCCTCAAATCCCAGACGTTGTGACCGGCAGCATCCGGCAGCCGGAAAAGAAGCTTTCCGTCCGTATCGAGTTTTTCAATCTTCTTTCCCTGGCTGTCGATGTGGACCGATCCGGAGGAGATGGAAATGTCAGGGGGCGGGCCGGCTTGAGGACAGACGCATCGCCCGTCGGAATCGGTCCGGCAGTCCGGTCTCGGCCCGCAGCGCTCTCCATTTTTTGATTGACCCGGCTTCGTGGTAGCCGCACCAGCCTTGAAGAACGAGTCTGCGCGGAACTGATCTGTGTGCTGCTGTTCATCAGCAGCACACAGAGTCCGACAACGCATCCGGCAGTAAGTTGCTTCATAAACCCTCTCACAAAACGCTTTACTTGTGCCTGTTACGCTTCATTGGTTCAGCTTTTCGACTCGGACGGCCTTAAAATCAGCTTGCGTAGAATTCGAATGTTGGATAGGTGCCCGCAGGCGTCGGCGGCCCCGGAGGATCGAAATTGAAGGACTTGATGAAGTCGTCCTCTGCAGAGTGCCAGTGTCCAGCCCCCGAACCTGCCGCGAAGTGGAAGTCCGTGTGCACTTGCATTCGAACCGTCACGTTGGGAGAGTGGCCGTGTTGTTGGGTCCTTAGACGCACAGTGCGTCCGCTGTTTGTCATCATCAAACCGTCTTCATCAAAATTGAGCCTGAGTATCTGTGCAGAGCTGTGGTCGTCCGGGAAATACTTTACTGTCCAGTATGAGAAATCACCTGTAATCGGCAGAGTATGGAAACCTCTGCCCCCGGCACCGCTATCCTCGTCCACATTCCGTAAGTGAACGGAACCAGAAGAAATGGAGATATCTGGCGGAGGTCCTGCTGACGCTTTCAGCGCCAAAATTACTCGACTCAGCGAGTACGCAGCCAAACCGGCAACAATTCCGATACTTACAGAAATCAGGTTGGCCTTTTCTTCGTCTGGCCTTACGAGTTCGAGAGTACGATCAACAGCCTTCATTTTCACTCCGATCCGTTCACGACAGAATTGGTTAAATGTCCATACAGCCACGCCTTGGCAATCTTCCAGTCTCGCTGAACCGTCTTGGAAGAAATGCCAAGTACCTGAGCCGTCTCTTCTTCACTGAGGCCGCCAAAATACCGGAGTTCCACAATCCGACTCTGCTGCTCGTCAACTTCGGCAAGCTGGTCGAGTGCCTCGTTTAACGCGAGAACTTCGACCGACTGCTCCGGCGTAACCAGCGTCACGTCATCGACCGGCACCTTGTGACCACCTGCACCCCGTTTGGCCGCTTTTCTGGCGCGAGCATGGTCGACCAGAATTCGTCGCATTGCGCGAGCAGCGATCGCAAAAAAGTGAGCCTTATTATTGATATTCCCCGGGTTGTCTACCAGCCGTCGGTAAGCTTCATGCACCAGCTCAGTCGCCTGGAGCGTATGATCCGACCGCTCATGCCGCATGAATGCAGCCGCGCGTTGCCGAAGCTCTTCATATACCAGCGGCACCAGCTTTTCCGCGGCGTCTTTTCGGCCATCCTGCAATTCCCGCAGCAGGAGAGTTACCTGACCGGTGTCAGCATCCATCGTCGGCTCCTTTCGGATAGTCGGGTCCGGGAATCTGCATTATCTCCTGTTTGCTGAAGCGTTGGAACCCCGCATTCCAGGACAGGAGCGAGCAGAAAAGGCGATGACGAACTACTGGAGTCGCTCTATTGAGGCCCGATCAGATTCTATATCGGGGCGCCTGAGATACGAATCGCGAAAGTCGCTGCTCAAACGGGACAGTTGCTGCTGAAGCGCATCGTTTGCGAGCTTAGCTGACATTGCAGCTTGCTGATTTTGCCCCTGGTCTCGCAGGCTCCGTGCAATCAGAACGGATGCTTTGAATTGAGTTTCGAAGCGATCGTTTGGAATTGCTTCATCGAGTGCTTGCTTGGCCAGCGTCGCAGCTGCCTCCGGATGTCCGAACTTAAGCTCTGCATTCGCTGCCGCAAACAGGCCCAGTGATCGTAAGCTGGCGCTTAGATTCTTGACGGCACCAGGAAGGTCCGGACAAATTTCACGGGCAAGAGACACCTGATTCGTTTCTGTTGCTGCAATGCACCTGCGGACCCGAATGTCGACCTTCGTTGCCGGGTCCAGCGCCTTCGGATCAAGCGCGTCGAGAGATCGAATCGCTTCCTTCCAGTTTTTTCGGAGCAACTCCAGATTCGCTCGCGTGATCTGAAGAAGCGCCGTAAAGCGCTTGGTCTGATCCGGAGTCTTCTTCGTGTCTTTCGCGAGTTCGAGAAGACCATCGGCATCCGTGAATTTCCCAAGTCGGGCCGCCACTTGAGCCGCACTCGCAGTCGCCCACGCAACCATCAGCCCATTCCCGCTAAAGTGTACCGCTGACGTCTCATACGCGGTGAGAGCATCAGCATATTTTTCCCGCTCTTCCAGAACGTCGGCGTACTGATACTCGATCATCGCGCCGTTGTCGCCCCCTTCAACCTTACGCGAAGCGTAAGGTTGAAGCGTGCGTTCCGCTTCCTCGAGTTTTCCCTGAGCTGTAAGCCCCGTCGCGATTGAGTACGCGCACTGTGCAGCTTCCACAGTGAAGTGATTCTTCGAGTAATACTCGTACGCTTCTCTGGAGACCGCAACTGATTCAGCAAACTTGTTCTGCCTGCGCAGGACGTTCGCATAATTCAACAATCCGCGCGCACGGACGCGCGGAGCATCAGCTCTCCGGGCGGTCTCGATGGCGTCTCTGAAGTCCTTCTCCGCCGTCACCAGATCTTCTTTGTCCGTAAGGATAGCCATCCCCGCGTCGATCAGTGCGTCCGCGGCGAGTGAATCCGGTCCGACGCGGCGCGCGAGATCGCTCGCCCTTTGGGCGAGATCGCTTCCCTTCTGGGTCTGGCCGCTGACATAAGCAAGGTGACTAAGTTCGAGCAGACACTTTACGACGCGGTAATCATTGTCGGAATCTTCAGCGCTCTTGAGCGCCTGCTCGAGAACCGGGACGGCTTCATCCCGCCGTGAGTTCTTGCTTAAAAGAACACCGCGTTGATAGAGAACCTCAGTTAGTCCATCCCGATTGTTCGCGCGTCGAAAGAATGACTCTGCCCTGGCCAGCTCTTCCTCCGATTCAGGGATCTTTCGAATTCGCCGGTACAGATATCCCAGGCGCAATGCTACCGCTGGGTTGTCAGAGTCAATTGCGGCGGCCCGCTTGAGAGTTTCCTCTTCGCGGGCGGTGTCGCCGGTAGTCTCATACACCCGGGCGATATCAAGCAGCACGCCGCTCCTCTCAGCCGGCGAACCCGTCACATAACTAATAGCCGACAGCAGTCTGTAGCGAGTAATCGCGTCACTCCACCGCTTATTAATCGTGTCGTAGGTTGCCTGAATTCGTAACTGTTCAGGTGTTGGGAAACGCAGAAAGAACGGTGGCGTGACCATCAACAGCTCGCTCTTAGCCTTGGAACCATCCTCAACGTAATAGGCAGCTTCCGCACACCGAACGTGGGCGAGTTCGAAGTTCGAGTCAACCTTGGTCGCCTCATCGAATGCCTTCAGCGCGCGAAAATACGTCCCCTGACGCATTGCGCGCATACCCTCGTCGAACCAGCGCGTCGCGGCAGCCGGCGGCCGGTGTTCGGAAGCGATCCCCACTGCAGCGAGCACCAGCGCGGCAGCTGGTATCAGTACCCGACGGCGCCGCCACAGGGGTCGCACTCGCAGGGAAGGATCGGTGACGGTGCTGTCTTCGCTACCAGCGTTGACATGAGGGACTCCCACCAGCGGACCCGTGTCGGTCCGGAGCGCCTCAACAACCTCCTCTACATGCCGAAAGCGATCTTCCGGACGCCGTGCCATCGCCTTCTGCAGCACACGGTTCCAGCGTTCGGAAAGCTGCGGCAGGCACTCCTTCGCAACAGGAACTGGCCCGCTCAGCTTTTGATCGCGGATCTCGAACAGGCTTCCATGGAACGGCTGTACACCGGTCACGGCCTCGAACAAGACGAGGCCAAAAGCATAAATATCGGCTGCTGACTCCGGCTCAGCGCCTTCGAACTGCTCGGGCGCCATGTAGGCAGGTGTCCCTATGACCGCCGCTCCGGTCGCGATCGATCGAAGGTGTTTCGTCGCAGTCACGCGGGCGAGGCCGAAGTCCGTAATTACCGACCGAACCTCGCCGTCCGCGCTCTCGAGCAGAATATTTGCACTCTTGAAATCACCGTGTACGATTCTGTTCTGATGCACTGCGCTCAGACCGTCTGCCATTTGCTCAGCGAGTCCAAGCAGCTCCGCCGAGCTGATTCGGCGGCGCAGCCGCAGTCTTTCGCTCAGGCTGATTCCCCTGATCAGCTCCATCGTCAGGAACGCCCTGCGCACGCCATCTGCACTTACGTCGATGTGCGTATCGTGAATCCGGCAAACATTGCGGTGGGCTACCGATTTGGCAGCATTCACTTCCTGGTAGAACAATGCAGTGATTGTCGGGTCGTCAGCGATGTCCGGGCGAATGACTTTTAGCGCGATCGGGCGATCGCCCAGCTTGTCAGAAGCTCGGTACACCTGCCCCATACCGCCGCCGCCGAGGAATTGTTCGATCGTAAAGCGGCCATCAAGAAGAGTGCCTTCCGAAAGTGTCTGCTCGGATGCCTCTCGGAGAGGACGGAGAACGAGGGATTGCAGCACCGGTCGGTCCAGAAAAGTACCGGCGCGCTCGTAGTTATCGAGCAGCCACTCGACCTCTGCTCGCAGCTCCTGGTGGTCGCCGCATTGCTCTTCAACGTAGTCTCGTCTTCGCTGCTTCTCGATGTCGAGCGCGGCGAGAAAAATATCGTTGATTTGCTTGCGCTTACCTTGAGCAATGTTGAGCGGTGCTGTCGTATTGCCCATAGCATATACCCTGGCGAGATCTCCCGCCGCTCCGAATGCCACAACAGATGTTGCTGATCTCTCAGCGGTTTCAACTTAGCAAGACCTTCCGAACCGATCTCAGATAAGGTGCTTTTGATTGTCGTTCAGTTACCGATCTGGCCGATGTCTGACAATGCCGGCAGTTCTCGCATCTCCAAATGTGAGTCCCCTACCTCATGCAACGAACCCGGAGAAGTTGGATAGTATGCGCGATTCCAGTTCCGGTCCCCATATATTGCAACGAACCTCAACTTCTTCAACCACGCCGACACACGCAAATGACCGCGTCCGTGCTTTTGCAGAAGCGCGCTGTGCAGGATACGAGGTTCTCGGCAGCCTCGGACACGGCGGGGGTGGGAAAGTCTTCCAGGTGCGCCATCTGAAAACAGGGTCCGTCGAGGCGATGAAAGTGCTTGGATTACCTCCGTGGATATCCGTAACTGCGCTGGAGCGCGTGCGTCGCGAGATCGCGTTACAGGCGTCGATCGAACACCCGAATATCGTTCGGTTTAACACGGCTCGCATCACGAACTCTTTCGCACTCCTGTTTATGGAACTCCTGGACGGTCCCTCACTGGCGAGGCGCCTCCGATTCGGCTCCTTGCCACTGCGCCAGAGTTTGAATTATACAGCGCAGATCGCGTGTGCATTGGGACATTTGCACGAAAACGGCATTCTGCATCGGGACGTTAAGCCGTCTAATATCGTCGTAACAAGCTCGGGTGTCGCAAAGCTGCTTGATTTCGGAGTTGCCAGACCGGTAGATTCGCAACTTACTGCTACCGGACAAGTTGTCGGCTCGTTGCAATATATGTCGCCGGAGCAGATCGCCCTCGGCGGCACGATAGATGCCCGGTCGGACATCTACTCAGCTGGTGTCACCTTGTATGAACTTCTTACAGGAGTCCGTCCGTTTGATTCTCTGAGCCCTTCCGGAGTGATCGCGGCGCACCTTCGTGGCGAACCCATTCCCGCCATCGAATTAGAACCCGCAATTCACCCGGACGTAAACGACGTTGTTATGCGCGCAATTGCCAGAAAACCGTGTGATCGCTACCAGACTGCCCTTGAGTTTCGCGACGCCATCCTGGCCGCCGATCAGGCACTTTGCTGGCAAACAGCTGGTTCGGGCCGCCCGAATTAGCTCGCCAGAACTTCGAGCGCTTCAGGACCGCAGATCTTCTCAATCTCCGCCTTAAATTCCTTGTCCGGCCGGACCCGGTCGGAAACGTCCAGAATCACCGAAAAGTCACGAGGGCGCTCAATACGCAGCCTGACTTCAGCCTCGCCGCGCTTCCGCTCGAATAATTGATGAAGCGCCTCGGCCTTGTCCGGACCGCCGGTGCCGTTGACGCGAACACGAATCGAAATCAGCGAAGGCAGCGCTACGCGGGCGACCGCGAGCGGGATGATGTCCTGGACGGAAAGGCGTGTGGAAGCGCCCTCTTCCGGCAGCGCGGATGCGCGGATCATTACCGCCTGATCTTCCTTCAGCTCGTTCAGGAGACGCTCGTACTGCGTAGAGAAGACCATGCACTCCATTGCGCCGAAGTGGTCTTCCAGTGCGAACGACGCCCACAACTCGCCTTTTTTGTTCCGCCGCCGCTGGATTCCGGTCATCATCCCGCACACGACCACATTGGCGCCACGTTCGATCTCGCTCTCGTCCAGACTGTCGCTGTTGTGAGTGGAGATTTCGCAGACCTTGTCTTTGTACTCATCCAGCGGATGCCCTGTTACGTAGAAGCCGAGCATCTCCTTTTCACCGGCGAGTTTGTCCCGATCGGTCCAGTCGGGCAGGTTCGGCAGCGAATGCTCGTGCTTCTCCCCGGTGTCGCCGAAAGCCATTGCGAACAGACCCGTTTGGCCGCTGGCCTTGTCCCTCTGCGCGCGGGCGCCGCTTTCCATTGCGGTGTCAATGGCACCGAACAACTGTGAGCGGGTGCCGCCCATGTCGTCGAACGCACCGGCCTTGATCAGAGATTCGATCATGCGCCGGTTAACGGCCGTGAGGTCCACGCGTTCGCAGAAATCAAACAGTGAGGTGAATGGACCATCAGCATTCCGCGACTGAATGATGGAATCGACCGCTGCCTCACCGACGTTCCGGATGGCACACATGCCGAAGCGGACAGCGCTGCCATCAGGCGCAAAGTTCTTCTCCGACTTGTTGACGTGCGGCGGAAGCACCGGAATGCCCATGTCGCGGCATTCATTGATGTACTTCACCACCTTTGTGGTGTTGCCTGTTTCCGACGTCAGCAGCGCCGACAGGAACTCAACCGGATAGTGCGCCTTCAGATAAGCCGTGACATACGCGAGATACGCATAGGCCGCCGAGTGCGATTTGTTAAAGCCGTAGCCGGCGAACTGCTCCATCAGATCGAACAGGTGGCCGGCCTTCTTCTCGTTGAAGCCGCGCTCCAGCGCGCCCTGCATGAAGCGGGCACGCTGTTTGGCCATCTCTTCGGCCTTCTTTTTGCCCATCGCGCGGCGCAGCAGGTCGGCTTCACCGAGCGAGTAGCCGGCGATCTTGTTCGCGACCTGCATCACCTGTTCCTGATACACGATGACGCCGTAGGTCTCTTCGAGGATCGTCGTGCGAGTTCCGGGAACTCGTAGACGACCTTCTTGCGGCCGTGTTTCCGCTCGATGAAGTCGTCGACCATGCCGCCCTGAATCGGGCCGGGCCGGTAGAGCGCATTCAGTGCACACAGGTCCTCGATGCGAGTTGGCTGATACCGCATCAGGATGTCGCGCATGCCCGCGGGATTCAAACTGGAAGACGCCGCTGGTGAAGCCCTTGGTGAAGATCTCGTAGGCCTTCGGATCGTCCATCGGCAGATCTTCGACCACGATATCGACGCCGCGGAACTTCTTAATCAACGCCAGCGCATCGTCGATGATCGTCAGCGTCGTGAGTCCGAGGAAGTCCATCTTGAGAAGCCCGAGCTTCTCGAGACCCACCATGTCGTACTGCGTAACGACTTCGTCCTTGTTCGTCTTGTAGAGCGGGACGATGTCCTTCAGCGGACTCGGCGAGATGACGACGCCGGCTGCGTGGATCGAACAGTTCCGCGCCATGCCCTCGAGGTTGACGGCGACATTCAGAAGCTGGTCGATGCGGCCGTCCTTCTTTCGTGCATCCTCGAAGCCGGGTTCGGCAGCAAAGGCGTCCTTCAGCTTGATATTCAGCGTGGTCGGGACGAGTTTGGTCACGCGGTCGACATCACCGAGCGCCATATCGAGGACTCGGCCGACGTCCTTGATCGCCTGACGTGCGCCGAGCGTGCCGAAAGTGATGATCTGCGCGACCTGCTCCCGGCCGTATTTCTCGGTAACGTACTGTATGACCTCGCCTCTGCGCCGGGTGCAGAAGTCGATGTCGATGTCAGGCATGCTGATGCGCTCGGGATTCAGGAAGCGCTCGAACAGCAGGTTGTACTGCAGAGGATCGATGTCGGTGATCCCCATGGCATAACCGACCAGACTTCCTGCCGCTGAACCGCGGCCCGGTCCGACGGAGATGCCGTTGTCCTTTGAGTAGCGGATGAAGTCCCAGACCACGAGGAAGTAGCCCGAGAACTTCATGTTCTGGATCACTTTGATCTCGCGATCCAGGCGCTCGATGTAGTCTTCCATCCGGTAGCGCAACGCACCCTGCTGAGCCATGCGCTCCAGACGGGGACGCCGGCGCTCGAAGCCCTGGCGCGCAACGTACTCGAAGTACGTATCGATGCTGTGCTCGGCCGGGACGTCGAACTTCGGGAACGGTTCCGTCGCCTTTTCGAGTTTGGCGTGGCAGCGCTGCGCGATGTCCCACGTACGATCGAGAGAGTCGGGAATCTCGCCGAAGATCTGCAGCATCTCGGCCTTCGACTTCATGTAGAAGTGGTCCGTGTCGAAGCGCATCCGCCGCTCGTCCGACATCGTCTTTCCCGGTCTGGATGCAGAGCATCACCTCGTGGGATCGCGCGTCGGTCTTGCGCAAATAGTGGGCGTCGTTGGTCGCGACCAGCGGGATTCCGGTGTCGCGGGCCAGCTGGTAGACCAGCGGCATTACGACCTTGTCTTCCTCGAGTTCGTGGTCCTGAATCTCCAGGAAGAAGTTCTCTTTCCCGAAGATATCGGTGTACTCGTGGGCGAGGCGGCGTGGCTTCGTCGTACTTCTCGGTCTTGAGGGTCTCGTTGATATCGCCCTTCAGGCAGGCCGAGAGAGCGATCAGACCTCCGGAGTGCCGGCTCAGCAGCTCCTTATCGATCCGGGGCTTGTAATAAAACCCGTCGAGGTAGCCGGTCGAGACCAGCCGGATCAGGTTCTTGTACCCTTCCTGGTTTTCGCACAGAAGAACCAGGTGGTTGTACGCTTTCGGGTCGGTCCGGTCGCCGTGACCTTTTTTGGCGACGTAAACCTCGCATCCGATAACCGGGTGGATGCCCTTCGCCGTCGCCGAGTTGTAGAACTCGACGGCTCCGAACAGGTTCCCGTGGTCGGTCATCGCGACCGCGGGCTGTTTCTGCTCGGCGACGAGATCCATGAGACGGCCGATCTCACAGGCGCCGTCGAGCAGCGAATAATCAGTGTGGCAATGCAGGTGGACGAAGGGTGTATCGGACATCGTGCGTTACAGAAAAGGGTGCCCGGGGGAAGCACTCCCATTCTAACGCTGAACCGTTACCTGCGTCTCCTATAAAGTAATTCCGGACACTTCTACGAAGCTGCGCTTTCCCTCCACGACGACAATGCCGCTGTCGGTGACGTAGTGGTGTTGCCGGTCCTTTTCGAGGTCGTAGCCGATGGTGGCGTGTTCGGGCACCCGGACGTTTTTGTCGAGGATCGCCCGCCGCACTTTGGCGTGCCGCCCGATGTCGCAGTTATCGAAAATGACCGAATCTTCGACCAGAGAGCCGGTGTGGACCTTGACACCGCGGCCAAGCACGGACCGGAACACTGCGCCGCCGGAAAGAATGGTGCCTCCGCTAACGATGGAGTCAACCGCGCTTCCGCGACGGCCTTCTTCGTCAAATGTGAACTTCGCCGGGGCATCCTGATACCCAGCTGTCCGCAGAGGCCACTTACGGTTGTAAAGGTTCAGGTCGGGCGCAACGGCGCGCAGGTCCATGCTGGCTTCGTAGTAAGCGTCGAGGGTCCCGACATCCCGCCAGTAAACGGTCTGCCCGGGAGGATCGCCGGGAATGCGATTGGTCTGGAAATCGTAGGCATACATCGGAACGCGACCGATCAGCTTTGGCAGGATATCCTTGCCAAAATCGTGAGAGCTGCGGTCATTCGCTCCGTCGGCATACAGCTCTTTCAGCAGAATATCAGTCGAGAAGATGTAGTTCCCCATCGACGCGTACACTCGCGACGGAGTCACCCGGCATCGTTGGCGCGTCGGCTTTCTTCTCGTGGAAGCCAACGACGGATCCATCTGCGTTCGCCTCGATAACTCCGAATTCGGTCGCATACTGCTTGTCGACCGGAATGGCTGCGATGGTGACCCCGGCACCTTTCCGTTCATGGAACTCGACCATCTCCTGGATGTTCATCCGGTAGATGTGGTCGGCCCCGAATATGACAACCAGATGAGGATCTGTTTGCTCGATCAGGTTGATGTTCTGGTAGATCGCGTCGGCAGTTCCGCGATACCAGGTCTCATCTTCCGATCTCATCTGCGCCGGAACCGGAATTATGAAGTGGCTCCGAAGCAAACTGTTGATTTCCCAGCCTTCACTCAGATGCTGGAGCAGAGACTGACTCTTGAACTGAATCAGGACGTATATCGAATAAATACCGGAATTGATCAGATTACTTAAAACGAAATCAACAATCCGGTACCGTCCACCGAACGGTACTGCTGGTTTGGCTCGCTCTTTTGTCAGAGGATAAAGGCGGGTTCCCTTCCCGCCAGCCAATACAAATGCCAGTACGCGGAGTTGCATCCGTGAAAACTCTCCTTGTTACAAGGGGCTTCAACAACAACCCTGTCCATCTTATACAGGTTCGACAGCTGATGTGTGATAACTTTGTCGCGTTGCCGCAACGAACTTCATCCCGCATCTGGACCATCGTCGGCCTGCTCTGTCTCGCTAACATCATCGCGTATGTCGACCGGACGAACCTGTCCGTCGCGATCGCTACCAAAGAGTTCCGAAACTTCTTCCACCTCACAGACGCTCAAAGAGGCGATCTGAGCTCTGCGTTTTTCTGGAGTTATGCATTTCTGCAGATCCCGGCCGGCGCGCTCGCCGATCGCTTCGGCGTAAAGATCCCGCTAGCCGTTGGTTTCCTGCTCTGGAGCTTTGTTTCCGCGCTGACCGGCTGGACGGATTTGCTTTGGCAGGTCTTTCTGCTTCGCGTCCTGCTGGGAATCTTCGAAGCGGTGATCACCCCCGGCGGCATGCGCTGGATGCGGTTCAACATCGACGAAAAACGCCGCGGACTGGCGGTCGGACTGTTCTTTGCGGGCGCGAAGCTGGGTCCGGCCATCGGAACTCAGGCTTCGGTATTTCTGCTGCAACACTTCGGCTGGCGCGAGATGTTCGTGATCCTCGGACTCGGGTCTCTGATATGGCTGATCCCGTGGTCGCTGCTGGTTCGAGACGACGATCGCGAGATCGAGTCGGCGCAGATCAAAGCCGCCGGAGCTACCGTGGTTCCGTTCGCCGATGTCTTCAAGACGCCTGCGATCTACGGAATTCTGATCGGGACGTTCGCTTACAACTACTTCAACTATTTCTGCATGACATGGCTGCCCTCCTATTTCGTTGACAACTGGAAGATGGATCTCAACCGGATGGGATGGTTTACCGCATTTTCGTTCACCGGAATGGCGATTGTGGCGATTGTTGCCGGTTTTGTTGCCGACAAGATGATCGAGCGCGGCATGGACCCAATCGCAGTTCGCAAAGGCTTCACGGTTGCCGGCCTTGCGGTCGCTTCGACCGAGCTGATCGGTGTGATGAGCGGCTCTCCGAACCTTGCCGTGATCTTTGCCGTCGTGTCGCTGTCCGGACTTGGTCTCGCGACCGCCAACTACTGGGCCCTTACGCAGAGCCTGATGCCCGGCGCGGCAATAGGCCGAATCACCGGGCGTCCAGAACTTCGCTTCCAATCTGTCGGGCATCGTCGCGCCCCTGCTGACCGGCCGGCTGGTCGCGATGACGGGTAGTTATGAGGCTCCGATGCAGGCCGTCGCCGGGCTCCTGATCGCCGGTGTACTCGCCTACGTCTTCCTGGTTCGAAAGAGTCTCGCGCCTACTGCTTCTTTGGCTTCACACGCAGCAAGATAGACTGCGGTGCGGCATAGAGAGGGCTCTCTGAGCGAGTTTCCACTTTGCCTGCCAGATAAATCATCTGCTCAGTTGGCTGGGCGACATCGAGCGCTTCGATATGGAAGGTCCGCTTTGATTCGTCCTCGTTGATCAGCACTCCGTTGAGGCCGAAGTCGGGGATGCGGACCGCCGTCGGGAGATTTCGGACATCGACAGGAACGCGGCCTCCGAAGCCGTTCTGACGCTCAATCGAGACCGAGACTTCAGCGGTTTGGCCCGGCTCGAGCTCGACCACTTTAGTCTGGGCAGTCACGAGCACGTCCGGTTTGCCTGCCAGCGAGACCAGCCTGAGTAAGTCCTTTGCTGCGGCTTCTCGTGTTACTCCGGCGCCGCTTGCTGTTACGCGGAACGGCCTGGGTCCGTCGAGTTTCGCGTCGGGTGCTGCGGAAAGCAGGACAGTTGTGCTGTCTTGCCCCGCAGGTATCTGACTCCTGACTGCGGTCAGGCCCGGAGGAAGGTCCTTCAGTTCCACGTCAATGGGACCGTCGAGGCCGTCCATGCGGAAAGCTGTCACGGCAACCGGAATGGTTCCACCGATCGGCACGTTGGGGTTGGCGGGCGTTACCGTGAGGCGGAAGTCGGGCTGAGGTTTCCGAATGCTCAGCTTGTAAGTAAACTTCGGTCCACCCATGCCGCGGGTGTCTTTGACCCGGACGGTGTATTCGCCGTCTTCGGGTGCTGTGAAGCGAAGGTACGAGTCTTTTCCGTACAGACCCTCACCATCATCGTTCCGGGCGAGGAGCTTCACCAGTGGAAGGCCGTTTGGTGAAAACCTGGTTCCGGCAGGGTGTATCTGCAGCTTGTAAACCCCGCTGTCCATGTAATGCGCTTCCGCTGAGGTTCCAAAGTATGACGCGCGTTCGGCGCCAAGGCCGTCAAGAACGACGTCTTCATCCGGACCTCGCGGCATATCTTTGATACGGACAATCTCGGTCCCGATCAGTAGGTAGTCGCCTACGTTCACTCCGGTAATCGATACGAGACGAACGTTCCGGTCGTTTGAGCCTCGGTCCGTCAAGGTCGTGTTGGTCTCAAGAACCGCACGAGCTACACCGATTTCGACTGGCTTGCCTTTCGCGTCGAGAACTTCGATCAGCGAATCGAGTTCGGAGTTGTCGCGCCGTGCGCGGATTTCGATTATTAACGGATCACCTTTCTTCGCAGTGAAAGTATGGTTTCGGCTCCCTCCGGCTTTATCGATGATGCCAGTGACGTATTTCGCGTCCGTGCGTTCTTCATCCGCCATAGGGTTCTTCATCGGACGAAGCTCATCATGAGAAACACGGACTCTGTAAAAGTGCTTCTCGCCGCCAGATTGCAAAAAGTCACCGATGCGAATCGTGTACACACCGGCGGTGACGAACTTGTGCCGGAATCCATTGACAGCCGGGCCACCTTCGTTGCCGTACTCGGCCTCCGTCTTTCCGTCTTCCTGCAGGATTGAGATTACCGGCTGCAATGTCGAGCCGACCTGCATGGCGGGATTTTCGAACGTCAGTTCCTCTCCGGTCTTAACGTGAACCTTATAGGTGTCCATCTTCCCCGGTTTGGAGATGACTCCAGCGAGAATCGACGGAACGGCGATGTCAGAGCCCGTCTTCATGACTTCCGGGTCGGCGGGTTCCGCGACGAAGCGACCCATCGGTGTCGTCCCGAATGGTGTGTACAGACGGAATGCTACGGGACCGGGTTCGACGGTTGCGGGAATGCTTACGTCGAACGTGACTTCCATGCGCGGCGGCAACGGCCCGAGATCGACCGTGGAAACCAGACCCGCTGAACCAAGGCGGATATCGGAAAGATCGGGCAACTGACGAATGGACTTGACTGTTGCTGTGATGCCGGCTTTGTCGAAGTAGATCGCCGTTGTTTTCGTCAGGTTGAGACCGTCGACTGTGAGTTCGGATGTCTTTCCGATCGGGAGACCGCGCGGATTCACGTTGCCGACCGTTGGCGGCGTCGTGCGTTCACCTGTCGATTTCCGAAGCTCGGCCGCTGCGACGGGCAGTGCGGCCGCGATGAGGAGTGCGATGAAGAGCTTCATGTTACTTCGCCTCATATGTAGTTAATGAGCCGTCAAATCGGCCGACAACGACAGACTTGCCGTCCGGGGAGAATTCCAGTCCGTTCACCCAGTCGGGCTGGTTCGGGATGGTTTTGATCTCAGTCAAATCTGACGCCTTGAAAAACTTGATCGTGTGATCGGATGAGGCGGACACCAGCGTGTTTCCATCCGGTGACCAGGCGAGCTTTGTGATGGCATCTTCATGAGCGATTTGCGATCGCAGGAGACGTCCGGCTTTGGGCTCCAGTGCCCAAATGCGGATGCTCTTGTCCTGCCCGGCGGCGGCGACCATCTTGCCTGTCGGGTCGATTGCGAGAGTGTTGATGCCGTCGAGAGGGTCACTCATGGTGTACAGACGCTCTCCGGTTGCGACATCCCACACCTTGATGCTGCGATCCGCTGCGCCAGAGACGAGACGCGTTCCGTCGGGCGTGAACGCGAGCGCGTAGACAGCATCGATGTGATCCTTGAGAGTTTTCATCTCCTTGCCGGAAGATGTGTCCCAAAACTTGATCAGCTTGTCGTAACTCGAGGTGGCCAGTATCTTGCCATCGGGCGAAAATGCGACGGCATAGATGCAGTCCGAATGACCGCTGATGGTTGCTGCCGGCTTTCGCGCCGCGACGTCGAAGATGACTACTTCACCCTTGCGGGCCGGCAGGCCGCCGGCTGCGGCGAGGAGTTTGCCATCCTTTGAGAAGGCCAGAGCTCTGACGTCTTCCACTGGCCCGGTGAGTGCGAACGTATCGTCGCCTGCTTTGATTCTTACTTCCCGGAAGCCTCCCATGGCGAGGTACTTGCCATCCGGCGAATAAGCGAGTGAGAAGATCTGCGGCTTCGGGAGCGCTGCAATGAGCGGAACTGCGAGGCACGTGGTTAGAATCAGTTTCTTCATACGCGCCTCAGTGATTGAAGATGAACTCTTTGCTTGTGAGCATGGCCCACAGCAGGTCTTCAAATGCTTCCTTGCGAACCTCGCGGGTATCGCCTTTGGCCTTCTCACGCTCGTCTGTGATGAGCTTTGTCAGCCGCATCCGCTCGTCATCGGTCGGGTAGCGTCCGAACGCGGCCATTGTCAGGTACTCGACGATGCGGTTGTCAGAAAAGCCGAGATCGAGAAGACGGGCGACGGTTCCGTTTGCAGCGCTCAGTTTCATGTTGAGCGTGTCTCCATTGATGACGTGGAGGGCCTGACTGATGCTGGGAGCCGAAGAACGTTCGGCTGCGTCGCAGAGAATCCTCGGCGGCCGGCCGAAGGCTGTGAGGAACTTGGATTCCACTCTGGTGTCGGGCAGCTGAAGTGCTCGGGTGCCTCTTGGGTAGTCAGGAAAATCGCTGGGGACACCAGTGACTTCGGACATGGTGTCCAGCAGGACTTCGGCAGGCAGGCGCTTGACGTTGTATTTGGAGAAATAGCGATCGTCGTCCTTGTTGGTCGCGTTGGCTTCGGCTGAACGCTGGTAGGTCGCCGAGTTCATGATCGTCCGAATCAGGCGCCTGACATCGTAGCCGTTATCGACGAAGTCCTTTGTTACGGCGGCGAACAGCGCGTCGTTTGAGGCGGGGTTGGTGGCTCGTACATCGTCGACCGGGTCCACAATACCGTGGCCGAAGAAGTTGCCCCACACGCGGTTGACGACATTGCGCGAGAACATCTGGTTATCGGGTCTGGTTAGCCACTTCGCGAATGAAATGCGCCGGTCCTCAGTGGAATCGAGCGAGATTGGATCGCCATCGAGAGGTGCGGGCGGCAGCGGTTTCAGCAGACGGGGATGGTTGATGTCGCCGCTGGTTTTTGCAAAGATGATCTGCTCGTCACCAGTACCCTGCTTGATGCCTACGCGGGAGAAGATGTTGGCCATCTGGTAATACTGCTTCTGTGTCCACTTCTCCAGAGGATGGTTGTGGCAGCGCGCGCACGTCAGGCGCTGGCCCAGGAAGGCCTGAGTGACGTTCTCCGTCAGATCGATGGGGTCCTTGTGGATGACGTAGTAATTCAGCGCGCCGTTCTGGCGAGTGCTCCCGGTGGACGTGAAGATCTCGCGTACGAACTGGTCCCAGGGCTTATTTTCTTTGACACTTTCATGTATCCACTGATAAAACGCGCGGGTCGAGGTTCGGGACAACTTGCGGCTGGAGACCAGGAGCAAGTCAGACCACTTGTATGCCCAGTAATCGGTGAATTCATCGCTGGCCAGAATGCGATCTATAAGCCGCGACCGCCTGTCAGGGCTCTTGTCGGCGAGGAACGCTTCCACCTCTTCGGGGCGCGGAAGGACACCGGCTGCATCCAGCCACGCCCGGCGGAGAAACTCGGCATCTCCGACTTCCCCGGACGGCGCGATGTTCAGGCCGCGAAGCTTCGCAAGCACTAAGTTATCGATGTAGTTGTTCGTTTTGGCGCTGGTCCAGGTCTCGGGCTCGATCTGGTTGTTGTATGGCGCTGTGACCGTTGCGTATAAGACTCGGCTGGCAAACCATAACGTGATTGCCGCTTCGCCGTTGCCGATCATTTTGACTTTGCCGCTGTCGTCTACGGTTGCCGTTCCTTCGGCGGAGGACGAGTACTTTACCCATCGGGTGACGTCGGCGGTCGATCCATCGGAGTACTTTGCCGTCACCTGCAGCTGCGTCTGGTCGCCCGGCTTGAGCGTCACCTGCCTCGGGTTGACGTCGAGTGACATCACTTCGAGATCGGCGGCTGACGGCGGCGGCGTGCCTGCGGCAATCCAGTCGTGGATGATCTTGTATTCGAGCGAGTCGGTTTTGAAGCGACGGCCTCCCCCATGCGGGATGGTCATCGTCGCTTTTAGAAGAATGAGTGATTGTGACGGGTCCGCGAGCGAGATTCGGCGACCTACGGACTGCCGAGTCAGGGTGTCGTAATCGACTTCAGGGTCATAGCCGCGCAGTGTCAGTTTGAAGCCGTTCTTGCCGGCGAGAGCTCCATGACACGCACCCTGATTACAACCCGCCTTCGTCAGTACCGGCATTACGTCTTTACGAAAGTTGGGCGCGGCCGCGAACGCTATCGCCGGCACAAGTGCAAGGAGCAGGATTCCCTTCATGCGAACAGCTCCTCGATCGGATCGACGCCGCGATCGACGAGCGGGATGGGGCGGCCCTGCGCTCCCGGGAGTTCATGATGTATGTCGATGCCGAGCCCCTTATAGATCGTGGCCGCGAACTCTGCCGGAGTTGCCGGGCGATCCTTTGGAGCGGCACCGATTTCGTCCGAGGAGCCGACGATCTGACCGCCTTTGAGCGGGCCGCCGCCCATCAGCACTGTCCAGCACTGGGGCCAGTGATCGCGGCCACCGGCAGGATTGATCTTCGGCGTGCGGCCGAACTCGCCCATCGCCGACGACCATGGTGTTTTTCAGCAGGCCGCGGTCGTGAAGGTCTTCCAGCAGCGAGGAGTAGGCCATGTCGAACATGGGTCCGACGAGGTCGCGATAACAACTGATGGGGCTGAAGGGCTTGGAGCCGTGGATGTCCCAGGTGATCTCGTCGAAGACCGTCTCGAACATGTTGACGGTGACGAAGCGCACGCCGGCTTCAACCATGCGCCGCGCGAGAAGGCAGCTCTGGCCGAAGCGATTCATGCCGTACTTCTGGCGAACTTCGTCGGGCTCGCGATGGAGTTCGAAGGCTTCGCGGGCCTTCTGCGATGACATCAGTGTGTAGGCCTGATGGAATGTTGAGTCGAGCAGGCGCGCATCCTGCGAGGTTTCGAATTTGCTGACTGCGCGATCGATGACTTCGCGCCAGTTGCGGCGGCGATCGACGCGCAGCGCCGGCAGGTACTCGGGCGGAAGCATGTCCGGCACCTGGAAATCGGGCAGCGGATGGATCGGCGTTCAGCACGAAGGGATCGAAGGTCTTGCCGAGATACCCGGCGCTCTGGCCATGAGGCATGTTGCCGCCGGTGTTGCCGATCGGCTTGGGCAGCAGCACGTGCGGCGGCACGTCGCCCTTAGGTCCTCGAAGATTTGCGAGCACGCAGCCGATGTGGGGATGCTCGATGCCGCCCTGGAAGAGGCGTCCGGTCTGCATCATCTGGTGACCGGTGTCATGGACGGCGGCGGCGGTGTGATACATCGAGCGCACGAGCGAGAACTTATCGGCGTGTTTCGCCATGCGCGGGAAAATTTCGCAGATCTCGATGCCGGGGACGTTGGTCTTGATTGGCCTGTGAGGGCCGCGAATTTCGGCGGGCGCGTTCGGCTTCATGTCCCATGTGTCGAGCTGCGAAGGCCCGCCGACCAGCATCAGCATGATGCAGTTGACATCGGGGGCGTCGTTTTCCGTGGCACCCTGCGCTTTCATGGCCAGAAATCCTGGAAGCGTAAGGCCGAGTGTAGAGAGGGCTCCGGCGTGGAGAAAATCGCGGCGGCGCAGGCCGTCACAGAACTCCACGGGCCGGTCCGCGTCAAGGCGAAACATGGGCGAACTCCGTCGTGGCGGGGCTAATTGTCCCGCAGGGACTCTCTTAGTTTATCCCTTTCGAACGGAATGAGTTTGCCGCCCTCCAAAAGGAACTCGATGTATCGTACGGGTTCTGGTTCGTTCTCCCGGGTTTGCGGCACTCCGTCGAGGATGTCCGTCTCGCATATGGCCGCAGGTTTGGTGTCCTGTGCCGCTTCGACGACCGGAGACTGGGGTTCGGCGACGTGTTGCGCTGGTTTTGCAGCCGCCGGCTGCTTCTTCCCGCTAATGCAAATCGAACCCATATCTGTTGATTCTGAATGACCTTTGGGTTTAGCCATTCGCTTGTTCTGCAGCTTCCTGAGGGTCTCGACGGCTTTGTGCCAGTCGCGCCATGCCTTCGTGCTGTGGCGCTCTACGTTCTTCCACATGACGGAACCTTTCTCGTCCGTCATCGCGATGACGGCTCCGAGATCGCCATCGATTTCTTCCTTTAATTCGCGTTCCTTTTTTCGGAGGTTTTGGGACACGATTCGCATTCGGGTTTCCATTACGTTGTCGAGGACGGTGGTTTCCCAGCGCGAGGATCGCTCCATCCGAATCCATGCGTCGGCGATGGCGTTGACGAGCATCGTTTCCATGGCGTTGGCGGGCTGCCATGATTCCATGAGTCCACTGAGAATCTCTGCATGGTGCACGGGCGACTCGTGACGCAAGGGTCGGTCCATGCGTGCCGCGGTACAACCGTGCGTGGTTGCGTTCTGGCTACTGCGATTTTTGCCTTCCGGCGTTTTGGGTCCGCTGCTTTGGCGGGCATTGCGCTGGTTGGCTTCGCGTTTTGCGGCAGAGACGTTGATCAGGGACATAGAGCGAGGTCCCTCCTTTCCGGCTCAACTGTACATGCCGGGTCCAAATTTATGCCTGGAAGTTATTGATTCCGGCTCCCACGGTTTGGTTCGAAGTGGCTGTGATTCCGGGCTTTACGAGAAATTTTCAGACGGCGTGAATGCCTCTCGCGACTTTCCGATTTCAACCGATTTAGCTCAACCGGGAATGAAACGCACGCGAGAGCTATTGATTAATAGCCCACAACGGAGCTCGTGTGTACACCGGTTTTTGGAGATATCGCCAGATGCCGAAATGGTGACCAAATATGGTCCAAGTTCGGTCTGCAGCCCTGACGAGTGGGCGGGGAAAAAAATGCGAGGAGGCCTGCAATAGTCTGACCTGATCCGTGATGATTCTCCGCTATAAGGGCTGGGAAGCTGTTCAACGCGTACTTGCCGAATTTCGTTTCTCTTTTTATGAGAACGCGCTCCGCCGAGCGCTGCGCTCGACCGGCAATGGCGCGCGTTTGAGCCTGAACCAAGCCGAAGTTCGGCTTTTACCGAAACGGAATCCAGGAGGTCACTATGGGCAAGCGTCTTCTGCTTACTTGTGTTTTCGCCGTCGGCGCCATGCTTTTCCAGGTCCCGGCGACGTATGCGTCCATTCTTTCCGGAAGTGTCACTCAGAATGGCTCTTTGTATACGTACTCGTACACGCTGGACAATAGTTCCGGGCCCGGACCCATTTCAGAACTTTCCGTGCTGGTGGATTACGGTAACTTGCAGGCTAATGTGCCGCCGACTTCTCACATCGATCCGGCGCCGTGGAATTTCCAGATGACATTCTCCGGATCTATAGCAAATCCACCCTACAATGAGGTGGGATCCTTCTGGGCGTGGCACGCTGACTCGCCATTGTTAGTCGGCCAGATGTTGACCGGCTTCTCCTTCACGACAGGTTTTGCGCCGACTCTGAGTACTTCCAACAATTACTTTTTGTTTTGCCCCACCTCTTCTTGTGGTTCCGATGGGATTGTAGAGTATGGCCACATCGTCGCACCGCAGATCGGAACGCAAACTGTTCCAGAACCCTCGTTTTTCTGGCCGGTACTGCTGCTGACGATCGGTACCGTGTTGACGAGGTGGTTTAGCGGTTTTTCGCAAAAGGTCGCCCAAGTGCGATCGCTGGCGTCGATGCGAGAGTAAAGGCTCCATCATTTCTCCGCGGCGGGTTTCAGACACGCCGATGGGTCGTACGCGTGCGGGCACGGACCGTTGCGCAAGAGTGGCTCCATACGGAGAAGGTCTTCCGGGCGAATGAGTAACGGCCCGAGAGCCTAATCGCGCTGACGTTCACGAAGTTGTACCGCCAGGAGCGCCGGATCGGACCAGCAAGCGATGTCGCCCGAGATCGTGGGATAGTGTCTGCTTCGAAAACCGAACCTCTCAGCAGCGGGACGGCAGAAAGCGAAGGCATGATTACGGCTGCCGATCACCTCTGTTCTGGCAGCTTCGTCATCCAGAGATTACCCGTGATCTCTCCCATTGGAACCGCTATCTTGTCCCGGGCTACAGAAATCTCCAGCGAGTTCGCACTTACATTGAGTAAGCTCCGTCGCGACGCATGTGAATGATACAGGGGTATCGGCGAGCCCGCATTGCGCTTCGTCACCGGGTCCAGGCGTTGGCCCCACAGGCACCGGAACCCGTCGCGATCGGAGATGAAGTAAACGAAGTTACCGGACGGGGACCATCGCGGGTAGGCGTCAAAAGACGCACCGTCCGTGACGGGCAGCCACTCCTCCTGGCGTTTGGGCGGGAACGGCGAGATGAACACGCGCTCCGTACCGACGGGATATTGCTGCCCAAAGACGATCCAGCGGTCGTCCGGAGAGAACGAAACCTGAAAGATGAGCCGCTCCAGGATTTGCGACGTTTCACCGGATTCGGAGTGGAAGACTTGGACCGGGCCATTGCTCGGGCAGTTGTAAAGCAGTAGCTTCGCATCTGAGGAAAAGGACCATGGATAGCCGCAAGGTCCGGGGATCGATATCTTCTGCGCTATTCCAGGCTGGGGCACGCCAGCCGAATCCTGGCCGATGGCCATGACCTGAATGGTGGGCGCGAGATTGTTGCCCATCGTCCGGTAAGCCAGCCTGGATCCGTCAGCAGTAATCGTTGGCCTGCTTTCATCGATTGCCGTGTTGGTGAGATTGGTTTCCTTACCGCTGATCAGATCCCTGATCCAGATATCCTGATTTCCACTTCGGTTAGACCCGAAGAACAGGCGTTTGCCGTCGATAGTGAGCGTGGGGTTGCGATCATCGGCCGCGCTCTGCGTTAATCGAAGCAGTTCGCCTGTGACCCGGCCCTGATTTGCATCGATGGGCAGGCCCCAGATATTGAAGTCTTCGACAAGGCTCGCGAACACCATATTCAAGCCGCCGTCCAGTGAAGCAGCGACAGAAGGCTTATCCTCCAGACCGGAACCAAACGTCAGCCGTTGCGGCGTGTCAGTGACCTTCCACGCTGGCGGCGAGATCCCGACCTGCCAAACGTTGAGACTGTCTCCGGACCGGGCCGTAAAGACGATGGTGTTTCGGTCTGGAAGCCATGCAATGGGGATGGGATCCTTCAACCGATGCGCGGCGAAGAAGTCTCGTCCCACTGCCTCCGTAGCAGTTCCGTCGAGAGTCGTGATCCACCACCCGACGGGTTCACCAAGGGAGGAACGCACGAACAGAATGCGCTGGCCGTCTGGAGACCAAACTGGAAGCCATGCATTATCGAGGCTGGGCTGCAACTGCCTGGGTTCGCCCGCCCATCGCCGGCGTGACAAATATTTTGCCGTGAAGAGCCTGGCCGGAAGTAGCCAGCACGCCGGTCCAATACGCGATCGACTGCCCGTCCGGAGAAAACGCCGGGCGGTGTCCATTCTTCGCGATTCTTCGCTCGTCGCCCCCAAGCGTGGAGATCGTATAAATACCGCCTCCATCCCGCTCCGAGCGGAAGGCGATTCTGGTGCCATCAGGGGAGAATGTGGGCTCACGGTCATCGGCCTCGTTGCGTGTAAGGCGGAGCGGTTCGCCGGCAGGAAGCTGTTGCACCCAAATGTCGAGGTTCCCGACCGCGCCGGAGGTTGTCGCGCGGTCTGAGGCATAAGCCAGAAGTTTTCCATCACGCGTGAGGGCCGGGTCAGTAGTCAGGCCCGAATCGGAGGTCAGCCGTGTCAACACGGGTCCGCGAGTTTCCGTTGTCGCTCGCCGCGACTCCCACCAGGCAACGCCAGCGCCAAGCATCGCCGTCGCGGCTGCTCCCGCCACGACGGCCCGCCAGTGAGTCCGGATGCGTGACGTGTGGGCTGCGGATAACGAGGCCTGCCCCGCAGCCAATCGGCCGGACTCCGATTCTTCTTTCAAGTCCTCCAGCGCCAGCTTCACGTCATCCATGTGCTGGATCCGTCGTTCGACATCCTTGCGCAGGCAGCGCGCAACGAGCTTCTCGAGGTCGGACGGGACGTTTACCGCGGTATTGCCGATCGGCGCAGGATCCTTCTGGAGAATCGCCGAGAGTACGGCGAGGTTCGTTGCGCCCTGGAATGCGAGACGGCCCGTAATCATTTCGTACAGCACCGAGCCGAAGGAAAAGATATCGGAGCGGGCATCGACCTTCTTGCCCTCTGCCTGCTCGGGCGACATATAGGCAACCGTGCCGAGGATAGTGCCCTCTTCCGTTTGGAGCCCGATGTTCGCCGTGACGGTGGCGGCTCCCGCGTCGCTCTCCGCAACCTCCATCAGCTTTGCCAAACCAAAATCCAGCAGCTTCACCGTCACGTTTTCGGTCACGATGACGTTAGCTGGTTTCAGGTCGCGGTGCACGATTCCAGCGTTATGGGCAATGGCCAGCGCGTCGGCGATCTGGATCCCGACCTTCAAGGTGTCTTTGAGGGTCAGTCCGCTCCTGCCGATGTACTGGTCGAGTGTTCGGCCGGGCACGAATTCCATGGCGATGAAATCCGTGGCGCCCTGAGGCAGGACGGCTGTAGCAATATCGTAGACGTGGACAATATTCGGGTGGTTGAGAGCGGAGGCCGCTTTTGCCTCAAGCACGAATCGCCGCCTGCGCTCGGGATCGGCGGTGGCGTCAGGCCGAAGAATTTTGACCGCCACAACTCGGTCAAGGTGCGTGTCAAAAGCCTTGAAGACTACGCCCATACCACCCTCGCCGAGCTTTGACTCAATTCGGTAGTGACCGAGGGTTTGGCCGATCATAGCTTCATTGCCGAACGAGTTGGTCGAGAGGCGTGCCACGAATTTTATTGCGGTACTTTCGATATTCTCTGCTGCGATTGCTGTCAGGATCTCGCAATAGCTGGGATCTTAGTGGCCGGGAGCCAGCATCTGTCAAATCAGGTTACCTCAAATACGATGTCTCGCGGTCTCATGCCTGCTGGTCGTCGACGCCCGGGCTTCGAAGGATATTTACATCGATATACCGGCGCCAACTCGCGTACCTGACGGCCGTTACGGGTTGCATTGCGAAGTTCGAGGCCGCCGGCTCGGAGCGCAGAGAGTCCATGCCGATCATCGCGCAGAACTCATTCAAGGTATGCCATTAGGTCCGAGTTATGCGCCTCTAAGTTGTTGATCCTCGGCGTTCGCGGTTAACCGACGAGCACTAATACTTCTGCTTTCCACTGCAGCTGATTCGAGAGACGAGGGCGACTGAAGAATCAAGTTGCTTAGCGGAGGCGCTGCACATTTCAGCTGAGAGATCGTCGGCTGAGCGGTGGCAATTTCGTGTTTTAGATGACGCTTTGTACGACTTTCCACCAGTCGACGATTTTACGCGTCATCAGATACAGATGAAAATCAGACTGGCTGTTCTTGTCTCCTCTCTCTCGTTAGTCGGCGCATTTGGTCAGGCGGTGATCACGCAGGTTGGTTCGGGGCCGGGTTCCTCATCTCTGAAGGTCGCTCCGGGGCAAGTGCTCACAGTCCGTGTACGCGGTCTGACAACTAAGTTTGACTCGACTCAGGTCGCCACATCACTTCCGTTGCCGCGTGATTTCGGAGGCGTTTCTGTTACATTGCGGCAGAACAACGATGTGACGGGCGTTCCACTTCCGCTGATTCGCGGTGACTTCACGGACACCTGTGCGTGGCACGTAGTTGCGCCGGACGTCACGTTGCAGCCGCCATGCAATGATCCCGATGCCGGCTTGTTCGTGTTTCAGGTTCAGATGCCGTTCAATCTTGTTGTGAACGGGACGGGGCCGCTCAGCGAGGTTCGCACGATTGTTGCAGATGCTGTTCTCGCGGTTCATGACAATGGACGAACCGGGCGCGATGTTCGACTGGTTCCTGTTCTCGATCAGGTTCAGGTGCTGAGGAAATGCTCGGGACCGGATCAGCTCTTTGGTGAGGATCGCTGCATCGCGGAGATCTATCATAACGATGGCACTGCCGTTACGGCGTCAAAGCCGGCGCGCGGCGGCGAGCAACTAGTTGCTTACGCTTATGGACTTGGAAGAACCGAGACAGTGATCGAGGCCGGAACGGCTACGCCGAACGAGGGACTTAAACTCGCGACTCCGGTGTCGGTGCGGTTTACCGGCTTTGCAAGCAATCAGGATGCTGCCGTGTATTCGGGCCTTGTTCCGGGGCAGGTGGGCTTGTATCAAGTCAATTTTCGGGTTCCGGATTTACCCGGTTCCATGGCCCCTTGCGACGCGAATGAAGCTTCAAATCTGACGATGGTTGTGACTGGTCTGGCGTCTTCGGACACAGTGGGTTTCTGCGCACAGCCTTAGCGTCCTGATGCGACTGGATTAGCGGGCTCGATGGTGCTTTTACCGTACGTATGACGCGCGCGAACCAGCTTTGCCCCGGTGACACAGCAACGGTTTCAATTCAAGAACCCTACGATTTCAATGGTCACAAAGTTGTACACTTGGGTGGCTAGTTAGTCCCTACTAAATCATCAAGGATGCTAATGCGAAAAACTCGCGTGCTTCTCGTTCTGTTAAGTACTCTGACTATCCCGATGTTTTCCGCCGTTGTCTATGACGAGTCGATATCAGGCAGTCTTTCGAGCTCCGGTCTCGCGCCAACTGTAATCGCCCTTTCAGCTGGATCCAATCAGATCCTCGGCACGAACGGCAGCGGAGCTCCAGCCGTCCGTGATTACGTTACGTTCACTGTTCCGGTCGGCCTGACGTTGAATTCCATTACATTGCTGGACACTGCGATTGGCTCGATCGGCTTTTTGGGAATACAGGCCGGGAATCAGCTGACGTTGCCACCGACGACGACGACGGCAGCGGGGCTTCTTGGGTGGTGGCATTACACTCCGTCGAATAAGAACTCAGACCTTCTGGCGCTAGCGGCCGTGCCTGCCAACGGGTCGAGCGGATTTACTCTGCCACTGCCGGCTGGGAGTTACACACTTTGGACTCAGGATTCGAGTCCCGGTGTGTTCCATTACGGATTGGACATAAGACTTCAGGCGATTCCGGAACCAGCGACATGGACGAGCTCTCTTGTCGGTTTCCTCGCCGTCGCCGGGCTGTTCAGTTTGCGTCGGCAGCGCAGTTGACGTTCGTCAGACCTGGTCAGACCGTTGTTTGTGGTGTTTGATCATGCAGACTGTCTCCTCACTGCCCGTGAGGAGGCAGTCTTGCAGGGCGGCGGACTATTTACGGTCGCTGGACGGGGGAACTACACCCTTTAGCCGGAGCAGGACGGCCATTTGCGCGTACTCGTGCTCAAGGTGGATGGTGTTGCCGTAGAGGACACCGAGCCTGCTGCGCTTACCGCCTCTGGCGTCGATCATCTCCGTCGCTTTTGCGTCGGTGAGTGAGCCGTACGCTTTGTCACATTCGTCGAGGCCTTCTTTCAACGCGGCTACAAGGTCGGCCTTGCTGGTCTTTGAAGCGGCACCGATCTGCTTGCGTTCGCCGTTGTAAGCCGAACAGGATCCCGCGGCGGAGTCGGCGGTATGGGCGACCAGGTCCTTGAAGCTCTGGCTTTGCGGCGAGGGCTTGAAGGAGTAGTTCTCTTCTGCCATCTTCTCGGCAGCGCCAATTAGATTATTCTTTGTACGCGTCCAGGATTGGCGCGCTTCGGTACTAAGCGGGTTGTCCTGCGCGATTGCGAATGCTGCGGTGAGCAGAACGAGGCCGGTCAGGGCTGAGGGGGCTCGTAACATGGGCGAATCTCCTTTACGGTGTTTGGCTTTCGAGCGTTTAGTTATGCTATCGCGTCCGCCGGCACTGATATTACACCCATCGTTGCGGATCGGCGCACGATATTCTTGCCGCCGTCCTCTTCGCGCGAGTGTACCGAATCTTCGTACCAGGTCGCTCACCGAAAGCTCGAGCGACTATAATCAATTCCCTATTCCTGAACAGTTTACGAGGAATTGTTTCCATGCCCGAACGAGGTTAATTTGCGGCATAACCCTCGTAACTCATGAAACAGCCGAACACGTCCTCGCTGGACGCAATCAGCGAGCTGAGTGCAAGCCTGAATCTGATGGAATCTTTCGCTGTTTGGAATTCGCGGACTTGCTGCTCTTCTTGTGTTAGGCCATGTTGACGACAGGATCGGTGTCGGCGGACAGGCTGTTACCTGTTTCTTTCGTGCTTTCCGGGTTCCTGATAACTCATCTTCTTCTGACTGAGTTCGCCAAGACCGGGGGTATTTCCCTGAAGCAGTTCTATTTCAACGAACGCTCAGAATATTTCCGGCATACTTCGGCTATTGTGCACTTTATTGTTCTTAAAACTCTGTCTTGGAAAGCCAATCGACTGGCCAGCGTATGCAGCATGTCTGGTCTATGTGCTGCAACTTTTATCAGGCTGCGGGCCTTGGAACGAGCACTATGAATCCTACATGGTCGCTCGCTACGGAGGAGCAGTTTTGCCTGATGTGGCCAGCTCTGTTCGCGTTTTTCTCGCGGCGGGAACAGGTCATTCGGGCTTTGCTGGTTGCTATCGGATGTGTGTGGATTGATCGGACGGTGTATCTTTTCGTTATCCGGCCGCTTTCGATTACGTTTACCTCAGCTTTGAAACGCGCTGTGATGCACTTGCGCTCGGGTGCCTGTGTGCGGTTCTCGTCAGGGTGAAGCGCCTGCCCGGCTGGTGCCTGCAACAGCGATGGGTTATTCCTGCGGGAATTGGCTGCGTGCTGCTCTGCAGAGCGGAAGTGGTGACGCCATTTCTCTGGTACATCGCCAGCACGATCGCGTTCGCGTTAATGATCCTGAACGCAATTCCCTATCGGTACGAGTGGCTGAATTCACGTTTGATGCGATGGTTGGGAAAAATCCCGTATTCCATGTACCTGTTTCACCCGTTTTGTGACGAGATAACTACAAGGCTGGGCAATTTCGGAGCTGCCAATAAGGCGGTTGAGTTGCTTGTTGCCGTCGGTCTCGGCGCCGGGTCTTACTACTTTATAGAGAAACCTTGCCTGCGATGGCGCGACAGGTGGCAGAGAGCACGCTCGAAAGACAGAGTGTTGGCCGCAGCGGCGTGAACACGAACTCGGTGGTTCGGAGCGGTCTCTTGTGCGACCGCCCGCCTCGGTCGGGGCTCGCGGTACCAGCGATGTAAGCGAAATGTTGGCCAATCTCGACTAGAATGAACTATTCAGACTGGAATTGGCTGGTATGGGTGAGCATACTTTTCTGTCATATGCGAGAACTGATCAGGCCTTTGTTTCCGCACTTGCATCGGAACTGAAGAAGCGCGGCCTCTCAGTCTCGATGGATAATCTTGATATTGTTCCTGGCGATGACTCGGGAGCCGGCTATTGAGCGGGCACTTCGAGCGTGTAAGTCTCTGATCGTTGTGGTCTCACCTGACGCAGTCGTGTCCCGGGAGGTGAATGCCGAGTGGCGTGCAGCGCTTCAGGACGGGAAGCTCGTTGTGCCTCTGATTCACAAGTCCTGTGAAATTCCGTTCCGGCTGAACTCGATTCAGTATGTGGATTTCAGAGACAAGCGGCCCGACTGGCCTCAAGGAATCGACCAACTCGCATATGCGCTTAACCGTTCGGCTCCTCCAGGGGGTGTAGCGCCTTCCCCACCACGCCGGTCGACCACGCTCTCGCGTGCCACGGCGTTCGGTGGGGTTGCAGTCGTCTCCGCTGGTTTGTATTTCGGCTACACTCGAGCGACGAGGCAAACAGAGTCTCCGGCAGGTTCCGAGCAGAAGGAAATCAAAACGCCGTCTCCAAGGCCAGCTACGCCTGTGAAACCTGATGAGATCAAGCCATCGCTCACACCGGATCCGGGAGCATCGCAGTTGGCACATAACTTGGCAGATAACAAGGTCCTTTCGCCGCAACCGGAAAGGCGTTCCGCGCTTGCGCAGAATACTGTCGACCCGCCTAACTCCTCCGCAGCTCGCCTGCCGGTTCAATCAACGAAGAACAAACAGGCCGATCTGCAGTCTGCGCCGGCAGAGAATCCGGTACATCTTGCGGAAGCCGGCCGCTGCCAACAAGCCTTACCCGGTCTGGAACGACAAGTAAGGTCGACAATCAGAACCCAAATGTTGCTTATTGGCTCGGTCGGTGCTACTACCAGGCAGGAAACAATCAGGCATGCGGTGGCTGCCCTGACAACCGCGCTGCGCAACAATGATCGCGTTTCTCATTACTTTCGATTCCGCGGACTCGCCAGATGGAAACTACAGGACACCACAGGAGCACTCTCCGATTTAGGAGAGGCAATCCGGCTGGACCCAGACCGACCGGACGCTTACATCGACCGAGGCCGAGTGCATGATACGCTGCGCGACTACCAGAGTGCGGTGAATGACTATCGAAAAGCAACTCGTCTCGCTCCCGGTAATCGAAGTGCTCAGATTGCGCTCGGAGAGGCGCTCGTCAATAACGGGGATAAAGAGCTTGGACGTCAGATTATTGATCGCGCCCCAAAGTAGCGTTCTTACTTGGGTCGGCCCTGTTTATATACAGGTATCAGAACCCGCGCGTACCGATCGTGCCGATCGAACGCCTCGATGATTACGTCCGGGGTTTGCCGTGTCACTGTCACGGACATGGAAAACCGCTGCTCCAGGAGTGTATTGTCAACAGTTTGATCCACACCTGCGATGACCAGCCTTGATAATCCGTCGCCGGGTTTGACTACGCCAACAATCTGGGCGACGGCCGACTGGTCACCGTCCCAGACCGTTGGGATCTCACTTTGCGGACTTAGCAGGACTCGTAACGGAAGACCATCCACAGCACCTACGGTTTCAGTCACAAGCGATGTTTTTGAGGGTACGACTGTCCATTTCTGCCGAATGCCGCTATTTGATACGAAAACTTCGACGATATGGCGATCTTTTGGAAAGAACTGCTCTTCCGGCAGCGCGGTTGCAATTATGCTGATCGCATCACTTGCGGTAAGCACCTTCAGTTCCGCAGGCTCTCCATCGATCTCAACATGAAGCCGTCCGGCTTCCACGCGTTCGAATCCCCTGCCTCGCAGCTCCAGTTCGAGTTCACGAATAGGCGTGCGCGGGATCTCAACAACTCCGCCGCGTTCGAACCATCTGGCGGATACCGCCTGGAAGCGCAGCCTGAACTGAGGCGCGCTCCAGGCATTTGTTGCACAAACGAGAACGATCCCAAGTAGTGCAGCGCAACGCATTGCATTATTTATGAGTCTGCGCCCTCGGGGAAGCCGGTTTCGGACCGGAGACCGGGCATAACAGGCACTGCCGGCGATTGCTGCGGGTTCGGCATGTTCTCGATGGGCAGCGCTTTGACGCTTACGGGCAGCAAGTTGCCGGACGCGTCCTTTGCGAGCGCAACTGGTACCCACTCGTCTTTTCCGACACGATTCATGTAGTCGTAAACAGTTTCCAAATGTGGTGGGTACATCTGCTGCTTCGCCCGGTTATCGGCGGCTACTGACTGTGCATATCGCTCGACGTATTGCTCCAGCATCGCTGCCGCCTGCTCGCGGTATCCCGGATCATTGCTTTCGCCAATCAGAGCTGTCGCACGGTGAAGGTAAGCACCGAAGTTTTGATTGCGCTTGTCAGTCTTAATAACTTCACTGAAGAGCCGCATTGCGTTCTTTGATCCTCGTCAGTTTTTCCGACGAGCTTGAGCACTTTCGCGTAGTAATACAGCGCGCCCGGATCGGTTTTCCGCGCCTCAGCCGCCTGCTGAAGATTCTTTTTGGCCAGTTCGAGCATGTCGTAGTGATAAGCCAGGATGCCATTGTCGCGCTTAAGCTCGGCCATGAGGACACGAAAATCCTGAGCGTCTAACACAACTTTTAGGTTTTTAGTGCCTCCTCCGCAGCCTTCAGCAAGGACTGGACATGTTCGTAGCGTTCATTGACGCGGCCAGGGTCGCCGAGGAAGCCGAGAGTTGTCCGTTCATCGAGTCTAGCCGCATCACGCAATGCCAGGAAGAGTGCCGGTATCTCCCTGACATTTATCTTCGCGTTCATCAGGGCTTTGAAGGCGAGTTCATCGGCTTCGTCTTCTTCTTCTTTGCGCCAGTCTACAATCAACGGCTGCGGTGGCTGGTTCAAATAGCTTGCGACGATCGCCGCTGTTGCGACTCCACCGGCAACTCCTGCCAGAGGCGAGTCAGTTCCTCGCGCCAGTCCGTAGCCTGCGGCAGTGCCGACGGCAGTGACCACGAAGGGCCTCCACCACCGTGACCGCTCGAGATTTTCTGCCTTGAGCCTGGTCCACTCGGGCTGTGCGAGTTCGAGTAAAGCGCGGCGCTGCCAATGTCGCTTCGCTACATGTGCGGCTTCATGCGCAAGTACGTATGCAAGCTGCGCTTTATTGTCAAGCATTGCAATCAGGCCCGTTGAGATATATCATCGTGCCAGTGGCAAGCGTCTCCGCCCGAGGAATTGGGTCTGCGATCAGCTTGAACGCATACAGCTGATCCGTGTTCCTGGGCGCGACGCTCCTGCCCTATCCCATTCACAACATCCTGAATCGAGCAAGTTGTCATAGAGGCCGCTGAACAGACGGAAGCGATCTTCGAGGATCATGCGAATTTCTGATTTCGCCGAGAGGTTTGTGTCGTCAGGCACGCTTGCTGTGATCGCGCATGATTTCCTCGGTATTGGCTGATCAACAGCAGTACGGAACCCACCCACATCGCCGGAGTACATACCTTCGGCATATTCCAGCAACTGGCGGTAGAACTCTCTACTTCGTCCGCCGAAGGAGGCTTCGAAGCCTCTCATTCCCCTCCCCCTCCGGGCAGCGGTATCGGGAAGTGTCGCTTACTGTCCTCTGTCTTTGTCATCTGCACCAAGAGCAGGACTGCCCGCGACAACACAGGTGAGCAGCAAGCAGGCAAATACTACGGAACTATTTCTTCGCATTTTTTACACTCCAGTATTTGTCGATCATCTAAACAGCAGGTCGCCCTCAGATTGCTTTAAACTAGCGGGCTCGAAACTTCGTACTTCGAATCCCAGGATGATCCTCCTTCTTGTTCTTCCTGGTATGAATGTGGAACACAGACACAGCGGCTCCCTTGTTGTGATTAAAGCCGTACTCTGTTAGATCTTCAGGGAGAATCGTGCACTTGAACTCGGTGCGCTCTGCGGCATATTCGAGACGGTCGCGGTAAAAGTGAAGGCGTCCGCGCTCGACTTTTACTACTGTCCCGGCCGTCCAACCCTCCAAAGACCGATCAACGATGAAGGTTGCGTGGCCACCAAGTTCCACTGCTCGCTGCATGGAATTGCTGGCCAGTTGGAGCATCGAGCTGTGATCTATGCCGTCCGCAGCGTACAGAGCGGCGAGGCCAAGTTGTTCTGAGATGACTGGATCCCTCGGATCATCAGCAAAACGGCCGGCTTGAGGGTATCCACGGCTTTTCTGTATGCCTTGGCTCTAATTAACTCAGCCCCTTCCTGCGCAATCGGGGAATTCGCCTGAAATGCAAGCTGCAGCCCTGGCGTAAGCAGACAGAATATGGGTACAACTGCAAAGGATGAACTCCGCATACAATCCTCTTTGAGAATTTCCAAGCACTTCCAGTTACCAACCTCAGCAAGATTAAGCGAGAAATTGCAATGGAGGCGGACAAATTGGGACACAAAAATTAGCGGGTACAGAGGCCTGTATCAGTTAGCAGCGGGTCGAGTCAGGTTGTGGAGTGTAGATTACAGTTGCGGGTTTCCTGTGGTGCATCCAGCGGCCGTTAACTCGTCGACCAAGGCTCGGCCCGGCTACTTGCTGGTTCGGAGTGCTCGCAGGAGAGGGTACGTGTCTTTTCCGTTCGGGAGAGTGACGGCGTTTGCCGGGCGGCCGTTTTGGTCGAGCGCTCCGATATAAGTGGCCCGATTGCGCTCGGGTCCCATCAGAATGACCGACAGCGCAAGATTTGGATACTGCAGGACTCGGTACTGCATTGGGCCGTCTGCAGATTTCCACGTGTCGCTGGCAGGTTCCCCTAGTTTACGAATAACCGCGAAGTAGTCATCGCTCGCGCTCAGGCCCAGTTCGGATTGCATGACTGCGCTGTACCGAACGTGCGGGCTCCGCTCCACTTTAAAGAAGATGGCGAGGAGGATAAAGGCTACTAACGCGACGGCGACTCCGCTGATGAGCAGGCGTCCGAACTTGCCTTCCGGTCCGGAGTCAAGGCGGATTCCGATTACCGGGGCTGCTTTGGCCGGCGCCGCTGGTTCGGGATGGAGTGTCCGCGGGATGTCGTTAACTGCGCGTGGCATCTCAATGACGCGGCGGATATGGGGGACGACCTGGCCGAGTTTGTATTCGAGTTCCCGGGTGAGGCCGACGATCATTACTGGCTCGTCAGTTCGCGAGAGTTCGCCCAACATGCGGCGAGGAATCCAGATTTCTTCGCCTGATCTCGTGTTGACTACCTGTACCTCAGACCAGTTGATTTTGCTGAGGGTCCACTGGTTATGCTCGATGCCGACGAGCGCCGGGTAGAACGAGAACGGCTTCTGCCCGACCTGGTCAAACGGCGGTGGTAACGGCGGTACCGACATCGAGGTTCTCTCAGTTTAAACCCGTTGTTTGCCGCCGTGACGCGGGGGTACGGGATTCGGGATGCGTGCTATTTTGGGGGTTCATGAGTTCACCGACGGCCGAACTGAAGAAGACGCCTCTGAACTCTGTTCACCGTCGCTCCGGGGCCAGGATGGTGGATTTCGGCGGCTGGGATATGCCGGTGCAGTACTCGGGTATGGTGGATGAGCACCACACCGTCCGCAATGCAGTCGGGCTGTTCGATGTCAGTCACATGGGCGAGATCGAGATTCGGGGTCCGGAGGCGCTGAACGCTTGTTAACTCGCTGACCTCAAACAATGCGTCGAAGCTTGGCGACTCGGTCAGGCGCAGTATTCGGGGCTGCTGTACGATCACGGCGGGTTTGTGGATGACATTCTGGTCCACAAAGTCGACGACGATCACTTCTTCATTTGCGTGAATGCATCGAATCAGGAGAAGGATTTCGAGCACATCTCCACGCTGAACATGCGGCACGCGACCGTTGAGTTCGCCAGCGACCGCTATGCGCAGATCGCGGTGCAGGGCCCGAAAGCGCTGGCAACTCTGCAGAAGCTGACCGCACGCCGCTGGAGACGATCCATTACTACTGGTTCCTGGATGGCGAGGTGAACGAGGTTCCGGCGCGGATCGCTCGCACCGGGTATACCGGCGAAGACGGGTTCGAGGTCTACGTTGCTCCTGATTTTGCGGAAGCGACCTGGGATGCGCTGCTCGATGCCGGGCAGGAATTCGGGATCAAGCCGTGCGGGCTGGGCGCGCGCAATACGCTTCGGCTGGAAGCCAAGATGGCGCTGTACGGCCATGAGATCGGACCGACGATCAATCCGCTCGAAGCTGGACCTCGGCTGGATCGTGAAATTCGACAAAGCCGGACTTTGTCGAGCAAACAAGCTCTGGAGAAGCAGAAGGCGGACGGGGTTTCGCGCAAGCTGGCTGGTTTCGAGATGCGCGGCCGCGGAATTGGGCGCGACGGGTATGAAGTGCAGGTCGAATGGCGAGCCTGCGGGCTGGGTCACCAGCGGTGGTCCGTCGCCGACGCTGAACAAGAATATCGGACTTTGTTATCTGCCGGTGCGATCAAGCCGTGCCCGGCCAGGCGATCGAGATCATGGTCCGCAATCAGCCGGTTGAGGCTGAGGTTGTTCCAACTCCCTTTTATAAGCGAGCGAAATGAACTATCCAGAAAATTTTCGTTACACGAAAGAACACGAGTGGGTGTCGTGTCGAGGGCGATATCGGCACGATCGGCATCACCGATCATGCGCAGCATGAGCTCGGCGACATCGTCTTTGTCGATCTGCCGAAGGCGGGAACAGTCGGTCGAACAGGGCAACACGCTTCGGTTCGGTCGAATCGGTGAAGGCTGTTTCGGATATTTATTCGCCGGTTTCGGGCGAAGTTGTCGAAGTCAACGAGCGTGCTGGCCGAGGCTCCCGAAAAGCTCAATGAAGATCCGCATGGTGCTGCGTGGCTGGTGAAGATTCGGCTGTCGGCGCCGGAGGAAATTAAGAATCTGATGTCGGCCGCCGATTATCGTAGCCTATGTCAGGAGACGTAGAAAGCCCTTGCGTTATCTGCCGAAGTCGGATTCCGAACGCCGCGAGATGCTCGATGCCTGCGGGCTGAGTTCGACTGAAGAACTGTTCGCGCACCTTCCGACGGAAGATCGTTTGATCGCGACCGCTTGCGCTGCGAGCCGGGCAAGTCGGAATACGAGATCGTCGATTATTTCCGGGCTCGCGGTGCGGAGAGGCGAACGGGTACGCCTCGTTTCTGGGGGCCGGCGTTTACAACCATTACCGCCCGGTGCTGGTGGATACGGTGGTTTCGCGCGGCGAATTTCTGACTTCCTACACGCCGTATCAGGCGGAGATTTCGCAGGGCACGCTGACGACGATCTTCGAGTTTCAGACGATGATCTGCCAGCTGACCGGCATGGAAGTGGCGAATGCGTCGATGTATGACGGCTCGACGGCGGTGCCGGAAGCGGCGATGATGGCCGTGCGCGTCACGGGGCGACGATCGTATTCTGGTCGGCGCGGACCGTGCATCCCGAGTATCGGGAAGTGCTGCACACGTACTGCCAAGCATCAGGGCATGCCGATTGAGGAGTTCGGCTATCGACGCCGAGACCGGCGCTGTCGATCTTGACGATCTCGAGTCGAAGCTGAATGAGCGAGACGGCCTGCGTGATCGTGCAGTCGCCCAATTTCTTCGGCGTCGTCGAGGACGTGAAGCGGTGCCGCGGAGCTGGCGCACGAGCATGGCGCGCTGCTGGTGGTGGTGTTCACTGAAGCGGTTTCGCTGGGGATTGCTCGAGCCTCCGCGCGATGCGGATATCGTGGCGGGCGAGCTGCAGTCGTTTGCGATTTCGCCGTGCTTACGGCGGTCCGTTTGCGGGCATCATCGCCACGCGAAGAGAAGTTCATCCGGCAGATTCCGGGGCGGCTGGTCGGCGAGACCAAAGATACCAACGGGAATCGCGCTTTCTGCCTGACGCTGGCGACGCGCGAGCAGCATATCCGGCGCGAGAAGGCGACGTCGAACATCTGTACGAATCAGGCGCTGATCGCGCTGATGGCGACGGTGTTCATGACGGTCTACGGCAAGGAAGGTCTGCGGGAGCTTGCTGCAGCAGAATCTTGCCAAGGCGCATTATCTGGCCGGAGGCCTGAAGCGGCGGTTCACGGGCGCGTTCTTCAACGAGTTCGTGGTCGAACGCTGCCGGACGTCTGCTGAATCGAATCGAGCTGCTGAAGCAGAAGATCATCGGCGGGCTGCCGCTGGAGCGGTTCTATCCGGAGCTGAACGATTCGATGCTGCTTTGCGCCACGGAGATGACGCAACGCAGCAGATGGACATGTGACGCAGTGTGGCGGCGAGGCGTGATGGCATGCTCGGAACGCGAGGCTGACATGATCAAGAAGACTCGCAGCATATCACTCAGAACGAGGGCCTGCTGTTCGAGATCGAGTTCGCCGGGCAAGAATGGCTATCAGCTGCCGCGAGCTCGACGTGCCGGCGGTCGACCCGGCGGAGGCGCTGGGGGCGGAGAATGTCGCGACGAGATCGAAGACTTTCCGGAAGTCAGCGAAGTCGAGGTGATCCGCCACTTCACGCGGCTTTCGACGTGGAACTACGCGATCGATCTCGGGCATGTATCCGCTGGGTTCCTGCACGATGAAGTACAACCCGCGCATCAATGAAGCGGTGGCGCGGACGGAAGGCCTGGCGTGGGCGCATCCGTATCAGCCGGAGTCAGTTGTCGCAGGGCGCGATGGAAGTTATGCGCGGTGCTGGAAGACGCGCTGGCTGAGATCACGGGCATGGACGCGGTGACGCTGCAGCCGGCGGCGGGCGCGCATGGCGAGTTGACCGGCATCCTGCTGATCCGGGCGTTTCTGGAAGTCGCAGGGGCAATCCGCGCAAGAAGATTGTTGATTCCCGATTCGGCGCACGGCACGAATCCCGCGACGGCCGCGATGGCCGGCTACGAGGTGGAGAACATCAAGTCGAACGATCGCGGGCATGGTCGATCTGGCGGAGCTGGAGCGACGGTCGATGACGACGACGGCCGGCGCTGATGGTGACGAATCCGAACACGGTCGGCGTGTTCGAGGAGAACATCGCAAGGTCGCCGAGATTCTGCACGACAAAGGCGCGCTGGTGTACATGGACGGCGCGAACATGAACGCGCTGGTGGGCATTGCGCGGCCGGGCGATTTCGGCATCGACGTGATGCACCTGAATCTGCACAAGACATTTTCGACGCCGCATGGCGGCGGCGGTCCGGGCGCCGGTGCCGGTGGCGGTGAAGAAGCATCTGGAGCCGTTCCTGCCGACGCCGCGGCTGAAGCGAGTGGGCGACGCATGGGCTGGGATTACGATCGGCCGCAATCCATCGGCCGCGTGCGCGCGTTCTACGGCAACTTCGGCGTGCTGGTGCGGGCGCTGGCGTACATCATGGCGCATGGCGGCGACGGGCTGAAGCAGGCAACCACTGATGCGGTGCTGAACGCGAACTATATTCGCAAGGGGCTGGAAGCTTTCTTCGATCTTCCCTATAAGTCGCCGTGCATGCATGAAGTTGTGTTCAGCGATCGCGGCAGGCGAAGAAGGGCGTGCGGACGGGCGACATCGCCAAGCGGCTGATCGATTACGGCTTTCATCCGTACACGGTCAGCTTTCCGCTGATCGTTCCCGGCGCGCTGATGATTGAGCCGACGGAGACGGAGGGAAAGCTTGAGCTCGATTTGTTTATCGATGCGATGATCAGCATCGCGAAAGAGATCGACGACGATCCGCAAATGGTGCTGCGGGCTCCGCATCTGACGCGCACTCCGCGCGTTGATGAAGTAAGCGCCGCGCGTAAGCCTGTCGTGCGCTGGAAACCGGAGTCTACGGCGAGCAAAGCGGCCGACTAGCCGGTGCGCCGCCGCTGGTCTATTCTTCTCATTGTTGCCACTGTTCTTCTGATCCGGCTGCCGTTTCTCAATCAGGCGGTTCAGGGGGACGATCCCAAGTTCATCTGGATCGCTGAGCACGCGCTCATCGATCCGCTTCATCCGAATCACACTCAATACATCTTTCAGGGTGAGTCTGTGGATATGCGAGGACATCCTCATCCTCCCGGGAACTCTTACGTTCTCGCCGGTCTGATTGCACTCTTCGGGGATGTGCGTGAGGTTCCGTTTCACCTTGTGTACTGCGTGTTTACCGTCATCGCTGTTGTCGCGATGTACTTTCTGGCTCGGCGATTTTCTCCCGATGATCCGGTAATTCCGGTGCTATTGTTTCTTGCGGTCCCGGCGTTTGTCATTAACGGGAATTCGTTCGAGTCGGATGTGCCGTTTGTCGCGTGGTGGCTGGCGGGTTTTGCTTTGTTTACCAGCGGGCGGCCGTTGCTGGCTGTTATACCGCTTGCGCTTGCTGCGATGACTTCGTATCAGGCGCTGGTGGCGACTCCGATTCTGCTCTTGTATTGCTGGATGCATGCCCGGGCTAGCCGGGCTCTCTGGATTGTGGCTTTTATTCCCGCTGTTGTGGTTTTGGCTTATCAGCTATGGGAGAAGGCGACTGGCGGGGCTCTTCCGGCAACTGTATTGGTTGGATACTTTTCGAGCTATGGGCTTCAGCGTCTGGAGAACAAGTTTCGCAATGCTGTGGCATTGACCGCCCATCTCGGGTTTATGGTCTTTCCGCTGGCGACAGTGTTTTTGTTCCTGCGTTCGCGACTAGTTCTTGCCATGGCGGGACTTGGTGCTCTGGCCGGGGTTTTCATTGATTCAAGCCCGTTATTTTGGGTGCCTTTCGGTGTCGGCGCCGGGATCGTCGCGTGGTTGTTGACGCTCCGGCCGTACCGCTTCCTGCAGGTCTGGGCGCTGCTGTTTTTCGCGTTTGCACTGGTTGCTTTCTTTGCGGGCTCGGCGCGGTATCTGCTGCCAATTGCTGCTCCGCTCGCGATCCTTGCAGGCCGTGCTCTTCCGCGACGAGTGTCGTTTGGCGCGGTTGCCGCGAACCTTGCTGTGAGTCTTGCGGTCGCTGTAGTGAATTACCAGCATTGGAATGGATATCGGCAGATCACGCTTCCGCAGCGGCGGGTCTGGGTGAATGGCGAATGGCCGAGCTTCTATGCTGAGGCACAAGGTGCGTTGCCGCTTACTCGCAAACAAATCGTGCAACCCGGCGAGTGGATCGTCTCCAGCGCTCTTGGATTTCCGATTTCGGTAACTGCTCCACTTGGTTTGGTGCAGGAGAAAGACATCGTTCCAAGTCTTCCCATTCGGATTATTGGTGTTGGTGCGAAGTCGGGATATTCGGCAGCGGCCTTTGGGTTTCGACCGTTCGATTTCTCGACGGCTCCGGTCGACAGAGTCCGGGTTGAGGCCGTGCTCGAGCGACTTCCGACGCTATCCTGGCTGCCGATGAATGCTCCCGAAGCTTCCACTCAACTTGTTAGTGGGGTTTACCAGCCCGAAGGAAACACACGGTGGATGTCGGGGCGTGCCACGATCCTGCTGAAGAAGCCCGATCAACCTGTGCCGCTCGAAGTGGATGTGTATGTTCCGGATGCTGCTCCGGGGCGAACGTTCGTTCTTATGCTCGACGGGACTGAAGTTTTGCGGCAGACGGTGCCGGCCCCGGGGCCTTATAAGCTGCAGACGGTGCCGGTTACGGGACAGACGCTGACGATTGTGCTTGATAAGACCTTTTCGGTTGCGGGCGATTTTCGGGATTTGGGAGCAGTGCTCTCGGCTGTTGGCTTTCGACCGCGATAAGCTCAGTAGTCGGTGGTTAACCGACGTCAGTTTCTTCTCGGCACCGCAAGCGCAAGCGTTGCTGCACAGATTGCGCTTCCTCCTTCGAGGCCGACCAACTGGCCGGAAGGTACCGCCGGATATCACAAGATTCGAGTTGATTCACAAGGCCGGATTGAACCGTGGTTCGGTTCAGGACCTTCGGAAGCTTACGACCACGTTATCCGGAGTGTCTGGGATTTCTGGCAGAAGATGAAGCCGTGTCCGAACGGCGTTCCTTATTATCTGCAGCATCAGGTCTGGAAGCCAGAGGAAGATCCACGAGGGATCGGCGGAGATCAGATCCCGATGGCGATGGATTCCTGGGCGATGCTGTATGCGTATCTGGGTGATCAGGCGATCGTGCCGGACATGCGCCGCATGGCTGATTACTGGCTCGAGCACGGGATGTCGAAGCCGGGCGATCTCTGGGGAAATCTGCCGTTTCCTTATAACCTGTCGCTGCACTCGGGACGGTATGACGGCGATATGCGCGCGGGTCCGAACTTCCTTCAGCCTGACAAGGCGGGAAGTTTCGGGCAGCAACTGGTTAAGCTGTACAAGATCACAGGGGATCGCAAGTATCTGAATGCGGCAATCGCGATTGCCGATACCCTGGCCAAACGAGCGAAGCCTGGCGACCAGATGAATTCGCCATGGCCGTTTCGTGTGAATGCGAGTACTGGCGAAGTGCACACGGTCACCAAAGAAGGGAAGACCTACACGGCCTCTTACACGACGAACTGGACGCCGACAATTGACTTGTTCGAGCAGCTTGCGGCGCTCGACGTCCCGAATGGCCGCGGCTACCTGCTTGTGTCCCATGCCGTGTGGGACTGGATGACCGACGTGATTCTGCGGGAGCTCGTGAAACCAGGCGGCGGGCAGCCACGGTTTGGCCCTTTTTTCGAAGATGTTCGGACAGAGGACTACTCGGACACAGAGATTAACGCCGGAACACTCGCATATTACATGCTGACGCATCCGGATCTGCGTCGTGATGCCGGGCAGCTTGCAGACGCGGCTCTGCTCTGGACGGAACGGGAACTCGGTAACTACGAGTTTAAGAAGTATGGCGTTACCGTAATCAATGAGCAGACTCGGTATCGCGCTCCGGGGAACAGCCACACGGCTCGCCACGCTTCGGTCGAGTTGCTGCTCGCCTATGCCACCGAGAATAATGCACGTAAGGACCAGGGAATTCGAAGACTGAACTGGGCTACGTATACGGTCGACACCGACGGGAAGAATCGATATCCGCAGGACGATATCTGGCTGACGGACGGCTATGGCGATTACGTCCGACACTATCTGCGCGCGATGGCGGCGTTCCCGGAACTCGCACCGAATAACGAGAATCATATGCTGGCGTCGGCGAGCCCGATTTGCGAGATTGAATACGCCCGCGACCACATCAGTTACCGGAAATTCGATGCCGACGGGCGGGAGTTGCTGAAGCTCGGCGCGGGCGGGACTCCGACGAAAGTCCGAGGCGGGCTGGTTTCGCGATGGGATGAGAAGGCTCGTGTTGCGCGGATTCGGTCCACCGACAAGAAAGTCGTCATTACGCTTTCGTAGACAACGCCCGGCGCTCTTTCAGGAGGCAGGGCGTTGCCCGGGTGTCGGTCAGAAACGATAGATGAGACCGAACTGGATCACGCGCGAAGTATTGCCGTTTCCGGTGTTCGCCATCTCGATGATTCTGCCGAAGGTCGGAGCGTTTACGTTTCCGATCCGCACGTCGGGAGGAAGAGAACCGGTATTCGAGTCAGCGGTATAGAAGTTCGGGTGATTGAAGACGTTGAAGAAGTCCGCATGGAACTGAAGCGTCTGCCGCTCTGTTATGCGCGTGTCCTTATGCAGACTGAAATCATAATTCCAGAAGCCTGGGCCGTCGAGGATTCGCCGCCCAAGTGAACCGACTGTTCCGGGCTGCGGGTTGAAGAAGACCTGATTTGCGAAAGGCGCACTGGTGTCAGGAGCTGCGCCGCGTCCGGTAATCGGGTCAATGTATTTGGGATCGATAAAGAACACACCATCTCCGGTCTTGTAGAGGCCGGTTATATTCTTTAGCTGCGACAGAGTTAACGGCGTGTCAACGGTATTCAGACCGGTGGAACGAGCTCCCCGGTTTAGAGTTCCACGATTTGAGAGGATGGAAACCGGCGAACCGGACTGAATTACAAGGAAGCCACTTGCGCCCCAGCCTCCGACAATGCGCTGAATGAGTCCGTTGCCCGGATGGTATTTGTGGCCGGGTCCGAATGGCAGCGGCACGTAGTGGTTAAGCTTGAATGCGTGTGTGAGATCAAACGGCGATCTCGCTTTCTCGATCGCAGGATTGACGTTGTCCAGCTGAGGCTCGAGACCTCGAACCAGGTCAGCGTTGCTCAGCGACTTCGAGAAGGTATAGTTGGCCTGAAACTGCATGCCATTGCGAGTCCGTTTGCGGACCTCTACCTGCAGAGCGTTGTAAGTTGAATTCGCAATATTGGTCAGCAGACCTGAGTACAGCAACAGCGGATTCGGGAAAAAGCTGAAGTTGTCCGGAAGTACACCAGCCTGCTGGTACGTTTGCGCAAGGGTTCCAAGTTCTCCTGTTACGAAGGAATTGGAGTACGTCGCGTTCGTCAGGAAGCCATTACCCGGGAGTGTGTTGAAGAACGGCGTGGGTTTGCTTCCGGTGATCGCCGGATTATACGTCGCGTTGAATTTCCCTGTTGCCCCAAGAGCAAGAAATCCGTTGTTTCGTCCCGTAATGAAGTCCTGCATGTAAGTTCCCTGCCGAACGTCAATCTGGTTTACGTCAATCTGTTTGAACTGCTTTACGACGTGGTTGCCTACATAGCGGCCCTCAAAAACGAACCCTTTATACTCCTGCTGGATCCCCGCATTCCACTGCTGGACGTAGGGCGAAACGAGGTTTGGGTCGACCAGACTTTCCGTCAGTGTGTTTGGCATCAGGTTAAAGAGGTTCTGCGTGGTTGTCGGGAACTGGAAGGCTGGTGTCGGTATCACCGGTGACGTCGCGAGACGTTCGTTGAGGTTTGCTGCACCCGCGGTGGTGCTTAGACCACCATTCATTTTAAGGGTGTTGTAAACCGAATTCATGTTGTTATCGTTGGCGTACGTGATTCCATAACCAACGCGGAAAGCCGTTCGACCGTCTCCGAAAACATCCCACGCCAGACCGACGTTCGGGGCGAAGTTGTTCAGGTCTCTTTTATACACCGGACGCCCTGCTGCAGAGCCGGTGTAATCGAGCGTGGCATTGCTCAACAGCGTAGTTATCGGGTTATTGTTTATCAGTGCTGGCTGAACCAGCAGCCCGTTCTGCTCATCGACCGGGCTGAAGTATTCCCACCGAAGGCCTAAAGTAAGACTAAGACGCCGCGTCACTTTCCACCTGTCAGTGAAATATGGCGCGTAGTTGTTCATCAGCAGATTCAGGGATTGCGGTGCATTTGGAACGTATCCTGACGTCCGGCCGGTGGCGTTGAACGTCTGGCTGGTTGAGCTGATCATGCCTGCAAGAGTTGCGAGGAGATTGTTTGCAGTCGCGATATCGGCCGATGTTGCTCCTGGAATGTCTCCTACTTTAAACGCACTCGGGTTAGCGGCAGAGGTGCCTATGGTGTACGTCGGAATAATGCCTGTGTACACGCGGACATCATAGCGGAACATATTTGCCTGGAATCCGAACGACATCGTATGTCTGCCTTTGACCCAGGTAGCGTTATCCTGAAACACCGAGTTATTGAAGAATCGGGAATCGGGAAGATTCGGGCTCACCGGCGACATGAATGCTGTGTTTGCTGTTAAAAACGCTGGTGGTGGCGTGCGCGAAACAAAGTCGATGCCTATTTTGTTGAAGCCGCCTCGCAGTTCATTTGTGAAGGCCGGCGACACTGACCAACGCCAGGCGGCAGAGAAAAGGTTGCCACGAATGTCGTTGTAGATGGGCGGAACTGTTGTATAGAAGCCTGTCAGATTTGTTCGATCTTCAATGTCGCGGTTCCACGCATAAGTTGCGGAAAAGTTATGACGTGTGCTCAGGTAGTAATCGAGCTTGCCGGTTACGTTGTCGAGGGTGGTATTGTTCTGCGCGTTGAAGGCATAGCCAGTGGTGTTTCTCCCGTCGCCGGCGTTTGTTGTATTGCCGACAGTCGGAACCTGGCCAAGCAAACTCCTGATGTATTCATCGATCTGTTCACCACGATTCTGGAGAATATTGAATGTTGAACCGTTCGCGAGTGTCAGTATGCCCTGACGCGCAGGGCCAGTCAGGATGGTATTGGTAGTCAGGCTCTGCTGCTTAAGGCGGTACGCTTCGTAGTTGCCGAAGAAGAAGAGCCTGTCCTTTTTGATGGGACCGCCAAGGCTTCCACCGAGCTGGTTCAAGTTCAGGCGCGGGCGTTCTGTACCGGATTGATTATTGAACCAGTCATTTGCCGAGAAGAAGCTGTTGCGGTTATACCAATAGCCATTGCCGTGGAGTTTGTTCGTGCCGGATGGCGTTGACAGCGAGATGACGGTCGCATTGCCGCCGATGGTCGGATTGACGTTCGAAGAGGCGATTGTCATCTCCGCAATCTGGCCAATTGTCAATCTGTTTGGGATGTAATCAAGCGCAGTCGTACGAACCGCATCCTGGACGTTGACCCCGTCGAGCATGATGTTGGTGTAGCTCGGACGAAGGCCGTTGATGCTGGTCGACGTTCGGCTGTGGCTTACGCCCGCCTGGGTGTAGAACAAGTTATTCACCTGACGATCAAGGATCGGCAGGCGATCAATCTGCGCCTGCGTTACGGTCGAGGTGATTTCGGCTGTGCTTGTGTCGATAGCAGGGGCACCGGCAGTTACCTCGATGGTCTGCGCGGAGTGAGCCAGTTCCAGTTTGATCACAGGAAGCGTCGTGGTTCGCGATGGATCGATGTTGACGTTCTCCTGGACGTACCTGGTAAAACCCGCAGTCTCGACTGTCAGTGTGTAATAGCCCGGACGGACGCCGGTGAAATCGAAGATGCCATCAGAAGTAGTTTCGGTTGCCAGAAGGGCCGTGCTGCTGCCTGCCAGGGAGAGGCTGGCCTTTGCTCTGGGAACACTGGCACCTGCAGGATCGATGATTGTACCGGTCAGGCGACCTGCGACTTGCGGGTATACGGGCACGGCTCCTGCGGCTAACGCCAGCAACAATGCCCACAGCGACCGTTTGTGTTTCGTGGGCGTTCGGTGCGGATGACATTTGGTTGGCATGTATTCCAATGCGCAAATGCGCCCTGTTTGGGGTCAATAACGGACAGAGTGTCACTGACCCAACAGGCTACGGAGAGGTCCGAACAGGATGTGTACGCGTCTGAGATCAGCTGCAGGAGTTCGATACGGACAGGCGGGAGTTGCTGGAGTTCGGCGCAGACAAGAATGTCGTAATTACGCTGGAAGCAGAGAAAAGCCCGGCTCTCGTTGCGGAGGCCGGGCCCTAAAATGAACGCTCTTCGTTACGTTAGAACCTATAAGTCAGACTGAATTGCATTACTCTTGGGCCGACGCCATTTCCAGTGGTCAACGTGTCCGTGATTCTGCCGAAACTTGGCTGAATTCACGAGCTGATCGTCTGCGAAAAAGTTCGGGTGATTGAAGATGTTGAAGAAGTCCGCACGGAACTGCAGAGTCTGCCGCTCTGTGATCTTGGTGTCCTTCTGCAGACTGAAGTCGTAATCCCAGAATCCCGGGACCATCCAGGCTTCGGCGCTGGAGTGAACCCACGCTTCCCGGCTGCGGGTTGAAGAAGACCTGATTCGGAAAAGGTGCACTTGTGTCAGGAGCAACACCCGCCCCAGTGGTGGGGTTGATGTACTTCGGATCGATGAAGAAGACGCCGTTTCCGGTCTTGTAAAGGCCCGGTGATGTTCTTCAGCTGAGACAGTGTCAAGCGTCGTGTCGACCGTATTGAGGTCCGTTGACCGGGCTCCCCGGTTGAGGGTTCCACGATTCGAGAGAATCGAAATCGGCGGACCGGACTGAATTACAAGGAAACCGCTGGCACCCCAGCCTCCGATAATCCGCTGGATGAGTGCATTGTCCGAGTTATATTTTCGACCTGGACCAAATGGCAGCGGGACGTAGTGGTTCAGCTTGAACGCGTGCGTCAGGTCGAACGGCGCGCGAGCCTTTCTCGATTCCGGGATTGGGATTGTCCAACTGCGGCTCGAGACCTCGCGTCGCGGAAGCGTTGCTAAGGTTCTTGGAGAATGTATAGTTCGCCTGGAACTGCATCCCGTTGCGGGTTCGTTTGCGAACCTCGACCTGGAGACCGTTATAGGTGGAGTTCGCGAGGTTCGTGAGCAAGACTTGAGTACAGCAGCAGCGGGTTTGTGAAGAAGCTGAAGTTGGGGAAGTATGTTGTTCCGTCTGATAAGTCTGCGCCAGAGTTCCGAGTTCACCGGTGACGAAGTAAGTTCGAGACGGTCGCGTTGGTCAGTGAGCCACCGTTCGGGAAGCGTATTGAAGAACGGGGTCGGCTTGCTTCCCGGGATCGCCGGATTGTATGTGGCATTGAATCCGCCAGTTGCCTGGAGAGCAAGGAATCCGTTATTGCGGCCGGTAATGAAGTCCTGGATATAGGTTCCCTGCCGAACGTTGATCTGGTTTACGTCGATCTGTTTGAATTGCTTCACGACGTGGTTACCGACGTAACGGGCTTCAAAGACAAAGCCTTTAAACTCCTGCTGAATACCGGCGTTCCACTGCTGGACGTAAGGGGAGACCAGATTGGGATCGATCATTCCCTCGACAGTATTGTTCGGTGACAGATTGAACAGATTCTGTGTCGTTGTCGGAAACTGGAATGCTGGTGTCGGAATCGGCGGGCAAAGCAGAAATCCGGGAATCGAGATTTACCTGGCCAGCGGCTGTCCTCAGACCACCATTTATGGCAAGCGCGTTGTACACGCGTGTTCAGGTTGTTGTCGTTGGCGTACGTTATGCCGTATCCGGCGCGGAACGCTGTCCGTCAATTTCCGAAGACGTCCCATGCGAGTCCGACATTCGGAGCGAAATTGTTGAGATCCTTCTTGTACAACGGCTTGCCGGCGGAAGATCCGGCAAAGTCGAGCGTCGCGTTGCTGAGCAGCGTCACGGGCGCGTTGTTGTTTATCAGTGTGGGCTGAACGAGCAGCGAGTTCTCCTCGTCAACCGGGCTGAAGTACTCCCAGCGGAGACCCAGAGTCAGGCGTCAGCCGGCGCGCCACTTTCCACGTATCGGTGATGTAGGGTGCATAGTTACTCAGCCGCAGGTTCAACACCTGAGGCGCACCGGGAACAAAACCCGACGTTCTGTTTGTCACATTGAACGTCTGCGTCGAAGACATAATCATGCCGCCGAGGGTCGCCAGCAGGTTATTTGCCCGGGTGATATCGGTCGAAGTTGCACCCGGAATGTCGCCGACCTTAAACCCGTTCAGATTCGCTGCGGAAATACCGACTGCGTAGCTGGGGGCTGTGGAGGCGTAATCCTGAATGCCGTATCGGAACAGGTTCGCCTGAAAGCCGAATGATACTGTGTGCTTGCCTTTTACCCAGGTGCCGTTGTCCTGGAACACATAGTTGTCAACTGTCCGGCTTTCCGGCAGTTTGGTATTAACCGGGGATGTAAACAGAGTGCCAGTAACCAGGTAAGCGGGAACCTGAGGTCGGGAGACAAAGGCCACAGGCACTTTATTCAGACCGCCTCTGAGTTCATTCGTCATTGTCGGAGACACAGACCAGCGCCATGCTGCTGAGAACAAGTTGCCCGTGTTGTCGTTATAGATCGGAGGTGCGGTTGTGTAGAAGCACCTTTAGATCGGGACGGTCGAGGATGTCACGGTTCCAGGTGTAAGTGGCAGAGAAGTTGTGCCGGGTGCTCAGGTAATAATCCAGCTTGCCGGTGACGTTGTCGCGAGTCTCGTTTGCCCCGCGCATTGAACGCGTACCCTGTAGTATTGAGCTGATCTCCAATGCTGCTGGTATTACCGACGGTCGGAATCTGACCGAGCAAGTTCTGGATATAAGGATCAATCTGGCACGCCGCGGGCCTGGAGCACATTGTAGGCAGAACCATTCGCAAGTGTGAGAACGCCCTGCCGCGCTGTTGGCGTGAGAATCGTGTTTTGGTCACGAGACTCTGTTGTTTGAGACGAAAGGCTTCGTAATTAACGAAAAACAGCAGTTTGTCCTTTTTAATCGGACCGCCGATACTTCCGCCGAGCTGGTTCAGATTCAGGCGCGGCCGCTCGGTACGCGACTGGTTATTAAACCAGTCATTTGCCCCGAAGAAGCTGTTGCGGTTGTACCAATAGCCATTGCCGTGGAACTCGTTCGAACCCGAGGGGGTAGACAGTGAAATCACAGTCGCATTTCCGCCAATGGTCGGACTGACGTTGGATGTTGCGATTGTCATCTCCGCGATCTGGCCTATGGTGAGCTTGTTCGGCAGCAAATCGATTGAGTTCGTGCGGACCGCATCCTGAATGTTAACCCCGTCCAGCATGACATTGGTGTAGCTCGGACGCAGACCGTTGATGCGTTGTCGTAGTCCGGCTGTTGGTGACGCCCGCCTGGGTGAAATAAAGGTTCGTAACCTGACGGTCAAGAATCGGGAGCCTGTCCACCTGAGCCTGGGTTACGGTGGTCGAAACTTCGGCATTGCTTGTGTCGATCGCGGGAAGACCGGCGGTCACGTCCACTGTCTGCGCGGCCTGTGCGAGTTCGAGCTGAATCGACGGCAAGGTTGTAGTACGCGACGCGTCCACCTTAACCTGATCCTGGACATATTTGTTGAACCCGGCAGTCTCGATTGTGAGCGTGTAAAACTCAGGACGAACGCCGGTGAAATCGAAGATGCCGTCAGAAGTAGTCTGCGTGGACAGGATGGCCGTGCTGCTGCCCACCAGAGAGAGGCTGACCTTTGCTTTGGGAACGCTGGCGCCGGCGGGATCCAGCACTGTACCGGTCAGGCGACCAGCGACTTGAGAGTAAACCGGCAAAGTTGCGGCCCCTGACAGCAGCAGCAGTGCCCAAAGCGACCATTTTTGATTCATGAGACCTCGGTGCGGATGACAGTTGGTTGGCACATTGTGATTTGGGTGTGTATGTCCCCGGCGGGAAAGCCAAAATGCACCCGCGTGGCACAAAGCCAACCGGGTCCAGAGAAGCTCCGACGGGTCCGGAGTGCCAACTCAGACGGATAGGCTCCTAAGCAACAGGGCACCGTCACAACTCCCTAATACGCGGATCATATGGAGACAATTTTCCCCATATGCCGTTTTTTACACCGTAACACCTCGGCGTCTGGTGGTCAAGGCAACGTTCTGTTGCGGCGGAATTTAGACGGTCTTTGCGCGCATCATTGTGAAAGAGTGAGGTGCGAGACGAATTGTCGTCGTTTTTCCCGATACTCCGGCTGAGCGCGTTTTCGTCTGAACTTTAGTTACTCCGAAATCATTTTCGGCTTTGATATCGGGGCCGTTTACCTCCGAGATTGTCATCTCACCGGTAAATGCACGGTCCTGGAGGTCGACGGTCAGGTCGAGAGGCTGATCCTGATGACGATTTACCGCGTTGACTATCAGAGAACCCTGGTCGTAGCTCGCCGAAGCGTCGAGATACGGCACGTCGCCGAAGCGTTTGCTTTCGTACACGGGGCTGTGCCGGAACAACTCGAGCGCCTGACCCTTGTTGTTGTTTGCAAACAGCTGGAGGGGATAGTAAATTGTCTGCAAAAACATTCCTTTTTCATTCGTGAACATCGGGGCTATGACATTTACGAGTTGCGCCATGTTCGCCATTTTCACGATGTTCGCGTGATTGAGGAATGAATTAAGGAATGTCGCGACCACGAGCGCGTCTTCGAGGTTATATCTTTCCTCAAGAATGCGGCGGCCTCGTTCTTTATTGCCACGGGCGCGATACCAAACGTTCCACTCATCCCACGCGATATAGATCTTCTTCGACCGGGGCATGTCCGAAAGAACGCTGCCAATGACGCCTTCGGCGACTTTGGTGCGGTCGTCGAGGTCGAGCGAGTTGGCGAGGAACTCATAGTAGTTGTTATCGGCGTTGCCGACGTAACGGTGGAGCGAAAGGTAGTCCACGTGGTTGCGGAGGTAGGTCAGCACGGTGCGGTTCCAGCCGATCCAGTCAATTCCCTGGGCAAAATGCGATGAACCGGCGGCAACGAGACTGATCGACGGATCCGTCCACTTCATCAGCTTCGCTGCTTCGAGAGCGAATTTTCCGTAGTCGTCGGCATTCTTGTGGCCCATCTGCCACGGGCCGTCCATTTCGTTACCGAGGCCCCAATACTTTACTTTCCACGGCTCGGACTGGCCGTTCTGTTTGCGCAGCCGTGTCATGGCTGTGTCTTCTTTGCCGTTGACGTACTCGACCCATTGCTGCGCTTCTTCCCAGGTTCCGGTGCCAAGGTTCACGCAAAAATACGGTTCGGCTCCGAGCTTCTGGACATACTTCATGAAGTCGTGGGTGCCGAAGCGATTGCTTTCGACCGTTCCCCACGCCATCTCGAGACGGGGAGGCCTCCCATCTCGGGGACCAATACCGTCCTTCCAGTGATAGTTCGAGGCGAAGTTTCCGCCGGGCCAGCGCAGTTGCGTTACGTGCAGTTTGCGGGCTGCGTCAAGGACGTCCTTGCGGAATCCGTCTCCATCCGCCAGAGGCGAGCGTTCGTCGAAAATACCGCCTTCGATGCAGCGGCCAAGGTGTTCGATGAAGTTGCCGTAGAGCTTGGGGTCAATATCACCGATCACGCGCTCGGTGTCGATTTTGAGTCGTGCTTTGACCGGTCCAGTTTGCGCTCGAGAGATGAGCGGGGCGGCTCCGATGGCGGTACAGAAAGCACGACGGGACAGACCTTTGGCGATTGACATAGAAAGCGCTTACAGCATATCAGGATTTTTGCATGCTGCCTTGTGTTCGTTATGTGGGTTTTACAACCGAGAATATTCCGCTTTTGCGTGTGCGAGGAGTGGCAGATCTCCGTCGGCATCCTTCCAGGAGTGAAGGAGGTCTTCATAGGCGGCCTTTGCTTTTGCAGGGTTGCTGGAAATGACCAGGGCTCGCGCTTTCTGCAAACGCGACAATGCGCCAACGGGGTCGCCGAGCACGATCCCGGGATTGTCGAGAACCTTTTGAAATTCCCCAAGTGCTTCCGCAGGACGATGTGCGGCAAGATATGCCAGACCACGTGCGTACACGGAATACAGGCCGCCATTGTGATAGGAGAAGGCTGGTCCCGCAACGGCGAGGTCGTAGGGGCGGGCAACTTCCAAATCGTCGAGCGCCTTTTCCGGCCTGTGGTGGCCGAGAGCGATCAAAGCATTGAGGACTGGAATTTCGTAATACTGCGCGTTGGTGTCTTCCGGGAATCGCCTTGCCAGTTCATCCGAGAGCTTTTGCGCGTCTGCGATGTCGCCGGACAGTGCCATCGCGCATGCCGCGCTATACACGACGTCACGTGCTTTCGATTCTCCGAGCGCGGCTTTCGCTCGCTCCTTTGCCAGGACCCCGTTTCCGAGAAGCGCGTCGGCCAGTGCGGCGGCGGTTTGATACGTCGCCGCGGCCTCGCGATCATTTTTATGACGGGCCAGTTCAATTGCGTGCAGCCACGTCGTTCTGGCGGCGTGAAGCTTGCCGGACTGAGCGAGAACCATGGCTTCCAGATGAGCTATCGGACCTTCGGTTCCCTGTGTAGCCTGAGCCAGAGCGACCTGGCGGCGCATTTCTTCGGGATCGCCCTTCAGGAAGGCGAGGTTATACCGGTGAATGAGAAATACGGCATTTCTAAGATTCAACTCAGATGCGCGTTTCAAAAGCGCCTCCGCCTGAGTGAGCTGTCCGCGGAAGATAGTGACATCCACGAGGCTTAGCCAGCAGTGTTCATCGTTCGGCCTCAGCGCAATCCCGGCTGCAGACTCCTGAAGAGACTTCTCGTATTTACCGGTACATTGCGTTACGCGTCCCGCCATGAGGCTATGCGGCGCGACGTCAAGCGGGGCCGTCTGCGCCCAGAGCTCAAGTGTTTCGAGCGCCCTCTCGAGATTGCCTGTAACCTGCCGGTCGTACGTATACGTAATAAAAAGCCGCTCCAGGTCGGTGGCTCGTTGCCGCAGTTCATAGGCCCTGGTTGTCGCCTCCGCTGCGAGCTCTGTTTGCCCGCTGTTGTAGGCGGCGATGCCAAGGGCGGCGTATGCTTTGGCAAACTGCGGGTCGAGGGCGATTGCACGCTGGTAATGACCTATACTCGCCGCTTGTCCAATTTCCCGATCCACCCTCACGGCCGTTGTGTAAGCTTTCAAGGCCTCGAGCGATGAGGTCGTCGCCTGCTCGAGCTGTGCCGGTCTGTCGGAGTGGGCAAGAGCTTGCTCCGTACTCCTGGTGAACTTCGTCGTGAGAGAGGCGACGGACGCCACCACTTGCTCTTTTCCTGACGTCTCTGCCTGCTCGCCAGCAAGAATGTCTCCGGTGTAGCAGTCACGAGCACGGAGCGCGATATTGTACTCGCTTCCTGCACTTGCTATTGACTCCTCGATTACTGCGGAGCTGCCCGTTCGCTGACAGACTTCGCGCGCCATATCGACGGAAACGCGGGTTTCCATCGGCCGAACCATGAGTTGCAAGGTTTGTCGTACGCGCTCCTCTGAGATGAGGCTGAGTGACTGCGACTTCGCCGAATTCGACCGAGAAGCTTTGCCGCAGACCATTGTTCAAGGCGGAATCACCGGTCGTGTTCTCTACGTCAGCAAGCACGACTGTTCTCTTCAGGGGAACCGGCGGCTGGTGATGCGTGTAGAACCAGGCGGCACCTGCAACGGCGAGCAGCACAGCCATCGCAGCAGCAAAAGCCCATGAGACCTTGCGACGTCTCTGCGGTCCCGGATCACGCATCAACCTTGTCAGGTCCGCGGCAATCTCAATGGCGTGGGCGTATCGCGCGGCGCGATCCTTCTCGAGACATTTGAGGATGACGCGATCCAGTTCACGCGGCACTTCCGGTCTCACGGTCGAGGGGGTTGCGGGGGTATCGTGCAGAATGGCGTCGAACACCATAGCTCTGCGGGATCCCTGAAAAGGCAACACGCTGGTTGCCATCTCAAAGAGAACGACGCCCAATGAGAAAAGATCCGTGCGGGAGTCCAGTGGCTCGCCCCGGATTTGCTCAGGCGACATGTACGACACCGTTCCGATTACGCTGCCTGCGAGTGTCAGGTCAGATGGAATGGTTAGCGTTGCACCAGCTGCCGGACCGGAATGTTCTCGATCACCGGACTGAAGTTTGGCCAATCCAAAGTCCAAAACTTTGGCGTGCCCGCGGGCGGTGACGAAGATGTTTGCGGGTTTTATGTCCCGATGGACGATGCCCGCAGCGTGGGCCGTCTCCATCGCATCGGCAATCTCAACGGCGAGAGACACCAGTGTATTTACGGGCAGCGGGCCGTGCTCAATCTGATGTTTGAGCGTTGTGCCTTCGAGGTACTCCATTGCGATGAAGGACAGGTCGGCATCGGTTCCAATCTCGTAGATGGTGCAGATATTAGGATGATTGAGTGAGGAAGCGGCTCGCGCTTCGCGACGAAAACGCTCGAGCGCATTAATGTCTTGCGCCAGTTCGTCGGGAAGGAATTTGAGCGCCACCTGGCGACCCAACACGAGGTCTTTTGCGAGGTAGACGACACCCATTCCGCCGCCACCCAGTTTGTGCTGAATGCGGTAGTGCGAGATGATCCGACCTTCAGTGAGCGACGGAAGATTTACCGTGGCGGTGTCTTGCCCGGAGTCTGCCTCCAGCAGCTTCTCGACCTCGCGGCGAAGTTCCGCCTCGGTAGCCGCGAGGATTCCCGCGCCTTGTTCCCGTGCGGCGTTGTAGAGCGCCTCGACCTGTCGCCAGCGATCCGGAGACAAAACTCGATCATAGGAGCAAGCGGGGGATTCCTGCAACTGGAGGTTTACGGCGGCACGGTCGCGGTAATACAATAACCGGCACAATGTGCGACGTCAATCGCAGGGCTCTCCTTCTTGGGACGGCGGCGCTGGCCGCAAGCGCTCAGGAGCAGAAAAAGACTACTTCCAAAGTCAACGTGGTCGATCCGGTTACGGATGGCGTTTACTTTCACGAAGGTGACATTCAGAAAGAAGGTCACTGCAACAACGGATGGATCATCCTGCGGGATTATGTCCTGGTGATCGATGCGAACTTTCCGTCGGGTGCGCAGAATATTCTTCCCAAGATCCGGTCTCTGACGGATAAGCCGGTGCGGTTTGCACTCGATACCCATCACCATGGCGATCACGCCTACGGCAATCAGGTGTGGGTTGATAACGGGGCCACACCGATCGCGCATACCGGTGTACTCGAAGAGATGAAACGATACGAGACGGGTTACTTCGGCGGCAAACCTGGCCGATGGGAAGATACCGCGAAGACTCGTAAAGACGTCGCGGCGACCCACCTGAGTCCACCATCGATCCTGTTTCCTCGGGAATTGTACTTCAACGACGGGAAGCACCGTGTTGAACTTCTGCACCTGGGTGTGGCACACACGCATGGTGACTCTTTCGCCTGGCTTCCGGACGAGCGCGTTCTGTTTACCGGAGATGCGTGCGTGAACGGAGCATATAACTTTGTCGCTGACGGCAACGTCGAGCAGTGGATCGGGACACTGGATGCCGCTAAGAAACTCGGGGCACGTTTAGTCTGTCCTGGACACGGGCCACGCGGCGAGGCCTCGGTTCTCGACGATCAGCAAGCGTTCTTTCGGCAGTTGCGCGAACAGGTCGGGAAAGCGATCAGCTCGAAGAAAACACCTCGCGATGTTTACGGAGCGATCGGGCAGATCCGCGGCGAACTGAGTTCCAGTAAACAGATCGCGCGATACGTCGGCGACAGTCTGGCGGCGCAGGTCGAGAAGGTGTATGAAGAGATGACTGGAAATCGGTTTCCGGACGAAGTGAAGGCCACGAAGACCGCGCGGCTGCTCCATCGTCGAGATCACTTGCGTCAGGCTGCGTGAGCTGATCATTCCGTAATTCGGAGTAAGTCGAATTCACCTCGTGTATCGGACCAGACCATCGGCTCGTGCTCTTCTGCGCGCAGCCGGCGAAGCCAGAGGAACGCCGCGACTGCTAACGCGAGAAATACATAGAGTCGCGGCGGGTCATGCATTAGAAACAAGTCGAGCGCCGCGAGCAGCTGACTGAACGCCGCCATACCTGCGAGGAACAGCGCGAGCGTGTAAGGGAGATTCTCTCGTCCCGGCAGCCATGCGCAAGTGAAGGGAACTACCCGGAAGTCCGCGGTGACTCCGTCGATAAGCAAGGCAGTCGCGGCTGTCGAGAAAATCAAGTGCATCAGCGCGGGCTGCCCGCCATGGAAGACAGAGATGATCGCCGCCGATGTCAGGATCGGTACGGCACAAAAAAGATACATGACTGCGCGGACCACGCGTTCGGGTCTGATCGTCAGCTCATCCGTCGTGAGCCGAAAAATCCAGTTCGCCCGGAGTTCTGCGGGTATGCCGAAACAGAGGCGTAGTCCCATGACGATCGAATACACGATCAGCAGTGTCGCGCTGAGTTGCCCGATCGGTACGGGGCTGGACTCCGGCGACACGCTGACCGACTGCACAGCAAGCGCGAGTCCAAGACCGACAATGATCGCGAATGCGCCGGAGTGCCGATCGCTTCTTGCGATGGTTCGGAGTGCAAAGGCCAGAGTCGCGGGATAGAAGCCCGTTCGCCGCCCGAGAAACACTCCGGCAAGGGATAACAGCCAGCGCGGAACCGGGAACGCCGCGGTTGCGCCTTCAACAGTTTCCGAGGTCCTGAGATAGAACCACTGGTAAGTCAGAGCATAAGCGGCGATTGCGAGAACCACGGCGATCCCGAGTGCAGGAATCGCGCGACCGGAAAGCTCCGAATACAGCCCGGTTCCATGGCCCTGGAGCGTCTGGTACAGGCCGAGGAACCAGGTCGAGGGCAAAAACTCGGCCCAGGTGTGATGGCTGGTTCGAATCGCTTTAATCGCGTCCTGCATGCCAGACGCGGAGAGAAACAGGAACAATAGTCCCGCAACCGCTGCACCCTGAACGTAGCGCTTTGCCCGAAGGAACAGTCCGTAAGGAAGGATGGCCATCATCAGGCCGGTGAGAGCAAGACAAGCGGTGAACGAGAACAGCCCCGCCGCAGTGACGCAAACGGCGTGTGCCCAGATGAACTGAAGAATGATTCTGATGTCTCCTTCGCGTTCCATCACCACCATCGGAAAGACAAACGTCGGAAAGAAGTTGGTGGTGACGAGAAAAATAGACATGAATGCACCGAGTGCGATTGTGCGCGCGGCGAGTACTTTCGGCGCCGAAAGCGGAAGCGGTGCAAGATTTATGAAATCGCGGCGATCGGGAAACATGGATTCCCACCGAAGCATGACGACGAGGCCCGCGACAGTCATCGAGAGCACGATGAATGTGTATTTGTCGGGCTGCGATGCAATCTCGCGATCGAAGTTGAACACGCGCTGAAACCAGCGTGCCAGCGACGAATACTTGCCAAAGAGCACCACCGACATGATGAAGCCTGGCGAAGCGAGCAATGCCAGAATGGCGGTCGGACTGATCCCGCCTTCGGATGCACCTGCTTCCACACGAAAGAACTGCAGGAAGAAAAATCTCACAAGGGCGCGAAAGGAACGGCTCATGAAAGTTTCATCGCCGCTACCATCGATCTGGCCGCCGTATCGGCATCGCCCTGTTCGGTAAGCTCGGCGAAGATCGCTTCGAGTGACGGCAAGGATGAAAGACGCCGGAGACCCTCGATGCTTTCGTAAGCAACTACATTTCCGCGATGCAGGACCAGGACGTGGGAACAGACTTTCTCAATGACTTCGAGTACGTGCGAACAAAACAGGATCATCTTGCCTGCGCGCGCGAGTTCACTCACGAGCTTTCGGAACACGAGAGCGGTGCCGACATCGAGGCCGGATTCGGGCTCATCGAAGATGAGGAGTTCGGGGTCGTGAAGGAGGGCGGCAGCGATCAGGACTCGCTGACGCATTCCTTTGGAGTAGGAGGCGATGGGTGAGTGCCGCGCTTGCGTGAGACTGAAGAGATCAAGAAAGCGTTCGGTGCGCATCGCGATGACGGCAGGATCGAGATCGCGGAGTGTGCCGACCAATTCGAGATATTCGAGGCCGGTCAGGTGGGGATAGAGCTGTGCTTCTTCGGGCACGTAGCCGAGAGTGCGCTTGTATTCGACGAGGTGGTTGCGAATGCCGCGACCGAAGTACAACACCTCACCACTGCCAGGTTCCATCAGCCCGGCGATCATTTTCACAGTGGTGCTCTTGCCGGAACCGTTCGGGCCAAGGTAGCCGAGAACTTGCCCTGGCTCCAGGCGAAAGCTAACGTTGCGGACTGCCGGGATCCCGGAAAAGCACTTGGTGAGCGCTCGGGTTTCGAGCATGGTGGTTTAGAGTCGCACTCCCTGCTATTTGTTCCCGCGGGAGGAGGTGTTATCGTCGTCTGTGCAAATGACCACTCTCGAAAGATTGGCTCGCACACTGACGGAGTCGCTAAGTCTTACGCAGCCTCCGGTAGGAATAGCGTTCAGTGAAACAGTGCCGCCGGGTGTCCCGCGCTACACGGGAACGGCGCCAGCGGGGTGCCGGTTCTGGCAGGAAGCGACGCATAGTGTCTTCGCCACCGTCCCGCAGGATCATGAGCTGTGCGCTATAGGAGTTTACACACATCACCTTGAGAGTCCGGCTTCGGTTCAGACGGACTTACAGGATGTGCTGAAAGTGTGTGGAGAACTGGGTTACGTCAGGCAGGAAGACATACCGTTGATCCCGGTATTGCAACGCGAGCCAAAGGTCGTGGTTTACGGTCCTCTGGCGTCGATGCCGGTTCCTCCGGATGTGGTGCTGCTGTTCGCCAAAGCTGACCAGACGCTGATTCTCTCGGAAGCTTCGCAGCAGCTCGAAAATGCGCTGCCGCCGGCGCTCGGGCGGCCGGCATGTGCTGTGGTGGCTCAGGCTTTTAACACCGGCGGGACTGCGCTGAGCCTGGGATGCTGCGGCGCTCGGGCTTATCTGGATGTGCTGACGCCGGACACTGCTCTGTATGCCATTCCCGGGGCGAAGCTGGAAGGATTTACGGATCGAGTCGAGGTCCTGTCGAAAGCCAACGCGGTGCTTACCAGCTTTCATAGTGTTCGCAGGAAGCAGGCAGAGACCGGGGAGCGGCCCAGCGTCAAGGAAACGCTTGCCGTCATGCAGTGATTCGTTACTGCTGACTTGCACCACGACAGACGCTTTGCGGTTTCTCGTCTGCCACTAATGTGTTCGGCCGTCGTACCGCGGAGCTGGACGACTTCGCGATATCCGCTTACGCATTGCATTAGCAGCGTGTTGTCCTGTGAACGCCAGCCCCAAGTACCGGCTTGTTGTTGACCCTCAGGTCGGTGCAGCACTCTTTCCAAGTCAAACGACATGGTTGGTTTTTCGAATGGTTGACCGTTTTATATGCCGTGCCGCTTTGCAATTCCGCCGGATTCTGGCGATGTTACTCTGATATCTACATCGGTACAGAAGCCCTCGAAACTTTCGACGGGTGGATGTGGCAATAGGGAATCCGGTTAGAATCCGGAACTGCCCCGCAGCGGTAGACAGGAACGAACGCCGTAAGTGAAGCACTGGTCCTGCCAGGGACTGGGAAGCCGCGGCAACTAGGAACCCGGTTTAAGTCCGGTAAAGCCTGTAAGTCCGAAGACCTGCCGATGGCCCCCGATTTACGTCGGGTGGATTTCTTCGAGGGAAGGTCGAAACTCATGAAGTCGTTTTTGCTGTTCGCCACAGCGTGCTTTTGCACGCAGGCGGATACGTTCGCGCAGGGGACGCTGCGAGGAGTGGTTCGAGACGCGTCTGCGGGTGCTGTTGCTCATGCAAGGGTGAACCTGACTGAGCGCCTCACGAAAGTGACTCGCAGCGCCGAGAGTGATGCCGCGGGTGCTTACAGCTTTGAGAACCTTGCTCCGTCTGAGTATTGGATCGAAGCATCGAGTGAGGGGTTCGGTGCTACTGCGCCGAAGCTGATTCGGTTGACGGAGTCATCGCAGGATGCAGTCGATCTCGAGATAGAGCCTGCACGTGTGGTCACGCAAGTTCAGGTTACGGCGGCCGGAATTGCGCAAACCGTAGATGAGCAAGCGAAAGCTATGGATGTCGTTGACATGGCCCAGATCGAGAGGCGGCAGGAATTCAGTATTGCTGAAGCGATTCGGACTGTACCTGGAATTCGCGTGGAACAGCTGGGCGGGCCGGGTTCTTTGGTTCGCGTGCTTACGCGGGGGATGCGTGCAAGCGATACTTCATTCCTGATCGATGGCTTCCGGCTGAGAGACGCGGCCTCGCCTCAGGGGGATGCGACCGCTTACCTCAGCGATCTGCTGGTGACGGATCTGGATCGAGTTGAAGTGTTGCGGGGCTCGGGTTCCTCGCTGTACGGTACCCACGCGACTGGCGGAGTGGTCAATGTCATCACCGATCAGGGCGGCGGGCAGATTCGTGGTGACATCTCGACTGAGGGCGGGGGGCTTGGTCTGTTTCGAGGAACGGCCAGGATGTCAGGTGGTGCCCTTCGCGACCGGCTGCGCTTCTCCGGCGGCATCACGCATTTGAATGTCAGCAACGGGGTGGACGGGAACGATCGTGCTCGCAATACTACAGCTCAGAGTTTCGGTCAATTTCAGTTGACCGACAAAACTTTCGTGAGCGGCCGGATCCTGTTCGCGGATGCATTCGCGCAACTCAACAGCAATCCGTTTCTCGGTACCAATGGTCTGTTCGTTCCGGCGCCGGATGATCCTGACGCGCGGCGAAGCGCCCAAACCAAGATGGTGCTGGTATCGCTGCGGCAGATCTTCACACCGTCGGCCTCGGTGCAGGTTCACTACTCGGGCCTTGGAACGAGCCGTGATACTCGCGATGGTCCCGGTGGACAGAGTTTTCAGCCGTTGTTCAATAACTCGAATGTGTTCGACGGCCGAATCGATACGGTTCAGGCCCGAACGGACATCGCACTCGGACGCTATCACGTCGTAACCGCGGGGTATGAGTTCGAGCGGGAAAACTTCGATAATCACTCGACGGATCAGAACCCGGATCCGGCTGGAAGAACCGATGCACGAGTTCGGATTCATGAGGCCAGTCATTCGGGCTTCGTGCAGGCGCAGGGGCGGTATTTCGACGGACGACTGCAGGTGCTTGCTTCGGGACGTATCCAGCGCTTCGATCTGAGCCTGCCGGAATTCAGCGGAAATAATCCGCTATACCAGGGTGTTCCGATTGAGACCCCGCCGGATGCTCTCACAGGTGACGGGTCGATTGCGTGGACGATTGCACGATCTTCTACAAAATTCCGCGCACACGTCGGAAATGGATATCGTGCTCCTTCGTTGTACGAGCGATTCGGTGCCTCCTTCTTTTCGGGCCGATTCAGCGCCTACGGTGATCCCAGGCTGCGACCGGAGCGATTGCTGTCGGTCGATGGCGGTGTGGACCAATACTTCGCGAGGAATCGCGTTCGGATGGCAGCAACGTACTTTTACACGCAGCTTCAGGAGTCGATCGTTTTCAATGGAGGGATTCGGCCAGCTACGGACCCGTTCGGCCGTTTTGGCGGCTATGACAACGGGCGTGGTGGACTGGCGCGGGGAGCTGAGCTGAGTATCGAGGCGGCTCCGACAAGAACGTTGTCGATTCAGGGATCATATACGTTTACGAAGGCTCTGGATCGCGCTAGCCAGTACGGTACGACCGAGTTGCGCGCGCCACGGATTTCTGAGCACATGTTCAGTGCTGTGGCGACGCAGCGGATCGGAAGGCAGTTTGAAGTTACGTTCGACTTCTTTGCCGCGAGTTCCTACTTGTTTCCGCTTTATCCGGTGGCGTACCGGTTTGATGGTCCGGTTCGCGGAGACTTGTCTGCTGCCTGGACCAGGCCTCTAACGGAACGACAGTCGATTCGGCTGTTTACCCGAGTTGAGAACGTCTTCAACCGGACTTATTACGAAGAAGGCTTCCCGACGCCAAAGGCCTGGGCTGTTGGCGGCGTGAAGTGGATGTTTTGACATCGAATTAAAAATGGATCTGAAAGATCTCAGGCTGAACTACAAACAAGGCAGGCTGGACGAAGAGGACGCACCAGGCGACCCTTACGACCTGTTCACATTGTGGTTTGAGCAGGCTCGTACTGCGGGCAACCCTGAGCCGAATGCGATGGCTCTGGCTACGGCGTCGGCTGCGGGCGTGCCCAACGTTCGCATCGTTCTGCTGAAAGGCGTGGATCCGCAGACCGGGTTCGTTTGGTACACGAACTACGAGAGCCGAAAGGGCGCAGAGCTGGCCGAGAACCCTCGTGCTGCACTTCTGTTCTACTGGCCCGAGCTGGAGCGGCAGGTTCGCATTCAGGGCTCCGTCTCGCTGGTCTCGCGCGAGGAAGCGGAGGCTTACTTCGCGACGCGGCCCACCGGGCACCGACTCGGAGCGTGGGCTTCGAAGCAGAGCTCGGTTGTGAGTGGCCGTGAGGTGCTGGAGCGGAACATGGCCGCTGCCGAAGAACGCTTTCAAAGTGTCGATACGATTCCGCTTCCGCCGTTTTGGGGCGGCTACAGGTTGCAGCCGGATAATATCGAGTTCTGGCAAGGGCGATCGAACCGCCTGCACGACCGACTTGAATACGTACGCGGACACGGCGGCACTCCAGTAATGTGGGAGCGCCGCCGTCTCTCCCCCTAAATCAATTCGTTCTGAACTCCGCGTGGATAGTACCCTCGTCCACATGAAGCTGGCAATTGAAGCCGACTCTCCGGAAGAGGTTTACCATTCCCGCGTTCTCGGCGAGGACCTCCGCCCAGACGGTGTCGATTTTTTCTTCGCGGGCGATCTGCAGCAGGGTGCGTGTTAGCTCCGTTCCGAGCCCGCGTCCCTGGAAGTCGTCGGCAATCAGTACTGCAATTTCGGCCTGACCCTGTTTGAGTGTCCTGACGAGCCGACCGACGCCGACGATCTCACGGAGGCCAGTTTCGGGGCGTGTGCGTTCTGCCACCAGAACCATCTGCCGGTCGTAGTCCACAAAGCAAATCTGAGACAAGCGCTCATGCGTGATACGGTTCTCGAGCTTGAGGTGGTGGAAGTACCGCTGGTACACCGAACGCTCGCTGAGGCGCTCGTGAAAGTCGATCATCACGTTTTCGTCTTCCGGGCGAATCGGCCGAATAGTGACTACGATGTTGTCTTTCGTCACCCATGATTTGACGTACTGGATGGGATACGGACGGATAGCCGGTTTCGGAAGTGACTCGGGAGGCTTGCCTGCTTCGTGCACAATGACTCGTGCATCGAGAGCCATGAGTCCGTCCGGGGAAGCGAGCAGAGGGTTGATGTCGATCTCTTTGATCCAGGGCTGCTCAACGATCAGACGGCTGAATCGGACGAGAAGTTCTTCGAGCGCGGCGGTGTCGATCGGGGCGCGACCGCGCACACCCTGCAGCGCGGTCCAGATCCTGGTGTCCTCCATCATTCGCCGGGCGAGTGTGGTGTTCAGGGGCGGAAGTGCGAGCGCGCGATCCCGGAACACTTCCACCAGCTGACCACCGGTCCCGAAGAGCAGGACGGGTCCGAACTGCGGGTCCGTGCTCATGCCGAGAATCAGCTCATAGCCGTCTTTCGAGCTGATCATCGGCTGGACGGTGACGCCGTCGAAGTCCGCTACAGAGGCTTTTGCGAGCACCGCCTCTTCAATTTCGCGGAACGATTGTCGAACCGCAAGCTCATTGCGAACGTTCAGCTTGACGCCCCCGACGTCAGTCTTGTGGGTGATCGTCTTTGAGCAGAGCTTCAGCACAACGGGGTAGCCGACGCGCGACGCCGCATCCACCGCCTGATCTTCGCTCCTGCAGATAACGGTCAGGACAGTGGGAATACCGTACAACGAGAGGATCTTCTTTGATTCAGCCTCATCGAGGATGGTGCGGCCGGCACTTCGAACTTCGTCAATAACCTGTTCGGCCGCGAACTTCTGGTCTGCGAGATGATCGTCGCTGGTCAGGCCAGGCGTTTCGTACAGCGCGCGGAGCCGATCGGCGTACTGCCACAAATACGTGAATGCCCTGGCCGCAGTATCAGGGTACGGGAACATCGGGATACCGGCACGGGTCAGCAATCGTGTGCCTTCTGCGACCGATGGGCCACCCATCCAGCTCGCCAGGATGGGCTTGCGGGTGCTGTGCGCATACTGCTGCAAATTCTCTGCAATGCTGGTCGGGCTCGTCATGCCTTGCGGGGTCATGATGACGAGCATGCCATCGCTCTCCGGATTTCCGGCTACGATCTCCAGCGCTTTGGCGTAGCGATCTGCGTCGGCGTCGCCGATGATATCGACAGGATTGCCGTGGCTCCACGTTGGCGGAAGAACTTTGTTGAGCGCCGCGATTGTTTCCTGCGGAAGCGCAGCGAGTTTGCCTCCATTTGCAATGAGCGAGTCGGTGGCGAGCACTCCCGGACCGCCTGCGTTGGTAATTACAGTCAGGCGAGGCCCCGCAGGACGAGGCTGCTTTGCGAGCACATCGACCATGTAGAAGACGTCAGAGATGTTATTGACGCGGAGCACTCCGACGCGGCGGAACGCTGCGTCCAGCACTTCATCGCTTCCTGCAAGACTGCCTGTGTGTGAGGCAGCTGCTTTGGCTGCAGCTTCGGTACGTCCGGCTTTGATGACGATGATGGGCTTTGTCAGCGCTACCTCGCGCGCGGCGGACAAAAAGCTGCGAGCATCGCCTATGGTTTCCATGTAGATGACGATGCTTCGGGTGTTCGGATCCTCGCCGAGGTACTGAATGAGATCGCCCCAGCCTACATCCACCATTGCGCCAACGGAGAAGAAGGCACTGAAGCCCACCATCTCGCGTTCGCTCCAGTCGAGCATTGCAGTGCACAAGGCACCGGACTGGCTGAGGAACGCGACGTTTCCGCGTGCGGCCATCGAAGCTGCGAAGGTCGCATTGAGTCCGCACAGCGGAGCCATGATGCCGAGGCAGTTGGGGCCGATGATGCGCATGTTGCCCGCGCGTGCTGCTTCGAGCACCTGACGTTCGAGTTCGCGGCCTTCGGGTCCTGTTTCCCGGAAACCCGCTGAGATGACTACGGCTCCTCGCACACCTTCGGCAGCACACTCGCGGATGAGGCCTGGAACGGTGGGCGCGGGCGTTGTGATGATGGCGAGATCGACGTCCTCAGGAACTTCAGCGATGCTGGAATACGCGGGCCTTCCAAGGACTGTCGAGGTTCTTGAGTTGACGGCGCAGATCGGGAAAGTCGGCTCTGCGGCACGGAGATTTTCGTAAACGACCCGGCCAACGCTGCCTGCGCGGTCAGAAGCTCCGATGAGCGCTACGCTCTTCGGGTTGAAAAAGATGTCCAGTGACGTCGAGCCCCTTCTCTTTCTTCTTTTCCTGTCGGTCGGTGTGTTCACTACTTTATTCTTCACCCTTCCTGACAGAAGTCCTCCTGGACTTTGGGATCGCTTGTATGGGTCTGCGCGGATGCGTCCGACGGTCGGCGGCCGGGTGAAGACTGCCCGGGCAGAACAGGCGGGCTCCGCTTGCACGGACAGATTTCGCCGCATGTCCGGGGGTGCCTGCCCGGGGAGGCTTGTGGATTCCCTGGCAGCGTACACTGTTCCGTCCAGATATGTTGCTCTGAGTTTCGAATCCAATCATCATGCGCGAGAACAATTCCGGACGAGATCTGGCGATGATTGTGGGCGGCATTGCAGTCGGGTTGGTTGGCAGCCGGCTCTTGCCTCCACTTGCGGCAATGGCCAGCGGAGCAATGCGTGGAAAGGCGACGGGCGATCCGTTTCGGAAGCTGGAGAACGATCACCGTGTGATCCTGACGACGCTTCGCTCGATGGAGCAAGTGCGCGATAACAGCGTCGGTAAAAGGGCTGCTCTGTTCCTTGCGGCGAAGCGAAAGCTGGCTAAACATGCGATGGCGGAAGAGGACGTGGTCTACCCGATGCTGCAGGACGAAGCACAGAGGCGTGCCGCTGCGAAGCACCTGTATGAGGAACACGCCGAGATGAAAGTTCTGCTGTTTGAGATCGAGAAGTGTCTGATGGAGGACCGTCCGTGGACCGAGCCGGTCAGCGCGTTACGAGCGATGGTGGAGAGGCATGCACGGGAGGAGGAGCGCGAGCAATTTCCGCTGCTTCGCGGCATGCTTACCGAGCGCAGGTTCGGGCAAGTCGCCGCCCAGGTGCATCGGGAGGAGGCTTTGGTCCTGTAACCTCGAAGCACGAAACAGAGACAGAAAGTTCAATCTGAAGTAACTATTTTGCGTACGTCCGGCAAATCGAAATCGCTCAGAACGCCGGGCACGATCAGACTGACTGGTCCATGGTAGACCGGCGTACGCGCTATCTGAATCCACGGCGAGAACGGGCCGTTGTCGATGAAGGCCAAGCCCTGCGGGACGAGTGCCGCGGCAAGCAGCGCGATTGCTCTGGCCTGCGGTGTACCGCCTCCAATCAGAAAGCGAGCTGACGGATATCGATTTTGCGCCCAGGCATACGCTGCAAGCGCGTCCGTTACCTGCATTCCAAGGGCTGTCCTGCCGAGGAGAATCGCGCGCATTGCGAACTGATACTCCGGCGTGTAACCGCCTTTGGTCGCTTCCGCCAGTTGGAGGCCGCGAAGCGCAACCGTGATCACGCGAGTTCCGGACTGATAGAGCGTGTTGGTCCACACGGGCGGTGAGCCGCCAAGCCACAGCACGGTCCGTACGGGGGTTCGCGGCTCAGTTACAGATACACCGAGTTCCGTGTTTCCTTCCGTCCGCGGTGTGCCAGCGTTTTGGTCGGGGAGTGTGACCACACCAAGGCGCGACCTGATCATCGACCTGAGTTCTTCGGGGCTGGCCGTCAGGGCGCGGCGATTCGAATACTGCTGTTCCGCGAGTTGCAGGTTGATCGACCAGACGGTCTGTGCGTCGGGATGACTGGTTGCAATCTGGCCGGTTGACGTGGCGTTGAGAGCCGCAGCAGGCTCGACCTGGTGAATGGGTTCTCGACCTTCGTCGCGATCGTTGTCAAGCAGCCAGCGCGCGAACCATCGATAAGTTGCTTCGCGACGCGGCAGTGACCAGCCGTGCTTGTCGTCGAATTCGTAGTAGCCTGCCCGTCCGGGAGCATCGTCGATTCGAAACAGCTTATCCACTTCTGCGAACGTTGCTCGTGCACCTGCAATCGGGAAGAAGTCCTTTGTGGCAGTCAGCATCTCGATCGGCTTCGGCGCGAAGGCGAGCAGAAAGTCGGGAAAATCAAGACCTGCCGCGAGCAGCCCCGGGATTACCTGTTCAGCGTCCTGAGGTCCTGGCGCGGCCCACAGATCTCGCCACGATGTGATGTAGCAGGATGTCACTGCCGACGCGAGCCGCGGTTCGGCAACAGCCAGCAACGCGGCCTGGGTTCCGCCGCCAGAGTTGCCCGCCACGCCGATTCGTTTCCCGTCGATGTCGCGGCGCGTGAGCAGGTAGTCCAAAGCGCGGACGCCATCGTTGATGAAGTACCGGGCTATTGTTGTCCCGGTGAGCAGAGCCTGCATACCCGCGGCGATGTGCTCACGGGTGCCAATCCCAACGGTGGACTTTCCGGTCGCTTTATCCAGGTACTCGAGACGTTCGCCCTGTCCTGGCGGATCATAAGCCAGCACAGCAATGCCGCGTTTCGCGAGCGAGATCCAGACATGCTGATACGTGGGCTCGGCCTTTCCTGCGTCGCTGTGACCGGCTACACCCAGGACGGCAGGAAACGGGCCGGGACCGTCCGGCACGTATAAGTTTGCCGTTACATAAAACTTCGGAAGGCTTTCGAAAACGAGCTTTTCAATGCGGTAGCCGCTTCGCTGCAGGGTTGCTGTGATCTTTGGGTTTAACGGAGTTTTGTCTTGCGGAAGTCCTCCAACGCCTCGCAAGAGACCAGACCGAATGTAGTCCTGACGCTCACGGATCTGCGCGGGCGTACTGATCTCATCGATGGCCTTTCGCCGCTCGGCGAGCTGCTGACTGGCTACTGATGCCAGCCACGCGTCGACGTCGCTCTGCCGCGTCGAGGGTTGTGCGTCTGACGCAGAGCAGATTGCTGCGAGGCATGCCGTTACAGCGGCAATGCGAATCATCTCGTCAGATTAACAACTCTGTCCTGATCGGCGTTGGCGGGCACACTGTTCGTTTGTCCGACATAAGCCATTTCGACGCGGGCACGTTCGCCGATCGGGAACGGATGCAGCTGTCGTCGCGGGCGTAGATACCCGCGATAAGTGGTCGCTGTTGTTCCCGGAAAGGAACGATGGTCATTTCACCTGCCGTTCTCCGCAGATTCGCCTGACCGGAAACAGTAACGCAACGAATAGCGGCAAACCGGTCGGGGCAACATTTAAGTAAGCTCCGCTCTCTTCTCTGGAGCAAGCCCCCCTGGAAGCACACTCTGATCCTGAAGGAGTGTGAGGTCCTGGCGCTCGGGATTATAAGTCTGTTCGGGGTTCTTTTCCATGCGGGGTTATACGCGATACTGTACGAAATGAATGTCAGAGCTGAAGTTTTGAAGCTGATTCCGGTAGTCATCGCAACTCACGTCTTGTTTGCGCAGACGTACCCCTCGCTTCCCAGCGAAACACCTGCGAACTTCCAGCCAGCTACAGAGAGCTTCAACTACGTCAGGCGCGACGAGATGATTCCGATGCGCGATGGAGTAAAACTCAGAACCATCATCCTCGTCCCAAAAGGTGCGAAGAACGCTGCGATTCTGCTGACGCGGACTCCATATGACGCAGATGAGTTAACGAACCATACACCCAGCAGGAACCTTGGAACGATTCTGTATGGCTACGATAACGCCACCGATGTCATCGTGGAAGGCGGATATATCCGTGTTGTTCAGGACATTCGCGGAAAACACGGATCCGAGGGTGATTACATAATGAACCGGCCGGTGCACGGCCCACGAAATCCGACTCCTGTAGATCATGCGACGGATACGTGGGATACCATCGACTGGCTCGTGAAGCATATCCCTGAAAGCAATGGCAGGGTGGGAATCCTGGGAATCTCTTACAACGGGTTTCTCACTCTCATGGCCCTGGTAAACCCGCACCCTGCACTGAAAGTTGCCGTGCCGATGAATCCGATGGTTGACGGGTGGATGGGTGACGACTGGTTCCACAACGGGGCGTTTCGTCAGCAAAACATTCCGTATATTTACCAGCAGGAGGCGACTCGCAAGTCCGAGGCGAAATGGTGGAGTAGTCACCTTGACGATTACGACATGTACATGCAGGCCGGATCAGCGGGGGAGCTCGGACGGCAGCGCGGCATGCAGCAGATCGGGTTCTGGCAGAAGCTACTCGAACATCCTGCGTACGACGCATTTTGGAAAGAGCAGGCCGTCGACAAAGTGCTTGCGCTACAGCCGCTGACGGTTCCGACGATGCTGGTGCACAGCTTGTGGGATCAGGAAGACATCTATGGAGCGCCCGCTGTTTACAAGGCGCTGAAGTCAAAGGAAGAAGCGAAAGGAAAACTGTTCCTGGTGATCGGTCCATGGCACCATGGACAGGCTATTCTCGACGGCAGTTCACTGGGCGCGATTCGGTTTGGCAGCGACACCAGCCTTTACTTCAGAGAACAGATTCTGCGTCCGTTTCTGGATCAGTATCTGAGAGAGAACGCTCCCAGACATGATCTGCCTCGAGTAACAGCCTTTGAGACCGGCACGAACAGGTGGCGAAGTCTCCCGGACTGGCCATCGGGTTGTGCGAGTGGATGCAGGATTCAGCCCACTCCCATGTATCTGTCGGATGGCCTCAGGCTTACTACGTCCGCCCCCGCATCCGGTAAAACCGAGTTCGAGGAATACGTTTCTGATCCTGCTAAGCCCGTCCCATACCGAGCACGGCCGATTCAGGCGGTGGGTTATTCCACCGGGATGACGTGGTCGCAATGGCTGGTTGATGACCAGCGTGAGTCTTCGGGACGCACGGACGTGCTGGCGTTCGTTTCGGATCGATTGTCTGCTCCCCTGAAGATCAGTGGAGAACCTGTGGCCAATCTGTTTGCTTCGACAAGCGGCACGGATTCGGATTGGGTCGTTAAGGTGATTGATGTGTATCCTGACGAGGTGGCGGGGCAGCCTGCGCTTGGCGGGTACCAGGTTGCTGTGACGCAGGATATCTTTCGGGGACGATATCGCGAGAGCTTTGACATACCAAAGCCTCTTTCTCCAAACGAGCCTTTGAAGTTCCGATTCTCACTGCCGAACGCGAATCATGTGTTTCTGCCGGGCCATCGAGTGATGGTACAGATTCAGTCCAGCTGGTTTCCGCTCTATGACAGGAACCCTCAGACGTACGTCTCGAATATCTTTCTGGCGAAACCCGACGATTATCGAAAAGCCGTGCAGCGGATTTATCACGCACCGGATAAGGCCAGCTTCGTTGAACTGCCGGTTGTTCTCCAATGACACTGAAGCACAGCATCACAGGATTCGAAGTACTTGACCTTCGCTATCCCACGGTCCGCATGGGCCTGGCCGGATCCGATCCTCGACACCTGGCGCCAAATTACTCTTGTGCGGTTACTATTCTGCGGACTGACACCGGGCTGGAGGGTCGCTCGCTTGTGTTTACAGCCGGCGATGGCACACATATTCAGAAGGTCGCGATCGAATCCCTGCGCCGGTTTGTCGTGGGACGTGATCTGCAAGATTTCATCGAGGAACCAGGGCTGTTCGCGCAGGCGCTGGTAGAGCATCACCAGTTGCGGTGGCTCGCGCTTGGTACATACCGGATGGCCGCGGGTAGTGTGATCAACGCGCTTTGGGACCTTTGGGCGAAGAGCGAGGGCGTGCCGATGTGGCAGCTGCTGACGAGTCTGCCTCCGGAGCGGATCGTACAGTGCATCGATTTTCATCACCTGCGTGACGTGCTGACGGAAGATGAGCTGCAGGAAATGCTGGAATCCCGGGTCGCACAGAAGCAGACGAATCTCCAGCGGCTTCAGGTGGAAGGCCTGCGCGTATACAGCACAGCAGGATGGTCGGGACGTCCGCTGGAGGAAGTCCGCGAGTTGTGCCATCGGTTATACCAGGCGGGCACGCGAGCTTTCAAAGCGAAGGTGGGCCGCGGTCAGCAGTATGACCGTTCGCGGGCTCTGGCTGAAGACCGCACGATGCTGAACGCAATCAGAGAGTCAACGGGGCCGGATGCGCAACTGCTTACCGATGCGAATCAAAACCTGGGAGACTGGAAGAACGCGGCGGCTTATATGAAAGAGCTTGCCGAATACAAGCCGCTGTTTATCGAAGAGGCCATCGCATATAACGATGTTCTCGGCTACATCCGCCTGCGAGAAGCACTGGCGCCGCTGGGTATCGGCGTTGCGGGCGGGGAACAAGCTCCTGACGCTGTGACGTTCAAGCAACTGCTTGCCGGAGGCGGACTGACGCACTGTCAGATCGACGGTGCAAGGGTCGGCGGTGTCAACGAACTCTTCGCAATCATTTCCATTGCTGCCAAGTATAGGGTCCCGGTGTGTCCCCACAGCGGCGGGATCGGACTTGGCCAGCTGGTTGGCGCACTTGCCGCATTCGATCAGGCCTGGTTCGGCAGCGACGGCCGGCTGCTGGAGTATCTCGAATTTCTTCAGACGGGAGTATTCCTGTCGCCATTGCAGATTCGGGACGGTCGATATGTTCTGCCGTCAGCTCCGGGTTGGGGTCTGGAGATGCACGAGGATTTCGTGTCGCGATACCAATATCCCGGTGGTGCGGATGTCGCGAATTCAGAAGAAGCGGACCGGATCGCCGCGCGGCAGCCAGGTGCGCCGCCGTACGTTCGGTACTGGGTCGAATAAATCGGGATTGATTCGTGGGGACCAAGCTCGGCCGAGAAGTATGCGAGGGGGCGAGTACGCGGACGCATCCGCCTGCGTGGCACCCCATGTTCAGTCTGCATGCTGATATTCGTGCTGACGGCGGTAGGCGTAGTTGATATGGCCGTGCAGCATCAGTTCGCTCGCTCGGGGTCCAGTTGTTCCAACGGGAGCTGGCTGACAAGCGAGATCCGATTGTTTTTGCGGAGCCGCGCCTTCCCGAGTGAGCTGGTTCAGCTCCTCACTCGTGACGACACCGGAGTTCTTCGCGATGCTGCGGGCCTGAGATGTACGCTGTGGTCTAAACCTATTAGCTCATGTGGTGCAATCCAGATCGCCGAGATGTAACCTTCCGATTGAAAACAAAGTGATTATATAGAGGAAGTCAATTCCTGATCCTCCCAATGAACCCTGGAATACAGCACTCTGGAGTGGGGCCTCGGTTGCGTTTGCAGTTCCTGCCACTGATCTTCGTGCTGGCTGCATCCGCTCAGAAACCCGATGCCGCCTTCTTCGAGTCGAAGATCCGCCCAGTTCTTGCCGCCAAATGCTACGGCTGCCACTCGAGCAAGGTTAAGGCGCCGATGGGTGGGCTCGTTCTCGACACCAAAGCGGGCACACTCAAAGGTGGTGCGCTCGGCCCGGCTCTTGTGCCGGGAAAACCAGCTGAAAGCAACCTTCTGAAAGCGCTGCGCTATTCAGACCCGCATCTTCAAATGCCGCCGACCGGCAAACTGTCGGACAGCGTAATCTCCGACTTCGAGCAGTGGATCGCTGCCGGAGCGCCGGACCCGCGCAAAGATGCTCCTTCGGCAGTGGCCGCGACTGCACCGCTCCGTGGCATGCCGGTCGAAGAAGGCCGAAAGTGGTGGGCGTTTCAGCCGGTAGCGGAGAAGCCGCTGCCTGGGGTGAACGATCGTTCCTGGCCTCGTAATTCGATCGATGCGTTCATCCTGGCGAAGCTCGAACAGAAAGGGCTGAGGCCGTCGCCACCAGCCGATCCGCGCGGCACTCGTTCGCCGCGTCTATGTCGATCTGGTGGGATACAAGCCCAGCTACGACGAAGTGCAAGCCTACGTCGACGACAACTCGCCTGATGCGTATGCGAAGCTCATCGATCGTCTTCTTGCCTCGCCCCAATACGGCGAGCGCTGGGGCCGCCACTGGATGGATGTCGCGCGCTTCGCCGAAGACAATCCAACGTCGGAAGCGACCAACCCGCCGTATCTATACGCCTGGCGTTACCGCGACTGGATCATCGAGGCGATTAACAAAGACATCCCGTACGATCGTTTCGTCAAACTACAACTGGCGGCGGACATGATGCCGGGTGTCGCCCGGGACGATCTGCGAGCACTTGGATACCTGGGAGCCGCGCCGATTTATCACAAGGATCAGCGCCTTTCCGCTGAGGTCATTGGCGGCTTCATGACAGACGACTGGGACGAGCGGGTAGACGCCGTGACTCGCGGTCTGATGGGGCTGACGGTCGCATGCGCGCGCTGCCACGATCATAAGTTCGATCCCATTCCGACGAAGGACTACTACGCACTGATGGGCGTGTTCGCTTCGACCATGCGAGCGGAGCGTCCGATGTTCGATGTTGACCCACAAATCGAGCAGCGGTACATGTGGGTCCGCAACCGCCTGTTCGATCTGAACTATTCGGCGAACTTGCTCACTAATGAGGCATCGACCGTAGAAAACGCAGCCCCTCGTGTTGCGAAGTGGAAGGCCGAGATCGAGAGTCTGCGCGAGGAGATGAAGCAGCTGGAAGACAGGTATCCGAAGCTGGTCTCCAGCCTTGACGCGTTACTGGACGTTTGCGCAGCGGCGACCGCAACCGCCGCCCGTCGCCTCGCCCGACGCGCCGAAACCACCGGCAGAGAATCCGGCTGCCCGGTTTCGCAATCGGATCCTTACCTCCACGGAACCATTCATGAATGCCGTCTACGATGCCGCACAATACGTGGACGGCTCGGACGCCAACTATACGTTCATGAATGCAAAGGCCGGTGAAGTCCGCGACTTCCCTGTTTTGCTCCATGGCAACGTCGCGACTCCGGGCGAGGTTGTGCCCCGGCATTTCCTGTCCGTTCTGTCAAAAGGAGACTCGACGTTCCGGAACGGCTCCGGGCGTCTCGAACTCGCCGATCGTATCTTCACTGACGCCGCCCCGCTGACTGCGCGGGTGATCGTCAACCGAGTTTGGGAATGGCACTTCGGCAAGCCCCTCGTCGGTACTCCGAGCGACTTCGGCACCCAGGGCGAGAAGCCGACACATCCGGAACTGCTCGATCACTTGTCAGCCGCGCTTCATCGCGCACGGCTGGTCTCTGAAGTGGCTGAACCGCGAGATCATGATGTCCGCGGCGTATAAGCAATCCAGTCAGCCGCGTGCCGATGGCGCGCAGGCGGACCCCGCTGAATGCTCTCGTCTGGAGAATGAATCCACGGCGGCTGGATGTTGAGGCCTGGCGCGATTCGCTGCTGCGAGTCACGGGGCGGCTGAATGACAAGATGTACGGGCCTTCAGAGGACGTGGATTCCGATAATAACGTCCGGCGGACCGTGTACGCTCGCGTGAGCCGCGGACGCGTGAGCAAGCTCTTCCGGCTTTATGATTTCCCGGATGCGACGCAGACGGCGCCTTCACGCGACCTGACGACATCTTCGCTGCAGCAGCTGTTTGTCATGAACAGCAGCTTCATGCAGGAAAACGCTGCCGCACTTGCCAGGAGCCTGCAGGCTGACGGAGACACTCCGCGAAGACGCGCGAACTGTTCCGCAAAGTCCTCGGCCGTGATCCGAGCGCGAAAGAACTGGACATCGCGCTGACGTATCTGGCGAGCGGCACGCCCGAGCAACTCGCACACATACTGCTGTCAAGCAACGAACTGATCTTTTGTCCCTGAGCACCGAAAGCATACGATGAACCAACGAATTTCAAGGCGAGCACTCATCCAGTCTCTCGGCGGCGGACTTGGCACTGTCGGGCTTGCCGGGCTCTTCGCGGAGCAGGGAGCCAGCGCTGCCACACTGGGGCGCTATGCGGGTCCGAAGATCGCGCCCAAAGCGAAACACGTTATCTGTCTGTTTATGACGGGCGGACCCTCGCAGGTCGATCTGTTCGATCCGAAGCCGCTGCTGGTCAAATTCCAGGGACAGCGGCCCAACACGGTAGACCTGCGTACGGAACGTCAGACCGGCGGTCTGCTTCCGTCGCCGTTCAAGTTCAGCAAGTGCGGAAAGAGCGGACTGGAAGTCAGCGAAATTCTCCCGCAGCTTGGCACGGTGATCGATGACCTCTGTGTCATTCGATCGATGTATACATTCAATCCGACGCACACGCCGGCTCGCAGTCTGTTCCATACCGGAAGCATCCTCGCGACCCGTCCGTCTGCCGGGTCATGGGTTTCCTATGGTCTCGGCACGGAAAACGAGAACCTCCCGGCGTTCGTTGTGCTCGGACCAGGCGGAGCCGGCGGTGGCGGATCTCTTTCACGTTCCGGCTTTCTACCCGCCGAACATCAGGGAATCTCGTTCAGTACGTCCGACTCGGAACCCGAGAAGATCATCCCGGACCTTCGCAACACATGGCTCGACGCCAGGCAGCAGCGCCACGAACTGGATACGTTGCAGGCTTTGAACCGCGGATTCAGCGAATCGTTCGGCTCGGACGAATATCTTGAAGGCCGCATCAAGTCGATGGAAGCGGCATACCGGATGCAGTTCGAAGCGCTAGATGTCTTCGATATACGCAAAGAATCCGAAGCGATCCGCACCGAGTACGGAAGCACGCCATTCGGCAATGGCTGCCTGCTCGCTCGCAGGCTGGTTGAGGCTGGTGTTCGATACATCCACATCAATTACGGTGCCGGCCAGGTCTGGGACGATCACAAGGACATTGAGAAGAACCTTCGCCAGCGCTGCCCAGACATGGATCAGGCGGCAGCTGCGCTCATCCGCGACCTGAAGCGCCGCGGACTTGCTCGATGAGACATTAGTGGTCTGGGGCGGCGAATTCGGCCGCACGCCTGTTTCCGAAAGCGGAACGGGGCGTGACCACAATCCCTACGGCTTCACCATGTGGATGGCAGGCGGCGGAATCAAAGGCGGTCTCGCGTACGGCGCTACAGACGATTTCGGTTTTAAAGCCGTTGAGAATCGCGTGTCGATTCACGACCTTCACGCCACCATGCTCCACCAGCTCGGGATCGACCACACGCGTCTGACATACCGCTACGCGGGCCGCGATTTTCGTCTGACTGACGTTTTCGGCGAAGTAACGAAAGACATTCTTGCCTGATGACAACTCCCCAGCGGTGCGCCGCGTTCGTTCCTATTCTTGCGCTTGCTGTCATCCTTTCCGCGCAGCAACGACAGCAGCAGCCGCCTCCAATACAACCCAAGCCTGAAGAACTCGCAGCCATTCAGGCCAGGACGAAACAGATCGACGAAGTCCTGAGCGCGCTTCCGAAATCTACGGATCCGTCACTGCGACTTGATGTCGAGATTTATAGCAAAGCCGGCAAAATGCTGCTTGAATTCCCTGAGGATTTCTTTACTCAGGACGGCATCAATCATGCGATGGCTGTACTCGACACCGGTGTCGAGCGAGCCAAGCAGCTTCAGTCGGGCGAGGCAAAATGGACGTCGGGACGCAAGCGTCTGCACGGATTCCGTTCGGCTCTGGATGGCTCGGTGCAGCCGTATGGAGTGACGCTGCCGGAATCTTATGACCCTTCGAAGCCTGTAAGGCTCTACGTGTCGATGCATGGGCGAGCGGCGCGCCTGACTGAATCCGAGTTCCTCTTCGCGTTCCCGAACAGCGGACCCGGCAAACCGCCCGTGACTGACGCCGGGCAGATCCAGGTGGATGTCTACGGCCGCTGGAACGGCGGCGGCTGGCACTACGCTGGCGAGCGAGACGTCTTTGAAGCAATCGACGCGGTCAGCGCGCGCTACAAGATTGACCCCGACCGCATCCTTCTTCGCGGCTTCTCGATGGGAGGCGAAGGTGCATGGCACATCGCGCTGCACCACCCCGATGTCTTCGCAGCCGCAGAGATCGGAGCCGGCACGTGGTCTCGCCGCTCAGAAACGCCAGGCCTGACGGATTACCAGCTGAAGACACTTCGGATCTGGGAGAACATGCACGAATGGGCGCTCAACGGCTTCAATCTTCCGATCGCCGGCCACGATGGCGACAACGACACTCAGGTTTGTTGTCTGCCGCCTGATCCGCAGCGCACCAAAACGCGCGGTCAACTCGAGTCATCGCTGAAGGTCCGCGATCAGCTGGTCAAGGAAGGCTTTCCGGCCGAAGGTGAACCCAACGATCTGCGGATCAAGGGCACGCCGTCCATCTTCCTTATTTCCGAGAACACCGGACATGGCACCAGTCCGCTAGTACGCCAACACCTCGATGCGTTTCTGAAGCAGTACGGAGATCGCGGCCGAGTCTCGCCGGATCACATTCGCTTCGTCACGTTCACTACGCGCTATAACCACGATTACTGGGTTACCGCCGATAACCTGAAGACTCACTATGAGCGCACCGACATCGATGCACTGCGCAGCGATGGCGGTAAGCACTACAAGATCACGACGAAGAATCTGGCTCGTCTGACGCTGCGTGAAACGGACCACGCCGGCACGATTGAGATCGATGGCCAGCAGTTGAAGGTGAAGCCTGCAGCTTCGATCACGCTCGAAAACACGAACGACCAGTGGAGGCAGGCAAGGGGAACACAGTCCGGACTTCACAAAATCCACGAGCTTCAGGGCCCGATTGACGACGCCTTCCTTGACCCGTTCGTTTGCGTCAAGCCAACGGGGACGCCGTGGAACGCAGGGGTGAACGAACAGTCGTTGCGAGCACTCGCCCGCTTCGATCGTCTCTACGCGAAGTTCTTCCGCGCTCATCCGCGGATCGTTGATGACAAGGACCTGAAGGAATCCGATTTCGCGAGATATAACGTCGTCCTCTTTGGGGACCCGGGCAGCAATCGGTGGATTGCAAAGCTGCAGGGCAAACTTCCGGTCCGCTGGACTCGAGAGAGCGTCAGCATGGGCTCGCAGTCTTTCCCGGCGGCTACCCATTATCCGGTGCTCGCTTACCCCAGCCCATTCGCGCACGATCATTACGTCGTCATCAACACCGGCCTGACGATCTCAGAACGCGAGTACCGCGGTGACTACGGAATGCCGAGGTTCGGCGACTTCGCGATCCTAAAGGTCAGCGACGCACCGAATTCCGACGTGCCCGAAGCTGCATACGCCGGCCTTTTCGATGAAGGCTGGCAGTTGCCGCAAGGCAAGTAAGGCTGTCCGCTGCGCTGGTACATCGGAGTCCTCCTTTTTCTTTCGACGGTCATCAACTACATTGACCGTCAGACACTGAGCGTCCTCGCGCCGTTCATCAAGGCTGAGTACAAGTGGACGAACTCGGACTTCGCGCTGCTTGTCATCGCGTTCCGAGTCGCGTACTCGATCGGCCAGACTGCTGTGGGCCGGCTTCTCGATCGGATCGGCACGCGGCAGGGGCTGAGTATCTCCGTCCTGTTCTACTCGGCCGCAGCGATGCTTACCTCGCTGGCCACGGGACTTCGCAGCTTCTGCACCTTTCGGTTTCTTCTCGGTCTGGGAGAAGCGGGCAACTGGCCGGGTGCGGCGAAGGTTGTCGCCGAGTGGTTCCCCGCGAGCGAGCGCGGATGGGCTGTCGCGCTTTACGACAGTGGCTCGGCTGCAGGTGCGGCGATTGCACCCGCGCTGGTCTTCTGGGCCTACCATTCGTTCGGAAGCTGGCGTCCGGTATTCCTCGTTACCGGAAGTCTCGGGTTTCTGTGGCTGATCCTGTTCCGGCTCACGTATCGAGCAGGACCACGCGCCGGAAACGTGCACGCCGATGTGGAACGCGCGATGCCGTGGCGAACCGTGCTGCGCATGCCGAAAACCTGGGGCATCATCATCGGGAAAACTTTGACCGATCCAGTGTGGTTTTTCATCACAGACTGGTTTGCGATTTTCCTTTTTGTCCCGGGGCTTCCGCATTGAGGAAAGCCTGATGGCGTTCTGGCTGCCATTCCTTGCCGCCGATGCAGGCAACTTCCTGGGCGGAGGAGTGTCGAGTTACCTGATCACACGAGGCTGGAATGTGGTCCGTGCGCGTAAGGCGGTCGTGGTGGTCTCCGGTGTCGGGATGGCCGTCCTCGGAGCAGCCGCTGTGACGCAATCACTCGGAGCCCTGATCCTGCTGTTTGCCATCTCGACGTTGTCCTATGCGGCCCTTTCCACAATGCTCCTGAACCTGCCTGCGGACGTATATCCGCCGCACTCCGTCGCAACTGTCAGTGGTCTGAGCGGCACCGGCGCCGGGCTTGGCACGATTGTCGCCACTTACTTCATAGGCAAGGTCGCGGACGCCAGTTCTTTCGCGCCGGTATTGATGGCGGCCAGCGTAGTTCCACTGATTGCGGCTGCCGTTGTTGTCGCGCTGATACCGAACGAACCGGACAGCGTGATCGTTCCGGGACAAAGGTAATCGAATTCCTGCGTTCGCAATTCTGCCATTCCACGGCCGGTCTGTCCGCTCAGAAACGAAGCTCATGAAGACGCCGGAATTGTACGCAGGCGCGATGCGAAACCGAACGTCCCGCGCTCGCGAGTCACGTCCTGCGCTAAACCATCCACAGATGGTTTCCGTCTCGGCATCGAAATGTACGTTTCGTCCGGTACGCGTGACGATGTTGGCCACACAAAGTTCTTCTGGTGCCGTTCTGGCTCTTTCTCTTCGTCCTGCAGCAATATCGACGATTGACTATGCCCTCCCTGATCTTTGTTCCAGGCGCTTCAACACTGCCATGGTTTCCTTTGCGATGGTCTCGCCGTCAGGCTTAAACTGAAACACTTCCAGAGAGACCCAACCGTCATACCCGATGTCTCGCAGCGTGCTAAGTACCAGGCCGAAGTTGTAGTTGCCCGTCCCGGGATGCCGGCCATCCAACTCATTAATATGCAGATGCCTAATGTGCTTTGAATACCGCCGGATTACCTGATCGTGAGGAGCAGTCTCAGCAACTGTGTTGTGAGTATCGAACATCGATGACACAGCCGGACTGCCGACCTGTCTGACCACATCCACGGCTTCGCCAAGCGTATTCACCACATTCGTGAACTGTGGGGAAAGCGGCTCCAGCAGAATCAACACACCCCGATCGGCCGCCTGCTGTGCAACAGACGCCAAACCTTCGGTCAGCCGCTTTCGGGCATCTTCCACGCTGGAACCGTCCACCGCTCCGCGCTGCTTCCCCGACCCAAGCACCATGACTCCGTGCGGCCCAAGCTCTGCGCAGAGATCGACAAGACGTCGAAAGAATGTCCAGCTTCGATTCCGAACGTTCGCGTCCGGCGTCGTCAGATGCAGTCCGGCTGGAGTAGAGACTAAGGAGTGTAGTCCCGCGAATTTAATCCCGCTGCTTTCGATGGTCCGTCGAATTTCCCTCGTCTGAGAAGACGTAAGCGTTGCAGGATCGGCAGCCAGAGTCCCCGGCGCGATCTCGATACCCTGATATCCCGTCGAGAGTGCGACGCGGCACGCCTCTGCGAGACTCTGGCCCTCGAACGTCTCGTTGCAGATCGCATATCGGAACTTACGTTCCGCAGCGCACGCAAGGGACACGGCGAGGGCAGTCGCCGCCAGAAACTCTCGCCTGTTGGTCATCATATATTGAACAGCGCCCGCGCATTCTCCGACAGCACCTTCGATTCCACATCGGAACCGAGTTTTAGCCCCCGAACAAGACGAAGAATCATGTTTGGATCTACCCAGGGGTGATCGCTCGAGAACAGCATTTTCCCAGGTCCGGCAAAGTCGATGCCATAACGAATCGCTAGTCCAATCGGAGATACCGTATCAAACCATACCTGCTTCAGATACTCGCTTGGGGCTTTGTGAATATGCTCGGCTCCGCGTTTCAGGACCATCGCCTGATGATCCACTCTGCCGATCAGGTATGGCAGCGCGCCGCCAACATGCGGGCACACCAGTTTGAGACTGGGGAACTCGTCCAGAGTGCCGGACATAATCAGCCGGCCAAGTGCGATGGTCGTGTCGAACATCAGTCCCAGGCCCGCAGCCATCTCGTACCCTTTCGTTTGCTGGTACGTCACCGGGTACGCCGGATGTAAAAGCACTGGCAATTTAGCACGTTCCGCCCAGGCGAACAACGGACGGAACTGAGGCTCATCGGGAAACTGGCCGTTGAGATTCGAGTACAGCAGGATGCCCTTCATGCCCAGCCTGGTCGCACACCGCTCGGCTTCCTTCAGAGACGCATCCATGTCCTGAAGCGGCAGCGTCATTAGTCCAAAAAAGCGGCCCGGGTACTGTTTGCAGATCTCACCGATCCAGTCGTGACACATTTTCGCGACCGCGAGCCCGTCGCTGCCGAACAACTCCGGGCCGGGGTCATTGATACTTAGCGCCGTCATGTTGATGCCGGCGGTATCCATGTCAGCGACCTTGGCTGCGGCATCCGTGTGCTTCGGCATGAGCCGTCGCACCCAGTCGTTCACGACGATGAATGTGCCGCCATCTTTCCGATACACGTATGGAGATGTCTTGCGTTTCTCCATAAACGCGATCACGTCAGGGACAAACAGGTGGCTCTGACAGTCGATCACAAGTTTGTCAGTTGAAGGTGCGCCGGCAGCATTCGCCGAAAGCGCGGCCGAACCGGCCATGAATTCTCTGCGTTTCACGTCAGTCCTTCTGATTTGCGAATGCGGTGTAGCTCTTGTCCACTTGCTCGCGCGACAACTCGCCGTCGTACACGATGATCCGGTACTTCAGACGGAGCGTCTGTCCCGCGGGCAGCGTCCAGGAGCCATCAACCTTCTTGTCCTTCATGAACGACCCCAGCGCGAATGGATTGGCCGAACACAGACTGTAACCGCGAGCATGCCATCTCGACGGGCTGCGCAGGTTCGAAGGATGATCCAACATCACGACGCCTCGCTGGACACCGCCGACTGCGGCCGAGTACCTGACCCATCGCGCAGGTTTGCCCCACATGTTTTCCGTACCGGATTGTCCTTCGGAGTTGGTCAGCTGCGCACCCCGGTCCTGCCGAAATTCGTCCGAAAGACGGAACCCAAATCCGCCATCGTCAGAATCGCCAAACCGGAGCGCCTGACCGCCATCAGCAATGACGGAGATTGTCGTGTCGATGACAAGATTCGGTCCATCCGGCGTAAATGAATACCGTTCGACAATCGTGCCCATACGTTTACCGCTGGGAGGTATCATTGCGAACCTGGCCTCGATCGTGCGTCCGGTTATCTTTGGTTCACCGTCGATCACCATTCGGCTTGTGGTGTGATCTTCCTTTTCCCGCCAGAAGTCCTGCCCGTTGATGTCGCCGTGACCGTACCAGAATCCGCGGTGCCACGCATGATCACGTTCCTCGCCTGCCCGCGGCTCGACCGGATATCCTCTCGAGATGACCATCCCCGAAAGTGTGCGTATCGGGTAGAGGAAAGGTTTATCCCACTTCGATTCGAAATGAAACGTAGTTACCGGCTTATTGTTGAGATCAATGTCGACGTGATCGGCGAACTTTTGAAAACTGATCCCGGCTCCATTGGCTCGGTCAGCAGCACAGACGACTGTCGCGCAACTTATTGCTGCAGCTATACCGAGAACAACGACGGCTTTCCTCGTCATGGTCACAGATTTTATCAGTGACGCTGGCCATTGCGAGGTATTCGCTGCTCTGATGATTCCTTCCGCCGCAGAAGCCGATCGCATTCCCCCGGTTGAGTTTGGAGAATATCAGAGCCGGGAACTTGCGAAAGTTCGGGCCGACGCGCAGCTTGCTGCAGAGATCGAACGGCGGAAGCCGGAGAAAAGCAGTGCTGTCCGCATGGCCTGGCCCAGCACCGAGGCTGGACCTCGGCGTCCCTCCGGAGCGTCTGCGTGCGCTTCGTCCTGTTTGAACCCCCCGAACGATAACTTGCGAAGACCGGTCGGTACTGGACAGTCCATTTAATCAGTAAACATTTCGGCTTGAGAATAATAATCTGATCTGCGATGTCCGATTTTCAGCATTTCCGACGCATCTGTAGTAGAGTGATTTGGCTGCAAAACACCGCTTTCGATCACCTGCTGCGGAGGTACTTATGGCCGCCAGCCTGAAGGCACTCATAAGCAAGCTAAACGACAGGGCGCGGTCTGCCCTCGAAGGGGCTGCCGGACTGGCGGTCACTCGCACTCACTACGATGTCGAGATTGAGCATTTTCTGCTGAAAGCTCTGGATCAACAAGATAACGATCTGCTCCGAATTCTTCATTATTGCGGCGTTGACACATCGAAGTTCACTAAAGAACTGACCCGAAGTGTCGACGGCCTGAAAACGGGAAATGCGCGGACTCCCGGCCTCAGTCCTTCCCTTGTGTCAATGCTCACGGACGCGTGGAATTTGGGTTCGCTCGACTATAGTGCCTCCGAAGTGCGCACCGGATTCGCAGTTGTGGCGCTGACGAACGCCAGGGAACTGACGCGGATTCTCCAGGATGTGAGCTCTGAATGGCAAAAAGTTGAGGGCGCTAAGCTCAGGAACGATCTTTTCAGAATCGTCGAGGGCTCGCCGGAAGACCGAACAGCAATCGCGCAGACGGCAGCGGGAACCGAAGCGGCGCGCCCTGCGGGCAAAACACCGAATCTGGATCAGTTCACCCTTAATCTGACGGAGCGCGCGAAAGAGGGCAAACTCGACCCAGTTCTGGGGCGCGATTTCGAGATTCGTCAGGTCATAGATATCCTGACTCGTCGGAGACAAAATAACCCTATCCTCACGGGTGAAGCCGGTGTTGGAAAGACAGCGGTAGTCGAGGGTTTTGCGCAGCGCGTTGTGAACGGCGACGTTCCTGAGCCGCTGCGGAAGGTGCAGGTCCGAACACTCGATCTTGCGCTGCTTCAGGCCGGCGCGGGCGTTCGCGGCGAGTTTGAGAATCGCCTCAAAGGTCTCATCCAAGAAGTCAAAGCATCGCCAGTGCCGATCATTCTGTTTATTGACGAAGCGCACACCATGATCGGAGCGGGAGGCCAGGCAGGTCAGGGTGATGCGGCGAATCTGCTTAAACCTGCCCTCGCTCGCGGAGAACTGCGAACGATTGCTGCAACCACCTGGTCCGAATACAAGAAGTTTTTCGAAAAAGATGCGGCCCTCGCTCGCCGATTTCAGGTCATCAAGGTAGACGAGCCCTCCGAGGACACGTGCAGGGTCATGTTGCGCAGCGTCGTAACGTCGCTCGAGCAGCATCACGGTGTTCGAATCCTCGATGAAGCGATCAATGGCGCCGTTCGCCTTTCGCATCGATACATCTCTGGGCGCCAACTGCCGGACAAGGCGGTTAGTGTGCTGGATACGGCATGTGCGCGCCTTGCTCTCAGTCAGAACTCGATGCCTTCTCAGATCGAGGCTGCGCATCGGAGGCTTGACGATTTGACCGTTCAGGAACGTGTTCTGAAACGTGAATCAGCTGTCGGGGCGGATCATGGGGAGCGACTCAATTTACTCGCGGCGGAACGGGAATCCGTCCAGGCGGCACTCACGGAACTTAACGCGCGCTTCGATCAGGAGAAGTCGCTTGTAGTTCGCATTAGAGAATTGCGAACCACACTGGAAGGCGCCCTGGAAGTCCATCCCGCTGCCGCCGGCGCTGCGGCTTCCTCCTCTCAAGGTGCGACGGGCGACGGCGAAGTTCGTACCGAGTTGCAACAGCTAACAAACGAGCTCGTCGAGATACAGGGTGACTCAGCTTTGGTCGGAGTGTGCGTCGATCAGCAGGTCGTCAGCGAAGTTATCTCGGACTGGACCGGAATACCCGTCGGCAAAATGGTGAAAGACGAGATCGAAGCGATTCTCCATCTGGAAGAACACCTTCGAAGCCGCGTTGTCGGGCAGGACCACGCGCTCGAAGCTATCAGCGAGCGGCTTAGGATTTCGAAAGCGAGGCTCGAGGACCCAAACAAGCCGATCGGCGTCTTCCTCCTTGTCGGACCCAGCGGTGTCGGTAAAACCGAGACGGCACTGACACTCGCGGAGCTCTTCTATGGCGGCGAACGGAACCTCATCACGATTAATATGTCGGAATTTCAGGAGGCCCATACCGTGTCGACGCTAAAAGGCTCTCCTCCTGGATACGTCGGCTATGGCGAAGGCGGCGTGCTGACGGAAGCAGTTCGGCGCAAGCCGTATTCCGTGGTGCTGCTCGACGAAGTCGAAAAGGCTCATCCCGATGTACTGGAGCTTTTTTTTCAGGTCTTCGATAAAGGTCATCTGGAAGATGGCGAGGGCCGCGGGATAGACTTTAAGAACACAATCATCATTCTCACGACCAATGCGGCAACCGATCAAATTGCCCGCTTAACCACCAATCCCGCCAGGATGCCCTCAGCCGACGAACTGACACAGGCACTGAAGCCGGAACTGAACCGGGTCTTCAAACCGGCGTTTCTGGGGCGCCTCGTGATCATCCCGTACTACCCAGTTCGCGACGAGATCCTGAAGCAGATCGTACGGCTCAAGTTGAAGAAGGTAGTCGGCCGTATCCAGGAAAACCACAGACTTCATCTCGACTACGAGGACAGTGTCGTGAACGAAGTCGCCGCCCGTTGCACCGAGGTTGAAAGTGGCGCTCGAAACATCGATAACATCCTGACGAATACTCTGCTGCCGGACATTTCGCGTCTAATTCTCGAAGCGATCGCGGAACGTCAGACCGTCACCGGGATCAGGGTCAGCGCGGACGCCGAGGGTGCCTTCACGTACACGTTCGAAAGAGATTCAAGAGAGAGTCTGGCGGCAACGCCGTCCATGTGAACGGCTATCACCTGGGAGCGCCCGTCGCAATCGCAAATTCCGCTCCTTTTCCTTCCGTTCCTTTATCTTTTTCCGCCGAGCCGATCTGATACAGGAGGTATTCGCCGTCTTTCAAGGGAGCCGGCGTAATACGAAACAAGCCCGGCCCGACCTCGGTGGTGTCGAACTGCCGAATCGCCGTCGGACTTAATTCCAGTTTGTCTCCGGGACCAAGATCGATCTCACGGCCGTCGGCTGTCCGATCGAGTGTGATCAAGACCTGATCTTCGATGTTCTTGCCCTCCGGCAGCCGCGCGTAAAGAGTTGGGGACGCAATCCTGATTCGAAGCTTTGCAGTGGGACCGGGCAGATACGCCAGCGTCCGGGCCTTCTTTCTCAGAACTTTGGTCATCCCGGCGCCCTGCCGCGAACCGAGCAGCACCTTTATCGCGAGCTTTACAGGCTCGTTCGATGCACCGAAATAATAGATGCCCGGGTCGGGAGGAACCAAGCCGGCCAATTTGTCCGGCGCATAAATCTTTGCCGGTCCGGATAACTTTGCCTGAGTTCCTGGCGCCGCAGTCGTGGGTGCGGGCGGTGGCGGCGGTGTATACGGAAGCGACGGATCCAGTAAGTATCGGACGACATTGTCCGATACTCCCTGCTTCCGCAGTTCTGTCATCTCATCAGGATTCAGGTCAAAAGCTTTTCCACGCTTCCGGATTTGTGTGATTATCACTTCCTCGGAAAAGCCTTTTTTTACAAGTGCGACCACATCTTCAATGGTTAAGCTGTTTACCGCTGCTGTCGACTGTCCGGAATTTCCCGCCGTTGGCGCATATATTTCCAGCAACACGGCGAAACAGAAAAAGAGTGCAAAACGCATGATGGGGCCTGAAGAGAGATTAGATCACGAAACGTTTCTGTTGCAAATCGCACTAGTTCGTCGTGAGTTGATGTTCCGGGTCGAACAATGATGCACGCGGCAACGGAAGCGGTCAGAAGCAGACCGCATGAAGTACAAGATACCGGCAGAAGCGCAAACTCCCTTGCGCTGATGTATCAGGGGTTACTGACGGCGACTGTGCGAGTCCGCGCAGGCCGACAGCAGATCACGGAAGCGGAGGCATTTCGCAGGAAGACGCGTTCGGCACTGCAGGACGTCGAACGAGAAGCGATTGCCGCTGGTTACGACAACAACGATATTAAAGATACCCACTTCGCCGTTGTCGCGTTTCTCGATTTTGTCATTCTCAACTCCGCGCAGCCGATCCGCACCGACTGGGAACGTCGTCCTTTGCAGGAAGAACTGTTTGGGCTCGCTCATGCCGGAGATGTATTTTTCGACAAGCTCGGGTATCTGCAGGAACGTCGTGACATACCGAGACTTGCTGACGTACTCGAGGTGTATCTATTGTGCCTGCTGCTCGGTTTCCAGGGCCGTTACTCGGGAAGTCTGGGAGTTCAGGCTGACAGCATAGCCGAGACGGTCAGACGGCGGATCGAAGATATTCGCGGCTCTGTTCCGACGTTGTCGCGCGGTCTGGCGGAAACCATTAGTGAGACGGTGCTGCCCGCAGCTCCACCCTCTTATCGCCGGCTGCTCTATATGATGGCGGGCGCACTCGTCTTTGCGCTCGTTTTATTTATCCTGCTGAGGCTGAATCTGGAATGGACTGCCTCGGAAGTCCGAACAGTGCTGGACTAGTGCGCGAGTAATCACGTGGGCGTCAAGGGCATCTTTTTCTCGCTTTTCCTCTACACCGCTCTGGTTTGGATAGCGGCGCTCTACAAATACCCTGCCGCCCCGCAGGAACTCCGGCAGGTTGGTCTCTTGTGGACCGGTGTCGGAATCCTGTCGGTGCTCGCGTTCCTGATCGGCGCTCGTCTGCTTACATGGATCCGGCTGTGGAAAGCGCGAAGAGCAGCACGTCCGAAGCCGACATCAAGGCTCGAACCTGTTTCTCAACCCCGGGAAGACAGCGGTTTCGGTTCGCTGTTGCAGGAGGCTGAGGCGACCCTCGCGAAAATTCGAGTTACTGGCGACACCCGGCCGGGCGCCGGTCCCTTTGGCGGTTTACCCGTTTACCTGCTCGTTGGTCCGGAAGGAAGCGGCAAGACGAGTACCTTCGTCGGCTCCGGTTTCAATCCCGAACTTCTTGCCGGACAGATCGGCCCTGGTTCTGCCGTGCAGCCGACCAGGCTCGCGAACATCTGGCTGGCCCACGGCGCAATTTTCGTCGAGCTCGGCGGCCGTGCGTTCTCCGGCGACATCAGCCAGTGGGTTACGTTGCTGCGAACTCTCCGAAGTGGTGGTGGCCCGACACGCACGGTCCGCTGGTGGCAACGATTTCGGCCACCCGCTCCCGGGTTATCGCTGCACGCGGTGTTCGCATTCAGCGAAGCAAAGGGTCTCGTTGGCGGAGTTCATTCTGATCTGATCGCACGTGAAGCCCAACACTGGCAGGAACGGCTCCGTGCCATTGGCGAAGTTTTTAATGTCCAGTATGACGCGCATCACATCATCACCAAGACCGATGCCGTCACGTACTTCGATGAGTTCTTTTCGCGAATGCCGGAGAGCGAAGCAAGCCAGCGTTTCGGCCACAGGATCACGCGCACACGATCGGGTAACGACGCACTGAACCCGGAGATCGCCGATGCAGAGGCGAAGCGACTGACGCGTTCGTTCAACGAACTCTACCAGGTGCTGGCAGATCGACGGATTGTTCATCTCGCGTATGAGGCGGATCGCAACAGGCGTCCGGCGATTTACGAATTTCCGCGCGAGTTTAAGCGTTTGCGTCCGGCGCTGGTTGAATTTCTCACAGATGCGTACCGGCCGAACGCCAGACGCTTTGGTCCGGTGTTGTGCGGTTATCATCTGACTGCGACGCGCGATGTCCCGGCTGCTATGGCGGAGATCGGTCAAACGCGCGCCGACTGGACGCTGGCCGAAGTAGCCGCCGATGCCACACGTCTGTTTCGCTCCGAAGCAACTCAGTTTTTCAGTATGGAGGCGCTTCCGAAGAATGAAGGGGTCCGCGGTGTTGTTCGACGCTGGATGTTCAACACCGGCATATTCCAGTCAGCGCTGGATGAAAGCCGTCCGCCACGTCCAATCTCGGCAAACGACAATGCGTACGAGCGGCGCCTCAAACTTGCAGCGTCAGGAGTTCTTTCGTTCTGCATTCTGTTGTGCGGAATATGGATTTGGTCCTGGTCGAACAATCGAGAGCTTCTCGGAAGTCTGCTGAGTCTGCCCAAAGTGCAGGCGCACACCACTGATTCAGTGACCCTTGCGGACCTGAGAAATCTGGACGCGCTGCGCACAGAGACCGAAAACCTCACGAACTGGCAGCGTAGTGGGGCTCCTATACGGCTTCGCTGGGGTCTGTACTCAGGAAACCGAGTTGCCGAAGCAGCGCGAGTCGGTTACTTTCGCCGGCTTCAGGAAATCGCGCTCAATGACCTAAATGCGACTTTGGTTGCAGACCTGCGTCGCCTGCCTGCCCTGCCCGGCAGCAACGCACCGTGGGATCCGGTTTATCGCGGCCTCGCCACGCACATCATGATGACTTCCCCGGCATGCAAGCCGGATCCGGCGATCGTATCCGGAGTCCTCAGGCAAGTCGCCGACGAAGAGCAGAGTTTCCGAACTGACGAGGGACGAATGTTGCTGGCGCGGCAACTTAATTATTACGCGAGCGAGCTTCCGTATGGCGTCCCGGTTCACCTGAGCGAGGACTCTGAGGGGCGGGATCACGGCCGCCGATATCTGGCGAACGTCCAGAGTATCGAGCGAGTGTACGCTTCCATTCTCAGCGCGGCAGAAAAGGATTCCGGAAAGCCACGAAAGCTCGGCGATATTGCTCCGAACTATGCGTCCGTACTGACCGGTGTTTCGGACGTCCGTGCTGTATTCAAACCTTCGGCGTGGGACCTGGTTCGAAAGAAGAGCGCCGAGGGCAGCAGCGCATCGGCCGGCGATCCTTGTGTTGTCGGAGGTCAGGGTGACGGCAAGATCGCACGCCAGGATCCGCAAACACAGCGTGCGATCCAGGGCCGATATCTGAACGAGTACGCCCAAGCCTGGCGCCACTACTTGTCAGGAATCTCGGTTGTGCGTTACCGCGGAGCTGAGGATGCCAGCAGCAAGCTCGGCGTATTGTCCAGCCATACTTCACCGCTGCTTGCAGCACTGGCGCTCGCAGCGGACGAGACGGACTTCCCTGCGGAGACGAAGCAGGACGACGGATTGATGGGCAAGATCGCGGCAGTCGGAAAGAACGTGTCCGTGCTGGGATCGGCTGCCAGCGGCGGCGGAAAAGGGATCGGAGAAAGCAGCCGAACTGACAGCACGTCAGACGAAGTTGCCCGCCGATCCGGCGGACGTGAGCGGAACGTTTCAACCAGTGCAGATTGTAGTTCCGCCCCACAGTGCGAAATGGGTTCTGGAAAAGAACAATGGGTATATCGATTCACTTGCCGGCCTGGGGACAGCGATGCGCGATGTCGCGCGCGCAGGTCCGACGGACGGGGCTGTCAACCAGGCTGCTGCGCAAAGTTATGACAAGGCACTCGACGCAGCCCGGCAACTTGAGCGAGCATTCAATTCCGTTGGCGTGAACGGCGTCGACCAGGTCGTTGTACGGCTGCTGGAAGAGCCGATCGTAAACGCACGACCTTTCATCACGCGTGACATCGCAGTCGCAGAGAAGGGCAAAGTGAACGGAGAACTCGCGAAGTTGTGCGCCGACGTGCGGCCGGTGCTCAGCAGATTTCCGTTTAACTCTGTATCGAGTCAGGACGCCAGTCTGAAGGAGATTGAATTGCTGTTCGCGCCGGGTGCTGGCGCGCTGTGGAAGATGCAGGCACAATCTCTTGGGGAGTTTGTTGTGAAGGACGGAAATCAGTGGAAGTCCAAAGACCCGGCAAAGAAGCCTCAGGTCACGCAGGAACTCCTGGATTTTCTGAATCGGGCGCAGACATTCAGCGATGCGTTCTTCCCTGCGGGAGCGACCCAGCCGCAGCTGTCATTCGCGCTACGGCCCAAGCTGGATCCCAAGTGGAAGGACGGGATTCTCGAGTTGCGTTTCGACGGGCACGACTATGCCTGGACGACATCGCTGCAGAAACGATTTACCTGGACGCCGACGAGCGCGCCTGGAGCGGAAGTAAAGGTCCGTAGCGGCGACTTCGAGCAGACAGCTGCCAAGAACGACGGTCCCTGGGGTCTGTTTCGAATCATGGCGGGCGCCGAACCCAGGCCACTTAATGCCCGGCAGGTTGAGTGGAACCGCATGAAGGTCGCCGGTGGTGGAGAGACCCAGCTTAACGCACCAGTCAGGGTTGAGATTGCGGAATTTCCCGGCAATATGGACTTGTTTAACCCAAAGTTTTTTGAGGGCTTTAGATGTCCGGGAAGGGCTGTACAGTAGGCAACTTCGAGACTTTTAAGTTCTGAACAACGGAGCCAAAAGTAGTCGATTGTCAGGTTTTCGCGAGCTGAAGTTTTGTGTGTACTGAATGAGGAACCTGTAATAGAGTCCACGAGCGGCAAACGGCCCGAAGCAGCCGCGCGTGGTGAATGGAGGGCATAAGCAATGCCGAAAGAGAGTTTGCAGAAAAAGGTTGGGCGTGTCCGCCCGCCCCGTGTTCAAATCACCTACGACGTTGAAATCGGTGATGCGATCGAGAAACGGGAACTGCCCTTTGTGGCTGGCGTTCTCGCGGATCTTTCCGGCGTACCAGATAAGCCTCTGCCGCCAATTTCCAAGCGAAAATTTGTCGACATCGACCGCGACAACTTCAACGAAGTGATGAAGAAAATCGGTCCGCGCCTTGCGTTTAAGGTCGACAACCGCCTCAACGAGGACGACACCCGAATGAACGTCGAGCTGCGTTTCGAGAGTATCGATGATTTTGCACCCGCAAAGATCGCCGAGCAAATTACTCCTCTGCGCAAACTGCTCGAAATCCGCAACAGCCTTGCGAATATCCGCAGCACGCTCATCGGAAACGAGAAACTGGACGCACTGCTTCAGGAAATGGTCCAGAACCAGGAAGCGCTGCAGCGCGCCGGAGCCGAGGCAGGCGTTCGCCTTATCGGCGGAGAGAAGGAGAGTTAAATGGGCGCCGAATCCAAACCCGCTCTTGCTGTCGAACCTGCCTCCACGCAGACCGTACGGAGGAGCGCAGTATCCTCGACCGAATCGTCGAAGACGGCCGTATCGGACAAAGTGAGGAGGAACGCAGCGCAGGCAAGCTGTGGCTGAAGGACCTGATCCAGGAGGTCATGACCGGCCAGATGGTCGTGTCTAAGGACACCGAGGAGATGATCAACCGCCGCATCGGTCAGCTGGATGAGCTTATCTCACGGCAACTGAATGAAGTCATGCATGCGGAACCGCTGCAGAAGCTTGAGTCATCGTGGCGCGGTCTGCACTACCTTGTCCACCAGACCGAGACATCGACCTCACTGAAGATCAAACTGATGAACGTCAGCAAAAACGATCTCTTTAAGGACCTCGACAAAGCTGTTGAGTTCGATCAGAGCCAGCTATTCAAGAAGATTTACGAAGAAGAGTACGGAACGCTCGGCGGCAATCCTTTTGGAGTTCTGATCGGCGATTACGAGTTCGGCCGGCATCCGCAGGATATCGCCTTGCTCGAGAAGATGTCCGGAGTAGCATCGACATCGCATGCGCCGTTCATCGCGGCAGCATCGCCGGCGATGTTCAACTTCGAGAGCTTCACCGAACTCGCCGGGCCTCGCGATCTCGAGAAGATCTTCGACAGCGAGACATATCTGAAGTGGAACATGTTCCGCAAGAGTGACGATTCGCGTTACGTCGGTCTTTGCATGCCGCACGTTCTGATCCGACTACCGTACGGCAAAGAGACGGTTCCCGTCGAGGAGTTCGATTTCGAAGAAGATGTTGACGGCCGAGATCACAGAAAATACCTGTGGGGGAACGCCGCCTACGCTTTCGGAGCCCGGCTGACGGACGCGTTTGCGCGCCATGAATGGTGCGCTGCGATTCGCGGTGTGGAAGGCGGAGGTCTGGTAGAAGGTCTGCCGACGCATCAGTTCCAGACCGACGACGGCGACATCGCCACCAAGTGTCCGACCGAGATCGCAATTACCGACCGCAGAGAAAACGAGCTGGCCAAGCTCGGCTTTATACCGCTCAGCTATTACAAAGGCACTGACACGGCGGTTTTCATGGGGGCGCAGTCGGCTCAAAAGCCGACGGTTTACCTTGACGACGATGCAAACGCAAACGCACGTCTGTCAACCCAGCTTCAGTACATATTTGCCTGTTCTCGTTTTGCACATTTCCTTAAGGTGATGATGCGCGACAAAATCGGCAGCTTCATGTCGCGGGATCAGTGTGAAGCGTTCCTGAATCGCTGGATCAGCAAGTACGTGCTGGTGGATGATATGGCGTCTCAGGACATGAAGGCAAAGTTCCCGCTTCGGGAAGCCAAAATTGAGGTTTCCGAGATTCCCGGCAAACCCGGACATTACAACGCTGTCGCTTTTCTGCGCCCTCACTTTCAGTTGGAGGCGCTTTCCGTTTCCCTGCGCCTTGTGGCGAAGTTACCTTTGCCCAAGGGTTAAATCAGGGACATTACTTACCTGTCCGGTCGCTTTTGTCACCTGCATGAGACGTGTGTCTCGTTGGAGGTGACACTTGCGCCGGCGCAACAAGTCTCGCCCAAAGGAGAATTCAAATGGCCTTTAATGCTTTCGCAAATTTCGGTGATATCAAAGGCGAATGTACCGACAAAGATCATAAAGACTGGGTCATGATCACGCGCTACGTGCACGAGATCGCCCAGCCTGCATCAGTCACGCAAAAGACAGCGGGCGGCAGAAGTGCCGAGGCTGTTCAGTTTGCCGAGTTTCAGGTACACAAGCTGATCGACGCTGCTTCTCCGAAGCTCGCCGAAGCCTGCTGTAAAGGCACGCACATTCCGGAGATCACGATCGAACTGTGGCGTGCCGGCGGCGATCCGGTGAAGTACCTGGAGATCAAGCTGAAAGAGAACATGATCAGTCGCGTGTTGCACGACGCCACTCCAGCCTCCGACGCTCAGTTCCCTACCGAGATGATCGGCATTGTCTTCGGTGCCATCGAATACACTTACACGAAGCAGAAACCGGATGGTACTGCGGGAGGCAATGTGGCCTCGAAGTGGAAAGTTGCTGAGGGCGGGGCCTAAGCGCACATCGCAAGGTAACTCAGGACTGACATCGTATGTCCACTTTCTCGCTGGCAGAATATCGTCTCGTCGACCCTGTAGCCGGTGATTCTCCGGCTGGCGTCGACCTTCGCTGGACACCGGACTGGGATCGCATCAAAGAGGCACGGCGGTCTGATGACGGGCTTGAAGCGGGAAAGTGGGCCAAGAAAGAACAGAAGGCGGCCAACTGGAGTATGGTCCTCGAACTAACCGCGTCTGCAATCGCGGAGCGTTCGAAGGACCTGCAGTTGGCCGTTTGGTTCGCCGAAGCCGCTGTGAAGATCGATCGCTGGACCGGACTGCGGGACGGGTTGCGATTGGTTCGCGAACTCCTGACGCAGTACTGGGATCAGGGACTCTTTCCTGCGATCGAAGATGGACCGGAAGACCGCTCGGGTCCGCTCGAATGGCTGAACGAAAAACTGGGCGATTCCATTCGTGACTTACCCATCACAGCCAAAGATGGACCCAACACGCCGGGCAACTACAGCTTCCTCGACCTGCTGGAAGCCCGGCGGGTCGGGTCAGAGGCCAGTACGAAAACCGCCGATGGCGAGTATGATGACGCGCGAAAGAAAGCATACGACACGGCTGTGAAAAGCGGCCGCCTGACGCTCGATCAATTTGATCGTGCGGTGAACGACTGTAAGCGAGCTGATGCTGAGGCACTCTCTGCTCTGGTGGCTGAGGTGACTCAGGAATATACGGCACTGGACAAGGCTGTCGACGACAAATTCGGAGCTGTGGCGCCGAGCCTTGCGACGTTCCGTACCACGCTTCGCGACATTGCTGCAGAGGTCGCACGGATCGCCGAGAAGAAGAAGGGTGAAGAGCCGGACGCGATCGCGCCTGCCACCGCCCCGGCTGGCGTAACGGAATCCGACAAAACCTCGACGACCGCAACGCAACTGGTGATACGTATGCCGCTGAGTCCGAACACCACGACCTCGGTTCCCGCCCCGAGTCCCCGATGGGAGGACGCCGAGCAAATGATTCGATCTGGACAAGTCGATGACGGACTTGCGGAAATGAGCCGGCTCGCCGCCGCCGAGAGCAGCGGACGCGACCGATTCCGACGCAAGCTGTTGCTGGCCGAGGTGTGTCTCCGAAGCGGCCGCGAACGTCTCGCACGGTCCATCCTCGAACAACTCGCCGAGCAGATCGACAAAAATCAGCTTGAGCAGTGGGAGTCGTCCGAGCTTATTGCAGACGTTTGGACGAGGCTCTTCGAGGTTTATCGCAGCAGCGAGTCGGATAAGGATAAAGCCAGAACGCTGTATGACCGTCTGTGCAGGCTCGACCCATGGCAGGCGCTTCGTTGCCGCGAGGTATGAAAATGCAGACCCGTCCTCCGCACCTCGACGAAGTGCCCTGGTCGCTGCTTGACCGGCTGACTGACGGTAATCCCGAAAACCATCGGGACGAACGAGTGAGTTCGTGGCAGCAGGGCCGCAACTTTCAGGAATCATTGCGACGGGATCTGTCAGCTCTGCTGAATACGAGACGTCCGGAACTGCCTTTCGATTCATCCTGGGAGCATTGTTCCAACTCCGTCCTGGCGTACGGGATCCCTGATTTCACGGCTTATAACCTGACCAACGAACACGAGCAGGAACTTGTTCGCAGATCGATTGAGCGTGCGATCCGGCTGTTCGAACCGAGACTGGGGCGTGTCAGCGTGACAATGCTGAAACCGGATCCCTTGCAGCCGGTCCTTCGTTACCAGATCACATGTGTCCTGCGCGTCCTGGGTGAAGCGGACGCTGTAACCTTCGATGTCGTTCTGCCGCGCGACTCGAGGCGTTTCGCATTGAGTGGTGGTGAGTAATGGCCGACGATCTGCTTCCTTACTATGAACGTGAACTGGCGTTCATTCGCCAGATGGCGTCGGAGTTCGCTGTTCGATATCCGAAAATCGCCGGCCGTCTCTCACTTGAATCGGAGCCGGACGTCTGTCCGGACCCGCATGTGGAGCGCCTGATTGAATCGTTCGCGCTGCTCACCAGCCGCGTACACCATAAGCTGGACCAGGAATTTCCGGAAATCACAGAAGCTCTGCTCGATACGCTTTATCCGCACTTCCTTCGACCGATCCCTTCACTTGGTATTGTTCAGTTCCAGCTCGATCCATCCCAGAGCGGAGTGACCTCCGCCGTCCAGATTCCTTCAGGCACACCCCTTCACACGCCTCCGGTTGATGGTGTGTCATGTTCCTTTCGGACGTGCTACCCGATTTCGCTTCTTCCGATTCGTGTGGTGACCGCAGCGCTTGTCAAGCCGGGACGACTCACGGGAGTAAGACTGCCGTCCGAGGCTGCGGCTGTGATCAGGATAGAAATGGAGTGTCCACCGGGAGTGAGCCTGGCACAACTCGACTTGCCGAAGCTCCGGTTTTATCTCAAGGCGAGCAGTTCTGTCGCGCACAACTTGTACGAAACGTTGTTGCTCGACACCTTGCGCGTCCAGCTACGATCGCTGCCGGCGGACGAGGATTCGCCGGCGATTGTGCTTCCGGCCGGGTCACTCCAGCCGGGAGGCTTCGGCGAGGATGAGGGTCTGCTGCCGTATACCGACCAGAGCTTCAGTGGTTACCGGCTGCTTCAGGAATACTTTGCGTTTCCGGAGAAGTTTTTCTTTGTCGACGTTGAGAACCTCGGGTCGGTCAGCAAGCAGGGTTTTGGAAGCAGATTCGAACTCCTCTTTGCTGTACGGGAGCGCGACAGCCGGGAGCGCCTGATCGCGCTCGAGCAAAACATAGACGAGAGTACGTTTCAGCTTGGGTGTGCTCCGATCGTCAACCTGTTTCAGCGCATCGCCGAGCCCATACGTCTGAGTCACACCACCTCGGAATACAGGGTCATTCCGGATCTTCATCGACAGTTCAGCACCGAAGTCTATTCCATTGATCGGGTCACCTCTACGGTGAGCTACGAGCAGGAACCCCGCGTTTACCAGCCCTTCTATGGCGTGCAACATGAGGCGGAATCATCTGCAGATCGACAGTTCTGGTTCCCGAGGCGCCGTCCCTCGTTCCGGAAAGCCGCCGATGCCGGAACCGAGGTTTACCTCTGTCTGATCGATCTGGATTTCGATCCTTCTGTCCCGGCCGTCGAGATGCTGACCGCTCGGGTTACGTGCACCAATCGTGATGCGGCCGGACAGCTTCAGTTCAATCAGGAGTTCGGAGAACTTCAGCCGGAAGGAGTTCCACTGGCCCGTGCGCGATCTTTGCGGAAGCCGACACCTTCGATTCGTCCTCCACTGCGCAGGAGTCTGCAGTGGAGACTCATTTCGCATCTGGCACTCAATCATCTGTCCATAGTCCAGGACGGGACACCATCACTGCAGGAAATACTCCGGCTTTACGACTTTACCGACGATGCTTCCATCCGAAAGCAGATCACGGGAATACATCGCGTGAACAGCCGGCCCGCGGTCAGCCGAGTTGCTTCGAGCACCGGCGTGACGTTCTGTCGTGGAACGGACAGTACGATCGAGTTCGATGAGGAGGAGTTCGCAGGAACCGGAGTGTTTCTGTTTGCGTCCGTCCTTGAGCGATTTCTCGGCTTGTATTGTGCCGTAAATTCTTTTAGCCGCCTCACTGCTGTGACAAAGAAAGGAGTTCTGAAAAAATGGCCGCCCCGAGCTGGCGAACAAGTGCTGCTCTAGAATCCGGATGCATACAGCGCAGCTTGTTCGAGCGCGGGTATTGCTTTGAATTTTTTCAGGCCGTCCGGCTGCTGCAGAGGATGTATCTGGACCGTGGTGCTGTCGGAACAACGTCACGGGCAGGAGACGAGGTATGCCGGTTTGATTCCCACGCTTCGCTGGCATTTCCCGCGAGCGCGATCCACGAGATCACAGAAACGAAGCAGGAGCCCGTTCCTGTTCAGATCACAGTTGCCTTCATGGGTCTCTTCGGCGAAGAAGGGGTGCTGCCGGCGTGGTATACCGAGCGGATCATCGCACGGAAGCTGCAGCGGGATGGCGTGCTCGAGGCATTCCTCAATTTGTTCAACCACCGCGTGATCTCGCTGTTCTACCAGGCGTGGCAGAAACATCGGCCCGCGATTCAGTATGAACTTTCTGCTGTTCGCAGCGAGGAGACCGACGCCTTTACCGCCGCTGTGTACGATCTGATCGGAATGGGCACAAGGGGACTGCGCGGTCGCGCGGGAGTCCCTGATACCGTTTTGTTGCGGTACAGCGGTCTGGTTGCACAGCGTCCGCGGTCAGCAGCCGCACTGCGTGCAATCCTGCGTGACCACTTTCATGTCCCGATCTCGCTTGATCAATTCAGAGGTGCCTGGTACGGAATGCAGACTGATGACCTTGCGTGGCTACACACACCCGGGGAGAGCAGCCAGTTGGGCAAGGGTGCCTTTATCGGATCACGCGTCTGGGATCAGCAATCGCTCATACGACTTCGTTTGGGCCCGCTGACTCTGCGACGGTTTCTCGACTTCCTTCCGGGTGGGAAGTCCGCGATGTCCCTTGTTCGGTTCACGCGTTTTTTGGTGGGCAAATCTCTTGCATTTGACGTTCAACTGGTGTTGCGCTCTGCCGATGTTCCGTATTGTCGTTTAACAGACCGCGGACTCGATGCGCCGCGGCTGGGTCGGCTGGCGTGGCTGAAAACGAGAGAATTTCGGTTTGATGCCGATGACGCGGTCTTCAGAGACGTGAGATCCGCAGCATGAGGACGGATTGATGGCATACACACAAGCGAACCGTCGAATTGCTGTTTCAACGCCGCTCGGCGATGATTTGCTTTTGCTGAGGGCATTCTCCGGCACGGAATCAATGTCTCGTCTGTTCCATTTCGATCTGGACCTGCTGAGCAAGAATGATGCGATCTCGATGCGAGACATGGTCGGCAAGAAAGCCGATATTCGCTTGTTCGATAAAGAAGGGAATGAGAGATACTGGAACGGCTACATCAGCCGTTTCTCACAGGGCGCTCAGGATAAGCGCTTTACGTACTATCACGCCGAGGTAGTCCCGTGGCTCTGGTTTCTGACGCGAACGGCTGATTGCCGCATCTTTCAGAACCAAACCGTGCCTAAGATCATCGAGACGATTTTCAAAGATCTCCATTTTATGGATTTCGAGTTCCGCCTTTACGGCGAATTTGCTCCTCGGGATTATTGTGTTCAGTACCGTGAGACCGACTTCAACTTTGTCTCACGACTGATGGAAGAAGAAGGCATAGGTTACTACTTCACTCAGAGCAAGGGCAAACATACGCTCGTGCTTGCAAACGACCCGGCCAGCCATGACCCGTGTCCCGGTCAGAAAACCGCGCAATACGACTTTCGCGGAGGCAACAGTCCGTTTGACGACGTGATCACAGAGTGGCGATACGAAGAGGAGTTTCGGCCTGGCGGCTGGACCCATACGGACTACAACTTTCTAACGCCCAGCACGAATCTCGCAGTATCAGTGAAGGGTGCGAACGCGTACGAGATTTACGATTATCCGGGAGAGTATAGCGGCAGGAGTGATGGCGATCGCCTGGCACGCATCCGATTGCAGGAGCAGGGTGCGCGAGGAGCCGTGCACCAGGGAGTCGGAGGATGCCGCTGGTTCAGTGCCGGCAGCCAGTTTGCTCTTGAGGATCACTACCGCGCTGATCTGAATCAGACTTACTTGCTGCTGTCGGTACGACACAGCGCGACCCAGGGCAGCGACTACGAGGCGGGCGGCTCTTCCGCATCAGACGAAGAGTTCACGTATCGAAATACCTTCGAGTGCATGCCGTTCGCGGTTCCCTACCGGCCTGAGCGTATAACTGCGCGGCCGGTGGTGCATGGTTGCCAGACTGCTGTCGTTGTGGGTAAGTCAGGTGAGGAGATCTACACCGACGAACACGGTCAGGTAAAGGTGCAGTTTCACTGGGATCGCGAGGGGAAGAAGAACGAGAATAGCTCCTGCTGGGTCCGTGTCTCACACCCGTGGGCCGGTCAGGGCTGGGGAGCGCTTGCCATTCCCCGGATTGGACAGGAAGTGGTCGTTGATTTTCTCGAGGGCGATCCGGACCAGCCCATCATCATCGGCCGTGTTTATAACGCCGAACAGACTCCGCCGTTCGGGCTGCCCGGCGGAGCGATGATTAGCGGGTATAAGTCGAACAGCACAAAGGGTGGCGGCGGATACAACGAAATCTCGCTTAATGACACGAAGGGCACCGAGCTGATAAATGTCCACGCCCAGTACGACCAGCAGAAGAAGGTCGAGCATGACGAACGGGTCGATGTGGGGAATGACAGGACAGAGCACGTCGGTCACGACGAGACGATCGTCGTTGATCACGACCGGACGGAAGAGGTCAAGCACGATGAAACGATTGTCATCGGCGATGACAAAACGGAACTGGTGAAGCGGGACCGCAAGCTGACTGTAAATCGTGACAAATACGAGATGGTGGACCGAAACAAGGATGTACATGTGGTTCGTAACCACAATGAGAAGATCGACGGCAGCATGTACGTGACAGTCGGGTCGAGCCTCACCGAGACGGTGGCAGCGAATTACGCGGAGACTGTTGGCGCTGCGATGGAAGTCACAGTCGGCGCGGCCATGGCAATGACGGTCGGCGCAGTGATGGCGATTACTGTGGGAGGCGCAAAAACGGAATCCGTTGGAGCGGTGCGCTCGACCAATGTTGGCGGCAACAACTCTTTAAATGTCGGCGGCAACGCAAATGAGCGGATCGCGAAAGACAAGGTAGTGCGCGTAACCAAAGACTACAGAGAGAATGTAGGCGGATTGCGAAAGTCAATCATCACTAAGGAATACACGCTAAAGGCCAAGAAGATTCAGTTGACGGCGGATGACGAGATCGTAATCAAGACGGGCTCGGCTCAGATCGTTATGAAAAAGAACGGCGACATCAGCATCAAAGGGGCAAAGATCAATATCAAGGGCTCCGGAGACGTGATTGTGAAGGGCAGTGAGATCAAGGAGAACTGATGCAGCGGGAACTGGAGATTCTGGGGCTGGAAAGTCCGGGCGCCGTGAAAGTAGGACGTGTGGTGGGCTGGAGTGAGCGTCACATGCTGCTCGTGGACTTCGATGGGAATGAGCTGGGTCCGATGGAAGCTCGTCAACTTTCAGGTGCGGGAATAAGAGGCAAGCTTGATGGCGCGCAAGTGCTGCTGGTATTTGAGAACGGTGATCCGACAAGGCCGATCGTTATCGGACTAGTGCGTTCGAATGTGCGAAGCAGCCGCACAGTCAGAAGGATTAGCGCTCACGAGATACAATTCGATGCCTATGAGCGCGTGGTAATTCGATGCGGCCGCAGTTCCATTGAGCTAACTCGCGACGGCAGAGTGAACATGCAGGGCACGGACGTGACCAGCCGGGCCTCCAGAACGAATCGCATTAAGGGCAGCAGTGTCGCTATTAACTAGGGCCGAAATATGGGAGTGACAGTAGCCGTAAACGGACGATCGGTGGTGCACGAGAGCAGCAACGGCATCACGACAGCATTTCCGGACGTGTGCAAGACTCCGGCGCCTCCAGTGCCCGTGCCATATCCGAACGTCGCCCGTTCGTCCGATACAGCGAGCGGCAGCAAGAAGGTGAAGTGTGACGGTAACTCCACGTGCGTCCGCACTTCTAACTTCAGCATCAGCACGGGCGACGAACCGGGCTCTTTGCTGGGAGTGGTTTCCAACAAGGTTAAGGGCAAGGCGGAATTCGTGAACTTTTCATTCGACGTCAAGTTTGAAGGGAAGAACGTCACGCGAGCCTATGACATTATGCTTCACAATGATAAAAATACCCCTCCGTTCCCGGTGATCCAGGGACCTGCTGTGCCATTGCCAAGCAGTGAGCGTCCCATCTGTTACATCTGCAAAAAGGCTTTCTGAGTGCTGACCGGAGAGCGAGCAGTGGGTGTGATCGCGCGCAGTTTTGTGAGCGCCCTTGGGCCGGATGCGCGCACTTGCTGCGCCGCAGCGCGGGCCGGCCTCACGCGCGCCAGCGCACTCGATTACTTCCCGGTCAGGGACCTGCAAGGGGATGTTGCAGGGCTGGCCGGACACGCAGCGTGGTTTATCACGGCAGGATTCGAAGGAACTCCTCGTCTCGTGCGTCTGTTGGTTGGTGCTCTTGCTGATTTGAAGGGCAATCTGCGGGAGGAGGATTTGGCTGGCGCGTCAAACTTCTACCTCTCCGTACCGGATCCCGGCCGCAGGTTCACCGGCCTGAAACTGATGGACGAAGACATACAGCAAGACGTGACCGCGGATCGAGACGAGCAAGAGCCGTTAATTCCCGAGGAGTATGCCGACTCATTACTGCGACGAGCCTGCGCGCTTGCGGAGTGGCCCGTTCGCGCGGTTTTGAAGCATGTCTCGGTAACTGGTCACACGGGCGTCGCGGAGGCGATTCATGCGGCAACGGCGGATCTGGCGGCCGGCAAGGTGCCGGAGCGCGGTCATAGCGGCCGTCGACTCCCTGGTTGACGAAGAGTGTCTGATCTGGCTCGACCGGATGGGCAGACTGAAGAAGCCGGAACTGCCGGACGGTCTGCAGCCCGGCGAGGCAGCCGGATGCGTGCTGCTCAGTGTAGTCCCGCCTGTGAGGAGACCATTGGCGTCTGTCCGCTCGTGCGCTTTCGCCCAAGATACACGAACTCTTCTTGATGGCGCGGCCGCAGCCGGTGAAGGTCTGGCCGCGGCTGTGAAAAAGAGCGTCGCCTGTGTTTCTGATGTTCCCATTTGGCTCTTAATTGACCACAACGGAGAAGCTTACAGAGCTGCCGACTGGGCCTATGCCCTGGTTCGGCTTATAGCCCAGGATTATCGATTCAGAGAGGCTCCCGTTTGGTATCCCGCTGTATCATTTGGCGATACCGGCGCGGCGAGCGGCATTGCCGCGCTCGGTACCGTTCTTTCCGCCTTTGAAAGGGATTATGCGCCCGCCGAGACGGCAGTGATCTGCTCGAGCGATGATGGACCGGGCAGAAGCGCGCTCATCGTAGGATCTTGCATGGTGTAACATGGCGGAGTCTCACTCAGAGGGAGTACAGGTCGGAAAGTTTTGCGCTCTGCGCGCCGAGAAATGCTCTCCCTGCAAGGCCGAATACCAAAAGAACTGCGATCCGGCTCCGAGCGGATGGGCTGTTTACTATTTCATCCAGGGCCGCAAGCTCGAGATCAGGAAGAAGCACGAAGCGCACCACTTGCTCTGCATCGCCTGCGTGACCGAGTTTCTGGCGAAAAAGGAGGAGATTCTCGATGTTGTCAACCAAACCGAGTGGTGCATCAATAAGAAGCCGAACATGTATGCAATGCCCCTATGGGGACACACCATCAAGTATTATTGCAACTTGGCGCAAGGTGGCGTGATGATCCAACAAGCGCAGGGTCCGGCGTTTGAGAATATCCCGCAGCATGACTACAATCACAACTCTAACGGCGGATACAAGTCAGAAGTCGATACGGACATGGAAAAACTGGCGCACCAGATCGAGAAGAAAGCGGATGAAAGTCATGAGGCAGCGGTGCAGGAGCTAAAAGATAAACTTCAGACGCTTTCGAATCACTATCGAACAACACTGCAGAACAGGGGGATACGTTTAGGTGGAACCCATGTGGCATGGCAGTTGGGCAATGCTCAGCCGACGTCGACCTGGTATCTTCCGTTTTCCATGGCGTCAGACGGCGCGGCCGAGCCGCGAACGTTCCCTGCACAGGGATTCGATGGCAAGCTCGCCCGTAAGATCTCACGTCTCGTGGCAGCCGCCACACGCTGGGGGACGGTCTGATGTCTAAAGACTATGTCATTTGGAAGTGCAGCATCGTGCAGGACGCAGTGGTCTTGAAGAAGCTGGTGAATGTGCCCAAGCAATATCAGTTGCGAGACGGAGTATCGCGCGCACAAGGCTTCCCGGCCGATGCGGCTTACACTATGGACCCTGACTTTCCCGACAACACGCTGCTGACGGACAGCTTGTATAACATCGGAGGGCGGATTATTGCATCTCCCCGACTGCAGAAGCTCCTGAAGCAGCGTAAGGTCAAGTTCGTCGAGTATCTGGCGCTTGCGATCCTGAACCCAAAGGGTAAGCCGTTCTCCAACGAGTATGTTATGGTGCACCCGATCGAGCCGGTGGACTGCATTGATCTTGATCGTTCCAAGTATGAAATGAGCACTATCGTGCAAACGGAGATAGATGAGATGCACCAACTGGTGCTTAAACCCGAGTCGATTCCGCCTGACCGTGTGCTTTTCAAAGCGCATCAGTATCCGGGCGCCGTCATCGCGCACCGCGACCTTGCCAAAGCCATCGATGATGCGGGCATGATCGGCGTTCAATGGGTTGAGATTGCAGACTATCGCACCCATCAACAATGAGTCTGGGTCAATACATCGAAGATCTCGCCTATGACGCAGTCTTCTGGCTGCAAGGGCTCGAGAATCCTGACTATCCTATCGCCCAGTTAGGCGGCCTAAGTCTCGAGGTGTCGACCAAGTTCCGGGCCCTCGCTATTGTCACACTGCTCACGGAAGGACAGCCCGACCTTTTCCATCACAACCTGATACGCAGCGGGCGTGCCCGACAGTTATACCTGGAACGCCTCCGGCGCGAGAACATCGAGAGCGATCACCACCGGGCGTCCGGACGCTACAAGCCGTTGCTTGACCTGGTGGCAGCGAACGACATCGAGCGGGCGCGCGTGATCATTTCGCTGTCTCCGCGCGACATGATGAACCGCCACGAATACGAGGATGACTACTGCTATGCACAGGTGATGCATAGTTTTGTGGAGGGTTCGCGGGCGGAACCGGAAATCCCCGCTTTTCTCAACCGTCTGGAGGAATACCTGGATGGCGATCCGAGCGCGCGGCTTGCTGTGTGCCGGGCGCTTCTGGAGCGTGACAACGCCGCATTTGAGGATGCATTTGAAAGTCTGCTGATGGAACGCGAAGTTGAAATCGAGCAGGCCAGGGAGCGGGCTCAACTCGAGGACGTCATCCTAGCGGCCGAGCGGGAGGTGTTCGTAGAGGGGTTGGCAGTCCTGCGACTCGCCACAATGAGGGGTCTGTCCACGCAGAGCGATTATCGTTTCTGCCCTTCGCTGGCGCGTGTTCCGATGACCAGGCCGTTTCCAGGCGAGTGACCTGTGTCGCATCCCGAGATCAGCAACGCGACGCCCTGGACATTTGAGCCTCTCATCAGCAGCGACGAAGAGGGCCGGCCTCTGCTGGTGCTGATCATAAAGGCGACGTTTGACATCCATAACGATGCAGACCTCGTACGTGCGGAACAACAAGACCCGGTTCACTTCGGAGGCGTCTTCTGGAGCGATTCGGACCAGTCGAGCTACAGGTTTGAGCCTGAGGTTGCTTTCGCCAAGACTGCTACAGATATCGTGCTGGTGGGTCACGCTCATGCGCGCCACGCCTGGGACAACGAAGTCGATGTTTTGTTCTGTCTGGGAACTGTTTGCAAGACGCTTCGCGTTTTCGGAAATCGATATTGGAACCGCACTCTGGGGCAAGTCTTGATAACAAGCGCAGAGAAGTTTGAAACTGTGCCGTTGAATTATGAGCATGCCTTCGGGGGTTGGGACCGCACGGCGGTGCCTGATCACCACGACTTCGAACGCAGAAACCCGGTGGGTCGCGGGTTCCGCGCAAAGCAAAGCCGCGCCGCTGAGATGGCTTTGCCGAATGTCGAGGATCCCCGGTTTCTGATCTGCGCCTGGTCTGACCGGCCTGCTCCTGCAGGCGTTGGGTTTACTTCGCCCAACTGGCAGCCCAGGGTCGCTCTTGGCGGTACGTATGACAGGACCTGGATGGAGACGCGCATGCCGCTGCTGCCTGAAAACTTCGACAGGCGCTTTTTCTCGGGTGCTTCGGACGGTTTGGTCTACCCCGGTTTTGTTCGTGGAGACGAGCCTGTGTTGTTTGAAAACGCGGGGATGGCGCCCCGCGTCACCTTCGACCTACCCGGGCTTCCGCCCCCCGCATGCACAGTCTCGTTTCGACGAGGAGCTGTTGTGCCCGTAGCTGCGAACCTTGACACCGTGGTGGTCAATACGGATGAGAGGAAGTTGAACCTGACCTGGCGCGGCTGCACTCCATTACGGACCGGAATGACGGACGTGACCGCAATCCAGATTTCCCAGAGAGTGTGAGAGATGGCAGTTTCAATTCGCGGCTTCCTAGTGGAGATGTATGAGGAGCACCTGCTCGAGGCATCTGCCCTGTACGATCAACTTCGGACTCTACCAACGGATCCGGAAGTGACGTGGCGTGAGACGGGCGAGTTTGAGGACCGCCTCGAGGCCCATCTGGATGCGTTAGTAGTTGGCGGGAACCTTGCAACTGAAACTTGCCGGCGACGCAGCGTCGAGGGTGACCTCGGCGAGTTGCATGCAGCCGTACGGATCTGGTGTCGTCTCGGAGATCTGCAGCCGGTTGCCGCGAAGATAAAGGGCGCTTTAAGAAAACGACAACGGCTCTCCGCTATCGCAGCGGCGTTGCGCTCGGACCTGCCCTCGGCTTGCGAAGGCTGGCTCCTGGAGTTCGCAGCTACCGAGCCTGCTTTCTTGACCACCTTTGCTTTGATTGCGGGATGCCGGCGAATGCGTGCCGGGGCGAACCTCGCGTTACAGGCACTGGAGCAAGCCAAACCAAAAGAGGTAAGCCGGACGTTGTGGGCGTGCGGAAGAGTCTGCGGACCGGAACACCATCGGTATCTTCGCGCTTATCTCGAGCACGATGATGTCTCCTGCAAGCAGGCTGCGGCGCTGACACTGCTGCGATTGGGCGATACGAATATGTTGGAATTTTGCCTTCGCCGTGCGAGCGCGGATTGGGCCGTTTTACCCCTGGCACTAGCCTGCGGACAGGATTCGTGGCGAACGCTCACACGACAATTCCAGTCACAGCCTACAGAGGCTCGCATTCAAGCGCTCGGAATCGCTGGAGATGTGGAGTCAATTGATGCACTCGTCTCGTTAGTGAATAAGGATCAGACCCACACTGCCGCGGCTGAGGCCCTGCGTTTCGCTGCCGCAGCACCAGCGGACGTATTTGCAAATTCCGCAGACTGCCATCGATGGTGGCACCAGCAACGCGGGAACTATGTTCCGGGAATGCGGTACAGACACGGAGCTGTATTCTCGCCTGAGACACTCGTCGCACAAATCGAGATGGAGCGCAGCACGTACACTGAGCGTCGGATTGCGGCGGAGGAGTTGAGCGTTCGTTATGGCATAGATGCAGGCTTCGAGCCGGACGCACCGGTCAGTGAACAAATGCGCAGCATCGAACGAATGAAAGAACTGGTGCGTGGAAACGTTGTAAGCGCAGCACGGGAAAACCCGTGGGCATTCATGCCTGGTTACGGTTGAAACGAGTGCGAAAAAAATGTCTGCCGTGACGCTGAGGAGTGATGATGCGTAAGAGATCGCAATCAGATGTGCACCACTGAGCGGAATGCCCGGATGTCGATGGCTGTACGAAGCGGCGGCAGTTAGTTATTCTATTCTGCTGTATACACGTTTTGGTGCCACCATGATATGAAGTACTATGTGGGGCGCTAGCACCGATGAATAAAGCGCTCAGGAGAGTTAATGTCCGAACAGGCCAGCGCAGCACAAAAACTCAGTCTCGAACAACTGCTCCACCTCCACACCCTCAGTCGAGATCTGTCCAGACTCTACCAGAAACAGCTGCGAAGCCATCTTGACACCGTAGCGCTACTCTTCCGTCCGCGCCGAATTCTGGGCGACGCCATCGAAGGTTCCGAGCGCGAAACGGCAGCCGGCGCGGACAGAACTCTTGCCGAACTCCGAGACCTGTATAAGAAGGTTGCGGTCCGACCGTTCGACCTCCGGCCCGACCTCTCCCTCCCACTCGAATCCATCTCCACCCAGCTCCAGCTACACGACTGGGAGTACACACACAACACCAACACCGACCATGGCTGGCGCGCAATTAAGGTCACAGCACCTCTGACTTGGGTCGTGAGTTACTCGTCGCCGTACTCCCTTTCGATCCTTCGTCAAGTCCTCGCCGGGCAAGCCGAGCGCGACTCCGAAGCTGTCCGCGCTTTCGTGCTCCGAGCCTGCGTCATGAACCTGCAGTTCGAGCGCTTTCCGGGCATCTCAGAACTGCTGGCCGGGCTTCGCTATCGCGTCGAGGTGCGCCGAGCCGCCGAGACAGGCGAGCTTCCCCTCGTCACAATTTCTGCGCCGTTCTCCACAGTGCGCCCACCCGACAGTCTGGTAAGTACCGCGAGCGGACTTGCCGGCGGAACAACTTTCGCCGAAGTCATCGACCTCGAGAGCGTGCGAAACCTCGAAGACCCGATTAAGAAAGACGTCGCCGCCATCTTCGAACGGCATGGTCAGACGCTTCCCGCAGCCATATGAAAGAGCAGCATCGTGTCGTCTGGTCAGAGGGGATGTTCCTCACCCCTCAACATTTCCAGACACAGGACCAATACTTCGAACGCCTGATCGATTACCGTTTTACGGCCTCGCACTTCGCCAACTGGGGATTCACAGAGCTCAGCCTCGACACCGAAGCACTATCAAACGGAGTCTTTCGTATCGACGCAGCAAAGGGAATCATGCCGGACGGCGAGCCGTTTGAGATGCCGGAAGCCGACGAGTGTCCGCCGTCTCGAAGCCTTAAAGAGAACTTCCCTGCGACGCGCCCAACCCTTGATGTATTTCTCGCAATTCCGGAGATACGCCGGAGAGCCCGGAACGTAACGATTCCGGAAAACGCAGAAACCAATGGCGGGCAGCCGGACACTCGTTATCTCGCCGAAGTTCGGTCCGTCGCCGACGAAAACGCTCCTGACGAAGAGAAGGTAATTCATGTCGCGCGACGTACGTTCCGCGTCATCTTCGACGGAGAGTATCGGGACGGCTATTCCATCTTGCGAATCGCGCAGCTCGTGCGCAACGAAGTCGGCGCGTCGATCCTCAACCCGAACTTCATCCCGCCCGTTCTGAATCTGGCCTGCAGTGCGCGTCTCAACGCTCTTCTTCGACGGCAAATCGAGATCCTCTCGACCCGCCGCACCGCGCTCTCTGCACCCAGACGGCAGAGAGGCAAACTCGTCGCAGAGTTCTCCGCGTCAGAAACCGCGAACTTTTGGCTGCTGCACACGATCAACTCGTATCTTCCGGAACTGCGACACATTTGGCAGGTCCGTCGAGGCCATCCAGAGGGAGCGTATGTCGCCATGCTCCGTCTTGCCGGTGCACTGTCGACATTCTCGCTCGAAGCGTATCCGGAAGGTCTGCCGGATTACAACCACGACGCCTTGGGAACCTGCTTCCATCTGCTCGATGAAAAGATTCGCGAGTTGCTCGAGACGGTAATCCCCTCGCGGTTCGTTCCGATTCCACTCGAACTCGTCGATCGGTTTGTCTGGTCGGGCAAAGTCACTGAAGATCAATACTTCCGGAACTCTCAGTTTTACCTTGCTGTCAGCGCAAAAATGGGTATCGACGACCTGATCCGGAAGGTGCCTCAGCTGGTGAAGATCTCCGCGATGGACGATGTCCAGCGGCTGATTCGCAACTCCTTGCCGGGACTCTCTCTGAGGCACACGCCTGTTCCTCCTGCGGCGATTCCGGCGAGGCTGGACAACCAATACTTCACGCTGAACCAGTCCGGAACGCTGTGGGATGCAATTCAGCTGTCGAGACACCTGGGCGTGTACGCTCCGGGTGATATCGTCGACCCCAAAATGGAAATCATCATCGTTTTGGAATAGCCGCCCGTCTTTCTTCTGCCCTGGTTGTCCGCTTTCACGACGAAATATCGCTGAGCTAGACAGGTGTGAATTGTCGCTCAATTCGCGTGAAAATCCCTTTTGGGAATAGTGGCAATTGTGAATAAGCTTCACCGCGGAGAATACTGATGAGCGTGCCCGCTGTGCTGAAAGAGAGATATCGCCTGGGACCGAGAGTCGGTCAGGGCGGCATGGGGGAGGTTTACAAAGCTTACGATACCGTGCTGGAGACCGATGCAGCCATAAAGGTGCTCGGCGCGAACTCGAGTAAGCAGGCGCTTGATCTCTTCGATCGTGAGTGGCGTGCTCTTCGCGATCTCCACCACGGCAATATCGTCAGTATCTACGATCGCGGAGAATTCCGGGAAGCGTCCGTAACAAGACCGTACTTTGTCATGCCGTTCTTGAACGGCCGTACACTGTACGACCTGATCCACGACAGCAGCACTCGTCTCACCGTCGCCGAAGTTGTCTCGATCCTGACAAAAGTATGCGAAGGGATCGCAGCGGCACACAGCCGCGGAATTATTCATCGGGACATAAAACCCGGCAACATCTTCGTTCTGCCCGGCGGAGCGGTTCAGGTCATTGATTTCGGTGTCGCTCATTTGTCGGACGACACCACGCTCACGACGCTGAAGGGTACGACGCCCTATATCGCTCCGGAACTGCTCGATCCCGATGACCGCCGCCAGCCGTCGGCAAAAACGGATTTGTTCTCGCTCGCGGTTATGTGTTACGAGGCTCTGACACGAATACAGCCGTTTGAGCGCGACACGGCCAAAGACACGATTCGGGCAATTCTCAGAGAGATTCCGAAACCGGCCTGCGACTGCAATCCAGAAGTCAGTGTTGGCCTGAGTCAGGTTGTCCAGAAGGGAATGGCGAAATCCGACACAAGCCGCTATGCCAGTGTTGCCGAGTTCGCGGACAAATTGCAGCGTGCACTCCGTAATGAGCCTCTTCCGGAGTTTGATCGCGCCACAATCGAGCCGCGACTTCGGGCTATTGCAGATTTGATAGCCCGGGGTAAAGTGGAGTCGGCAAACAGCATGCTTCGCAGCGTCGAGTCTGAAGGTTACTCCGACGCCGCGATATCGGCGATGCGGCTGCGCATTGACAAAGCTCTGGAGCAGCGGACTGTCGAGCATTTACTAGAGACCGTAAACTCGCAGCGCGAAGCTGGTCAGTATCTGGACGCCTTGTCCACACTCGACAGAGCTCTGCAATCAATGCCAGACAACGTGGATGCGATGGCGTTGAAGTCTCAGATTGAGAATGAATGGGTTCAGACGTGTATAGCCAATGCACACCACTCGACCGTTCAGCGCGACTTTGTGAATGCGCGAAAGCTGCTCCAGGATCTCCAAAAGCTTCGTCCGCGGGACACGCAGATTGTCGAGATGCTCGCTGCAGTGTCCCGTGCTGAGGAGAACGAGGCCAATCTGCGACGTGAAAAAGAGTCCCTTTACCAAGAGGCGCAAAAGTCGTTTCGCGACGCGGAAATCAGCAGCGCCCTGGAAAAGCTGGATCGGATCGTACTCCTGCAGGACCATTGGAGTGGACCTGCTACTGACCGGGATGCAGTTTATCTCCAATTCCTTCGCGAAGTGAAAGCCGAGCAGGAGCGAATCAACTCTGCGTTCAGGGAAGTGCAGACGCACGTTGCGGCTCACAAGTACTCTCAGGCGCTCACTGTCTGCGATCAGATGCTGGTTACTAACCCTGGTCATCCGCTCTTCACGGCAGCGCGACTAGACATTGAACACCGAGACAGACAAGTCCGCCTCGACTTCATCGCGGAAGTATGTTCCCGGTCGGAAGCAATCGCCGATGTTGAAGTCAGGGTAGGACTCCTGCAGGAAGCTCTGGCGAAGTATCCGACCGAGTCGCAGTTGCAGGAGCTCCTGAGAAACGCGAAGAGCAAGCGCGACCTCATCAATTCCGCGATTGCCTATGCCCGAAAAACTGAGCAGCGCGGCGACTACTCAGAAGCGGTTGAACGCTGGAATCTCATACGTCAATTTCATCCGAGCCAGCCGAACGTGGATGACGAACTCGAGCGAGTCAGCCGGCGGCAGCGCGACCAGCTTCGCTCGGAACACAAGGAAGTCGCACTCCGTCGTATCGATCAGCTGCTTGAAGATGCCTCTTACGAGGACGCAAGGGTCGCTTGTGATTCGTTGTTGAAAGATTATTCGAATGACAAGCAGGTTCTCAGCCGTCTCGACCTTGCGAAAGAGAGCGCAGTTCACGCGCGTGAGGCAGAGTCGCTTCTCATCGCAGGTCAGTCTCTAATTCAGCAGAAGCGGTTCGATGAAGCGGTTCAAACGCTGCGCCGTGCTTACGAACTCGACGCGCGCCGCGAGTCTATTCGCCAGAACCTCAGTGCCGCACTCGTTGACAAGGTTCGGTTGATGAGTTCCGAAGAGTGGGAAGCCGCTGAGCCACTCATCCGTGAAGCGGTCCGACTGCAGCCAAACGATAATGCCGCTCGGAGCGTTGCGAACGTTATCGCGGACCGCAAGGAACGTGCACTCGTCGACAACGCGTGCGTCACAGCCTTTAAACTCTCCAACAATCCGGAAGCTGCCCTGGAAGTCATTGACGAGATTCTGGTCACCTATCCCGCGAATGCACGATTGCTGGAACAGCGCGAGAAGATCCTCAGGAATCTTGGCCGCGAAGACCGTGCGAAGGCTGCGACCGCAGGTGGACGTGCTGTGGAGAATGTAGCTGGCCCGGTCACCGAAAACAAACCCTCAAGTCCGGTTATCTCTGCTGATCCGGGGTTGACCGACGTCCTTGAAGACAACACTGGCTATTCTGTGCCGCCTCTTCGGGAGCCGGTGCACGCTGTAAGCCTTCAGGTGGCGCAAGAATCGCAGACGGGAACTTCAGAAGGCTCCCGCCGTACAGCATCGCGTGCACGCAAATTCTTTGCTGCCGCCTTCGCCCGTGTCGGCCAGCTTGCGTCTCAGTTTGACATCAGCTGGACAGAACTGATCGCAAGATTGAAAATACCCATCAATCCGCGGGCGGCTTTCGCTGCCGCGGCGGCCTTCAGCGCTGTTTTGCTGATCCTCGCCGTCTTCGTAACACGCGAAAAGCGAATATCGGCCGTCACACGAAACGTGTCCGTAACAGTAGCTCATCCGACTGAGGTTTCAGCAACGATCAGTGTCACCCCACCCGCGACTGAACTCCTCATTGATGGCAAGTTGGTTTCACCCGACCTGATGCCGATAACAGTCGTTTCCGGGTCGAGGCAGGTCGAGGTACGACGCCCAGGATACAAGTCGATATCGAAAACCTACGATTTTCAACAATCGCCTGCGCTTACGTTAATGCTTCAGCCCCTGGCGGCTCGGTTCCGCCTCGTCGCGCCTGATTCGGATGTCAGCGTCAAGCTCGATGGCCAGGAAGTGGCCGCTACCGCAGGAACAGAATTCGGTGCCGATGTCCTCTCACAAGGCGAGCATGAGGTTGAACTTAATTCGAATCGAGGTGGCGGAAAATTTGCCCTTAGAACCGACGCAGCGGCGAGTCCGGTTCTCAGTACGTGGCCATCCTTCAAAGGTTCTTCGATACTTATCGTGATGACATACAATGGAGCGGCTTCAATTCGCTCCCAAAGCCCCTCCGGCACGCTTGATGTGGACGGTCACCCCGCAGGCCAGCTCACCGAGGGCGTCCTCGAACTTACGCTGACGCCCGGCATTCACGAACTCACGCTTGAAGGCGAACGGGGTGCGAACCTTAGCGTCTCTGTTACCGATCAGCCACAGGTGTTCGCGTCTATGTGGTGGTCGCAACCCAGGATTTCCGTAGAAGTACGTTACGCGCAGGCAGCGGCAGCGGCGGGAGCAGGTGAGTACGGAGAAGCTCTTTCAAGAGTTAATGCAATCCTGACCAACTATCCGAAACACGAGAAGTCTCGAATTTTAAAACAGGAGCTTCTGAGGGCGTTCGACACGATGAAGAAGGTTGAGGGCAGGTAATGAAACACCTCGTATATATGATCAGTTGCAGCGTCGCCGTCATGGTGTCTGTGATGCCGGCCACGGCGACCGAAACTGCACAGCCGAAATTCAAGCGTGGCATCGCAGCAGCAAAGCAAAGGCAGCCGGCTCCTCCTCCAATCGGTTATGACGAACTGCTGACGATCATCAGGGATGCCGACCTGAAGAACTCGATCGTGTCCCCGGTCGGCATCATTCAAAGTATTCGGCAACGTTGTATCGGCTTTGCGGGAACGCCGGACCAAATCCAGGTACTCAGAGATGCTGGCGCTCCTGACGAACTGCTTTCTCTGATTCCGAAGACGGCTCCTCCTACGGAACCTCCCAAGCCACGCGCGTCAGGTGTCCTGACAGTGAACTGCAATCCCTCAGACTGTAACGTTTGGGTCAATGGCCGCGATCGCGGCAAAGCAGCCAATGGCGTCTTTCAAATATCAGGGCTTCGTCCCGAGGAAACCTGGTTGAAGTTCGACGCGACGGTTATAAGTCATCAACTGAGAGTGTTTTTCTTGAGGCGGACAAACCAGCAAACGTCCAGATCTCACTCAAGCCTGATCCGATCGTGACGGAACGCGCCGGCACCGAACTGTTGTTGCATCTGTTGCGCAACTTTGGCGTCAGCGGTGCCGCGCTCGGATCGAATTCGTTCGTGGCAAGTGGCGTCCTCTCACTTACGGGCAAGGCTGGAGAAGTTGTTCAACGAGACGTTCTCGTCGAGATTGGCCTCCCAGATTTGATTCGGGTTGTCACCCTCAACGGCGCCAGGAAGCGGCAATGCTCTGCCACATACAAGCTGTCTGCAAAAGCCGTTGAATTTGGTTGCGAGGCTCGCAAGTCATCTGATGAAGCGCTGAAACACGAGTTGGAGCGATGCACGCTGATGCTCGCCAGATATTATCCCTCGATCGTGTTGGACTACCTGCTGGCCTCAAAAGTGCAACTTAGTGGACCAGCTCCTGGCACCTTAGCCTCACCGGTTCTTCTGCGCGCCGTTACGAGTGAGGGAACCTGGCAGTTCGGTTTGAACAAGGATTCATATCGGCCTGACTGGATTGCCTTCACGGGACCTGATAACCTTACCTGGACGGTTGATTATGCAGGTTACCAGGATCACTTCGTATTTCCTCACAAAATCGTGATCCACGATCCGGCTAACAAGAACAAGACCGAATTCAGCTTCAACAGAATCGACGCGAAACGCTGATCTGACCTGGTAAGCGGGCTTGGGCGACGTCCGAGCCTGTACCACTAGCCGGCATTTGGACGATCAACCAGCATCGCCTGACTGCCGCTGTTCTGGCCCGCCGATCGCCAAACTGAGGCCCGGGGCATTCACGGAAAAGATTCGTCCATAGCGGCTGTGAAGTCCACCAACCAGCGATCTCCGGACGATTCGTCCTGCGCTTCGGCGTCCCTTGGAATATAGAGCAGTCTTTCCACGTCGACAGACAGCGTTCGGGAACTCGCACAGCACGGTTCACGAATTTAAGGTCTTGGTCAACACGACGTTTCTCTTGCTCAGGCACTCGTTCTACCGTTTGTACAAATCCCTCTTCACGAATTCGTAACTTCACTTCGTCCCGTCGACGGCTCGCCTTCGGCGTATCGGTGGACCGGAGACAGTGATGGCGAGTTGACCTCGGCGGATGTGGAGATTTACCAGAAGGAATGGGATCACCGAAGGCTTCCATACAAAAATTGAGGTGCTGCAACGTCAGGCGTACGGATTCCGACACTTCCGCAACTACCGGCTCAGGGTTGTTGTAATGTGTTTCGTCAGAGATCTCAGGAGCGGGGTTGCCCCCATCTTCGGCGTAGAGCCGTCCGGTCCGGACAGATGTTTATTGGTGGGCGCGCAGGGACTCGAACCCCGGACATCCTGCGTGTGAACAATCCGGCCCTCTTCCAATCAGTCCATCTGTTTCCTGCTTTTTCAACAACTTGGGGCGTCTGCTTTCGCTCCGCAGATAAGTCGTTACGAATCGATCCCGAGGGGTTTCGATACAGATCTGATACAGGAACGCGTACAGCTCTGTTCCAAATAATGCTAAAAGTACTCTTACGACGACACACGGCACGTCGGCTGTGATCTCCAGAAGCGAACTTCGGGCCAGCGTGTCTGAACTGAGCCTTATCCGAAGGGCAATGGAGTCTTGGAGCAGACTCCTGCGCTTGCCACTTATCCTGGCAGTGAACCGATGACCTCTCTCTGTGGAAAAAGCCGGAAGTCATCTGAGTGAAACCGACAATGCTCCGCGAATACAACGGCCATCTTAAAGTTAAAGATGTATCACCGCTAGTCCGTAGTTTCGATGCGATTTCTTTTGGAAGTAATTGGTCCAGAATCGCATTCCATCTTCTTCGAAGCCCCTCTTCCCCTGCATAGTTGAAGAAAGAGCGTTGAATTGGTACAGAGACGATCACACGTCAAACCGACTGCATTGGCAGGAATAGAAACCCTGAAGTTCAGACGTTTTCCGGCACGCTGAACGGTTTCCGGTACCCACGCGCTTCATCGCGCAGCATTGCGTTCGCCTCAGCGTCGCCTATCGCCTCCTGTTTGTCGGGATCAAAGTGAATCGTCCGGCCGAGCCGGTAAGACGCGTTCGCCAAATGCATCAATCCGGCCGAGATGTGCCCTTCCTCAATTGGCGCGTGCAACTCCTCCTTACGGCGGCTGATCACGCAATCAATGAAGTTGCGGAAATGCGCTGCCTGATCGTTCTCATGCACTGCGGGCTGCTCGCTGCTGTTCCCGGCCGAACCACGCTTTATATGCACCCGTATCTTCATCCGCAATCGAAAGAAATCCTTTCGAGCCGTATAGAATGTTGCCTACAGAGTTGCTGTTTCCCGCTCTTGCAGCCAGATCCGGTGTGCCAATCCCCGCTTCGTGATTGCTCATCCAATGCCGAACCTCGAAGGTGATCATGCGATGTTTGCCATCCGGCAGCTTGAATTCAAACCCACAGACCAGATCATTCGGCGTGTTCTGATCGTCGTCGAACATGAAATGGCCACCAATTGCTGAAACTTTAGTCGGGAAGCCGACGCCCAGTGCCCAGCGAGCGACATCGAGCTGATGCACGCCCTGGTTGCCGAGATCTCCATTGCCATACGTGAAATTCCAGTGCCAGTTGTAGTGGAACCGGTTCTTCGTGAAGGGTTGCTTCGGAGCTGGACCAGTCCAGAGATCGTAGTCGACCCCGGTCGGAACCGGCTCCACTGCGGCACGACCGATCGTGTCACGAAATTTGAAACACACCCCGCGCGCCATGTAGACCTCGCCGAGGTAGCCTTCGTGCACCCGCTTGATGGCGTCCCGCACTATTGCAGTTGAACGGATCTGGGTACCGTGCTGCACGATCCGGTTGTGGCGGGTGGCCGCTTTGATTAATTGCCTGCCTTCCCAGAGATTGTGCGTGCAGGGCTTCTCAACGTATACGTCCTTACCGGCCTGGCATCCCCAAATTGCCATCAGAGCATGCCAGTGATTCGGTGTAGCGATGGAGATCGCGTCGATACTCTTGTCCTCAAGGAGCTTGCGAATGTCGACGTAGGAATTCGGCTTCGCGATCCCCATCTGGTCCATGTTCGAGAGGCACTTTGCGCGTACGCTGTCGTCGACGTCGCAAATGGCCGCGATTTCAACATTCGGGAGCTTCGAATAATTCTTGAGGTGGTCGGTCCCGCGGCCGCGCACGCCGCAGAGGGCGACTCGCACCCGCTCATTTGCGCCCAGGATCTTTTGGGGTCGGGCCATCAGGGCCACTCCGCCGAGAGCGGTCAAATTTTCACGGCGCGACATTTCCAGTTTGTCTTGCACGGGTCGTCACTCCTGTAGACAGGATAACGACTTCTGGCCAACGTTGTGCCGCACATCAGTGACATGGACGTTGTACGGCCAGGTTGATCGTCGCCAACGAATGTCTGTTGCGGGGCAAAATAGCGGAACGCAAGGTAGAACGTTACGAACAGCAGAGTCAGTGAACCGTCGTCAACTTCTGCGATCGGTGGGCGAGTCATCAGTGAGCCTGGTGTTCCCGAGAGCCGGATCCCTGCTGGCCGGGCCTGCTCCTTCCGAGCAGTGGCGCAACTTCGAGGTGATAACGCGTTTGGAAGTCCTGAGGCCTTCGGCATAACACGCGTCTGGCTGGCAGCGGCGCTCATCAAGCGACTCCATTCCAGCGGACGCTCTCAAACGAGTTCCACGCCGAAGGGGGGATCGCGAAACTTGTCGACGATGCTCCCGATGGGCTCGGAATCGTCGCCGCTGAATTTCCAGCGGGCGTGAGTCCAGTCCTGACGCTCACCAGTCTCGTGACCACCAAAAACTATACAGTCGACCCGTCTGCTTCCGGCACGGCTTCGAAAGAGGAAAGGGCAGCCCTGGATCATTTCCGGCGGCCTACTAAACTTCTGCCGACCGTCGGCATCGTCAAAGCGACCGCGACGGAAATCACACGCGGTGCCATGACCGACCTTGATAAGGCGCGCGCGATTTATGACTGGATCGTTGATAACACGTTTCGAAACCCGAAAACGCGCGGCTGCGGTATCGGCGACATCCGGTTCATGCTGGAGTCGAGGGATCTGGGCGGCAAATGCGCCGATCTCAACGCGCTCTGTGTCGGCACGGCGCGTGCGGCGGGTCTTCCCGCACGCGATGTGTATGGCATCCAAGTCGCCAGATCGGAGCTCGGGTATAGAAGCCCAGGCACCTCATCGGAAAACGTTACCAAAGCACAGCACTGCCGGGCTAGAGTGTATATCAGCCGGTGTGGCTGGGTCCCTGTTGATCCCGCTGACGTGCGGAAAGTTGTGCTTGAGGAACCGCCTGCGAATCGAATGCTGCACGACGAGATGGTCAAGAACGCGCGAGTAAGACTTTTTGGCTCGTGGTAGATGAACTGGATGGCGTACAACTTCGCCCACGACGTCGTGCTGCCTGGATCAACTCGGGCGCCCCTCGGATTCCTTATGTATCCTCAGGCTGAAACCAGCCAGGGCCGGATCGACTGTCTCAATCCCGACTACTTCAAATACGAGATCACATCGAGAGAAATCGTGCAGCCGGCCAGATAGGGCGACGTTACCGTTCCGTTGCGAAGTACCAGAGCCCCGGCCGGACTTCGCAACGGACGGCAGGCTCAGAACAGGGACTTAAAGCGAGTTGGCCAATGCGCGGATCTTGTGCACTGGTGACGCTTCCGAAACCACCGGCACTGACCGTGACTTGGGCTATTTAAGTTCGTCCGGCTGAGAACGTTGAAAGACTCACCACGGAACTGCAGTCGCATGAATTCCTTTACGATACGAAATTCTTTGAAAACTGTCATTTGGGGTCGGAAAGCAATCAGAGAGCACATACTGTGTGATAAGGTAGGCAAACTGCGACTAAGTGGTTTCAGGAACGCTTTACACCAAATGGCTAGTTGGGGAAGGCACTTTCATGAAACAAAGAGTCTTATTTGGGGCCCTCTTTTTGGCGCTCGCCGTGACACTGGCGCGGGCGGCTGATCCGACCGGGTCAATTTCGGGCTCGGTGATCGATCCAAGCGGTGCGCCGGTACCGGCGGCCAGGGTGGTGGCTACAAACCGGGACAACGGTCTAAATCGAGAGACCACATCCGCCTCGGACGGCGGGTTCGTATTTCCGCTGATCCCGGTGGGTACCTATACTGTGACGGTGCAGGTGCCCGGCTTCCGTAGATTTGAACAGCGCGGTATCTCGATCGTCACCGATGCGAGTGTGTCGCTACCCATCGCACTCCAGGTGGGCGATGTCGCCGAAACAGTGGTGGTGGAGGCGACCGCGACGCAGGTCGAGACGCGTTCCGGCTCGCTGGGACAGGTGGTGAACCAGCAAAAGATCGTGGAGTTGCCGTTGAACGGGCGCAACGCGGCGACGCTGGTGTTGCTGGCGCCGGGCACCGCCGACCTGACCGCGGGAAACTCGCGCGGCGCGGGCGATACCACGCACAGCGCGAACTATCCGGGCGCGCAATCGATTTCATCCAACGGCTCCCGCAGCGAAGGCACCAACTACTTTCTGGATGGCGCGAGCAATCAGGATCCGTGGACGAACGCCAACAACCCTTTCCCGAATCCGGACGCACTCGAGGAATTCAGCGTGCAGACGAATAGCTACAGCGCTGAGTTTGGCCGGGCGTCGGGCGCTGTGGTGAACATCGTGACCAGGTCCGGGTCGAACCAGTTGCACGGTTCGCTATTTGAGTTCCTGCGCAACGGCGCGATGAATGCACGGAACTTCTTCGCGCCGGTACCGGACCATTTGAAGCGCAACCAGTTTGGCGGCAGCGTAGGCGGTCCGGTCATCAGGGACAAACTCTTTTTCTTCGGCACCTATCAGGGAACGCAGATCCGCAATATTTCCACGGGCAACTCGGCGTTCGTGCTGACCAACGCGCAACGCAACGGCGATTTTTCCGGCGTCACGCGACAACTAATTGACCCGTACAACGGAAACCAGCCCATTCCGGGAAACAAGATCCCGGCAAGCCGGATCGATCCGGCCGCGTCGAAGCTGCTACCGCTCATTCCGACCTCCAACTCGCCGGATGGGCTGGTGGTGTTCGACAAACCTTCGGCGACTCACGAGAACCAGTACATGGCCAGGATCGATTACAACCTGACCAGGCACCGTATCTACGGCCGCTATTTCCAGACACGGCAGATCCTTGATCCGATGTCGGGTGCAGTGAACCTGATCGCATCGGGACCGGGATTCAACTATTTCGATCAAGGCGCGGCGCTCAATTACACGTATACGCCGCTGCCGAACTTCATCAACAACGCGTCGTTCTCTTATAACCGCAACGATACCAATCGGGTGAGCGCGGCGCCCTTCGGATTGAACACGATCGGTGTAAACGTTGCGCAGCCTCCGGTGCCGGAAATTTCGCTGTCGGTAGTGAACTTCTTCTCCATCGCTACGGGACGACAGGGGGAATTCGATCGCCCGGCTTATAACTTTTCCGATAACGCCCACTGGACTAAAGGCGTGCACGAGATCTCGTTCGGTGGCGAGGTGCTGCGAGTATTCACGGACGTGAACAACAGCTTCCGGCAGTCGGGCGATTTCCGTTTCCGCGGGACCACATACAGCGGGAATCCTGCCTCAGATTTTCTATTAGGCGCCGTTGACCGCTTCATCCAGGGTGGCGGCGATTTCCGGGCGCAGCGTGGCACGATGGTCAGCCTGTTCGTGCAGGACAACATGCGCGTGACCCGGAAACTCAACATCAATCTGGGCCTGCGCTGGGATCCCTGGATTCCGTTTGGCGAGGAGTTTGGGCGTATCCCCTGTTATGTGCCCGGAGCCCATTCCACGCGCTATCCCAATGCACCGGCCGGGTACCTGCTGACCGGTGACAGCGGATGCCCGGGCGGCGGTACGAAGGCGCGCTGGGGACAGATGGCTCCGCGATTTGGACTCGCTTACAATTTCGACGGCGGCCACACGGTGCTGCGCGGCGGCTTCGGAATGTTCTACCAGCCGCCATTCACCGAGGCACTGGGAACGCTGACCAACAGTGCCCCGTTCAGCCCGCAGTTCACGCTCTTCGGCGTGCCGTTCGACAATCCCTGGGCGGGAACAACCAATCCTTTCCCGTCTCAGTACGGACCGGGGATCCCGGGCAAGGACGTGAAGTTCACGCTCCCGACGGCGCTGGTTTCTTTGAATGATGGCTGGCGGCCGCCCCGCGTACTCAGTTGGAATCTTGCGCTCGAACGCCAGTTGCGGAAGAACATGCTGATGCGCGTAGCCTATGCGGCGTCGAAGGGGACGTTCCTCGGCTATAACGTGGACCTGAATCCGGCGGCGCTGGTACCGGGAGCCAATACCGGCAACACGCAGGCGCGGCGGCCCAACCAGGATTTCCAGAACATCATCGAGGACAACTCAGGCGGCAACTCGATATATAACTCACTCCAGGTATCGCTGGAAAAGCGCTTCTCGGAAGGGTTCAGCGTGACGGCGAATTACACGTTCGGCAAGTCGATCGATCAGGTTTCTTACCTCACGGATACCTGCAGTACGAACACGATTAATCCCTACAATGCGGGCGCCTATCGAGCGGTTTCCGACTACAACATTCCCCACCGGTTCGTGATGAACTACCTGTGGCAGTTGCCGTCACCCAAGCAGAACGCGGTGCTGCGTCACTTGCTCGGCGACTGGGCGACGACCGGAATTTTGAACTGGCAGAGCGGGTTCCCGATCAACGTGGTTTCCGGTGAGGACGATTCGTTGAGCGGCGTGGGCGCCGATCAGGCGGACGTGATTTCGAAGCCGTCGCTCACCAACGGCTCGCGCGCTCAGAACATCGCACAATGGTTCACCACCGCGGCGTTCAAGACCGCGGCGCCGGGCACGTTCGGCAACGCCGGACGCAATCTGCTTCAAGGACCGGGGACGTTCAATCTCGATTTCTCGATTCAGCGCGTGTTCACAATCAAGGAACGGTTCAAGCTGCAGTATCGCGCGGAGTTCTTCAACGGACTGAATCACACGCTCCTGAATAATCCGAACACCACGGTAACTTCGGCCACGTTCGGACGCATAACTAGTGCGCGGGATCCCCGCATTCTGCAGATGGCTCTGAAACTGCGATTCTGAGATCAATGGGAATCACTCGCCGCACCCTGTTCAGTATCGCCCCGGCGGCGTGGGCGGCGGGTTCGGAACCACAGAATATCTCGTTTCCGTTGCAAACGGTCGAGGGCGTGATCACGCCCGCAGACCGGTTTTTCGTGCGCGATCACTTCGCGGAACCGGAAGTTTCCTTGCGCGACTGGACTCTCAAGATCGAGGGCCGCGTGGCGCGGCCGCTCGAACTGAGTTTCGCGGATCTGCTCGAGGCACCCACAAAGAAAGCTGAAGTTGTTTTGGAATGCGCGGGCAACGCAGCGGGCGGCCCCGCCGTGGGCAACGGGGTTTGGGAGGGAGTGCCGCTCTCCTGGTTGCTGAACCAGGCCGGCGTGGCGGCGGACGCGGCGCACGTGCTGCTGGAAGGCGCGGACTCGGGCAAGTTGATGCCGTCGTCGGCGGGCTTCCCGTATTATCAGGTGGTCCCCGTCCAAAAATGCCTGAGCGCGGAATCGCTGGTGGCGTTCAAATTGAACGACCGGTACCTGCCGCGCAGGAACGGCTTTCCGGCCCGGGCGCTCTTTCCGGGCTGGTATGGGATGGACTCAGTGAAGTGGCTGCGCCGGGTGATGGTGCTGGGCCGGGATGAGGTGGCGGCCGGGTTTGCCGAGAGCGGGATGAACCGCCTCTATAACCGCGTCGTGGAGAATTCGGCGGGCGAACGGACCGCGACGCGACTGACCGAAATTCAGGTGAAATCGGTGCTCGCGTGGCCGCCGGACAAATCGAAACTCCCGGCGGGACGGCACCAGGTATACGGGTTTGCGTGGACTGGCGCCGGAGTGGTGCGATCGGTGCAGGTAAGCGTCGACGGAGTTTGGTCTCCAGTCGTGATGCCGCGGGCGGCCAAGCCGTTGAGCTGGGTCCGGTGGGAATATTCGTGGCTGGCTGCGCCTGGCGAACACACGCTGCTGGCGCGCGCCACCGATGATGCGGGACGCACGCAGCCCCTGGTGCGAGAGGCTGGGCGCAGGGACGGCTATGCGCTGAACTTCTGCGATCCGGTACGGTGCTCGGTGCGATGATCCCGCTGGCGCCATTCCTCTGGGCCGCGGGTTGCGTCGCTTCGACGATGGGCGAACGCGTGACCGCGGCGAAGTTTCAGGAGCTCGACCGCGCGGCGCAAACTGCGCTGGACCGGGGCCAGATCGCGATGGCAGTGGAACGCTACCAGGAGATGGCCTGCCTTGTGCCGAAGAGTTCCCGGGCCTTTTACGGATTGGGCATCGCGCAAGCGGCGTCGCGAAATTTCCTGGCGGCCCGCAAATCTCTGCGAACCGCCTTCGAGCTGCTTCCTTCAAACGTCATGCCCCTGGCGATGCTGGTGCGCGTGGAAGTGGCGAGCAAAGATTCCGAGGCACTAAAGGAAGTGCTGCGGACGGCGGCTGAGCGATTTCCCCAGCATGCCGAACTACACGCGGGGCTGGCACAGTTTCTGGCGGCCAATCAACAGCTGGATCTGGCGTTGGCGGAGTCGCTGCGTGCGCAGCGGGCGGGGTCGGCCGAGGCATCTTCGGCTGTAGCGCTCGCGGTCCTCGAGAATACCGTCGGGGCTTACGATGACGCGATCCGAACAGCCGGCGCAGTGGAAAATCAGGCTGGCGTTGCGGAGGAAGTGCGTGCTTCGGCGGCCGGTGTCGCCGGACTATGCTACGAGAATATCGGCGAGCGTGCCCAGGCGATCGAGCATCTGAAACTGGCAATTCAACTGGCTCCGCAGCAGGCGAATTCCTACCTGGCGCTGGCATTCCTTTTTGAGAAGGCACAGAAGTTTGACGCGGCGATCGAGGTGTTGGAGCAAGGCCGGGCGCGGTTGCCACAGTCGCTCGAATTTTTGCTGCCGCTGGGAGGGAACCTGGTTTCGGCGGGGCGGTATCCTGCGGGGATCGAGCTTCTGAAGGAGCTGCTGGGGAAAGTGCCCAATGTTCCGGATGCGTACATACGTTTGGCGGAGGCGTACCGTAATACCGGTGAGACGGCGCTCGAGATCCAAACGCTTGAGAAACTCGCCCGCGCCAGGCCGGACTATCCGATGGTGTACGTGTTGATCGCGCGAGCGATGCTGATGCTGAATCCGGTTGATTACCCCGCATTGCTCCGGACGCTGGCGCTCGCGGAGAAGGCGGCGCCGAGCGATGCGGACGTGCACTATTTGCGGGGCCGGGCGTATGCGGCTACAGGCCGCGCGGCGGAAGCCATTGCGGCATATCAGCGAGCGAGCGAGCTTCGTCCCATGGATCCGGCGCCGTATTATCAGCTTGGGCTGATCTATCGGAAGATAGGGAAAAGCGAGCTGGCGCGACAAGCGATGAGCCGCATGGAGTATGTCAAGCCTGCGGCGCAAGGCCAGCCGTAACTTCAGCCCGGCGATAAGGCGGACTTTTAGCAACGACAGCTTAGGATGCAACTGCCTTGGTTGAGTACGATGGAGGATCGCTTCGGCGATATTCGCCGGGTGAAACCAACAAATGTTCAGCTTCTGCTAATCGTATGGACCGGAAACTGGATCTTGTTGAATATGCGGTTCTGTACGCCGGATCTTCACAGGGCATTGATACTGAAGTGAGGAGATGCCGAGCCTTCTGGATCCATTCCACTTTGTCCTGTTCGCTATTGCCGGACGGATGAATCAACGCCAATTTCAGATGATCGAATACTTGCGCGAAGAGAACCGCGTGCTGCGTGAGCAACTCGGCGAGCGGCGCTTGCGCCTCTCCGACGACCAGCACCGCCGGTTGACCGCCAGAGCGAAGCGACTGGGGCGGAAGGTGCTGGTTGAGTTGGCAACGACAGTAACGAGACGCTGTTGCGCTGGCATCGGCAGTTGATTGCGCGGAATTGATGGCAGCGCCAATCACCCCCGGGTAGTCACTGGCTTTTACTGATCGAACCTGGAGAACAGCTTTAACCGACAAGCTTACACGCGGGAAGCTTTGCTTATGCTAACCGCACGGTTGTTAGTGCAGCCTAACCTGACTTTTCGCTGGTACCGTGTGGCATCAGGCCACGTGATCCTTCCCTGGACTTTCAACTGGCGACTACTATACTCCATGCTGGCGGCCAAGAGAATGGGGCTGCGCATCGAGGTGTGGAGGTCGCCTTGCTCTGTAGCGCAATTGTGCCTTGACAGAGCTCCGGATGAAGCAGGCGGTCCGAGTGAATGCCTCGTTTCAATCGATCGCCGTAAACTGCTTGATCCTCAGAGAGTTGACGTAGCAGCCGTGCACGACAGGGTTGTTGGAGAAAGCAGGTGGCCCGAGATCGTTACCGAAACTCTGCGGATTCATCAGCGCGGAGAATTTTGATACAGTTTGGGGTTTTGATACAGGTCGCGCGCCACGCGTTACGAATTGCCGTCGCTATCTCGTTAATATCAAAGATGGAGATGGTGGGCGCGCAGGGACTCGAACCCCGGACCTCCTGCGTGTGAAGCAGGCGCTCTAACCAGCTGAGCTACGCGCCCTTATGAGACGGAAAGGGAGTCGTGACAGCCTTCAGCGTAGCACGCCGAGTCGCGGGGGGCGGTCTGAAAACAGCTGACAATGTCTCTTGACGCACCGCATTGGATTTCCGTTGTTCACCGGAGCGATGCTGCCGCATTTCGCATGGTTACTAATGAGTGCGGTTCGTGGTGGTCAGTGAGCCACCGTATCGGAAAGGCAGATCCCGCAACGGCTGTGATCGAACGCAGGTGGTGGTTCGAACGAGGCATCGATCGAAATGGGCTGGCCGATGTTGATGGAGACGTTCACCCAACCGGGCTAACGAGACGACTGACTGTGCGAGGTAAGCGGGATACGCGAACGCGCCTACCGGAATCGTGAATCTGCAGCCGCATTCGGATTCCAGGTGGAGCGCTCAAGAGTACCGGCCGCGCAGCACTGTTCGAACGGCAGTGACCGGCTTCGAGAAGGTGCACGTGCTGATATACATCCCTGCGCTGTCCGAGCACACACCGTAAGGCAGACCGGACTCCCACAGGCAGCACAAAGCTTCCGTCCGCTGCCGTTGCCGCCTTTACGGTCCGCGAGGCCTGGTTTTCGACGCTGCGGTGATTACCGCGTTCGCAATTGGCTTCTTTGTGTCTGCCGCAATCAGTTGACCATGCAATAATACCGGCGCGTTGCCGAAGGACGCGGCCAGTGCTGGAACAGCGAACAAAGAACAGAGATCAAAAACAAAGCCGCAGGACGGCTACCCGAACTGTCAAGCCACCCCTCCATAACAAGATCCATGAGTGGGATCGAATTAGTTTAGTCGCAAGTCATGCAATCAACGCGACAGGAGCGTGAAGGGAATCGCAGCCGGGCTTCGATCCGGGAAATTATCCAATCGAGGTTAGTCTTGTTCTCCTGCTCTGCCAACCGCGCAGTTCAGAATGTCAGTTAAGATTCAATTGCCCTGGGAGCACAGTGCAGGCGTGCAGCAATCTGTGACCGCGGGCTTCGCGGCAAGGGTCAAGAACCGCGCTGAACACGCGTTTACACAAAGCTCCTGACATACTCTACTCAGGCGCGAACTGAGTCGCGGACACTGCCATCTGAGCGTCCGCAGCGCCGAAATTATGACCCATTCTACAGGGAGGCAAGAGCGCAGCAGGCGAGCACAGTAAACGACGACGTCGAGGCAACGGGCCGATTCGGTCTCGTGAGAATTCCCGGAAAGAACTCTGCCGCAGAATCCCTTTTTGTTCGCCCGAGCGCACGCCTGACAAAAAGTAACAGCAAAAATGTCGGGTAAAATAACCGACAATCCTTCTGAAGGAGGAGCGAGATGGCAGGCCAAACCTTCGCGCATTTTCAAATTATCGAGAAGCTGGGCGAAGGTGGAATGGGAATTGTCTGAAAAGCACTCGACAAGCATCTTGACCGTTTTGTCGCACTGAAATTCCTGCCGGCGGAATTCGTGTCGGATTCAGTCCGTCTGAAACGCTTCATTCAGGAGGCAAAGGCGGCATCCGGCCTACGAGCATCCCAACATAATCACGATTCACGACATAGCCGAGTCCGACGGCGCATTGTTCATCGTCATGGAGTATGTGCCGGGGAAGACGCTGGACGACCTGATCGGCCGCAAAGGTCTGAAGCTTCTCTGTGGCGCTCCGCTATGCGGTTCAAGTTGCAGATGCCCTCGCCAGGGCGCATGCCGCAGGCATCATCCACCGTGACCTGAAGCCTTCGAACGTGATGGTCACTGAAACCGGTGTTGTCAAGGTGCTGGATTTCGG
>CAWCGC010000027.1:0-139018 GCA_963794765.1 Bryobacteraceae bacterium | reverse complement strand
ATGATAGCCACGTCGGTGTTCCAGTACGGGTGCGCCTCTTTGTAGTAGTGCGTCACCTTTGGAAGGTCTTCGCCCGGGCAGCCGATCGGATTCGGAATGTCGTAAAAGCCCGTTGCGAGAATTACTTTGCGCGATTTATAACAGCAGCGCTTTCCAGCCTGGTCTTCGGTTCGAATCGTGAAGTCGCCATCGCTGCCAGTAACGCTGGTCACGGACTCGTACTGACGAACCTTGATTTTGTAGTGTTCGGCTACACGACGGTAGTATTTGAGACCTTCTACGCGTGTGGGCTTATCGAACATCGACGTCATCGGGAGGTCACCGATCTCCAGCAGTTCCGGAGTGGTGAAGAACGTCATGTGCGTCGGGTAATTATACAGGGAATTGCAAAGGCAACCCTTGTCGATGCAGAAGGACTTCAGGCCTCGCTTCTTCAGCTCAATGGAGCACGCAAGCCCGGTGGGGCCGGCACCGACGACGACTGCGTCCCAGATTTCCGGATCGCCGGTCTCCGCGGCCGGGCTCACAACATGTTCTCCACGTTCGCGTAGACTTGCTCGAGCGCGCCACTAAGTGCGGCGGGATTCGAACCTCCCGCCTCGGCCATGTCCGGACGTCCGCCACCTTTTCCGCCCACGGCTGCCGCGACGGCGCCTGCGAGTTTGCCGGCGTGAACCTTTGCGGTGAGATCTTTCGTAACCGCCGAGATGATCGAGACCTTCGAGTCGTCATTCGTGGTCGCCAGCACGACGATTCCTGTTTTCCACTTGTTCCGGAGCGAGTCGGCAAGCTCACGAAGCTGCTGGCGGTCGAGTCCTTCGACACGTGCGGACAGAACCTTCACGCCTTTAAGCGTTCGGGCCTCGGACTCAAGCGTCGCCACCTGTGAGTGAGCAAGCTTCGTCTTGAGTTGATCGAGCTCGCGTTCGAGCGCCCTCTGCTGTGTGACCAGGCGTTCCACGTGTTCGGCGACGTTCTCTTCTGACCCGCGAACGATGGTCGCGAGTTTCTGGACAGTGCCGACACGTGTCCTGGAATCGTCGAAGCGCGCCCTCGCCTGTGATGGCTTCGATTCGGCGCACACCTGCTGAAATCGAGCCTTCGTAGACAACCTTGAAGACGCCGATATCGCCGGTGCGGCTGACGTGGGTGCCGCCGCAGAGTTCGCGCTGAAATCCGGGACTGAGACGACGCGAACGTTGTCGCCGTATTTTTCGCCGAAGAGCGCCATGGCGCCGGTGGCGAGGGCCTGATCGATCGGCATGACGTCGGTGGTGACGGGCGTGTTGCGCGAGAATCTGTTCGTTGACGAGGCGCTCGATTTCTGTCGATTTCGGCGGGGTCGACCGCGGCGTAGTGGCTGAAGTCGAAGCGAAGGCGCGGTGGTTCGACGACGCTGCCGGCCTGCTTGACGTGCGGCCCGAGCACCGTGCCGAAGCGCGGCGTGCAGCAGGTGCGTGGCGGTGTGGTTGCGCATGGTGGCGCGGCGTTCAGGCGCCGACTTCCGCGCGGGCGACCAGTATCGTCACCGACGTGGAGCTCGGATGCCGTGGTGACGCGATGAACCGTCAGACCGGGGACGGCCGCGAAGGTTCCTTCGACTGTGGCGATCTTTGTCGTCGCCGCATCAACAGGCTGCCCGTGTCGCCGACCTGGCCGCCGGTTTCGGCGTAAAACGGAGTCTGGTCGAGCACGATTTCGGCTTTAGTTCCGGCCGGAACGGTTTCCTGTAACTGGCCGTCGATGATGAGCGCGCGAACGACGGAGCCTTCGTGTTCGCGTGCCGTCGTAGCCGAGGAATTTCGTGCGCCCTTTCGAGAGGAGCTGCTGATAGGCGGGCGCGATGTGCGCCTTTTCGGCGCCTTTCCAACTGGCGCGGGCGCGCTCGCGCTGGCTGCTCCATCTCGGTCTCGAAGCCTTCGCGATCGATCGCGAAGCCCGCTCGCGGGCCATTTCTTCCTGTTCGTCGAGCGCGAGGCCGTAGGTGTCGTAGAGCTGGAAGGACAGCGGGACCGGGGAGGACACCTGCCGCCGCGGACTTCGGCTTCGTCATGGAATACCTTCTCGGCCACCTGGAAGGTGGTGGCGTAGCGATGCTCTTCATCCTTCACGATGCGGGCGACGCGCTGCGATGCTCTCCAGCATGTCGGGATAGGCAGCGCGCATCAGTTCGGCGACGAATCCGGTGAGCTCGTAGAGATAAGGCTCCTGCTCTGCCGATCAGGCGGGCGTTGCGCATGGCGCGGCGCATGATCTTGCGGAGCACGTAGCCGCGGCCTTCGTTGGAGGGCAGGACGCCGTCGTTGATCAGGAACGCCGTGGCGCGGGCGTGGTCGGCATTGATGCGGAGGGCGGTGTCGGTGCGTTCGGATCGTCGCCGTATGCTGTGCCGAAGAGTTCGCCGGCGCGATCGATGATGGGACGGATGAGATCGGTTTCGTAGTTGGTGAGCTTGCCCTGCAGGACGGCGGCGACGCGCTCGAGACCCATGCCGGTATCGATGGAAGGGCGCGGCAGGCGGCGTCATGCCGCCGGACGCATCGCGATTGAACTGCATGAAGACGAGGTTCCAGATTTCGACGAAGCGGCCGCCGCCATCGAGGGGAAACTGCTTCGTGCTCGCGGCCGGGTTCGGCGGCTTCGGGACCGAGATCGTAATGGATTTCGGAGCAGGGGCCGCAGGGACCGGTGTCGCCCATCTGCCAGAAGTTGTCCTTCTCGTCGAGACGGAAGATGCGGCTCTTTCGGAACGCCGGCGACCTTCTGCCAGAGCTCTTCGGCTTCGTCGTCTTCGCGGAAGACGGTGATGTAGAGCTTGTCTTGTCGGGAGGCCGTATTCGTTGGTGATGCAGGTCCCAGGCGAAGTCGATGGCTTCGGCTTTGAAGTAGTCGCCGAAGGAGAAGTTGCCGAGCATTTCGAAGAACGTGTGGTGGCGGCGGGTGTAGCCGACGTTTTCGAGATCGTTGTGTTTGCCGCCGGCGCGGACGCATTTCTGCGAGGTGGCGGCGCGGGTGTAATCGCGCGTTTCGAGGCCCAGGAAGACCTCCTTGAACTGGTTCATGCCGGCGTTGGTGAAGAGCAGCGTGGGGTCGTTTGCCGGCACGAGGGACGCACTTCGAACGGGACGATGGCCTTTGCTGGCGAAATAATCGAGAAATTTCTGGCGAATCTCGTGACCTGTCATGGGATACTTCCAGTTTCCCATGCCTGGCTTTGGGGGATTTGGAGTGGGGACGTTTGTTCGGCGGGCCGTGCAGCCGCTGTAAACAGAGTCTACAGCGGCTGCGTTTCGGAGTGTCTGGGACTTAAAACTTCAATCGGAGAACGAGCTGAAGCGTTCGAGAGTTGGACTCGAATGCCAGATCCGGGCGATTGAACAGAGCATTTCCAGCGATGAGCATCGAGTTCGACGCCGGGCTTACACGCGGTCGTACGTCAACCGAGTTGGTAAACCCTGGAACGAACTGGGCGTGATTCAGAGCGTTATAGGCTTCCGCCCGGAACTCGAGACTGGCGCGCTCGGTCAGGCGGACGCGCCGGGCTGCGGCGAGATCGAGATTCTGAATCCCCGGCAGCAGCAGCGTGTTCCTCGCGCCATTCGGGCGAGTTCCCTGGCCGCCTTGCACGTACATTGCGTTCGGATTCTCGCGCAACATAACCAACCACCGCCCCTGCCGAGTTGCGGACCGCAGTTACGGTTGTCGAGCGGCTCGAGTCACCAGTCGTGTTGATGACGGTTCGGTCGGCGACGCTGTCGCCATTCAAGTTGGAATCTATGCCACTGCGGACCGTTGACGGCGTGCCGGACTCAGACGTCCAGATACCGCTCACACTCCAGTGACGAACGATCGCCTGCAGAAGCGGGTTCGACATGTGGAACGCGTCGGTGTCATACAGCCATGCGCCGGTAAATCGATGACGGCGATCGAGCATTGAGTTCGGCTCGTTCGGCTCGCAGGTCGAAGAAGTCCTGCGGTCTTCTGGGAGACAGCAGCGTGCTGGACACGACCGCTGTCGAGTCGTCGATATTGTGGCTCCAGGTATAGGCCGCATTGAACTGAAGACCGTTGCTGTAACGCCGGCTGATCGAGGTCGCGAGGCCGTGATACGAGGAGTTCCCGCGCGGCATGTAGGATGTGATCGTGCGGGCAAATCCGTAGCTCGCCAGCGTATTTACGGCTTTGAGGTTTGGGAGCGTCAGTGATGCCGATTCGATAGTTGCTGCATCCGGCATGGTGAACCAGGTGGGGAGTGAACGGTCCGCCGTCGCGCCCGCCTGACGATTGATCTGCATCTGGACAGGAAGATGAACGCCGCGCGTACCGATGTATTCCACTTCGACCTTGTAATCACGGCCGACGGATCGCTGTACACCGCCATTCCACTGGATTGCGTAGGGGCGCTCCATCGACGGTATCCATGCTGAGGTCGCCGCGCGTGCACTCCCTGCGTCGGTGATGGCCCGAGGTGTACCCGGAATGGCTCCGTTCGCGAGGAAGCTGGGGGCGTCCGGTTTCTCGGTCTGTGCCTGCACCAGTGTGTAGAACTGCGGTGCGGCCGAGTTGATCCAGATGTTCTGTGGAGCCGAGTCGTAGTTAATGCCCCAGCCTGCGCGTACGGCCGTCCTGCCGCTGGTCCCAGGCGACCACGCCAGACCGACCCTCGGCGCGAAATTCAGATACTGATTTGCGGGTGAGTTGAATTCAAGAACGCCCGGAACACTCGCGAGCGAGTTCCAGACCTGACGCCGGGCGCCTTCGGGTACGGTGGTGAGTTCATAACGCACGCCAGTATTGATGACAAGATTCGGACGAACTCTCCACTCGTCCTGCGCGAAGAGCGCGTGGTTGAAGGAGTTTCCGTTATACGGCACAGATCCTACCGAACGAAGCCCATTCTCAGGCGTGATGTCCATCAGGTACCGCTCGAGCGAACCATACTCGTAATATCCGCGCTGATACTGCGCCACTGCAAAGGCGCTTTGATATCTCGCGCCCTGGTATCCGAATTTCACCGCATGGGTACGGCGAGTGTAGCTGAGTGCATCGCTGATCTGAACCGTATTGGAGCGATTGGCCTGAGGATACACCACAAAAGCGCCTAAGCCAATCCCGAGATCATCGATGTCGATGGAAGGATACGAATCAAGTCCGGGGAAGAGGCCTTTGCCGACAGGTCGATTCTCTCCGGAACGCATCAACCCCAGGCGGAGCTCATTCAGTGCACGCGGTGAAAGCGTGAACAAGTGAGCGATTGACGCAACGTCAGTCTTTGTGTCGACGGGAGTGTAGAACTGAGGCAAGGTGGTCGAGTTATCGATGCTGTCTGCACGAAGCAACGCATAGCGGCCGCGGATTTCCGATCGCGCGGAGAGCGTGTAATCAAGCGACAGCATTGCGCGGACGTTGTTGTTGTACGAAGGACCAGTTGTGTTGACGAGTCCAACCGGAATGCTCTGACCGGCAACGGTGCGTGTCCCGGCGGCGGAAGTCGGAACCGAGATTGCCGACTGGAATGCGTTGAGGTTGGTCAGGCTGATGCCCGGGATCTGCTTCAGTTTCGCGAATCCGTCGGCTGTTGGAGCAAACGCGGCACCCGCACTGGCCGCCGCCAGGCCTAGGGACTGACGCTCGACGTTCGAGAAATAGAACAGACGGTCGGGGATGATCTTGCCGCCGGCCGACATGCCGTAGCGATTCTGGTCCAGTCGCGGGTTCTGCGAGATCTGCTGTCGGCGGAACGATTCGTCGACGGCATTGAAACGCGCATTCTGAAGGTACTCGTATGCTGAGCCGTGAAACGCGTTGCTGCCGGTCATCAGAACCGTATTGAACTGGCCGGCGCTATAGCTTCCGAACTCGGAGGAGAACTGGTTCTTCTGCACCGTCAGCTCCATCACGGCTTCGTTGGAGACCGTCAGGACCGGACCGGTGCTGACGCGATCGTTGATGTCCATTCCTTCCAGCAGGAATCCGTTGCTGCTCGGCCGCTGGCCGCCGATTGATGGCCCGACTCCGAATCCGAGACCACCGCCAGATCCAACACCGGACGAAAGCAGGGACATATTCAGCACTCCCGTGTTGCCGCTTCCGGTGAAGGGGAGGCCGGTGATTTCTGTTCGGGACAGAACGTCCTGGCGTGTTGGTGTCGTGGTGTCGACGGTTTCCGTGCTGGCAGTCACGTTGACCTGGGATTTCGTGTTCTCGATGGCAAGGGTCGCGTTATAGGTATGGTTGCGCCCCGACTCCAGTTCGAGGCCGGTCACCTGAAAGGGTGCAAGACCCGGTGCCGACACGCGAATCTCGTACTTTCCCGCGGGAACGCTGGTGAAGCGATAAACGCCTTCGGCTCCGGACTGCGTGGAGCGGTGTACGTGGGTTTCGATGTTTACAAGGTCAACCTGCGCACCGGAGACGACCAGTGCGGCAGGATCCCGAATGATCCCGGTCAGATTTGCGTCTGAGACCTGGGCGTTCACGATCGACACAAGAGCGAAGAGGGCAACCTGGCCGGTAAGTGTTTTAGATGAAAGCAATCTCATGGTTAGGCGCGGACGTTCCTGTTGACGGCCGTCATCGTCTAGGTATCCTCAGTACGAAAATTTTCTCAGATAATTCCGCTTGCCGGAGACTGCCAGTCGCCGCTGGTGTTCCTGATGAACGTGAGCGCCCGTTTCGGCTGAAAGCGTATGTCGTCGTCGGCGCACCACTCCTCCGTAGTGATGCGGTCGGGCGACGTGCGGATCACCTGGAACGAGTTTGCTTCTGTGCGGGTTCGCGTCGAGAGTGCTGTGCCGGCCTGTACGAAGATTGCTGAGCTTACGCCGGGTAGTTTGAAGCGGACTGCCGTGGGACCGGCGAAGCTGATGTGCATATGGCCGGCGAGAAGAAGATCGATGTATTTAACCACGCGCGGCAGATACTCGCGGCCGCTGCCTACGAGTTCGCGTTCGTGATAATCGGCCGGGAGATCGAAGGGGTGGTGAGTTACCAGCACCCGAATCGCGCCGGATGCTGCCTGTTTCATTCGCTCCTCCAGCCGATCGACCTGCCACTTTCGAATGCGTCCATTTCTCAGGTGGCTGACACGGGCCGTATTCAGGCCGAGAACCGTGATTTCCCCGTCCTGGTAGAACGGTTCAGAGTCGTCTGTTACCAGCTGCCGAAAGAGCGACAAGCGCTGGGTTGCCCGTCGAACCGGATTGTAGAAAGCCATGTCATGGTTGCCAGGGACAATGATCGATGTGCCGGGGAGTGACCTGATCCACTCCATCGCACCTACAAACTCCTGACGTGTTGCGTGTTGTGTAAGATCGCCGCTTACAGCCAGAACATCGGGCGATATTGCGGTGATTGCATTGCGGGCGGGCGCCAGCAGTCGATCGTCGATGCGGTCGAAGTGAAGATCCGAAAGATGGACGATTGTCTTCACGTCACCGCCGGCGGCGGCACGAAAACTCTCAGCGAGGATGGAAGCGAACGCAATCTCAGCGGCGTCTGCATGATGTGGATCTCGCCATCCAGCGAAACACTGAGACGGCGTGAGCGCGTATCTACATACACCTCCGAGGCCTGAAAAATATCGATGTACTGGTGCCGCCGAAACAGCCCAAGTATTAGCTTCAGCGCCATGCCGGCGAATGCCCAATGGCTTTGCGGGCGCAGCACGTAAACCCATAACTGACCCGAGTTGAGCGTCGATCGACTGCCGAGTTGCCAGCCTTCCATCGCATGCTCGTTGTTTCCGATCAGAACATACGGTGTTTTCCTCGTGACCTCACGTCCGTCTACGAAGAACTGCAGACGAAAAAATGGCATCTTGCGAAGCGTTGTCAGCCAGCCCCATACAAGCGCGAGCTTCGCAGGCCAGCCCCTGCGTTCGAGGTCGGCCCGGACAGCGCGGTAGATCGGGTACAGGCCGATAACTGCGTTGTTGAGAAAAGTTTTTCCGTTTACTTCCCCGACATCAACGTGTGCGACATGTCCAGCCGCGATGACGCGCGCGGCTGCTTCCAGATCCAGAGGTACGCCAAGATCTCGTGCGAAGTGATTGAGAGTTCCGACAGGAAGGACACCGAACGTTGTTTCTGTTCCGACCAGACCAGCTGCTGTTGCGCTCAGAGTTCCATCACCGCCGCCTGCGACAATGGCGTCGTAACCATCAATAACCGCCTCACGAGCTTTCTCGGAAAGATTTACGCCCTTCTCTACGTATTCAATATCAATCTTCAGTCCCGATTCGTTAAGCGCCTGTTGCAGTTTCAGTCCTGCGTCCTGTTTCTCATCGAATCCGGAAGACGCATTAATGAAGATCCGGGCGCGTTTGGTTGTCGCAACGGGCATCAAGCTACGCATAGCACGTCGCATGCCAGCGTCTTCTGCAATGTGAGTGCTTTCGAACGGCAGAGCTGCGGGCTCAAGTCATCAGGAGCTTCGGCTTCTGGAAAGCCGACTCGCAGGCCGAGGCTTTTTGACGCGTTGAGCCCTGTGTATAAAGGTGCGGGGCATTGCGGTCGCTGATTCGGAGCGCTCGGCTCGCGCAATGGCTGCTCCTATTAACTCGTGAAGGCCGGGTACGTCCAAATCTGCCGCCTGCGCGACGCGGACGTGCCGCATAAGTTTGCCGTCACCGCGGAGCAGGCCAGCAGGATCGGGCAGCAATGCGCCGAAGTTGAAACCGATGTTGACCCAATTGGTATGGGTGGTGGTGAAAACGAACGCATCGCCCGGCCGCTCCGATAAGGTGAAGTGGTCGGCGATGGTGTACACCTCATAGACGAACTCGTTGGCTTCAGGAACTGCCTCGAGGATCAGTTTTCGGCTGGATAGCGCGAGGTCCCGAACCCTTGTGCTGTAGCGCGACAGGAGTTCGAGGTATTCCGGGTCCGGCGGACGCACGGTCACCGGGCAATTGTAGCGTCTTAAGCGGCGTCGCCGCCGTAAGATTCATCGAGCAGTTCCACAACGTGCAGGACACGCTGCTCGGGTCGGCCATGTCGTCCCACGCCAGCGCGCAACTGGAGCATGCAGCCGGGATTCGCTGTGGCAATGACCTGGGGAGTAACCATCTGTGCGTAGCGCATCTTCTTTTCGAGAATGGATGCCGCCATTTGGTCGTGGACGACGTTGTAGATGCCCGCGCTGCCGCAGCACAGGTCGGACATCGGCATCTCGACAAAGTCGATTCCCGGGATGGCCTGGAGCAACTGACGCGGCGCGGCCTTGACCTTTTGTCCATGCGCGAGGTGACAGGAATCCTGATACGTCACTCGCATGCCCGACAGTGACCGCAAGTCGCGCGTGTTCAGGCCAGCGGATGCGAGAAACTCTGTGACGTCGCGGACTTTAGCTCGGAAGGCACGAGCGCGATCCGCGTATGCAGGATCGTGTTCGAGCAACTCGTCGTATTCTTTCAGTGTGGAGCCACAACCAGCTGCGTTGGTGATGATCGCATTGAAGCCTTCGCCGGCGTGCAGGGCGTCGATGTTCTGACGGGCGAGCGTGCGCGCGGGATCGCGCATTCCGGCGTGGACGTGGAGTGCGCCGCAGCAGGTTTGCGCATCGGGGATGGTCACCTCGCAACCATTACGACGTAAGCACGCGAACCGTTGCTTCGTTCAGGCGCGCGAAAAACACGTTCGCCATGCAGCCGCCGAGGAACGCAACGCGAAAGCGCTGTTCGCCGATTGCGGGTAATACCGCACCGTACCACTTGTAAAACTGCGGCATCTCGGCATCGGGAGCAACCTGTTCGACGCGGCCCATCTTGCCCATCAACTTGAGAAGTCCGGAGCCGCGGATGATGCTGCGCAGGCCGGATGCCTGATACGCATAGAGTCCGGCACCGAGCATCCGCAGGGCGGGCCGGGACGGCAGGATGTGGTTAAACACCAGGTTCCGAACGAGGCGTACCGGCCACGAACGCTGACCACCGACCCGGTTTTCGATATCGGCGCGAGCCGCTTCCACCAGACGGCCGTACTGCACTCCCGATGGACACGCAGTCTCACACGCGCGGCAGGCGAGACACAGATCGATGTGTTCGAGATACGAGGGGTTGATTTCTGCGCGGCCTTCGGCCACCTGAACCATTTGATAGATCCGTCCTCGGGGCGAATCCATCTCAACACCGAGTTCACGGTATGTGGGACAGGCGTTCAGGCATAGACCGCAGTGTACGCATCGATCGAGATCGACGCGCTGCGGTGCGTCGGCAATGGCTTCTGCCCATTCATGACCGGAAGCTCAGAGGCGGCCATACAATCTCCCCGGATTCAGCAGAGCTTTCGGATTGAACAATGATCGAATCTCCTGCATCACCGCAAACCCGTCTGCTGCCGGGGTTTCGTGAGCGGGCAACTGCCATCGCTGGCCGTCGAAATTCTCAGGTGCAAACTCCAAGACAGCCTCCCGTGCGATCGGGGCGAGTTTGTCCGCATCAGGGTGACAGACGTACGAAACGCCGGAGCCGGCACGGCACAGCACCTCTGCATCGGGATAGCGCTGCAAGACCGCGGCCAGTCCGTTCAGGGGTGAGGAGAGCCGCAGAATACCGCCCCGAGGGGAATCGCTGAGAAAAGAAGGGCCGAACTCCCGGATCGCGGTAAACAACTTTCGATCGTTGTCTTCGGCCAGCCGGGCTGCGTTCGGCAGTTCCCGGTCATATCGCGCCAATACCTCAGGCACTCCGCCAGCCTGTACCACGACACACCATCCACGAATACCGACGCGGTCGGCCGCCGCGGGGTTCAGCAGATCGAGCATTGCCGGCTGCAGAACGCTTTTGCGAATGCTCCCGGCGGCAGCGACTGCGGATAAGAGATCGCCGAACGACAGCACCCACACAGCAGACGCTTCCGGAATTGGCGTGAGTTTGAAGTTGGCGCTGGTTATGACCGCCAGTGTCCCGAAGGAGCCGATCATGAGCTTGCCCATGTCCAGTCCGGCAACGTTCTTCACGACCATCCCGCCCGACTGCACCAACTTGCCCTCGAGGGTAGCGAATTCCATTCCGATTACCTGATCGCGAGCCGTCCCGTACAGCCGGCGGCGTGGACCGGAGCTGTTGGATGCGAGTATCCCGCCCACGGTGGCGTCGCTGAAGAACGGAGGATCGAGCGGGATCATCTGCCCGTGGTCGCCGAGAAGCTTTGACAAGTCGGACCATCGGGTGCCGGCCTGAACGCTGACTGTGAGGTCCTTTGGCTCGAACTGAAGGACCCGGGTCAGGCACTCGGTGGAGATTCGAATGTCTCCGTCCACAGGTGTGCCGCCCATACGGTTCTTAGTGAACCGTCCGCCGAGCCTGATGACCTTGCCCGACGCGGCCGACTCCGCGAGAGCGGCAGCCATGTCTGCGGCGTTTGTCGGTTGGATGGTTTCCATTTCGGACGGGGTGGAAGTCCCAGTGTAAACGTTCGCCTTTGGCCCGCCTGCGCCCTGAGGGGAGGAGCTGGGGCAGGGGAAAAGTCGCGAAGCTACTTCTTGACGCCGAGGGCATCGACGTCGCGGTCGTATTCGAACCAGTCCACGCCCAGTTCCGACGAGAGCAGACGTTCGAGGTTGGTTGCGAAGAAGTGCTCGCGGCGATAGGGCGAGTGGACGTGGTCTCCGGGTTCGCCTGCCACGAGCCCTTCTTCGCGCGATTTTTCGAATTTTATGTCAAATTCGCTGATGATCTGTTCGTCGATCTCGCGGTGCTTGGTGAGGAACATTTCTATCAGTTCATGCACCACGACCAGGGCTTCGTAACGCCAGTCCTTCATGTCGGACACCCGGATCTGAACGACGCCGTTCGGGTCGTCCCAGTAATCACCCACGGTCGGGTAGCGTTGATCGCCGTGCGGAATTGTCTCGATATTGATCTTCATAGATAACCCATTGCTCGCAATGCCTCGTAGCGCCTGACTGGTGAGGTAGGTATGGAGACGCTGTCGCCGTCGGTCCTGTAATGACGGTAGGGGAATCGAACCTGCGCGGCTCGCCGCATCAGCAACTCCCATGCAGTCGGAATCGTGTAGCCGTACGCGGTCAGTATCAGGACGTAGCCGTCGCGGTCGTAGCCGGCCGTGAGCAGATGTTCGTCTTCGCGATACGCATCCCAGAGGTAGATGTCTTTCCAGAGCTTCTGCGGGAACTGGATGACCTTGCCGCCGCTCGGGTTTTCCTTTGTGTTCAGCGTGACGGACGCGCCGAAACCGCCGGAGAAGCAGGGCCGAAAGGTTCCGTCGACGAGAGAACTAACGACCTCGCCAAAAGTCGAAAGGTTAAGGTTCCAGAAGAGATTGACGTGCGCGTTGTATCCGAATCGCTCGCATTTTTCAAAAAACCATATTCCATCGCGGGCCGCTATGAAGTTCGCGTCGGCAAAACCGGTGTACTTCATCTCGCGGTACGCGGGATAGAGGCGGCCGACCGATTCGGTGACAGCCCGGCAACCCAGCGGGATGGTCCAGACGAAATCGAACGCGCATCCGGCCAATTCGCCCATGTCGCCAGCGTATTTTCGCTTGGATTCGAGTCCCATGAAGGCGAAAACCGGTTCGCCCCGCTGAAACCAGACTTCGACGTTGGTCTCGACTCCATCCTTGCGTTCCTGCAGAACGAACGATCGGTTTCGTTCGACCGAGGCGAGGTGCATGCGGAGTTCGAGGTTGGCATCGGGGGAATCCTCCGAATCGGGGAGGAAGGTCTCGTAGTTTGCGCCTTCGTCGGGTTTGAACACGTAGGCAGTGTTTGGGTGGTCCTCGACGAAACGGATCGCCTCGGCCGCGTCGGTGAAAGGAAAGGACGGGGGCGCCTGAAGGCCATATTTGTTGGGAAATCGAGGCAGGCGGAGCGGTCGTGCTCCATGCAATCGGCGTGGGAACCGCCGGCGAAGACACGAAAGCCTTCCGACCGAAGCAGTTCGTTTTCCTCGACGGAATGGTTGAAGTCCCAGACCCAGGTATGGTCTTTTAGCGACTCGCGTTTCGCCATCAGATCGATTAGGGAGGCCTTTTCGACCAGACCTCGGCCGACGAGTTCGTATGCCTGCCAGCGCTGTACGTCGGTGCGGTCGTCCTGTGTCGGGTTGGTGGCCAGTATGACGTCGTGACCCTCGTCCCTCAACCGGATCGCAAATCCCAGACCGGCGTAGTCGCGCGTCACGATAATGAATTTCATCCGCTGACTTGGATGGCAACCCGGGGAGAGCTGTTTCGGCGTTAAATTTTTATCTGAGAAATAAGCTCACACTCCCGCACCATTTGTTCGAGAAGAGCAGAAGGAGAAACCAGTGCTCAACAACATCATGACCGACGAGATTGGCTTTCTGCTGCTGGATAAAGGTGGCCCCTCGGCCTATTTGCGGCGCTTGAGCGAAGTCTCCGAGACGATGCAGTCGCTCGAATGGGCAATGCTCCGCCGGGCGAAGGCACAGAAGGCCGCTGTTACCGGAGCAGCGTGCGAGCCGATCGCGACGCTGGCCGCTTAGGTTCCGATTTCCTGGGTCAGACCTGGCCCATTGCGGCGCGGGCGTAGTCTTCTGACGGCTCTACCGGCTGTGTAACCACCTGCGGGCAACGCAGGCACGCCGGTTTACCTTCCTGGATGTACCACCGGCAGGTTGCACGAATGAGGCATGCGGGAAGGCCGTCGGTGACCGCCGGAAGTATCTGCACGATTCTCGTTGCCAGCTCACATTTCGTGCCGTTGAAATGTGAACATTTCAATTCTTCACAATTTGCAGCGATTCGGAAAATTTCGCGGGGCTCGGCCGGCTCGGCGAGGGCGATGATTTCGTCGGTGAGCGGAACGGGTTCGTTCAGGTACCCGATTCTGGGCGCGTCGTTGTCGTCGAAAGTGACAACGCCGATGAGCCGGGGATTCTTCATCCCCGGCTGAGCACTCGGACAGAGGATTGGTCTGGACTCTGCCACGGTCGGAAACCTAGCGCTCGATGGTATGACTGAGACTCTGTTCGATGTAGCCGGCGATGATCTTGCCGGGCTGCGTCAGGACTACCGGTTGCGCTTTGAAGGATTTGACTCCCGCTGCCTTTGCTGCTGTGTTGATCTCGTTGGTGATCGCGGTGGCTTGAGTTAGCTGCTTCGCGCCTCTGATCTCGTCGAGGACGTAGCCCCAGATGAGTGGACCTTTAACAATGCGGCTTGTTCCCGCGACTTTCTTTACGGCATCCTGCGTAATTTTGGTGAGGTCTGCCACAGAAATCGTTTTTGGTGCAACCATGACGTTCGATTCTCCTTCTGGGGAATGATACTCTCCTGGTCTGATTTCTGTCAAACAATTTTGTCGTATTTGTTTGGAAACGATTTTCTCTGAGAGCCGAAAAACTCCCGAATGTGTTCTTTGACGTCTTGAATTAAGAGTGTTGCTGAGCGAGCCACAGCAGACGATCTCTCCCAGCCTCCCACGACGTAGAGTGATGATCGTCGTCATACCAGCCCAGACGTCACTCAAGCAGGACTGCCGCCTCGAGAGGGACGATGCGATTGAGTCGGATGTCACCGGCTTTCGAAACCTCGCCCCCGCCTCCGCCACCTATCGGTCCGAGCGACTGATACCGTCCCCGCGTGCCGGCTGCTGATTGCGTTCATAGCTTGTATCCCCGGACATCCTGCAACGCTCTATCATGAGCGTGTGCGGATTCTTTTATTCAGCGGCAAGGGCGGGGTAGGCAAGACCAGCCTCGCCGCAGCGACCGGTGTGCGTCTGGCGGAACTCGGCCACCGCACGCTCGTTATGAGCGTTGACCCTGCGCACAGCCTCGCGGATTCCTTCGACATTGAGACCGAGTTGTTCCACCGTCGTACGGCTGAGCCGCTGAGTATTGTCTCCAATCTGGACATCCAGGAAGTCAACATACAGCACGAGATTCACCGGCACTGGCGCGAAATCTCCGGTTACCTTTCCGCGGTGTTGCGTACGACCGGCATCAGCGACGTCGAGGCAGAGGAACTCGCCATCCTTCCGGGCATGGAAGAGTTGAGCGCGATGATGTACGTGAATCAGTACCGGCGCGAGGACCGATACGATGTGATGGTGCTCGATTGTGCCCCAACAGCCGAGTCGCTTCGATTCGTCAGCATGCCGACAACGCTCGCCTGGTACATGAAACACATATTCCCGTTTCAGCGCACGATGCTGAAGGCGGTTCGTCCGATCGCGAATCGCGTTGCGCCGGTCGAACTGCCGACCGATAACTACTTCGCCAACATCGCTGAGCTATTCGCGAAACTGGAAGGCGCCGATGCGGTCCTCGCCGACCCGTTTACTACCAGCGTGCGGCTGGTGACCAATCCGGAGAAGATGGTGTTGAGAGAGACGCAGCGCACGTTCGTGTACTTTTCATTACACGGGCTAACAGTCGACTCAATTCTCGTCAACCGAGTTCTTCCGGAAACGGTCAGTGATACGTTCTTCGCCGAATGGCGGAAAACGCAGGCGGAACTGCTGCCGGAGGTGGAGAAGTATTTCGCGCCGGTTCCCGTCAGACGCGTCCCGTTGTTTACGCATGAAGTTCTCGGCCGAGAGAGGCTGCGGGACGTGGCGAATGCTTTGTATGGCCCAGAGGAAGATCCGGCTGCAGTGCTGCGAACTACACGTCCCTACACCTTTGAAAAAGTCGAAGGTCGGTGGGAAGTGCGGCTCGAGATTCCGTTCACCTCCAAAGAGGAAGTGCAGCTTTTCAAAAAGCATGATGAACTGGTAGTGGAGGTTGGCACGCTGAGGCGCCATATCGGTCTGCCCACCTCGATGGCGGCACTGGAACCGACGCGCGCGAGGCTGGTGGATGGCACGCTGGTGATCGAGTTGAAGGAGAAATAGATTACATGGACAGCACCGAGACTAAGCAATATCCCACGATTGACGCTGCGTGCCTGCAGTTTAAGAGATTTCTTCGATCGCTGGAGCCATCGCCCGAAGTACGAGAGCATTTTCGTACGGCACGGCTGGAGCTGCTGAAGGGCATGCGGCAAGTGCTCGACAATCGTATCTCCGAGCTAAGCCGCACCGCGGAGACTGGGCACAAGATCAACGTAGAGTAGCGCCTGCTACAAGGCGCCTGCGAGGCGGAGGGCAGCCTGCCAGCCGCCGGAGCGCTGAATGCCGGGGACGAAGAAGTCGCGCGCGAAGGCCCCATCCGACCCGTCAAAAGTGATCGTCGGACGATCTGCGGTGACCTTGACGGGGGCAGCGGCTGCAGCGAATACGGACCAGATCTGTCCGCGATCGATGCCGGTTACGTGAAGATTCTTTGCTCCTTTTGCTGTCTGCATCCAGCGCAAGACCGTCAGGATGTCCTGGACACGTTCAGCGTCGTCGGATTTATGGAAGGTCAGGAAAAACTTTTCTGATTTGTTTCGCGCGGCCCTTGTGCTACCGGTCTGGAAGGCATTCATCAGAACTAACGTCTCGCCGGAGCGAAGCCAATTCTGTACTGTTGCATCGGTTCGCGCCGCCGCGATGCCGTCCGGGTGAACGACCAATCGCGATGGCACTCCGGAGCCGAGCACCGCGACCGACACGCGGTCGCCGCGACCGGCTCGGCTGAGAACCCATTCGCTGGTTCCAGTCCCGGCGGCGGACACTACTTCAGACGGCCATTCCGTTTGAAGCGCGAATTGCAAGCGTTCCTTCATCAGATCCGCTTCGTGCGACGCTTTTTCGATTTGCTGTCGGCCCATGCTAACCCATGCCCGTCTGACTCCGTCGAAATCGAGCGAGCCTTCCGGCAACGATCGTCCGTGCCAAACGATCATGTCCTGCAACTTCTCGATGCGAACACCTTTCTCAGAGATGTTATCCGCATCCGGCCGGCCCAGAATCGTTCGAGCGAAGAAACGATACACGTTCTCGCGCGACTGCTGGTTGTAGTTGTGAGGCGCCTCGATCTGCTTCATGACCAGCTTGTCGGCCGCATCGTACAAGTCGTAAATCGAACGCACGGCGGGGTACTCTACCCGAGGTGTGTTTTTCGTCCAGTCGCCGGTGGCAGCGATCATGATCATCGGGCGCGGAGCCATCATTGCGCCGATCTCCATGTTATTCGCGTTCACGCGCAGGCCCGGAGCGTTCTCACATGGCGATCCGCCCTGCATGATGCTCGAGATCATGTTTACCGGCGCTGAGAACCTGATCCTTTCATCGACGGCGGCAAGGAGGAAAACCTGCGTCGCGCCGCCGGATGCTCCGGTTGCGCCGATCTGTTCCGGATCCACGTCGGGCAGAGTCTGGAGGAAGTCGACGACGCGAATGCTGTTCCACAACTGCAGCGGGAGCGGGCCAAAACTCCAGAGCTGGTCTTTAGGATCATCGCCAAAAGCATGCGGTGTTTGCACCGTGTCCGTGTAGCCGACCATGTCGTAGGTCATGACGACGAAGCCGAGCTTCGCGAGACTGATGCCGCGAGCCGGAACCGATGCGAGCGATGTGTTCTCCAGGCGGCCATAGTTCCAGTGCCCATGCGGTGAGGCGACCGCGGGATGGCGTCCGGGTTTTCCGAGAGGCCGGTAGAGATTGCCGCCGAGCCAATAACCTGGCATCGTCTCGATCGCAACCTTCTCCACCGAGTAGTCGCCATTCTCAATTCGTCCGAACAGGAGCGTTCGCAGGGATGGCCGAGCCGCCGGCAGCGGGTAAAGGCCCGCCGCGGTCAGGATCTGCTTTCGAAGTGCTTCGCGCCGCTTCTCCCACTCAGCTCGCGTCCGATACTGCGGCATCTGAAAGACGGAGTTTGTTCCCGGCACATCTGTGTTGCGCGAGTCTGTCGCTGGAACGGATCCCGCCGGGGGGGCTGCAAGGACTGCAGCACAAATCACGATCAGAACGGAGGAAAGTCGGGCAGGAAGATGGCGAGGCATACCGCCCTTGATCTTATCGCCGAGCGAGTCAGCGGCTCTCTTGCTCTAGTCGAAGGAACTGACGCCAATGGGGCGAGGAGGCGTTGGATCGATACTGATGCCGATCGGCAAGCTGCGATCCGAGCCTGATTCGAGATGCAACGCGATAACACCAGGCGCCGTGCCCTGAGGAAGCTGGAACGTGATGAGATTGCCATTCACGGTCGCCTGGGTGATCTTGATGTCTGTCCCGAGTACCACGCTTACGCCGCCAGTTGCGAGATTTATCGGCGATGCCGCAACTTGCAACTGAACCTGGCTACCCGCGTAGAGTGTTGCTGCGCCGGTTGCGCTGTTTGTCACCACGCCGCTGAGGAAAAAGTTCCGCGCGCGGCTGCGGCTGAGTCGCAAACGTGAAGGGATAGGTTGTTGTTTGCAGTCCGGACACTACTGTGACATTCAGGCTGGATATGTTCGCCGTCGGAGCGACGAGAATGTTAGCGAAGATGCGCGTCGGGTTCACGACCCAAAGACGGCGGACCACGATGTCGGCGGTTCCAAAGCCGAGGGCGACCTGACCGTCGACCCATTGCGTGTTGAGACCGTCGATCTGAATCAACGTTTCGGTACCGGCGGGAGCGGACGATGGGGTGACCTGGATGGAGGGGGCGGCGGCAGCCGCCGAGGCGTCGCTCCCGTACGTGAAGGATGCCGGAGCATTGCCCTGAACGAAGAGGGAGGACTGGCCGTCAGAGTTCAATGCTGTGACGACTGCGCGGTAGCCGGGCGTTGCATTCGGAACCATCACAACAACGCGGCTTTGTCCGTTTCCGATGTCATCCAGGGACACGATACTCGCGTCCACTCCGTCGAACACATACCTGGTGTCGCCCTGTACGCCTGACGCGATGATTGTGACCGTATGTGTCGCGGGATCCGCGGCGGGAGTGATCGACAGGATTGCCGGAGGCAGCCGGTCCACGTGGAAGAAAGCGGACGGCAGCACGTATATGTCGTTGTTGAAATTGAATACAACGTGCCGGGGAGAATTCGAGGGGACCAGCAGCGTCGTCCGATCGAAATCCATCTCGAGGTAATTGACAGGATCGCCGGAGTAGGGTTTGGTCGAAAGCTCGATCCCGCCGAGAACCGTTGCGCGAACACCTGAAGTCGGCAACCCGATGCCGTTCGCGACGACAAACGGATTGGTCATGTTAGGACTGATGTAGGGCGGCTTCGCCGCTATGTTGCCCGGGAACGCGTAAGTCTGAACGGTATGAATGCCATTGCCTGAGCTTCGCTGGCGGACCGCGAAATTGATGTTCTGCGTTACGGTGCCGGCGCTCGCTCCGATAATCGTGGCCTGAGACGGATCTTTTACCGTGTTCACGGTGGCTCCAACCTGCTGGTAGAACACAGTCTCAAACGGAGCGTCCGCCGGGAAGGTTTTGTTCTGATTGTCGACCGGATAGTTCACATCGCCCGGCGAGGCCTGCCCATCGAGGGGAGGCGGCAAGGGATGCACATAGATGAGATACGAACGCGGCGGAAGACCGTCGATTTCGTAAGTGCCGTCGGGGTTGGTGAATGCGCTGACGGCGAGGCCATTGGGCGAGATCGCGACAACGGATGCCAGGTTCACGCCCTGACCATTCATCGTCACTCGACCGGAGATCCCTCCGGTCGTGAGGGCGAAGTTCGGGCGCGGATAAAGGATCGAGATGCCAGCGATGTCATCAGCCGCGAGCGGCTTCGCTTTGCTAGTCGCCCGGGTGACGAGCGTAGACATGACGCTGGAAGTAAACGTATGCTGCAGACCGAGCGCATGCCCAAACTCGTGGACGATAGTTGTAAAGAACTGTTCGCTGTAACTCACGCGTTTGCTTGCATCCGTGCTCACCACGACCACGGATTTGAGGATGGGAACAAACTGGCCATTGCTGGTTGCGCGGACGGTTGGGCCTCCCATGGCGATCAGCCCCGGAACGTCGTCGAACAGGATGTCCACTGACGGTGCCGAAGATGAGCCGGGAGTCGATGGCCCGCCAAACGCTACGCGCAGCGCCGAGGTGTCAACGCTGTTCCAGACGTTAATAGCTCCAATCAGCTCGCTCTGCAAAGCCCCGGCGGAATCACCGGAGGCAAACTGCAGCGACGATGTGTCCGCCAGAAACCATGAGAGCGTCTGATTCGGGAGGACATTCAGGTCAAATTTCTCGGGAATGCCGTGGAACGGAGCGTTTCGGGACGCAAAGTGAATGAAATGATAGTATGCGGGCGAAACGCCGCACAGCATCAATAGCGCAACAGCGAGCGTGAACGCCCGTCTCATTCTGTCGCGCTCCCGGAAGGAGTCAGTGCGCCTTTGACCCGGGCGCGCAACTCGGTGACACTCATGTCGATCGCGGAATCGCGAACTGCGCGCCCGCTGTTGTCGAGCATCCGTTCGCCAGAGGCTGCGCGCAGCACGTGTGGAGTCGGCGCGACGGAACTACTCGACGAAGTGCCTGTGACGATATCGAACACGCCCTGGGACAAACCAATGACCTGTGTGCGTCCCGACTTACCGGTCCAGAGGAATAAAACGTACTCCTGCGAGACGTTGATCCTGGGCGTGCCGGTAAAGGTCTGGACGAGACCCTGATACGTTCCGCCAGGAACGGAAAAGCTGACCAGCGCCGGAGCAGAGCCCTTCCAGCTTTCAATGACCTGCACCTGACAACGCGTGTAGATCATCGAGCCCTGTGCTTCCCCCGAGCAAGTACTAACACGGCCTCGAACGATCAACGTCGCCTTCTGCGTCATCTGCTCGATCGACAGCTTTTCAAGCGTCGCTGCGGGCAGCGGGGCGACGCTGGTCACACATAACACCCACACCGCAGCTGTCAATCGATAAAGCATGAAACCAAAATTCTCAAAGCACGCTTCGTTCCAGGCTAACTTGTTGATTCTGCTCTGGTGAGCGTCGCATTTTGTAGACCGGCGACACACCTGTGTCAGTGCGTGAGAAACACACGACACAGCCACAACTCTCGGTCAGTCACATTGCGTCGGACGGATCCTCGCCGAGGGTGACGGAGACGTTTGAACTCCGGCCGTTCCGATAAATTGTGATGCTAAGCTTGTCGCCCGGGCGTTTCCGGTTCAGTGCGCGGCTAATAGCATCGTTGCGATCAACCTGTTTCCCCTCGATCTGGGTAATCAGATCGCCGCCAACCCCGAGCTGGACGTTGCCAATCGCCACGAGCTGGCGCGCGCCATGCAGACCCGCCTGAGCCGCGCCGGACCCGGGTGCGACTTCCTGAATGAGCAGTCCGCCGGAAGAGGGCAACTCGAGCGCTTCGGCCAGGTCGCCGGCAACGTAAGCGGCCGAGACACCGAGTCGCGGACGTGAGGTACTGCGACCGGCGCGGAAATCGTCGACCAGTGCCTTCGCGCGAGCAATCGGAAGCGCGAAACCGATGCCGATGTTGCCCGGCCCGTAGATCGCGGTGTTAATCCCGATTACAGTTCCCTGCGAGTCCAGCAGCGGACCACCGGAGTTTCCGGGGTTGATTGCGGCATCGGTCTGCATCATCCCTTCCAGCTCCACACCCTTCTCGTCGCGAATAGTTCGACCCACCGAACTGATGACTCCGGTAGTCAGCGTCCCTTCCAGTCCGAAGGGATTCCCGATCGCCAGTACCTTTTGTCCGACCTGAATGTGATCGGAATCACCGAGTGTCAGCGTGGGTAATTTCTTTTTCGGCGTGATCTGGATCAGACCGAGGTCGTTGCGCCGATCGCGCTGCAGGATACGCGCGTCGTACATATCGTGGTTATCGAGCGTCACCTGGACGCGTCCGCCGCCCTGGAGGACGTGGCTGTTGGTGAGAATATGACCCTGCTCGTCGATGATGAAACCGCTGCCGATATCTTTTGATGGAACCACTTCGAGGAACCAGGTTCGCTGATACACGGTGCTGGTGATATTTACCGTGGCCGTTCGTGCGCGTTTGTAGATATCGATGTTATTCAGCTCGTCCGCGCTGAGACCTGCGCCATGGGCGGTGTCCGGACCCCTTCCAGCTGACCTGAGGACTGCGAATGGTGTCCAGAAATCGCCCGACATAACCGCTGCGTGTGTTTGTGACGTATACAAATCCGCCCACCAGAAGGGCGGCGATTACCAGTGCGCGCATCCTCATCCCGCTATTCTCCGGAGCTCTTCGTAAACTCTACGTGTCTGCTCGGCAGTCTGCTCCCGGGTTCCCGAGGTATCAATTACGAAATCGGCAAATTTGCGTTTTTCGTTCACAGGTATCTGCCGCTCGAATTCGTGCCCCGACATCCTCCGGCGTGGCGGAGTGACCCGCACGGCGCATCGCGCGTTCCATTTGTTGATCCTCGGAACACACGACCACAATCAGCTTGTCGTATTTCTTGTAGCTGCCTGTTTCTATCAGTATCGCCGCTTCCACTACAACGATGGCGTGGGTGTCGGCGGCGGCCGCCGACTGCGCGAATGCCTCCTCCCGGGCGAACACGGCCGGATGGACGACGCTGTTCAGCTTCGCCAGCCGCTGCGGGTTTCCGAACACTGCGGCAGGCCAGTTTGCGGCGATCGATCGACCGCCCATCATCCGACAGGACAGGGGACCCGAACTCGGCGACTACGGCGTCGTACGCTTCGCCTCCGGGCGCGAGAACGGCATGTCCGAGATCGTCTGCCATGACGACGTGGCAGCCGAAACCCGAGAGCAGCCTTGCCACATGCGATTTTCCGCACGCCAGGCCGCCGGTAAGTCCGACGCGCAGCATTTCTGATGTCTGGTGGACTTCGGCGGACTGGATTGTGTTTACCATCAGCATCGCGATCGTGAGAGGGCCGACGCCGCCGGGTACGGGCGTGTACGCACCGGCGACTTCAACGACCTGGACAGGATGAACGTCGCCGATCAAACGTTCTTGGCTTCGCATCGCCGAAGATACTTGCCTGTTCTTCAGGTGTGTTCAGCCGGTTCATGCCGACATCGATCACGGTCGCGCCCGGTTTGATGAAGTCTTTGGTCAGAAAGCGGGCCGGCCGATTGCAGCGACGAGGATCTCGGCGCGGCGGCACTCGTTCTGCAGATTCGGCGTTTTGGAGTGAGCGATGGTGACAGTGGCGTGTTCATGCAGCAGCATCAGGGCCATCGGCTTGCCTACGATGTCGCTGCGTCCGACAACGACGGCCTGCTTGCCGGAGACGGGGATGTTGTAGCGGTGCAGCAGCTCCATGATGCCAGCCGGGCGTGCACGGCCGCGGTCCTGGGATATTTGCGACAAGGTTCCCAACGTTCATCGGATGGAAGCCGTCCACGTCCTTGTCGGGGCGAATCGCCAGCAGGACTGCGCGAGAGTCGACTTGTTTCGGCAACGGCATCTGCACGAGGATGCCATCGATGTCGGTACGGTTATTCAGGCCATCGATGATGGCCAGCAGTTCCCGCGTTGTGATCGTGTCGGCCGGTGTCAGCTTCTCGCTGAAGATGCCCAGTTCTTCGCACGCTTTCACCTTGTTGCGAACGTAGATCTCGGATGCGGGGTTGTTGCCGACCAGCACTACCGCGAGTCCGGCAGGCCGTTTCAGCGCGGCTGCGCGAGGCTTCCACTCCTGCCAAATCTGATCGCGAATATGCTTCCCGTCGAGGACCTGAGCCATCTCCGTTGATGGTAACAACCGGGGTCGTATTGCGAGGGATAGTTCATACTTAAGGTTCGAAGAATGTATCAGCAAACCAGGCGGTACATCGAGGAGCGGCTCGCTTCCCGGGCCAAAGTCGCCATCGTGCTGGGAAGTGGACTCGGCGATTTTGCACGCGAACTGACCGAGACTGTCGAAATCCCGTATGCCGAGATTCCGGGCTGGCCCCGGTCGACAGCGGTTGGCCATGCGGGAAAGTTTATTTTCGGATATCTGGACGGCACGCCCACGATTGCGCTCGCGGGGCGCGCACACTTATATGAAGGCTATTCGCCCGGGCGCGTGACGTACGCGATGCGCGTGCTGTGGATGCTTGGCGTTCGTCAGGTGATTTTGACGAATGCAGCCGGCGGGATCAATCTGGCATACGGACAGGGCGCGCTGGTGCTGATCTCCGATCACATCAACCTCCAGGGTGTGAATCCGCTGGCAGGTGCGAACGAGGACGATTTCGGACCGCGTTTTCCGGATATGTCCGAGGCCTACAGCCGTGAGCACCGTGCTTTGGCGCAGAGCGTTGCTTCCGGCATCGGGATCGATTTGCCGGAAGGTGTGTATGCGGCGATGCTCGGTCCTTCTTACGAAACGCCTGCCGAGATTCGCTTCCTGCGAACGATCGGAGCTGATCTGGTCGGGATGTCCACCGTCGCAGAGACGATCGTCGCGAATCACATGGGGATGAAGGTGCTGGCAATCTCCTGCGTCACGAACATGGCCGCGGGCATTCTTCCTCAGAAAATCAACCATGAAGAAGTTCTGGAGACAGGCAGGCAGGTTCGCGAGAAGTTCGTGCGACTGCTTCGGGGAGTGATTCCGAAACTGTCGGAGATGGCCGAGTGATCTCGCGCGAAGCGCTTACCGAAGCGGCGCTGAGCGCTCGTGCTCATGCCGTGGCTCCGTTTTCGAATTTTTGTGTCGGGGCAGCACTGGAAACTTCTGATGGCCAGGTCTACCGGGGATGCAATATTGAGAATGCTTCGTACGGTCTGACGATGTGTGCCGAACGTGTCGCGATCTTCAAGGCTGTCTCCGAGGGCAACAGGAAATTCGTTCGGATGGCGATTGCAGCAGATACAGATAAGCTGACGCCTCCGTGTGGCGCCTGCCGGCAACTCATATGGGAGTTTTGCGGCGATATCGAACTCATTTTGGTGAATCCCGCCGGTGAGACTGAAACCCTCCGGTCCGGCGAACTGCTTCCGCGAGCTTTCGATGTTTCGTTCTTATCTTAGTTTCTTTCTTCTGTTCTGTGGCTTTGCCCGTGCGGCCGAGCCGGTGGATTACGTTCTGTCAGGTCGATGGGTGGTTACGGTGGACGCCAACGACCGCGTGATCGAAAACGGCGCCGTCGCCGTCCGTGGCGACCGCATCGCTGCGGTCGGCACGCGTGCTGAGATCGACAAGCAGTACAAGGCGAAGCAGCGCATTGATTCACCCGACGGGATCATTGCGCCCGGTCTGATCAACACGCATACGCATGCAGCGATGTCGCTGTTGCGCGGGATCGCCGACGATCTGAAGCTGCAGGACTGGTTGGAGAAATTTATCTTCCCGGCCGAAGCGAAGTATGTCGATCGCCGATTTCGTGCGCTGGGGTACGCGACTGGCGTGCGCTCGAGATGCTGCTTTCGGGTACGACGACCTACACCGACATGTACTATTTCGAGGAAATGGTCGCCGAAGCGACGAAAGAAGCCGGAATGCGCGGCGTGCTCGGGCAAACGATCATCGGTTCCCGGTGCGCCGACTGCGAAGACCCCGGCGGACGGTCTGGCGCGTACGGAGAAGTTTTTCAGAGCGTTCGGGACGATCCGCTGATCGTTCCCGCCGTTGCGCCGCACGCGATGTACACCAATGACGGACGAGACTCTGAAGGCCGCGCGGGCGCTGGCGAACAAATACAAGCTCCCGCTGATCATTCATCTTTCCGAAACGCAAGACGGAGAACGAGGACACGCTGGCGAAGCGCGGAGCGAGCCCAACCGCGGCGCTGGACCGCTGGGCGTGCTGAACGGCCGGACGCTGGCGGCACACGGCGTGTGGCTGAACGACGCTGACATGGCGATTCTGAAAGCACGCGACCGGGGTCGCACATTGCCCTTCGAGCAACATGAAGCTGGCGAGCGGCGTTGCGCCGGTGACCGAGATGCTGTCAGCCGGCATCGCTGTAGGTCTGGGTCCGGATGGTCCGGCGGGCAGCAACAACGACTTCAATATGTTCGAAGAGATGGATCTCGCAGCCAAGCTGCAGAAAGTCGCGACAGATGGATCCGACCGCGCTGCCGGCAGCGTCGGCCTTTCGTATGGCGACGATCGGCGGGGCCACAGCCCTCGGGATGGAGCGCGAAATCGGTTCCCTCGAGGCAGGGAAACGTGCGGATCTGATGGTGGTCAGCACCTCGGTTCCGAACGCCGCCCCCTTGTTTAAGGTTTACTCGCAGCTGGTTTATGCGAGCAAGGGTGGCGACGTCCGGCACGTGATGGTGAACGGTCGCGTCGTGGTCCGGGACCGCCGGCTGATGACGCTGAATGAGGCCGAGGTTCTGAAAACTGCCCGCCAGTGGCAGGCAAAAATTCAGACCTGGTCGAGCACACAAGATCACTGAAGCAGGTCGAGCATCGCCTTTGTGAACGCGTCCATAAGCGGGCCGCACACCAACATTTTCGAAGCAGAAGTGTCCGGTTTCTGATGGGCGATCACGTTTTCGGGATTTTCCTTCGCCGGGGGCGTGGTCGGACTGGAATTGCCTGAATACGCAGTCCTGTCACCGTACTCGCAGCGTTCCTACTTCGGCGGGGGAGCCTGAGAGGCCGGTGCCGGTACGCCGTCCACCGTTCGAGGTTCCATCAGCTCCGTGCGCGTGCCGTCCGGATCGTAGAGGTTCAACTGTCGTTTGCGATTGCGACCGGTTCGAATTTCCATCGGTCTGGCATACCCGGTTTGCGCAGCACGTGGCTGGAGGGTCTTCAGGGCTGCATCCATGTCTGGCACCCCGAGGCAGATGTGATGAGCCGTGCCACGCTTATCCGGCGCCGGCACCGGGTCGTGCAGCATGAACTCGATGTAGTCGTCGCCGTCCGGCACCCGCATGTTTACCCAACTCAGGACCTTGCCGTCGCTCGAGCCCCGCCATATCTCCTCAAACCCGAGCACGTCTCGATAGAAGCGCATGGCTGGTTCGAGTGAATTCACGATAATGCCGACATGCATCATCCGGTCTGAGATGCGTGTCGAAGGGATTTGCTTTTCCTTTATCGCGAACGCTCCATCCCGTTGGCAGGTACTCGACGATCTCGACCGTGTGTCCGTCTGGGTCTTTGATATTGAAGTTGGCGTTGCCGATCCGGCCGCGAGTGACCTTTTCGGCACGTTGATTGCACGCGAGGCCAGATAGCGGCGCATAGCCTCTGCATCGTCCGTCTCAATTGAGATATGGTTCAGACGATCCGTTCCGGGTTCCCGTTCCGGAAACAACTCGATGTACTGACGCTCATTGACCTTGACGAAAGTCAGTGAAAGACGTCCGTCCGGGTTATCCAGCTGAAAGGGTTCAGCCAAACCAAGCAGCCCGGAGTAGAACTGCCGCGCTTTCCCGATGTCATGAACGAAAAGCGCGATATGCGCAACGCCTGTTATTTTCGGGCGTTTCGGGGCGATGGGCGTCACGCGTCCATTCGTCTGAGCCCGTAATGTTACGACGAGTATTGCCAGGGCAGTCAGCAGCTTAGTCACTTGCAAGACTTTTTGCCAGGAAAAGTACATTGGCCGGCCTTTCCGCGAGACGACGCATGAAGTAGGGATACCATGCTGCGCCGTACGGCACATAGAGCCGGACCCGGAATCCACGCGCCAGTACCTGTTGTTGCAGCTTTCTACGAACGCCATACAGCATCTGGAACTCAAAGCGGCCGGGCGGAATGCCGCGCGTCCGCACGTGATCGATACACTCGCCCACGATTGCCTGGTCATGAGTCGCGATTGCCGGATACGTTCCGTGGTCAAGCAGAAGCTTCATCAGCCTGACGTAGTTCTTATCTACGTCCTCCTTACGCGGCATGCAACGGATGCAGGTTCGTGATAAGCGCCCTTGCACAAGCGGACAGGTACACCGAGACGGTTCATCTCGCTGACGTCGCTTTCAGTTCTATATAGATACGCCTGAAGAACGGCCCGAACGGCGTTGTAGCGCTGGTGCATTTCGCTGACAATTGCGAGGGTGCGTTCTGTGTAACTGGAATCCTCCATGTCACACTCGACCGCAGTGCCGAGTTCGCGTGCTGTCCGGACCAGCTGATCCGTGTTGGCGAGGCAAAGGTCCTGAGAGACATCGAGCCCCAGTGAAGTCAGCTTCATCGAGATAGTTGTCGGCAAGTGTTCCGCCGCAAGTTGCCGGACCGCGTTCAGGTAATCATCCTTCGCGGCCAGTGCTTCGGCCTGGGAACTAACGTTCTCGCCCAGGTGATCGAGCGAGCTGAGAAGTCCGCGTCGATCGAGATCTCGAACGACGCGCAAACCATCTTCAAGCGTTAGACCCGCGACGAATCGCGACGTCAGTGCACGCGCTTCCGACGAGGTCTCGAGAAACCGGCGAAGATTCGGTTGTCGTGAGAGATAAAGGAAAGCTTCGCGCATCCCGGAGGCCAAAGTGCTCACAATGTAAAGCTCTCGCCGCGCGACGGGATGGTTACCGGAACTCCGTATTGTTCCTGGATGGCGTGAGCAAGCACCGTTTGTGACTGGAGTTCCCCGTGCACCAGGAAGATCCGCTTCAGCCCCGAGACCGCGGGCTTCACCCACAGGAGTAGTTCGCGCTGGTCTGCGTGACCGCTCAGCTCGTTCAGTTTGACGACTTCCGCTCGCAGGCGGAACATGTCACCGAAGATCGGTATCTCACGCTGCTTGTCTACGATCTTTCGGCCAAGCGTGTTCTGGGCCTGGAAACCGGTGATCAGTATCGTGTTCCGGGGATCTTCGACCGAATTCCGAAGATGGTGCAGGATCCGGCCCGCCTCGCACATTCCCGACGATGAGATAACGACAAAAGGTCCGCGAAGATCATTCAGCGCTTTGGACTCGGAGACGTCCTCAATGTATTTAAGTCGATCGAAGTCGAATGGATCGTCACCGCTTCGGAGTGTCTGCGTCGCTTCCGCATCGTATGCTTCCTGATGCGCACGGAACACCTTCGTTGTTTTCAGCGCGAGCGGACTGTCAACGAAGACGGGAATGTTCGGGATGCGTCTCGATTCGTGCAACTGGTTCAGCAGGTACACCAACTGCTGAGTCCGACCGACGGCAAATGCGGGCACCACAATCTTGCCACCACGCGCGGCCGTACGAATGACGGTTTCGGCGAGCTTGTCGGCGACAACTCCCAGGTCTTTGTGCAGCCGGTCGCCGTAGGTGCTCTCCATGATGAGGTAATCTGCACGAGGGCAGGACTCGGGGTCAGGAATGATGGGAAGATTGACGCGGCCGACATCTCCGGAGAAGGCAAGGCGAGTGGTCTTTCCATTCTCAACAGCTTCCAGCACGAGCGAAGTCGAGCCGAGCATGTGCCCCGCGTCAAAGCTTTCGTAGGTAAGTGCTTCGCCGATCGCGGTGGGTGAGTGCAGAAGCACGCGCCGCATCAGGGGAAGGGTGGCTTCCACGTCAGCGGTGTTGTAGACCGGCTCGACTGCTATTTCTGAATCCAGGCCGAGCAGTGCCTTTTTCCGCCAGGCCCGTTTATTCATGAACTCGGCGTCCTTCTCCTGGATGTGTGCGGAATCGAGCAGCATCGGCGCGCACAAATCGGCAGTCGGAGGCGACGTCCAGATCGGACCGGCAAATCCGTTCTTCACCAGCGTGGGAAGATTGCCGGAATGGTCGATGTGCGCGTGGGAAAGCACGACGGCCCGCACATCGCGGGCCGGGAAGGGAAATTGACTGTTTCGGTCTCGGGCCTCACGCCGTCGACCCTGATATGTCCCGCAATCGAGCAGGTATCGTGCCCCACCTGCCTCGACCTCGTGCATGGAGCCAGTGACGGTCTGAGCAGCTCCCCAAAAAGTGAGCTTCATCAGTCACAGGATGGCATGCGCACCGTCAGGCGCGCTGTAAATTTAACGCGCGCCGCCGGCGCTGCGGCCACCGCCACCTGACATTCCGCCGCCACCGCCGCCGCGGGGACCAGCTGAAGGAGCTGCCGCTGCCATTCCACCACCGCCCGACATCGCCGGGCCTGACATCGCGGGACCGCTTGAGAACCCGCCGCGTCCGCCACTCATGCTGGCCATACCACGTCCGCTGTCGGTTATGCTGTGCGGCGACCATGCAGAGTTCGACGTGCTGTTATTCCAGGCGGAGCTGCCGTAGTTAGCACCGTTATTGCCGTAGTAGACAGGGCGGTAATAGACCTGGGTCACTGCCCACGGGCTGTAATACGAGTAGCCAAACGGGCTCCGATAAAGGCCGCTCATCGGAATGAACGTGAACATTCCGAAGTACGGATTGTAGACCCAGTTGCTGTAACTGAAAGAGCTGCCGTGATCGTATACGCGTTTTGCGGCGGTCAGATTCGCAGACGCAATATAGCCCGATCTCCGCGAAGCCCAACGATAGAAAGCGTCGCCGTCTTCTTTATCGAACTTAGAAGGAGCAATGACTCCGTTTAGCGCGGTCACCTTTCCTTCTTTGACGGTTACCGACTGGTCGCTCGCCACGACCACGGCTGAGCCGTCATGAACCTTGAGTTCTGCGGGATTGGCATCGACGCGGAACAGACCTTTGTGATTAAAGTCGATTTTGGCGTCGCCAACGGCCATCGACAAAGACTGACCCTTCTCGATTTCGCCGACTTCCACAAGGGCCGATCCCTGCAGCAGAGAAAGGCGCGTGTCGAGAAGATTGCTTCCCACGAGTTTCACCGCGCTGTTCTCAGCAACGCGGAGGAAAACGCCTGGGGTAAGCAGGATTTCCGCCCGGCCCATGCCGGTGCGCAACTCGCTGCCTTCTTTCATCGAGGTGAACTCGGCGTTTTTCTTAACTATGTCCGCTCCGTCGAGCTTCACTTCGCCTTCAAAGTAATGTATCAGTCCTGATTTCGCGGAAATTACGTCCTGCGCGAAGACCATACCGGTCCCGAGTGCGCAACAGACGGCCACCCTTAAAAATTGCACGTGAGGCCTCCCTGAACCATCCTACCTAAGTTATATGCATTCGTGTGGATCTGGGTTTCGGTTCGGGTTTGGCGCGGGGGTCAGATTCTCTGCTTCACAGTGTCGTCCGGCATGCTCCCGTCGCATCAGGTCTGGAAAGTAGATGGTGATGGCAGAACCTGAAACTGCGTCTTGCAGGTACGGAGCGGCCGTGATGGCCACGAGTCGCGGCCGGGCGTACCTTGGCCGGGGGCCGATTCTTTATGAACAGATACGTTGTGACGGAAGCGCCTGCGACGGGGAAGACCGCAATTGTCCGACAACTCGAAACGGAAGCGTACGGCGTTGTCGAGGAAGCTACACATGGATGTGATCCCCTCTGCCACGCTGAGGTCATCGCCGAACCGTCGTCAGGCGCGCTTTGTTGCTCAGCGAGTCAGCGTGATTTCGCACGTTGCCTTCGACCGGCTGACGGCCGACCGGGCATGCCCGTGCTGCCGTCCAGTTAATCAGAGTGGCGAAGCAACGCCGCGGATCCAGCGGATTGCATTGTCGCGGAATATCTTCTTAAGAATCGGTTCGGGCAAGCCCAGGTCGCCGGAAAAGTAGTTCCACTCCCGTTCGTGAATAGACACCAGAGACTTCGCGGCCTTCGCATCGTCATCCCGTCCGAGTACAAAGTCGGTCGCGTACAGGATACGGTCCTGGTACTTTGTTACGAACTGCCGGACGACATCGGCGTCCCTCCGGGCCAGATACCGGACGCGCGAAGCGACGTCGACAGCGAAATTCGAGTGCGCGTCCAATCGTCTGGCCAGTTGAGGGAGATCGTCCTCGTTGCTTCCGAGATGACAACCGATGACACGCAGACCTCGGTGCCGTGCGATCACCCGGTCACGCGCTTGCAGAATCGCCGCCTTCGACGGAATCTCCGTCCGTCCGTACATGTGCCACTCTGGATGCGTCTTGTAATACCCCGATTCGTTACCGCCGAGAGGTTCCCACGCGACGTCGGGATCAGCCAGATGCGAAATCAGAGTACGGCCGGATTTCTCCACCGCCGTGAAGATTGGTGTCAGCACCGAACTGTCGGGCATGAGGAACTCACCCGACTTTGATCGGATCGCTAATCCTATGTTCTTCCAGATCTTCACCGCAACAGCCTGGTCTTTGAAGTCGCGTTGCAAATCAGCAATCACGCCATCGGTAAAACCGGGATTTTCAAAGTCACGAGCGTCAAAGGTTGTCGCCCATGCGATGCGGCCTTTGCTTTCGACGTGCAGAGCTTTAGTGCCGCGAATCATTTCACTCAATAGCGACGGTTGATCTCCGATCTCGCGACTGTCACAGATGCTCAGGCAACGCCACTTTGCCTGCTGCAATGCCTCGAGGAGCAAGGGCGCGGTGCGGTGCATGTGTGTATGCGTATCGATGCACTCAAACTGCGGCTCAGCCGCTCTGGCACGAGTGGCGGCCACACAGAATGCGCTCAGCAGATCTCTTCGTTGCACGCGTTCAACTCCGGTGATGGCTTCAGCTATAAATCTTCAGCAATGCGAGACTTGGGTTAGCTATTGCACGACGCATGTCGGCGAACTCTCACGCCTTCGAACGCCAGTATTGCACCATCTTCGCAGCGTCCGCCTGTCTTCATCCAGTTAGCTTCTTTCCGATGCGTCCGTGCTTTTTCGAATGCGTGGACCTGACCTCGTCGCTTTGCACCTCAAATGACGCGTTCTCCGGATGTGTCCACCCGAAGTAAAGCTTCCGTCAAGTCGTGTAACGAAACGCTCACGGTAGCATCTGCGGCTAAGCGCGCGCTTTGGAACGCGCAGGAGTTGAATTGAGTTGCGGACGAGCGGAACGGGTGGACCTGCGAAACAACTTGAGGATTGAGACCGTCCACTGCGCAGGCAAGCGGAAATGGGATCGGTTTTGGTAGTTGATGACCAGCAAATGTTTCTTAACGCGGTCACACAATCACTTCTGCGCGAGGGCTACACGGTGATCGCTGCATCGAGCGGGCGTGAGGCTCTGGAGCGTTTACGAGTGTTCAGGGGGGAGATAGAACTCCTTGTGACAGACATCGCCATGCCTGATATGAACGGACTCGCCTTGGCAGAGCGGGTCACAGCAGAGAGTTCCAGCATCCGCGTGCTTCTAATGTCGGCACACCTTAGCGTGTCATCACCCTTTCCGCTGTTACGAAAACCCTTCCGGATGCGCGAGCTGCTCCAACAGGTTTCGATAATGATAAATCGTCCTTCACGCACCGTTTCCAGAACCTGTCTCGCGGCCGACCGTGCTCCGGGACTGGGCGGCGAGTAAGCGGTCATTTTAAGTCGGATAAAGTGCCCCGGCGAGCTGTACGGCTATCCGGGAAGAACGTCACCATCTTTGAGCTGTCAGTCCGTACCTTTTGGAGATACCGTATCCGGCATAATCACGCTTATGCTTTCCGCCGTTCATCGACCGTTTTCAAAGACAGCCTTAACCGTCCCTCGTTCGATCGCGCGCTTCAGCGCTGCGTGATCTTTTTCATTCTGGTCGGCGTACTGGAATGAAAAGTCTGTGATCGCCTTATCGAAGACATCGCTTTTTCCCATGTACCCGCTCAGTGTGGCAGAGCATCCGGAACGCGCGTGGGAGAGGGCTAGTGCCCGTCCGCACCAGTTGGCGTAGATATCCATTTCCACAGCGCCGAAGTTCTCCACGATCGGACTGATTTTGGTGTCTCTTAACTGACGAAGAAAGTAATGTTTTCCGAGCCGGCCCTTTGACCACCCGAGAAACATATCGCTCGCCGGCTGCATGAGCCTGTAGCCGTTCACAACACGTTGACCGTGGTTCTCAAAGACGCTCGCACCGGCATAAGGCTCCAGAACCGACGTGCGGGCTTGCTTGACCTGAAGAAACAGCGGGTCACCGTCGCCAGCCATCAACAGAAGGATCCAGCAGGCAGTGCCTACGCTGCCGACCCCAACCACCTTAACGGCGGCGTCCCGGAGTTCGTAGCGATCCAGCAAAGACTGGAGAGAATGGGGGAGCGTTGTGCGGTACAGGTCGATGGCATCAAGTACGGCCTCGTGCACCTCGCCGGGAGTATGACCCTCTGCGTGGAAGATCGTAGGGAACTGGTCTTTGATAATAGGTGTCTCGCCGCTGTGAGCGAGCTTTGGAAAGATTTCCTCCGCCGCGCTCTTCGCCCGTTCCTTATCAATTCGTTTGATGAGCCTCTGGCGAAGCTTGGGATCGTTAACACTTTGCAATAGGGTCTCCGCCCAGAGTCCGGAGTACCAAAGCTCCAGCGTCTTCATTTGACTGAACTCAGCCATAGACTCGCGGTAGCTTCGGACACAGGTCATGACAGAGTTCTTCGCAATCGCTTCGCTCAGGCCGTTGTCGCGGGACGCAACCACAAAACTCGCCGCGAGCCGCTTCACATCCCACTCCCACGGGCCAGGCAGAGTTTCGTCCAGATCATTTATTGCGAAGATGATTCTTCGTTCAGGAGTGGCAAAGCCTCCGAAGTTGGAAAGGTGGGCATCCCCACAGCACTGTACTCGAATACCTGATGCCGGAGTAGAGGCGAGATCAGACGCCATCGTCAGCGCTGCCCCGCGATAAAACGTGAACGCTGAGCGAGCCATGCGCGCATGCCGGAGCGGCAGCAAATCAGGGATTCGGCCCTCCTCGGCCCGCAAAACCAAATCCACCGCATCCGGTCGGTTTGCAGGAGCTTTCCAAGCGGAATGAGACGTGCGAGGGCATGTCGCCCTGAGTGCTTTGCCCGCGGCGTAGCGCTCCGAGTAGCTCATTACGATGCGGGCCTGCGGCCGGGCGTCAGGGTGACCGCTGGCGCGTTCATTTGAGATGGCCGAATTAAAATCAGTTTCAGTCAGTGCGGATTGCATTCTCGCCTCAGTTAAAAACGCGTGACGTGATGCTCGTGGGCTTCAGCCGGGCGCTTTTTATTTCTCGCAGCAGCGCCGATCGGTCTTCTTTTCCGCAGCGGTTATCAGCTCCTAAAAAGTTCCTCGAGCACACTCCAGGGCACCTGCATCTTCTTTGTGAGCACTGGAGATCCAGATGAACAGAAACACACCGCGGCGCCGGGCGCTCCACGCTTCGCAGTTGTGATTGCGATGCCAGTCGGGCCGATGCCGCTTTGACCGGTTCTGCGGAACGTCGGAAACGCAGGCTATGCTTCCGTAATCGAGGTGGAGTTCGAAAAGGATGACTGGAACATCAAGGTTATATGGACAACCAACGGCTCCAGGTTAACGTTGGTCGATTGATGGCGACATTGCCCCGAGCCCGGCACTGCAGTTGGACAAGCCACTTTCCCGCGCGATCAGGAGCCTCGAACATCAGGGGTTGTTACCGCAAAGGCAGCTGGGAGCTCGAGCCCGGATCCGGGAGAATCACGAATAAAGGATAATAATCGGTCCACCGCCTTCTAAATGCCCTCGAACCGCGCATACCGAGATAATCCAAACATGGAGTCGTCGTTGCAGGTCCGCAGCTCTTTTAGCCTCAGGAGGAAGCGTCTGTGAAGGCGGCAGTTCTGAAGGCGCCGAATCTCATCGCCGCCCGCCCGCTCGAGATTATCGACGTTCCGGCTCCGAGCCGTACTACCGATCAGGTGCGATTAATAATACGCGCTTGCGGAGTTTGTCGAACGGATCTTCACATCGTCGAGGGTGAGCTGCCGCCAGTGCTTGATCGTGTCATCCCGGGACACCAGATTGTCGGCGAGATTGTTGAAGGTTCTTCTGAATCGATGCCACTCGGATCGCGCGTCGGAGTATCCTGGCTCGGAGGTACTGATGGACATTGCACCTACTGCCAGCGAGGGTTTGAGAATCTTTGCGACAATCCCGTGTTCACCGGCTATACGGTCAATGGCGGTTACGCTGAATATGCGGTTGCACGCGCCGACTTTGTGTTTCCGCTTCCTGAGGCACTCGACGACATCCATGCAGCCCCTTTGCTGTGTGCCGGAATAATCGGTTTTCGCAGCATCAGGGTTGCGGGTGTACAGGATGGAGAGCGAATTGGGCTCTTCGGATTTGGTGCGTCTGCACACCTCGCATTGCCAGTCCTGCGTTCGCGAAAGTGTGAGGTATACGTGTCAACAAGAGGTGCCGGCCGAAGGCGTCTGGCTGAGACTCTTGGTGCAACGTGGGTGGGTGATGAGCACACGCGTCCGCCTGTGCTGCTGGATCGCGCGATCACCTTTGCGCCCAGCGGCGACGTGGTCCTTGCGGCACTGGGATGCCTCCGCAAAGGAGGAGTTGTTGCAATCAATGCAATTCACCTCGACAGGATTCCGGAATTTAATTACGACCAGCTGCTTTGGGGTGAGCGGCAAATTCGTAGTGTCGCAAACATGACCAGAGATGATGCGGCAGACTTTCTTCGGACGGCCAGTGAAATAGGGCTACGCCCAAAGTCAACAGTATTTCGATTGGACGACGCGAACGAAGCACTGCTGGCATTGAAGAACGATTCGATTGAAGGTGCAGCCGTAATCGTCCCGTGATGTTCCTGGCCGCGATGCCAATCGCCTGACCAACAGGGTTCCAGCGTCCTCTGATGATTGCGGTCCCACGTGCCGTCGAAATGAGCATCATACAGTTCTGGAATGGCGGTTCGACTGGAGACTTAGTGTCGCGGCCAGTACTTGATCTGTCAAAATACCAGCTTGCGTCCATTTATGCGTTTCTGCTTACTACTGCTCATCTCGACTCTTGCATATGCCCAACAAGTCTCAATCGACGTCTCGCCTGCGGTGGTTAAAGCATGCGGATCGGTGCAAATCGACGGCAGCTTCACCGCTCCGGGACTTCAGTCGGTGCCGCCGACATGGTCCTGGGGTGACGGAGAGACTACGCAATCGTTTTTTCCCGGGAAACACCGGTACAAGCAGGATGGAGCATACATCGTTACGGTGTCCATCGTGCAGGGCAGCGTCGTACTGACTTCACAGCGACTGACAGTCACGGTGTCTGGAGCTGCGGCTCCGGTCTGTGCCGAGCTGCTGGTGACCGACCCCGTGCGGATGAACCTGCGAGACGGCCAAACCAGCGGAACGTTGACTGTGTCGCGAGTGTCGCCTGTGGGCGTCAGGACTGTTCTCGCCAGCGAATCCGTGAGCTTTCGATCAATGAATCCATCGCTGATTTCCGTGACACCTGCGGGAGTTGTTTCAGCAACGGGATTCGGCTCAGGACAGATCGAGGTCGAGGACAAGAGTACGTCGAAAACTGTGCTTGTGGACGTAAATGCCGGAGAACTGCAGCTAAGCCCGCCTTATCTGCGGCTGCACCTGACCGCGAACCCCCAGGGCCAGCTTCAGGTCAGTGCTGTTCGTGCCGACGGTCAGCCAGTCAATCTGACGGGAAGGTTGATAATATTTTTCGATCCGAACCCGCCTCCGCCGACGCCCGTAGTTTCGGTCTCCAGCACCGGCGTAGTGCAGGCGCTTCGTGTGCCCACCAGCGTTAACGAGACTCCCATACTGCATGCAAGTCTTGACGGCATAGTGGCGAGTAACACGACAATCGTGCGAGTAGCGAACGCGTTTCCCGATAGTGATTTTGTGGACCTTTCTTTCGGTCGAACCGTCTTCGATGTTGCGCGTCAGGTTGGTTCATATAATTACGAAGACATCCTGAGGCGTTCGATGGCCGCACAGTGGACGAATGCCGCGTTGGAACTGGAAGCCGAAGCAGCGGGATACAAAACAGACCGCGGCGGCGTGCACTGGCTGGTTAACGACCTGGGAGGAACCGCAGATCCGAATGATCCGACGGTTCCGTGCGGAATTAATGGCAATCCTACGCGCCTCGGCGCTTCTCATGCTAAGCCGGAATCAAGCTGTGTGATTCTCACTGGTACCGATCCCATTCCCCAGTGGTTCGTTTTCTTCCACGAACTCGGGCATGATTATGCCGGACAAAGCGCGCGATACAACCAGTGGATCGAGAATGTCAGCGGATCTTTCAATGCCGCGATTGCTGAAGGGATGGCAAGCGCGTTCGCGCAGTACGCTGCACAAACCATGCGTCAGCGCCGTTTGCAGCTCGCCATTCCCGACAGCACCTTGCAGGAGTTTGAGCGCAACGCGCTGTTTCCAACATCGGCGAGGTGGCGCAATGCTTTAAATACCTACACATCGGCTGGTTCTCCATGGAGCAGGATCGATCCCGACGTGTTCAATGGCATTACCGCGACTCTCATGACAGAGTTTGGGACCGAATGGTTCGCGCGCTTCGCAAGCGTTTTGCTACCAGCGAACAGCAGGTTCGAGTTTCAGATCGGGAATGAATCGCAGGCGGCGACTTTTATGGCAGCAGCGATGTCTGCAGCGGCGGAAACAGACTTGCGTACAAGATTTCGGACGTGGGGCTTTCCGATTGATGACGTTTACTACAACGCGATCTACGGTCAGCTACTTCAGCTCACGAAAGTGAGGACGCCCATCGTCTCTGGCAACGGCATCGTCAATGCTGCCAGCTTTAAGACAAGCGGAACGCCTGCAGTAATTGCGCCCGGTCAATGGATTTCCGTATTCGGAACATCATTGGCACCTCGGCTGGTGGCAGGCCAGACATTACTCTCATCTCTCGAAGGTACGACTGTGGAGTTTATCGACCGCTCGGGGGTGTCGCAGCCGGGGCAACTTCAGTTCGTCTCGCCCGATCACATTAATGTGCTCGTGCCGGAAACGCTGGTATCCGGTGCCGCCCAGGTTCGGGTCAGGACGTTCAGCGCTTCGGTGACAGTTCCTGTCAGCGTTGGATCGATACAGCCCGGCATCTTCTCAGCAGCGGCTTCGGGACAAGGACCCGCAGCGGCAACCTGGCTGCAGATCAGCAGAGCCGATGGACAGCGCACTACCGGTCTCACGTTCGACCCCAACACGCGCCGAAGTATTCCGATAGATCTCAGTGCCGGTGACACCTACATAAGCTTTTTCGGCAGCGGCCTCAGAGGTGTTCGTGCTGCAGCGGTCACCGCTCTGATTGGCGGCGTTTCTGTGCCGGTGCTCGCGGCTACGGCACAGGGACAGTTTGCTGGACTGGATCAGCTGACGGTTGGGCCGTTGCCTGCGACTCTGAGCGGCAAAGGTGAAATTGAACTCGAGGCGACGTTTGAGGGCCAGACAGCGAACAAGGTCACTATCGCGATTCGCTGAACGGCGGACGCTGCCAACGTGAATGTGGGTTATCCCCTCGGGGAATTCGGCGTCATTTAAGCGATCATTGTCGTCACTTTTCGGCGCAGAAGACTCCATCCTGCTGGCACGCACGCGGACATCAGTGGGTTTGCTGCCGTCATACGGAAGGCGACGGTTCTCATTCGTTGGAACGTCGCGAAGTGTACGTGTCGCCTCCAGAGCTGCACTGAGCGTGCCACGATCTGGTCTGGAGAGCGGCACTCGGCGACCCATTGAATTCGGGTCATTCGGTCCGGGGTGAAGCTTCACCTTCCGTTTCACTCTGCCGCCGCCAATCGATTTACTTTCCGAACCGGGATCTCACAGCGCGCGCATGAACGCCACAAGGTCCTGCTTGTCCTGCGTCGCCAGCTTCAGCTGAAAAACGAGGTTGAAGAACTCCACCGTATCCTCCAGCGTGAAAGCTCGACCGTCGTGCAGATACGGCGGACTCTCCTTAATACCTCGCAACGTAAACGTCTTGATCGGACCGTCACCGGGTTCGCCCTTCAGGAACCGTTCCAAATGCAAATCGTGCATCAAATGGTCAAGGTAAAACGGAGGCGCGTGGCAGCCGGAGCACTTGCCTTTTCCGAAGAAAACATCCTCTCCTCTGACTTCGGCCTGCGTCGCTTTCGTCCGGTCCAGCCGTCCGGTTGCCGCGTCCAGCTTCGGGGCAGGCGGGAAGTCGAACATGTTCTGCGCCTGCGCCATGTGGCTCACGCGCACTCGATCCAGAATGTTGGGTCCCTTCTTGGCCGCCCGTATCGGATCGCCGTTGAAATACGCGGTCCGCTGCTCGAACTCGGTAAAGTCCTCCACAGAGCGCAGGCTCCGCTTGGATCCGTGGATCTGCTGGTTGAAGACTCCGCGCAGGCTTGTTGTATCCAGACGGAACCGCCGTTCCTGTGGCCGGATGTCCGGCGACAGATGGAACTGAGCCGTCGTATGTCCGTTCACGTGACAATCTAAGCAGGTTACGCCAAGGCTCGCGTCCCGCGTCTTGCGGTCGTCCGTTGGGTTGAACTCCTCCTGGGGGAACGGTGTCACCAGAAACTGCAAACCATCCAGTTGAACTGGCGTCAGAATATCTTTGAACAGCCGGTAGAAATTGTTTATTGAGACTACTTCGCCCCGCGACACATCGCCCAGTTCCGGACGATTGTTCAAAAAGATCGCGGGCGGAAACTCCGGAAGAAATGCCTCCGGAAGATCATGGTCGACATCGAACCGTTCCAGCCGCGGAAACATGTCTATCTGAATTTTCGGGAACACCTGGCCGCCGTTGGTCTGCAGTGGGTGGGGCAGCGAAGGATACGGAAAAATCCCGCGCTGCTGAATCTCACCCTGGCGCCATCTCGCCGATCTGTTGCCAGCTCACACCCGCCGCCAGCCTTGCGGTAGGCCCGATTGGAACCGGCTTGCCCCGGGACATCTTCACCTGTGGGTCGAACTTGGGCTCCAGAATGTATCGCTGCTCCAGCAGCTTGCGTTGAGCCGCCATCACGCCCGGCTTTGCCGCAATCTCCTTCTGCATGATCTCCTCGGGTTTCTGCATTGGCCGATCCGCGTTCAGCGGATCCCGCGCAAAATCGAACCCGGAAAGCTTGCCTTGTTTCGGTTGAGTCTGAAATACAGGCGAGTCAGCCTCAGCCCTGGAAGCATCGAACATGTCCGAATTATCGTGGGAATTCTTCTGTTGTTCAGGTCTTGTCGGCTTCACCGGGGAGGGCCGCTGCGCCTGTTCTACAGCATCGCGCTGCGGCCTCGGAGCACTATTCTGGGCCCAGCTGAGCGCCAGAAATATCGAACCACCAGTCAATATTGCGGCAAACTGCGTTATGATTTTCCGGGACATGTTCCGCCTTTAGTCACTTGACTGAAAAAGACAACCCGAGCGGAAAATTGTTTCAGTGATGCTAAATTGCACAGTTTAATTCGGGACATCGCAATGTGAGACGCCGGAAACTCCGTGGTCCAGCCGCAAGGGTACGCGACGTTGGAGCGCGCTCTCTGGTTCGTGCTCAGGGAGTTCCGCGCGCTGTGAGCTGTTGGTAATGAGAGAGTGCAGTAACGCCAGCTGTCATTCCGCTGATTGTCGCTGACCATTTCACGCCGGAGAGGTGCAGATAAACGGACTGGATACCATCATCCGGAATCTTGGGAAATCGGTCCCTCCTCTGGTCGTGTATTCAGGCCCCCGCCTCGAAACGCTTCTTTGATGACCCGCACCGATCGGCAGAACAGCCATAGCAGTCATGCTCGTGGTTCCACAAATCGGCCATTGAGCCATTGCCGCCTGAGCGAGTTTTATCTTCTGGGATGCCATCGGACGACTCTTGCTTTCGGCTGTCGGGATCAGGAACATTTGTGCCGGAAGCGTAGCTGCAGCGACACGGGCGAGTCACGAAGCTGAGCGGTGAACGGCCAGAAAGTCTGATTACTTCGAAATGGGTGTCTTAATTCGGACCGAATCGCCATTCAAGGGAAGTATAAATACTGCAGACACATCCTCCCGTCCGCGTAATGTGGAACTTTACAATTCGTGAGAGCAATGCGGGGATGTCTCGCACTTAGTATGGTGTTTGGCTTCCTTGCAGTGATCTTATCGTGGATTTCACCTCCGACCGACTTGCGCGGTACCGTCCAATACTGGCAAAGCACCCTTCATCTGGAAGACTGGGCGATTGAGCTCCACATTGTGCGTCCGAACGAGCTGGATCGGGGGACGCTCGGAGACATCGAGCCCACGCTGGAGACGAAAACGGCCGTCATCCGGGTACTCCGTAAAGCCGACTCGGACCTGCCTGGATGGCAAGCTCGTTCGGATCAGCGGCTCACGATAGCTCATGAAATGGTCCATTTACGAAAATTCGCCAGCGGTGATCCGAAATGGGCGAATGAGCATGCCACCACACTCGCAACCGGAGAATTGCTGCGCAAATATCGTAGACGATTGGAGCTTCGTGCGGTCGAGCAACGCTAGCTTCAAGTGCGCGCGACGGCACCACCTGAGTTCTCCGGCACACCCCCGTCCGTGCCGTCTGAGTCCCTCGAATCCTTCATACTTCCTGGCGGCAACACTTGACGGAATGTGTCTCAGTTTGCGCCCGCCATCAGAGAGATGACTCTCCTGGCCGTGCTGTTGAACGGCCAGCTTCACAAGTCAGCTCAGTTCTGACTGATTACAAGGCTGACGCCCTCGGGCGACGAAGCAGTCCCGACCTCGACCCTGAGCGGCTGGTCGCCGCCAGGAACGCCAGGTATACGAATGTTCAGCTGATAAAGACCCGGGGCGATCAGGCCAGCGTACAGAACCTCTGCACCCACTCCGCCAACCGATACCCGCACAGGCATTGCCGCTGTCAACGGAATCGGCACCAGTTCGCCTTCCGGGTAGTCCGGCGCAGTTCTTCCGAGTCCGCTGGTGAAGATACTGAGCACGTCACCGGGTTTGGCGGCGCGTCCCGGCACCGAAGGTGTTTGTGCGACGGTGCCATCTGGATAGACCGCGACCACATGCTTCTGGTCTCCGAACATGAATGCCGCCGGACAAGTCTCTTTTACATCCGCGTTTATGGAGTTACTTTGTCCTGCTGAAGTCGTAACACGCACCGGGTACGTGCCTGGCGCAAGCCGTGGCACAACCACATTCATCTGCCCGGGGCTGACGTAGTATGCGTAAGCCTTCTGATCGCCGAATGTGACTGCTGAACCTTCAAGCGATGTCGGCATTGCATTACCTGTAAAATCACGGTGCTCCCAAAGCCGTGCGACCGTTCCGAGCCACTTCCCGTATACGGACGTGAAACTCCCGGGACACACCGAAGCGTTGGCATTTGCGGAGTTCAGAATACCGGAGATGACCGGTTCCGGAGGAGGACAGGTTCCCTGGCAGCTAAAGAGCAACTCATAATCGAAGATCTGATTATCGGCGCTTTCCGCTATCCAGAGCACAAATGTGCCTGATGTGAGCGCCGAAACCTCCGCACGGCTGGTGACCCTTCGTGGTGCCCCAAGATTGTCAATTACGTACATCACCGCCGAACCTGTTCCAGCCAGCCTGTCCAGCTGGAACAAGTATCGATCTCCGGCTTGTACTCGGAACTGAATCAGATCACGGTCGCCCACTGGATTGATCGATCCACGGATACTCTCATTCGGCGCAATCAGCTGCGCACCCTTGGTAGGCGGCGACACACGCTCCAGAATCAAACTGTACTGATAACTCTGAAATGTGTTGCCCGCTTCTGTGACAACCAGGTTGTAGGTCCCTGCAGCGGGTATTTGAAGCGTCGGCCGATCTCAGGTGCAGTAATCACAGTCGCACAATAACGCGAAAAGATCGTAGTTGCCGAAGCATTTTCTATCGTGACGCAAGGGGTACCCGTCCCTGAGGTTCGAACCAGCTGGAAACCGACAAAATCGTTGGCGGCAGCCTGAAACTGCCATCGATGCGGAGTATTCCCTGTAAGTGTGCACAAGACGTAGTCGCCATACTGGAGTGAGAAAGTGGTGACACTCGTCGGGCAGGCAGTACGAGACTCCTGAGCCGAAATACTGGACGAGGATATGACAAGCAAGAACAGTAACAGCATAGGCGCGACGACAACAGTGCGCCAGGTCCGAGGTCGAATTGTTTTCATAGATTTGTAGGTCGCTAGGTTAAAGTGCGAGAAAAGAGTTCGGCCGGGGACATTGTTTTCGGGAAACCTTCAGCGACATTCGCACTGACTTTCAGCTACCCGAGAACTGCGGAAGCGGCGCGTGGGTGAACTACAGGAAGGGCATGCGGTTACGCTGTGGAGGATGACAAAGCCGATCGACCGCCGGTGGACGGTTTGATGTTCGCGGTCCGCGCGAGTTTCGGGGGGGCGGCGAGCGAGGTCTGATCACCAAGAGAAAGCCGGCTGCGGAAAAGAAGGGCCGGAGGCGCTGCTGGACTACCTCCTCGGCCTCAATCTGATCGCGGCCGTTCCAGGCGAGCTGCCGCGCCGAAGCTTGCGCCGCAGTCACTGGGGCCGCCGGAACAGGCCTCCATAAACCGCCTTGCCAGTACATGACCCTGAATCGCTTTCATCACGTTTGCGCGCGTCTCGAAAGCATCGGCCGACGGTTTCACGTCCAGCTTGATGTCCGAGCGCATAAAGCTCGAAACATGTAGTGGTGCAACGGACCATTCGCGGCGGCGCCCGGACCGCGGTACATGGGTCCCGTGGCGCTGATCTGATAGCTTCCGTCGGACAGTTGCGATCCCTTCGGTACGCCTTCCGGCAATCCAGTCGCAGTCGCCGGAATATTCCAGAGAACCCAGTGCGCCTGATCGTCAGTAGTCTTGTTGCGGGCGACGTCCATGTCGTGCATGTGGAGGAAGAAACTCTGCGTGCCCGCAGGCACGTTGGCCCATCTCATCGCCGGCGATGTGCCCTCGCCGGCGGCAACGCCCGGAGCGGCCTGACTGAACTTAACGGGGATCTGGCCGCCATCGGGAAATCCCGAAATGGTCAAAGTCATCGCCGAACCACCTGGTCCCGCACCGCCTGGAGTTTGAGCAGACATCAGTAAAGTATGGCTCAGAAGGATCGCTGCACAGGAAAACAAACGCATGGAGCCATCCTACCTGCAAATCGAGAAGACTGACAGGCAGCGACATTCAGCTTCCCGGCATTTACGTACCCGCAAGCTAAAGAAAGCAATCGAATACCCCGAAAACTTGACACCGTATGGTCTAATCGAGACCATCGGCCCCAATAAGGAGGGGCTTTTTTTATGCCTGCACTCCGAACGGAAGCACAAAAACTCGTCTCCCGCCTCAACGGCAGAAGTCGCAGGCCTCAAAAACTGCCGAAGGCAAAGCCGTCTCGGACCGCAACGCCATAAAGCACGGCCTTAACAGCGACAGCGTCGTCCTCTGGTGCGAAAAGAAATAAAAATATCTCGAGTACCTCGAAGACCTCACCATCGAGTGGGAGCCGAGACCATTACCGAACTGGAACTCGTCACAGTGATCGCCGACGTTCAGAGGCGGCTCAAGCGCCTCACCGCCATCCGCACGGCCTCAATCGACCTCGAGATGGACCGCGCCGAAAAGTCCTTCCGGGAGGATTTCGCCGCCTCAGACGAATCCACCCGACTCGCCCTCGCATCGCACAGGCCCTCGCCGTAGGGAGCCGCTCTCTTGCCGAGCTCAACCGCCACGATGCGCATCTTCGTCGCACCGTCGATCGCTCCATCTCGAAACTGCTCGCCATAGGAGAAGCCCCCTCGGGCCAGCGCCAGCAGCAGGAAGAACAGCCGCAACACGAAAACACGAAGAACGAACCCGACAACCGCGGATGCGCAGCGACGACCTGCGGCGGCCCCAATCATCCCGATCACTTCACGCTCAGGGGCGGCAGAGGGAGACAACCTCAGGCACCAGCGGCACCGTCCGACCGAAAACCACGAGAACGAACCTGAGCCGTTCGCGAGCAAGAGGAACAACAACACGCTCCCAGCAGCACAAAACTGCGGAAACGAACCCGACGGACGGACACAGGACGAGCACCCGTAGCCGGAGCAGCAGCTGCGGCTTAATTAAACAAGAGAACCAAGCAAAAACCAAACCACACAAAACTAAGAGATGCGGCGTGGCAGCAGAAGTATCGCGAGGCGTGGAAGATGTAGACCTGGACTGGGCAGACGGTTGGTGCTGCTACCTACCACCAGGCGATAACCGAATCGAAGGCTCCCGCACAATACACGTGTCTTCGCACTTAGCCCGAAACACATCCATGAGACTCGGCATCAATGGTCGCCAGTATCACTCCCATCTGAATACGTTCCCGCAAACAGCGTCACGCCCGCCTGCCCTGTCTTGATCCCGTCGCGGCTCGGTCGCGGTGAAGTCATGGTCCGCTCGTAACTTTTTTCTTGAGTCTTCGTAAAACCTGACATAGACTGTCTAGGTCATGCGGGCAGAAAATCGCGCCTCGATCCCACAGGGCACTCTGGACATGCTCATTCTGCAGACCATCAGCGTGGGTAGCCGTATGCATGGGTTTGAGATAGCAGAGGCGATACTGCAGTCGTCGAAAGAGGTCCTTCAGGTCGAAGAAGGCTCCTTATATCCGGCACTTCAGCGTCTGCTCCTGAAAGGTTGTATTTCGGGCGAGTGGGCGAAAACTTCGGATAATCGCCGGGCGCGGTATTACCGCCTCACAGCCGCCGGGCGCAAACAACTCGGCATCGAGGTGGAGGAATACCTTCGAGTGTCCCGCGCGATTGTGAACATCATTCAACCGGCTTGAGGACACGAATATGTTGCAGGAATGGTTTCGCCGGATGTGGTGGTGGCTGACCAGCAGCCGCGAGCAGGCGAATCTGGAGAATGAGATTCGGCTGCATGTAGAGCTTCGTGCTGAGCGGCTTCGGTCTGGTGGTTTAAATGCTGAGGCAGCTGCGGCCGAGGCTCGGCACAGATTCGGAAACACCCTTCGGGTCGAAGAGAAGAGCCGTGAAGTGTGGGTCAGTTCCGTGCTCGATGAACTTTGGCGGGACCTTCGAACCTCGGTTCGTGGCCTGCGGCGGACTCCGGGCTTCACGGCTGTTGCAGTCGTGATTATCGCGCTCGGTGTGGGAGCGAACACGGCCATCTTTCAGCTGTTCGATGCTCTTCGCCTCCGCAGCCTCGCGGTTCCCGAACCGCAACAACTCGCCGTTATTCAGCTTGCCGGGAGGAAGGGGTGGCGAGGGCAGCAGACTCGACCGCTGCCCACGCTTACGAACACGCAATGGGAGTACATCCGCGATCACCAGAACACCTTTTCAGGCGTGCTTGCCTGGTCGGCTGACACCTTTGGCTTCGGTAGCGACCCGCAGCCAGTCCGCGGTCTGTTTGTGAGCGGGTCGTACTTCCGTGTGCTCGGGGTCGCTGCCGGATTGGGTCGTGTGTTCGCGCCGGAAGACGATCACCGTGGCTGTGGCACACCGGGAGCCGTGATCAGCGATGCGTTCTGGCGGCGTGAACTGGCTGGTGATCCTGCCGTGATCGGTCGAACGATCATCGTCAATTATCGAAAGCTCGAGATCATCGGCGTGTCGGCAACGGGATTCAGCGGTCTCGAGGTGGGACACAGCTTCGATGTTTCTGTCCCGATATGCTCCCAGGCGGCGTTGTGGACCGAGGGTAATTACCTTGATAAGGGAACCATCTGGTGGTTGTCGGTAATGGGGAGGCTCGCGCCCGGGCAGACTATCGACTACGCCACGGCTCGGTTGCAGGACTTCTCTCCGGAGTTGTTCCGCGCTACCCTTCCCGTGAATTATCCGGCAGAAGATGTCAACGACTATCAGAAACTTACGCTGACCGCGAAGTCCGGGGGTGCGGGCGTTTCCGATCTGCGCGATCCATATAGTGATCCGTTGCTGCTGCTGCTCGCAACAACCGGAGTTGTTTTACTCATCGCGTGTGCCAACCTTGCGACCTTGATTCTGGCCCGCGCTTCGACTCGGGAACATGAGTTTGCCGTCAGACTGGCGATCGGCGGATCAAGGTCTCACCTCATTCGCCAGTTGATGGTGGAAAACGGAGTACTGGCAATCGCAGGTGGGGTTACGGGTGTCTTTGTCGCGTATCGGCTGAGCCGGTTTGTGATCGCATTCCTCAGCGTCCAGGACGATTCGATCTTTTTCCAGACTCAACCTGACTCCCGTGTATTCAGCTACGCAATCGCCGCGGCCGCGTTGTCGTGCATCGTCTTTGGGCTTGTCCCGTCGTGGCGCGTTACGCGAATGCTTGCTGGCGATTCACTCAGGACCAGTACCCGAGCGGTTGCTGGAAACAAATCTGGTTCGGATCTTCGCCAGGGGCTGGTCATGCTGCAGGTTGCGTTCTCGTTTGTGCTGCTCTTCGGGGCCCTTCTTTTTTCCGGCACACTGCAGAATCTGCTTGCCGTCGATTCCGGATTTCAGATGTCAGATGTCGTTACGGGATGGATTGACTACTCGCGGCTGAAGCTTCCAGTCGCGCGGCGAATGCAGTTTCGACGTGAGATCGTCGATGAGATCCGCCGTATGCCGGGCGTTGCATCTGCTGCCGAGACGGGCATCGTTCCCCTGAGCGGCCAGTCGGGGAGTAATGCTGTGTGGCGTGAAGGCAGTGACCCGAAGCAGAGAATCGATGCAAACTTCAACTACATCGGTGAGGGATATCTGAAGACGATGGCGATTCCGATTCTGTCCGGGCGTGACTTCAATGCAGCGGACAGGCTCTCCTCCCGGCCGGTCGCCATCGTAAGTCGAACGTTTATCCGCAGGCTGGGTCTGACGGGTGATGTTGTGGGACAGTATTTCCGCCGCGAGGCGACGCCCTCTCGCCCTGAGACTGCGTTCGAGATTGTCGGTCTGGTTCCCGATACGAAATACATCAGCCTGAAGGAGGAGTTCCGGCCTCTCGTTTTCCTTTCCGCTTCTCAGGACAACGACCCCGATCCTTCTATGCGTGTGATGATTCGGGCAAGTCATGGAAACGCAGCCTTGATCGGTGCGATTCGAACAACGATGAAGAGCAAATATCCCGACATGCAGGTGAATCTGCGTACGTTCGAGTCGACAGTGAATCAGGGTCTGTTGCGAGAGCGCCTGATGGCCACTGTTTCCGGATTCTTCGGAGGACTCGCCGTCCTGATCGCAGCCGTTGGCCTTTACGGAGTCCTGTCATACCTCGTCGTCCGGCGCACAAATGAGATCGGTGTTCGAGTCGCACTTGGAGCGAAGCCGGCAGATATTCTGAAAATCTTTGCAGGAAGAGCCGGGATGCTGGTGGCTGCAGGCCTCATCTCGGGCGCCATTGTCGCACTGCTCGCTGGTCAGTTGGCGAGAAGTTTCCTTTTCGGCCTCGAACCCTGGGATGTTAGGACGATCCTTACCGCTGTTGTGATTTTGACGGGCGTATCTCTGCTTGCCAGTTGCCTGCCTGCCTGGCGGGCAGCGATGTTGCAACCCCTGGCAGCACTGCGTCAGGACTAACCGACTCACCGCTTACTCGCCTGGGTTTTCGTCGGGCGCATCCTCGAGGTCTGAGGCTCGGGATGAATACTCACGAAGCACTCGGATGGCAGCCGATGAACTGAAGCCTGCATAGCGGAGCTTGCGGTATACCGATGCGACGTGCTTCTCGTCTGCGAGGTATTCCGAGAGTGACTTGTTTCGAAGCTTTCGTTGGAGCCAGTCGCGGATCATCTGAACTTCATCCGTGCCTTCGAACGCACTTGAAACCGCCTGAGACGCTACTGAGGAACTGATACGCCGCTGACGCAGGTCGCGCAGAACTCGTTGCTGCCCTGCGGTTCCGCTGTCACGTCGAGCCGAAGCAAAGTGCTCAGCAAACTTCGCATCGTCCACAAAGCCATACTGCCGCAACTGTTCCATCACAGGTTCGATGGCGGCCTGATCTTCAGCCCGCCGCTGCAAGCGAGCACGTAGATCGCCCGCACTCAGGGCCCTGGCCGCGAGCAGGCGCATGCCATAAGTCAACAGTTCCGCCGCTGCCAGCTTCTTGGGACCGCCGGATCGTTTCATCTTGCTTGACACGAGGAGAGTATCACGATGTTGCTGTCTGAAAGCGGTGTCTCCTGCTATGCTGATAACGACGTAAGGCAGTAATGCCAGGGAGAACAACATGGACGATTCAAAGAGCTTGTCTTACTTTTTTCTGGGACTCGGAATCGGTGTAGCTGCCGGAATTATTTTCGCTCCGCAGTCCGGATCTGAAACGCGCGGAACAATTCGCCGCAAGGCACTCGAAGGCAGCGATGTCCTTCGTCGTCAGACCGAACAGCTGCGCGACAGTGCCGGCGATCTCGTCGATCGTGGTCGTGAGATCGTCAACCGGCAGAAACAGCAGTTCTCTTCGGCGGTCGATGCCGGCCGGCAGGCATATCGTGACACGGTCGAGCAGGCGTCCGGATCGACTGGGTCACAGCCGGATGAGATGACGCAGGGCGTCTAATCCTCTTCAGGGGAGAGCAACTCGTGAACAACGATATTCTTCTCGCTGTTCTGACGTTCTTCGTCTTTGTGTCGGCTGTCGCGATCTGTATTCAGGCAGCGATGCTGATTGGAATGCGGAAGACCACAAAGCAGCTCCAGGAACAGGCGACCGCGATGTTACCGCAGGTCCGCTCGGTGCTGTCCAGAGCGGAAACGATTCTCGACGACAACCGAAAGAACGTTGCTGAGATTTCGGCAAAGGCGAGCGACATTGCGGGCAAGGCGAGCGATCTCGTCACCAAAGCCAACGAGTTCGCTGCCAAAGCAAACGACCTGATGGACTCCGGCAAAGCGCAGATGGTGAAAATCGATGCGCTGGTCAGCGATGCCACAACTCGCGCCCGAGTGCAGCTCGAACGGACCGAAATGGTGGTCGAAGATACCGTCGGGCGTGTGCACCAGACCGTCACAGCCGTTCACAACGGAGTGCTTAGACCAGTTCGCGAGATTCAGGGTCTGACAGCGGGAGTCCGTGCTGCGATGCAGCACTACATGCGCGGAGGTCGGCCAACTGTCGCCGATGCTACGCATGATGATGAAATGTTCATCGGCTGATGCTTTTGTGCTTCGGAGCCCGGCTTGGCAGCCGGCTCCGAAATCCCTCTGCTGCCTCACGCATCTACCCGTTGATGCGGATCTCACCTCTTCTTACGCTGCTGCTGACTTCCAGCCTTCTTGCCGCGGTCTCGAACATAGGCGGCACATGGGTACTCAATTCGAAGCGATCTCGCTTTGCTGATGGCATGCATCCGGGCAATGTCACGCTTACGATTCAACACAGCGATCCGAAGCTCAAGTACGATGGCACCACCGATAATGCCGAAGAAGGCCAATATCGTGATTTCCACTTCGATGGCGCGATCGACGGGAAAGAATATGTGGTCAGGGATGCTGACGGCGACCATCGAATGACGTTGAAACGCGTTAACGATCGTGTAATCGAGTCCGACACAAAGACCGCCGCCGGCGAGATAAAGTCGCTGATCACCATCTCTCACGACGGCAATACCCTCGAAAGGCGGATGTCATGGCGGGGTAACGACGGAAAAACTCGTAGTTGGGTCGAGATCTACGAGAAGAAGAAATAACTATTTGTCAACTACCCTCTCCCAAAAAAAACAAATCTCTGGTATTCTGTTTCCACAGATGACCGCCGCATATGCGGCGTATGGGAGAATCACATGGCAACAAAGAAGACTGCATCTAAAAAGAGCGCCGGAAAGAAAGCTGGTTCGGCGAAAAAAGTAGCAACCAAGAAAACCGCTTCAAAGAAGACAGCAGCAAAGAAGTCAACTGCGAAGAAGGGTACAACCAAGAAGGCAGCGGGCAAGAAGACCGCGGCCAAGAAGAGTGCATCGAAGAAGAGCGCTTAACAAGACAGCTGATTAGTGACAAAACGCCGCTCGGAAGCTGAGGCTACTGAGCGGCGTTCGACACTGTAAGCAAAAACAAAACCATTTTTACAAAGGCTGCGATCGTAATCAGAACACAGATCGCAGCTGCCCACTTCCAGGCCTTCTCCGTCCATCGATCAAACAATGGCGGTGTTCCCGCCGCATAGCCCAGCACTAATCCGGTCAGCAACCCTCCAATGTGTGCGGCGTTGTCGGTCCGGAAGCCGGGCAGAAATCCCATAGCGAGTCCCCACAGCGCCCATTGCGTGTAGTGCGCGCGCATGGCCTGGCCCATCGACGTCCCTCTGCCCTTCAGTCCAAACGCGATCATCGCGCCGATCAGGCCGAACAGGGCTGCTGAAGCTCCGACTGACATCGCCGGGCTCCACCACGTGGAGACGATGAATCCGCCGATGGTCGAAAGAAAATAAATCACCAGGTAGCGAGACGTTCCATAGAACTCTTCGGCGGTTGTGCCAAGGTCGAAGATCACCCATGAGTTCATCAGGATGTGCATCACTCCGCCATGGAGAAAGCCTGCCGTGATCAGTCGCCACCACTGACCCGCCGCAATCAGCGACGGAACCTTCGCACCGAAGATCGCGAGTGTTCGCCCGTCAACGTCGAGAGCGGGACCTCCGCTTGTGTTCATGCTGTAAAGTGTCGTCGCGACATAGAGGCCTGCATTCACAAGAAGAATGACCACTGTCGTGAAGCGAGGTCCGGCGATGAAGCCGACGCCTGACGGAACACGGCGATCGATGGATCGTGCGCCGAGCTTCATATCGCAATAGGGACAGACCTTATCGTCTGTCGTTACAAAAGCCCGGCAGTTCGGGCACATGCGCCGTTTTTCCACTGATTGCCATTGTGACAAACGGATTTTCAGACGGTCACCGATTCATCGTCTGGTAGAATCAAGGCTTCCTGATGCTATCGTCGTGTACCAAGATTCGCCGTCAGATTGTTGAAGTAGGGCGATTAATGTACGAGAAGGGTTGGGTTGCTGCAAACGACGGCAACATCACTGTTCGGCTGGATTCCAGTCACATTCTTTCGACTCCAACCGGCGTGAGCAAGGGCATGATGACGGAAGACGACCTCATCATCTGCGACATGCAGGGAAACAAAGTGGAAGGTCGCCGCGAACGTACGAGTGAGATTCTGATGCACCTGACGATCTACTCGATACGCGAGGACGTCCAGTCTGTTGTTCATGCTCATCCGCCGTGCGCTACTGGATTCGCGGTAGCGGGCCGGCCGCTCGATCGTGCTCTGCTGCCGGAAGTCATCGTCAATCTCGGGTGCGTGCCGCTGGCATCCTATGGACTGCCAGGCACGCCTGAGCTCTCGGAAACACTTCGCCCGTTCATCCCCGAATACGACGCCCTGCTCATGGCAAACCACGGAGCTGTGACTTACGGCACCGACCTGGAACGAGCGTTCTTCAATATGGAGACAGTCGAGCACTTTGCCAGGATCATGCTGATAGCGGAGTTGCTCGGCGGTGCCAAACCGCTGAACGATTACGACGTGCAGAAGCTGGTCGATGCTCGGACACGCTATGGCATGCCGCCCCGTTCCGGAATGGTTCCGGGTTGCCGTACTGCTTCGACCGAAGAAGATGATTCCGGGTCACGATACGTGACCCGGGGTGAACTGCTCGCGATGCTGGACGAGTTGCTTCGCGTGAGAAGCTAATCGTCTGCGGACTTGACCAGCACGACACTCACGTCGTGGAGACGCCAGTCCGTCTCGTAAACGACCTTGCGCGCCTCATCGAGGCGCGGAAATACGTCGCCTGTATCTTTCGGCTGGACGAATGCTTCCCCCGTGAGGACATCGCCATCCTCGCGCAAACGAACTCTCGCTTTTGTGATCCATGGCAGTGATTCAAGCGCATGCTGCACTTTGTCGATCGCCTCGTCAGGCTTCTTGTCCAGGAACTTAATCGGTCGCTGGTTCATCAACTGAGCCGCACTGTCCCGCAGCTCCTCGTAGCCATCCTTAAGAATCTCGATGGAGATGATTGCGGCGGCGAGTCCATCAGCCCACCAGAATCCCCATGCAATGCCCAGGATTCCGGCGGCGCCGGCTACTCCGGAGAGCCAGTCGCCTTTATCCAGCGTTGCCGAGATGTACAGGGACTTGTCGTGAATCTGTGAAGCCAACGGGAGCTTCAGATGTCCCAAAATCATCGGCGGGATCACACTGTAGATCAGCGCACCGAACATAATCCAGCCGAGCCAGATTCTGTGACCGAACAACTCGATCGAAGTGATGGTTGGATGCTCCCCCTGTATCAGCTTGATCACTGAATCGCCAAAGATGTATACGCCGAAGGCGAATAACGCGACAGCGCCTGTAAGATAGCCCATCAGCACTGCGCGACGGTAGCCATAAGGAAAGCTTTCGTCCGGATCCTTCGCACGAAACCGAACGCCGACGAGGAAGGATATCAGCGGGACGAGGCTGAGCAGGTCCTCGACCCACATCGCTTTGAGGGTCTGAGACGCACCCATTACGATCGCGATCAGGACGATGATCGACACCATAAACCCGATTGAGATCCAGACGAGGAGTTTGGCCTTTTGCAACAGCTTCAGCCTGTCGTCCGGCAGCCGGTATGGATCGGCAACGGCGGTCATTGTTGTTTGACCAGAGATTCCAACTGTGGTTCCTCCCTGGCGAGGAATGATTCCAGTCGAACGAGGAAGGCGTTCTCGCCGGGAGGGCCAGCCATGACGTGCTTCTTGCGGAAGTACGGCCGCGTCAAACCGACCTCTTTGGCCCATGGCGTATCCGAATCGAGACCGCAAATGACAAGGTCGAGGTCGAAATTCTTCAGCGCTCTCATTTGCTGGTTTTCAGTGCTCCAGTGCCACTCGGGTGTGGCGCCGAGACTAGCGGCGAAGCGGCGCACGAGTTCAACTTCAGCTCCCTGCGGCTCGCCGAAAGTGCGAACGACCCAGGGGGGATGCTCGCTAAGCCCGACGCGAAGACGGTGATACTTCTGCACCTTCTCGAGCGTCTCCTCGGGATCCCTCGGCAGGTTATTACACGAGCTCTCGGTCAGCAGAAGGGTGCTGAGGACCAGAATCACACCAAAGCGCATCGTCCTCCGATAGGCGACAACGTCGGACTACATCGGTCGAATAAACTGTGCTCTTCTTCCCTCAGGTGATTCCGACGTCGGCGAGATACTGCCGCATCGTCTTCGCGTATTGGGGAAACGCGACCTCTGGCTCATCGATGTCGGGGTGCCAGCGCTTTTCCCACTCGAAGCAGTAGTATCCCTTGTAACCGTTCTTTGCGAGCACCCGCACGGTCTCCTTCACCGGAATGTCTCCGGTCCCTGTGAGCACGTAATGACGGTCATCCTTGGTCTTTCCGGGGATCGGCACGGAGTCCTTCAAGTGGGTGTGGCGGGTGTACTTGCCGAGTTGTGCAAACGTCTCGGCGGGCTTTTCACCTTCCACGCAGGTATGGTGCGCATCCCACAGGAATGCGACGTTCTTGGATTTTGCGCCTTCGAGGATCGGAATGAGTTCCTCGCCGCGACGAAACTCGCCGTGAGACTCGACGATCACTGTCACGTCCGCGGGCTGCGCGTATTCGCCCAGCTCATGCAGACCTTCGCTGATGCGGGCGAAGGTGACGCGTTTCTCCTCGCCCGGTACGAACTGATTCGGGAACACGCGGACGTACGGCGCTGCATTTCGTGGGCGAGATCGATGAAGCGGCGAGCCTCGTCCATATGCTTCGCGCGCTTAGCCGGATCGGGCTCATGCATTTGAGCGGAAGCACCGAGGTCGGAAATTTTGAGGCCGGCGGCCGAAAGATCCTGCATCGTTCCTTTCAGCCGAGTACCACTGAACTCAGGGCACTTCGGTAAGATCCATTTGATCCAGGATGCCGCGCAGTTCGAGCGCAGCAAACCCCCAGCCGGATGTATTTTTGACGATCGTGTTCCAGTCCCATTTGGGGCAGCCGAGTGTCGAGACGGCTATCGGTAACTTTCCGGCTGATTGTGAAGAGGCCATGGCGCTACTTGCAAGCCCGGCTCCGACGAGTTCCAGGAGGTCGCGGCGTGTCATATTCAGATCTTATCCAGTCCTTCGGTGAGTTCGACGTAACTACCCCACGGGTCTGTGAAGAACGCTATCGCGAGACCGGAGGGAAGCTTGCGATACGGAATGTTGAATTTCACGCCCTGGGCCTCAAGTTTCTTTGTGAATGCTTCTAGTCCTTTCACTTCGAACCCGACGTGATCGAGGCCGCGACCTTTTGTCGGGCTGACCGGCTCTTCCGACTTTGAGAACGTGAGGTTGGCCCCGGGAATGTCGGCGGCTTCAAAGCGACCGCGATGTCCTGGCACCGCACCGAATGTTTTCACGTACCAGGCTTTCGTTTCCACGTCAGAGGGCGTGAAGAAGTGAACGTGATGGTGGACGGCACCACTGCCGATTGATTTATCTTCGGTCAGCTCGACTTTAACATTGTCGGGAGCGAATACAAACGCCTGTATCGGCGATGGCCTTTGCTCGGCCACACGGTAGCCTTTGCTCTGCGCTTTAGACACATAGCTGTCGAGGTTATTCACGAGGAACCCGAGATGATTCACTGATGATCCCTCGCTGCCACCGGAAGGTTCACCTTTCTGGATCATCACTATCACACCCGGGAACTTGTACGCTTCCATCTGGCCGAACTTCACGGCCTGGCCACCCATAAAATCTACCCAGAACGCGCGATGTGCCTCGGGATTAGGACTGAGCAGGTGAAGGTGTCCCATCGAGATACCAGAATCGTTCGGTGACTTGATCTGAGCGAACAACGGAAGAGAAATCAATATTGCCAGGAGGAATCGAACCATCCCGCACAGCCTATCATGCTCAACTATCGCGGCTCCGGATGGAAGGGCGTATCTTTGGGCAGGGGACCCGCGGGTTCCGGGCTTTCTAATTCCAGGTTAACGACGATCGGCTCCTGACCGCTGCGAACGACAACGCACTCGCAGGCTTCGTCGGCGAGAGCGTTGATTTCCTGATGCGGCACGAACGGCGGGACATAGATGAAGTCGCCGGGGCTGGCCTCGTCAGTGAACTCGAGGTGATCTCCCCAGCGCATCCGCGCTCGTCCTCTTACGACATAGAGAACGGTCTCGAGTTCGCCGTGATGGTGCGGTCCTGTTTTTGCGTCTGGCTGCACCACGACGGTCCCGGCCCAGAGCTTCGTGGCTCCGGTCCGGGCGTGTGTGATTGCCGCAGCCCGGGTCATGCCCGGCGTCTGCGGCGTGTTTGTATCTAATTCGCCTGCGCGGACGATTCGGACGCCGTGGTCCTTCCAGTTCATCGAATCAGGCCAGAGCTTTGCTGTACAGCGCGAGCAAGCGGCCCCATGCTTTTTCGGCCTGAGCCTCGTTATAGACGCGTGAGTCGGGCGGGCACCAGCCGTGGGCAGCGTTTTCGTAGACTTCGATCTCGGCCGGCAGACCTGCCTTCTCGAAGGTCTCCTTCATGACGGTCTTGTCATTCGGCGATCTGGCATCGTCGTTTGAGGCGATCGCGATGAGGAACTGTGCCTTCGTCTTCGATGCCTGAAGATGAGGGCTGTTCGGTTTATCTGTGACGAGACCGCCGCCATGGAACGATGCGACTCCTCCGACGCGGTCAGGGACAGCAGCGGCAGTCCGGAATGCCATGGGGCCGCCCATGCAGTACCCCTGAGTGCCCACCTTGCGGTTTTTTGCGACAGACGATTGCTGATCCAGCCAGCCGATGAAAGCCTTCGCGTCGGTCATCTGCGTGTTCTCATTCAACGATTGGGCAAGCGGCCTCACTTGATCAATCGGCGTGGCCCCCCCGGCATCCGCGGTAGGTGCCTTTTTGGTGCGGTAAAACGGATTGACTACAAGGACGGAATAGCCGGACTCGGCCAGGCGCTTGCCCATTTGCCGAAACGCCGGTCGCAGTCCAAAGATATCTGGCCATACGAGTACAGCCGGAGCTGTGCCGCTGGCAGGATGTACGAAATACGCGTCCGCCGTGCCGTCCGGTGTTTTTATGTTCACGTCTGATTCGGTTACGGTAACTGCATTGGCAACCTGGGGCAACATCATCGCAACTCCTGCCCCCAACATAACCCCAAACTGCTTTCTGGTTACCCAGCCGAGACGTTCGTATTCCAGTCGATCCTGCTCGAAGTGGTCCTGATCACACATAATCTTTGCTCGTTTGTCGTCTCCATCTTATATCAGTGGGATGGCAGCATCCGAGCGTTGATCCAGTCAATCAGCATCCTTCGTTCGCGATTCGTCGGACTCTTTACGCCTGCTGGGGGCATCTGATCGCTCTCTACTGCGGCGACTACGCGTATCCAGAAGTCTTCGTCCCCTGCCGTCGTCTTCCGCGCCGCCTGCTCATCACGAAAATGGAGTGAAAAGCCAGAACGAGGTTTGGGTCCGCCATGGCACCCGGTGCAGTACTTTCGGAGAAGTGGTGCGATACGAGAGGAGTAGTCGTCTGCCGATAACGTCGAACCAGCGCAGCAGAACAGAAGTACGATCGCAGCCCGGTTCCGCTTAATCGTCACGCGAGAAAGTGTCAGGCTTCGACCTGAATCGTTTTGCGAACCATCAGCAAGTAGGCTCCGGCCGCAAGCAGAGTGAGCACCGCGCTGAGTATCAGAGCCTCTGAGAACCTTCCGGTTTCCTGCACGATATAGCCAGTTACAGTCGGCGCAAGCGCGCCGCCGAGATATCCACCGAAGTTCTGGATTGAGCCAAGCGACGCCGTGAACTGACCGGGCGCCGCGATCGGCACGGTCGCCCAGGCAGTGCTGCTCGCAATGTAGATAAGAAACAGCGAGACCGAGATTAGTGTCATTGCCAGAGTGTTCGATTCGGCAAAGACGACGCCGACGGTACATGCAGAGATGCCGCAAAGCGATGAAGACATCAGCACCTTGCGCCCGTTCATGGGTGCCCACCCGCGGCGGGTCAGGAGATCGCACAAATATCCACCCGTCACAGCGCCGAGGCACCCAAATAGATATGGAATGGCGGCAACCACTCCCACTTTGGCGACGCTCATGTGGCGCTCATGTTCGAGATAGAACGGCAGCCAGCCGGTGTAGAGCCAGAGCGTATAAACCGTTCCAAAGAAGCCTGCGATCATCCCCCACGTCGTCCGATGTGTGAACAAGTGACCCCATTCAGCGAATGTCGGGGGCTTGGTCGTGGTGTTCTCATCGCCTTCCGTGAGGTAACGGACTTCCTCATCAGTCAGCTTCACTTCGCGAGGGTCGCGATGCATCCCATACCAAACCGCGGCGAGCACGACGCCCACACCACCGACGATGATGAACATCCAGCGCCAGTTCAGCCAGAGCATCAGGAACGTCAGCAGTGGAACTGCGATGAAGTTTCCGAGGGATGACGCCGACTGGCAGATACCAGTAGCGAAGCCGCGCTCGCGAACGCCGAACCAATCGCGTACAACCCGTGCGCCGCCAGGGAACAGCGGTGCTTCGCCAACACCGAGGGCAAATCGCGCCGTCATGAATGCGCCAAAGTTGGCGACGAATCCGCCAGCCGCCTGTGCCAGCGACCAGCTGAACAGCCCGAGTCCGAGGAGTTTTCTGGGACCGTAGCGATCGATCAGTCCTCCCACCGGCAACTGTGCGATGGCATAAGCCCAGAGGAAGGCTGAGAGCAGCAGTCCCATCTTGCCCACCGGGATTCCAAGGTCTTCCTGGATCAGCTTATTGGCTACGGACAGTGTTGCGCGATCGACGTAATTGAGAGCTCCACCGACCACGAGGAGGATCAGCGACCATCTCTGAATGGAGACGATGCGCGGCGTGCGGCCGGCCGACGTCACAGGGTCGACGCTGTGCCTTGCTACAGAATTTGCTGCCACACGGAGATACTAACAGGGTCATCGGAGGCATCGGGGATCGGATTGTGTCGGGCTTTATTTACCCGACCAGGACGCCTGGCGCTTTTGCAGGAACGCAGTGATTCCTTCCTGTGCGTCCGCTGTAAGTGCATTCATGCTCATGACGTTTTCTGCGTAGGCATAAGCCTCATGCTGGTCCAGATCCATCTGGGCGTACCAGGCGCGTTTGCCGATTGCGACGGTCAACGGACTTGCACTTGCGATGCTGGCAGCAAGGCTGCGAGTTTCAGCTCGCAACGTTGAGGATGACACGGCCCGGTTAATCAGTCCCCATTCCGCCGCGGTCGCCGCATTGATCGTTTCTCCCGTGAGGAGCATTTCCAATGCTCGTTTGCGACCTATTGCCCGACTCAGCGCGACCATCGGCGTGGTACAAAACAGCCCGATTCGGACGCCGGGGGTAGCGAACGCTGCGTTTTCGGAGGCGATTGCGAGATCGCAGGTAGCGACCAACTGACATCCCGCCGCCGTTGCGATTCCCTGAACTTCGGCGATCACAGGCTGTCTGATTGACTGGATCTTCATCATCAGTTGAGAGCAGACTTCGAAGAGCCGTGTGTAGTCCGCCGGGGTGCGGCCAGTCATTTCCGACAAGTCGTGTCCTGAACTGAACACGGTGCCGGTGGAGGCGATAACGACGGCGCGGATGTCTTCTTTCCGGTCGAGCTCCTCGAGGCAGGCGATCATTTCCAGCATGAGGTCGAGCGAGAGGGCGTTCCTCCGCTCTGGCCGGTTGAGAGTCAGTACGGCTGTCGATCCCTCGGTCGTTTGAATCAGATTGCCGGATGATGACATTCGGTGTTCCTCAGGCTGTCGTTCGACGGCTGAGCTCCGTTAATCCACGCTGTTCGATTTCAAACTCGCGAATCCTGAATTTTTGTACCTTGCCGCTGAGCGTCATGGGAAACGTATCCACAAACCGAATGTACTGGGGGACTTTGTAGTAAGCCAGGCGATCGCGACAGAAGTCCTGGATTTCGGATTCATCAGCCGACATGCCCGGTTTGAGCCGGATCCATGCAACGACGGTTTCGCCCAGCCGTTCATCAGGCAATCCGACTATCTGCACGTCTGAGATCTTCGGGTGAGTGTACAGAAATTCTTCGATTTCACGCGGGTACACGTTCTCTCCACCTCTGATGATCATGTCTCTCATACGGCCGGTGATCCGGAAATACCCGTCCGGCCGCATCATTGCGAGGTCGCCTGTGTGAAGCCAGCCATCCGCATCGACGGCTTTGCGCGTCGCTTCGGGTTCATCGTCGTACTCCCTCATTACCATGTAGCCGCGCGCCAGTAACTCGCCCTGTTCTCCAACAGGAAGTGTTTCTCCGGTAATCGGCGATGCTATCCGGACTTCAGTCTCCGGGAGTGCACAGCCGACGGTGGTGCAGCGGACCTCCACGTCATCGTTAACCCGGGACATTGTGATGATTGGCGTCGCCTCCGTCTGACCATACCCGACCAACATTTCCGGACAGTGCATTTCCGAGACGACACGTTTCATGATTTCGACTGGACACGGCGCCCCTGCCATTACACCGGTGCGCAGACATGTCAGGTCAAATGGCGATGACTCGAGTTCCTGCAATTCCGAGATGAACATGGCCGGAACACCATAGATTGCGGTAGCGCGTTCGTGCTCGATGGCGTGCAGAGTCGCTGTTGCGCTGAACGTAGAAGAGGGCAGAATTACGGCGGCTCCGGTGACCATTGCTGTCATGCTTCCGAGTACGCAACCGAAGCAGTGGAACAACGGGACAGAAACGCAGATGCGGTCTCGTTCCGTGAGGTGCATGTACTCACCGATGAAGCGTGCATTGTTCACCAGATTGAGGTGAGTCAGCACGACACCCTTGGGGGTTCCAGTAGTGCCGGATGTGTACTGAATGTTCGCAGCGTCCTCAGGTTCTGCCGCCGACACGAAGCCGTCTGGTTCGCGAAGAAAGCTCTGCCAGTCCGATGTCCCCAGACCAATGATGTGCTCCGGTGCCTGGACGCCTGACGCACACGCTTCCTCGAGGATGGAACGATAGTTTGCCCGGTGGTCCCGGTTCCGCAGAAACAGCGCCCTGATCCGTGACTTCCGGAGAATGAAAGATAATTCGTGCGAACGATATGCGGGATTCACGTTGACCAGCACAAGATCGGCCAGCGCACAACCGAACTGAAGCATCAGCCACTCGACGCAGTTCGTAGCCCAGACACCGACGCGGTCGCCGGGCATCAGTCCGAGTGCACGTAATCCGGCAGCTGTTCGTTGCGCTTCCCGCGCATAATCGGTCCAGCTAAGGCGGATGCCCTGCTCACAATCCACGACTGCAAGGCGGCCGCCCAGACGGGAGGCGGTTTCCTGAAAAGCGTTACCGACTGATTTTTTAAGGATGGTGCCTGCCGGGCCTCGTGCATAACTTTCCACTGCATTCTCCTTGTCGCTGCTTTGACAGCATAGTCTATCCTGGCTTGCGTGGCCAGAGCAGTGCCTGAGATATGCTGATGGCCTATGAACACGACAGGTATCAGCCGGAATTTCTGCGCTCTGGCCCGATTCTCAGGATTAGCGCTATTTCTGCTGCTGCCGAGTTTCGGACAACGGGTTGACAGAAACAAGCCATTTCCGGCACATAAGGTCATCGGGAACGTCTATTTTGCAGGTACGGAGAATCTCGGGACCTATCTGATCACGACGCCCGAGGGACACATCCTGGTCAACTCCGACTACGAACAAACAGTCCCGCTTATACGGGCAAGCGTTGAGAAGCTCGGGTTCAAATTCAGCGACATCAGGATCGTTCTCGGCAGCCACGCGCATGGAGACCACATGGAGGGCGATTTCATGGTCAAGGAGCTAACGGGAGCACGGGTAATGGCGATGGAGCAGGACGTTCCCGCGCTGAAGAAGATCATGCCCGGTGGTAAACCACATCCGATCGATCGCGTGTTGCACGATGGCGACCAGGTTAAGCTTGGCGGCTCTACGCTGACGGCACACCTGACTGCTGGTCATACAAAGGGCTGCACGACGTGGTCGATGAAGGCAACTGAAGCGGGCAAGAGCTATGACGTGGTGATCGTGTGCAGCGTTGGTTTCAACCCGGGTTACGTCCTGTTCAACAACAAGGACTATCCGCAGATCGCCGACGATTACGTGCGGAGCTTCGCAACTCTGCGAAAGCTACCTTGTGACGTGTTCCTCGCCGCCCACAGTCCGTTCTACGACCTTGATCAAAAGTACGCGAAGTTGCAGAGCGGGGGCGCGAATCCGTTTATTGACCACGCTGGATACCTGGCCTACATCGACCTTAAGGAGAGGCAATTCAACGAGGAGCTCGACCGCCAGAAAAAAGGCGGTAAACCATAGCCCCACGTTCTCAAATGTTAGAGCGCGTCAATATTGAGTCTCAGCGCTGCGGTGCCCCATGCTGATGAGAATTCCTGCGTAACGAGTTCGGCGCCAACGGTATTGCCCTGAGCTTTAAGGGCTTGTATCAGGCCAAACAGGGAGCGACCATTCCGGGGGTTGATCTCCAGGTCGCGGCGGAAGACTGCTTCGGCTTCAGCCGGCTTACCGTTGCGAAGTAATGCTGCTCCGAGGGCTTCGCGAACGGGGTAGTGCCACTCGGGAGGCTCCATATATCCGAGCTTGTCTTCGGCTTCCACGGCCTTTCGAAGTGCCTCAATCTCGGCAGCAGCATCGCCGTTGGCACGGGCAATTTTCGCTGCAAGTTCAGCCTGCCCGACAGCGAAGACATTTCGAACCGGGTTGATCATGAAGGTCTGGTCTTCCGGGATGCGTGAGCAGATTGCTTCCAGACGCTCAGCCTCGGCAGACGCGTCTTTAGTGCGACCCAGGCCCGCCATGGCGAGTCCGCGTGCATAACGGTAGTACGCGTGCATGGCAGGAACCTTCTCCTGCGGTTCTGCCTCCGCGAGCATCTCGTTCCACTTGCCGAAACGGGTAAGCACCAGCCACTCAAACGCGCCATACGGAGCGAGCATGGGCATTTCGTCGATGGCTCCATGCACGTTCTTCCGAAGGCGCTGCGCGTACTCGCGGGCTTCGTCGTACCGACCCTGCATCATGCGCGCGTAAGACACGAAGTGCAGGTTGTGCGAATAGTACATCAGAGGATAAACGCCTGTTGCACCGCTTCGCTCGATGTATTTACGGTCGACTTCGGCTGCGGTGACGTTCGTTATGGCCGAGAGCTCGTGGTCACCGGTACGAATGAATATGTGTGAGGGCATATGAACCAGGTGGCCGGCTCCGGGCATCAGCCGGCCGAGGCGGTATGCGCTGGGAAGCGCACGTTCGGGGTTCTTTGATGCTTCGACAGCGTGGATGTAGTAATGGTTGGCGCCGGGATGCTCCGGGTCGCGGCGAAGAACTTGTTCGAGTATCTCCAGCACCTCCAGCGTGCCCTCTGCAGGTGCACCATCCGCACTCCAGAGCTGCCACGGGCGGAGATTCATGATGGATTCCGCATAGAGCGTTGCGGCATCGAGGTCGTCGGGATACCGAGTGTGCACACTCTTCATGGCGTCGCGATAATTGACGGCCAGCTGCTTGCGGTCGACGGCCGGGTCTTTGGAATAGCGAGTTACCAGCGCCTCGACGTAGGCGCGTTCGCGTTCGGGCGCTTTGGCGGACAGCGCGACCGCACGATCGATGGCTCGCCAGGCCTTGTCTTCGCGCTCAGGCATGGGCGGCATGTTGTAGTTCGGTCCGAGCGCCAGAGCGATACCCCAGTGAGGCATGGGAGATTGCGGGTCGATCTCGGCTGCACGCGCGAACAGACGCGCGGCTTCGTCGTGATTGAACCCGTATATAAGCGCCAGTCCCTGATCGAAAAATTTCTGGGCAAGATCGGACTTCGTTGCAATGGAATGAGTGTGAGTTCCCAAACCTTCCAGCAACTCGGCAGGTTTTGTATTCTCCCCTGCATGGTGAGCATGCTGGGCCAGAACGACAGCCCCGCAAAGAACGAGCGACGAGATGAATCGCGTCACGATCATACCTCCGAGTCACGGTGGTGCTTCCCATATACGCGTCGCAAACTTCGCATTGGGATCACAGAATTGTACGTATCACTGTAGATGACCGGATTGGTCAGCTATCTACCAGGCGTCCCTGTTTGTGACGCTGACTCGGAAAAGAGGTTTGACTCTTTCCGATTCTTCCATTTCCCAGATCTGCTCGGTCTTGCCTGCATCGTAATCTCTCCAGAGCCAGACCAGAGATTCGGGGAGGTCGAGCGCGCCCTGCGCGATCGCATGGGCACTCACACCGAAGCGGAAGTGAAAATCGTAGCCGCGAATTTTGAGGGAGTTGGCTAACTGGATGTTGTTGAGAGGCCAGCTTCCGGCCGCGTTTTCGATATCATCACTTCCGTCGGACATCCAGACTCGAAGGTTCTTCTTTGGCTCGCGGCGTACGCGATGAGAAATGATGTATCCGCCATCGAGATGCTGCTCCGGCTTCCACTGAATGCCGGCGTAGCTTCCGATATGAGAGAGGACCCGACTGAACTGATTGGGGAAGTACCACGCTGCGTTGAACGCACAGATGGCTCCGGACGAGGCACCGGCGATGGCTCGCGAATAAGGTTCGGTGCGGATCTTATAGGTTTTTTCGACCTCCGGGAGAACCTCCTCCAACAAGTAACGGCCGTAACGGTCTGAGACGGTGTCGTAAAGAATGCTGCGCATCCTTGTGCCTTCGGCCTCGCCACCTGAGCCGGGCGCGATGAGGACGTGCACCATGGGCGGGATCAGCTTCTTGTGGACCAAATTGTCCGTTACGATCTGGAGACGAAGCCGCAGGGGATCCTGAGTGCCGACGATGGTCTCGCCGTCCTGCCAAACCATCAGCGGCGCGCCGCGCACAGTGTCCGCTCCGGGGTTGACGTACACCCAGTAATCAGCAGACATCCCCGGGTAGATCTTGCTCTTCAGTGTGTGCTTCTCGGAGAGGCGGCCACGCTCGGCTCCGGGCAGAGGGTACGAGTCGGGGTTGTAGCCGGCGACATCGTATTCGCCAATGCTTTTGCCGCTGGCGGTGTAGGCGTAGTGGTGGGTGGTCCCTAAACGCAGAGTCTGAAGCCGATACCAGTAATTCGAGTTCGGGACCTGTTTCATCGCGAGCGGGGATTGACGGTCGATGGAGACCTGCGCAGCAGTGGGTGACTCAACGACGAACAGGAAGTCCTGACCCCAGACAGCGGCGCCATCGCGACCCTTGAGACCGATGAGTCCGGTGTCGATGAGTTGTTTCAGCTGCGGCGAACCGGTTCGTGCGGCGTCGATGAGCTGCTGGAGGGGATGGGTCGGTTCTGCTCCAGCAAATGCTCCGAGCGTTGCGGCTAACAGCAGTGTGAGGTTTCTCAGAATACGTCCTCGCTCAACATGGCGCAAGGCGTATCGCCCGCGCAGACCCCGAATTTTTCTTTTCAATCCGTACCTCTGGGTCTTTAGGTGCGAACCATTTTATATGAGCCCGCTTCCAATCTGCTGCATGTCCAGCTCTTACGGCGTGAGCTGGTTTGGTGAGTCTCGCATCGCCGGGCTGACTTCGAGAGCAGCAACCGGTGCGGAGCAGTGACATCGTTCAGGCGTTAACGGCTGAGGTGTGACATGGTGAAGTCTCGGTCAGGACGCACGCTCCCGTGTGCTCGCCAAAAAAGAGCGGGCGCAGGGCGCCGCATGGGCGTTGCTGCTCGACGGCTTGCGTCTGAAGCCTGTGTTTCTGCCCGATCTTGACGCTCTTTTGCGATTGCTTTAGCAATATTTGCGTCATTAACCGAGCACTTTCCGTCGCCGCTGAAAAAATCGCGACTATTCGGAGCGAGAAAATCAAATACTCCGATTGACACGTGATCGGATGCGTTATAGCATCGCAGCAATAAAGTCCACTTATTCGAAAGACTTGTTGGGAGGTAATCCTGTGCAGAGCCGTATCAGAAGTCTCGCCTACCTGGCGATTATTTTTGTGCTTGCTGCGGGAACGATGTTTTCCCAGCTGGACACCGGCACAATTACAGTGACGGTGAAGGACGCGTCGGGTTCAGCCATGCCGGGCGCGAAGGTGCTGCTGCGGAACGAAAATACCTCTGTCGAGGTGCGCTCCGGTGTGACGAATGATCAGGGGAACGTGAACTTCACGCTCATTCCGAGCGGAAACTATGCCGTTCACGTCGAGATGACCGGGTTCAAGACGTGGCAGGAGTCGGGAATTTACCTTCAGGTGAATCAGCAACTGTCACTTCAGGTGGCACTGGAATTGGGAGCACTCACGGAGCAGGTGACGGTGACGGCGTCCGCTCCGATGGTGGAGTCCACATCGGGTGTACTGCGCGAAACCATAGATCACCTTCGCGTCTCAGAGTTGCCGCTGAATGGGCGAAACGTTCTGCAATTGCAGGTTCTGATTCCTGGGTCCGTCAGCGCGGGCTCGCTCGACCAGGGCGCGGGCACTCCGGGATATGCGATCAATGGCGGGATCTCCGGCTCAAATATGTATTCGCTCGACGGCGGGGAATATCAGGATGCATACTTTAATGCACCACTGCCGTTTCCAAATCCGGACGCAATTCAGGAGTTTACGATCCAGACGAACTCATACAGCGCAGAGTTCGGGCGCAATCGCGGCGCCACTGTCAATGCCGTGACGCGGTCGGGAACCAACGCCTTCCACGGCGGTGCGTTTGAGTTCGTTCGAAACGATATTTTCGATGCGCGTCCGTTCTTTTCTACCAGCGCCCCGGTATTCAAGCGGAATCAATTTGGTGCGCAGCTGGGAGGACCGATCAGGAGGAACAAGACGTTCTTCTTTGTTGCCTGGCAGGGAACTCATGAGCGGGGAACCCCGACGACCAGCACAGCTACCGTCTTGACGAGCGCTATGCGGTCGGGTGATTTTTCCGCGCTGCTGCCCTCGAAGGTGCTGATAGATCCTCTGACCAAAGCGCCGTTTCCGGGAAACATCATTCCGAGCTCCCGGTTTAGCAAGGCCGCTGTCAATTTCCTGAACCAATATGTGCCCCTGCCCAATCTGGGCAACAATTTCGTTACGCCTTTGCCATCGCCCAAGGATGGGAATCAGTACCTGACGCGCATCGATCACGAGCTGGGGCAGAACGACAGGATCTACGGAAGGTACATCTACAACGACGATTATCTCTTCAGTCCGGCGGGAAACCTGCCGAATTGGGGAGTCGACCAGACATTCCACAGACAGGGAGCTGTCGTCAGCGAGACTCATCTGTTCAGTCCCACGCTTGTGAACTCGTTCCTGTTCGCATTCAATCGGACCTATTCGTACATCGTTCAGACACCCGATTTCAAGTGGACGGACCTCGGTGCAAATATCCCGGACGCAAGCCCGGTTACGCACAGCTGGCAGAATCTGACTCTCAGTGGATACTTCAGTGCTGTGACGGGTACGTTCTGGGACCTGGCCAGGAAGACGTACAACATCAACGACTCACTCAGCTGGAACCACGGCCGGCATTCGGCCAAGTTTGGTGCGCAGATTTCCCGTTACCACGTGGATCAGGTGAACGAGTTCTTCTCACGTTTCGGCGGCACCTTCAACGGGTTTGCGACCGGCGACGCCGCAGCCGATTTCCTGCTGGGCAACATGAACCAGCTGCGGACGGTGGGCGTGCTGAGCAACAATCTCGATCAGACCAACTGGCAATTCTTCGCCTCCGATGAAATCAAGCTGCTTCCACGGCTGACGTTCACGGTGGGAGTGAGGTGGCAGCCGGATCTGCACTTCACGGAAGAGAGCGGGAAAGAGAGTTCTTTTCGACCGGGACTGCAATCGACGGTGTTTCCGAATGCACCGCTCGGATTGCTGTTCAAGGGAGACCCGCAACTACCGTCAAACGTGATTTCGCCGAACTGGCTGAATTTCGCGCCTCGCGTAAGCTTTGCCTGGGATGTGCTCGGGAACGGACGAACTGCGGTACGTGGGGGCTATGGGATCTTCTACGATGACTTCGCATCGATCCGACTGAATCGTTTTCCGCTGATTCAGCCTTACGTTCTTGACACGACGATCTTCGATGTTCCTCTCGATGATCCCTTCCACGGCCGGAGTCCCTATCCGTTTATTCCGCCGTCCACGGCAGAACAGAAGAAGGCTTACCAGTTCGTTCGGCCGGCTGCGACGACTTCCTTTAACCCCGATTTCGCGACACCCTATGCGCAACAGTGGAACTTCAACATTCAGCAGCAGGTGCCGTTCGATACCGTAGTGACGATTGCTTATGTAGGTTCGAAGAGTTCCCGACTGTTCGGATCTCACAATCTGAACCCGGCGATCTACCGTCCAGGCGCGACCGCCGGAGACACGCAGGCGCGCCGAATATATCAGGATTTCGGCACGATTGAGGAAGAGTCCACCGTGGGCTACTCCCAATATCATTGGCTGCAGGTGACCGCGAACAAGCGTTTCTCGCGGGGTTTCACGATGCTCGCGGCGTATACGTTCTCGAAGGACATCGGCCTGACCTCATCGCAGGGTGAAGGTTCTCTGGGCACGAGGGATCCGAATAACTGGAATCTCGACAAAGGGCTGATGCCGACGGATCGGCGGCACATACTTGCGATCTCTTCTGTCTGGATGACCCCGACGATTGCGGGAAACAGGACTGCATCTGCGTTGTTGGGAAAATGGGAGCTTGCGGGCATCTACACTGCAAACACCGGCGCGCCGCTGAAGGTAAGTGCCGGCGTCGACCGGTCGCTGAATGGTCAGGGACTGGATACGGCGGATCTGGTCGGCAATTGGAGGATTGATCAGAGCCGATCGCGCGGCGACGAGATTCTCCGCTGGTTCAACACGTCGGCCTTTGCGCTGCCTGCGCTCGGAACGGTCGGGACCGCAGGGGTGAACATCGTGACCGGTCCGGCGCTGACGAACCTCGATCTGGCCTTGTCGAGATTGTTCCAGATCAGTGAGCGCTTCAAGCTGCAATTTCGCGCCGAGTTCTTCAACGTGCTGAATCACACCGTGCTGGGGAACCCGAACACAACGCTTACCAATGGGAACTTCGGCAAGATACTCGGCACCCAGACGCCGCCGAGGGTGGGCGAGCTTGGTATGAAGATCACGTTTTAACTGAGCTGCCTACGTCTCGAGGCTTTGACGGAGGCCGTCGTACCAGTTCCGCTGGTTTTGTTCGAGTTCCTGTTTCACCAGGTTGAGTCCAAAGACGCATAGCTCGAAACGTTCCGACATGCGGCGGAATACGGGTGCAGCCTCCCTGAACTCGAACTGATCGAACGACGCCACAACCCTGTACGATTCTTTTCCGGCCTGCATATAGTCAATAAATGCATCGACGCGGACGCCTGACTTTCCGATGCGGTGGACATACTCAGGAAACAAGCCTGTGAGAAACAGTGTGTAGTCGCCGATGTGCTTGCGCACTTCACGCTCATAGAAGAAGGAGCGGCCATCGAGTATCGGATTAGACTCAATCAACATGTCCGCGACGGCCTCGAGGCGTTTGCCCCTTGCGTTCCGGACGCGGAAGAGGTTGTCGGCCATTGTAAAGTCGACCAATATGCCGGAGACGTAGGTCGTCACGTCTGATTCGTGAATACCTGCTGTCGTCGCCAGATGCTTCTGGACGAGTTCGGCAAAGAATCGTCGGAGAGGGTGGTCAGCACGTACTCGCATGCTCTCTTACATGAGAGACGTACCGGACGGTTTCTCCGATGCGCAAAATCACCCGATCACGGGCGATATGGACCGGAGTGCAGGTGGACTGGTTCGGCCGCTTTCCTCCCGGACGCACGCACATTAAGCATCTCCACGAATACCGAGAACGCCATCGCAAAATATACGTATCCTTTCGGAATGTGGCGATCGAAGGACTCGGCGATCAGAGTTACGCCGACGAGAAGGAGAAAGCTCAGCGCGAGCATCTTTACGGTTGGATGCCGGTCGATGAATGAGCTTACCGCGCCTGCGGTGAACATCATAAATACGACGGCAAGAATCACAGCGGCGACCATTATCACAATCTGATCTGACATTCCAACCGCGGTGATCACGGAATCCAGCGAGAACACGATATCCAGCAGTGCGATTTGCGTCAGCACTCCTGCCATCGAGATTGTGTTCGGTGCGGTCCTGTTCGTACCTTCGCTGTCAGATCCTTCGAGACGCTCGTGAATCTCTTTCGTTGCTTTCCAGATCAGAAAGAGACCTCCGATGGCAAGAATGAGGTCACGCCCGGAGAACTCCTGACTCACGATTGTCACCAGCGGCTGAGTGAGCCTCATGATCCAGGTCAGGGAAAACAGCAGCAGAATACGCGAGATCATGGCCAGCGCGAGGCCTAGAGTCTGCGCTCTCGGCCTCTGGCTTGCTGGCAGTTTCCCGGCCAGGATACTGATGAAAACGATGTTGTCAATCCCGAGCACGATCTCGAGAACTGTCAACGTTACCAGGGCAATCGCAGCTTCTGCTGTCAAGAGTTGGTTCATTCGCTTTCTCTTTGTTGATGGTGGCATTAGGACTGCGTCTCACCCGAGCTTCGGCTGGACGGGTTCGCTCCGACTCCGCTTCTGCCTTGCGAGCACGCTCGATATGTGGGGGCAATCTTCCGTATTTGATTCGAAATCGCTCGTCTGCATCGGTGATGCGAAGTTCGGAAAACAGTACCGGTGCGGAGACAACGAGAGCCACCGTCAAGACGATTGCCCTGCGGTTAAGAAGCACTAACATCCGGACACACTCCTTTTGTCCAACTGTGTTTCAGAGTTGCTGGAAGGGATCTGCAGGTGTGTGAAACGTCAGACGAGAGGAGGAGCGCGGCCAGCAAGGCGAAGGGTGCACAACGCGAGAGGAATTCCGCACATGCCGTCGGGCCTGGAAAGCAGTTCGTAGTGGAACAGTTCAGCGGTGACCGGGGCCGGACGGAACCAGAGCTGTATCGGCAGACGGATTACGGGCGGACGAGAAGCGCGCAGGCCAATATCGCGGGAAAGACAGGCCAAAACGCCGGAATGTCCGCGGTTTGCTGCATGACTACGGGGCAGACCAGGGTCGCCAAAGCCAGGCGACAGGCCAAGCAATGCGAGGAGAACGAAAATACTCGTGAGCCTGTGCCTTATTTGCTTCAGAAGAAGCCCGCAGTCTTCACTTCCATGGTAGCCACGCACTCGAGCGATGACAAGACGTGTGCGAAGCGTGATACAAGAGAACTGCTATGAAGATCAGGCCTCTTCTGCTGACTCCGTTCGTTGTGACGGTCGCGTATGCGCAGACTCAGCCGGTCCTGGGTGAAGATACGGTCAAGGTATCCGACCATGTATCCGCAATCATGGGCTGGCCCAACATCGGGGTCATAGTCGGCACCCGCGCGGTTCTGGTGGTCGATACGGGGTTGGGGCCGCGTAATGGCGCAACAATCGCGCGGGTGGTCCGCAAGCTTGCTCCTTCCAACCAGAAGTTGTTTCTTACGACGACCCATTTTCATCCGGAACATGCGGCCGGGGAAGCCGGCTTTCCTGCCGGTACAATCCTGATTCGAAATGTGGTCCAGCAGCGTGAGATGGAGCAGAACGGCAAGGAGATGATTGACCTGTTCGCCGGCCGTTCTCCTCAATTTAAGGAGCTTCTTGCCGATGCGACGATGCGCACTCCCGATGTCATCTTCGATGACGACGCAAAGGTGGATCTCGGTGGAGTGACAGTACGCCTTCTTTGGTTTGGCGGGGCGCACACGAAGGGTGATCAGCTGATGTTCGTGGAACCGGACCGCACCCTGATTTCCGGCGACGTGGTGCAGAACAAGATGGTGCCTGGAATTTTTCGGGACGGCGGTACTCCTTCGAGCTGGCTCGCCGTTCTCGATAAGATTGCGGCTCTGAATGCCGCACATGTGCTGCCGACGCACAGTGCTCCGGGCGACGGATCTCTCGTGGCGCTGGAAAAGAAGTTCATCACCGACTTGCGTCAGAGCGCCCTTGACCTCAAGCGCAAAGGTGTTTCCGCCGACGCTGCCGGAAAGCAGCTTAGCGAACAGTTCAAGACGAAGTACTCTGACTGGCCGAGTATGAACGTTGCCGGCTTTGTCAAGAACATCTACGCGGAATAAGGTCTATTTGGCCGGTGCGGCGCTGATGCTTGTTGTCGAGCTGTCGGCGGCGGTTACGGTTCCGGGTGCTGCTGCGATGATCCGGGAGCTGAACGTTCTGCGCGAGAATCCGGCAGCTTACGCGGGCCTGCTGCAACAGCGCCGCAAATTTTATCGCGGTCGGATTTTTCAGCCGCCGGGCAGGGTTGGAGAAATCACCAATGAGGGTGTGTCCGCACTCGACGAAGCGATTCGTGCGTTGCGTGCGACTAAGGCTCTGCCGCTGACAGCCTGATCGGAGGCGCTGACGAAAGCGGCCGCGCAGCATGTGAAAGATATTGGGCCGAAAGGGCTGACATCGCACAAAGGGAGCGACGGGTCTACTCCGCAGAGCAGAATATTGCGTTACGCAAAAGGCCTGCATTCGACGGCGGAAGTGATCAGCTTCGGCCCGGCGGACGCGCAATCAGTGATTGTTGACCTTCTTGTGGACGATGGAGTTCGCAACAGAGGGCATCGCAAGATTCTGCTGGATCCGGGATATCGCGCTGCGGGGGCGGCGTGCGGTCCGCACAAGACGTTCCGGGTTGTATGTGTGATCGACTTAGCTGACACTGTCCGGTAAGCGTTATCGGTCGGCGAGGTAGTAGTGCACTGCCGGCGTGACGATCAGAGATAAGACCATCGACGCAATGATGCCGCCGATGACTGCGATGGCAAGCGGCTGCAGCATCTGCGAGCCTGCTCCGAGTGCGAGCGAGAGCGGAATCATACCGGCCACGGTAGCCAGAGCGGTCATCAGAATCGGGCGCAGGCGGCGTTCGCCCGACGCGATCATCGCCTGTCGGGCCGACATCCCTTCTGCCCGAAACTTCTGATCTGCATCCAGGAGCAGAATGCCATTCTTGGCCACGATGCCGATGACCATAATCAGGCCCATGAAGGACGAGATGTTGAAGCTGGTCCCCGTGATCAGGAGCGCGAGAAAGACACCGGCGGTCGAGAGCAGTGCTGAGGCAAGGATTGCGAACGGTGCCGAAAAGCCCCGAAATTCGAACAAGAGTACAATAAATACCAGGATTACGGCAAGCGTCAGAACAAGCAGAAGGTCGCGGAACGAACGCTGCTGCTCCGCATAAGTACCGCCGTACTCGATCCGAATCGAGGAAGGCACATGGAGGTCGCTGACAGCGCGCTGCACAGCCGCAATGCCTTCTCCGAGGCTCACACCTTCGAGACGGGCCGTCACCGCGACATCGCGCTGCAGGTTCTCGCGCCGAATCTCAGTCTGCCCTGGCTGCTCTTCGATAGTGGCCAGCGTTCCGAGCGTCGCTGTTCTTCCCGTCGAACTAGTGAGAAGGGTATTACGAATCGCTTCGACGGAGGCGCGGGCAGCGGGCGGGAAGATGACGCGGATCGTGTACGCCCGGTCGTTGACTACAACCTGCTGCGGAACTGGTTCTCCCTGAAGGATTGCGCTCGCATCGAGTTCGACCTCCTGCGGTGTAAAGCCTGCGCGGGCGGAAACGTTTGGGTCGACCTTGAAGACTACCGCAGGTCCGCTGATCGTGTTCTCAATCCCGTTCTTAAGATCCGTGACGCCGTTTACTTTTTTTATCGCGTCGGCGACCTTGGGCGCCCACTGTTGCAGCAGCGCGGGATCGGTTGAGAAGAGCTTGATCTCGACCGGATCCGGCGAACTGGTCAGATCACCAATCTGGTCCTGTAACACCTGAATAAACTCGGTATCGAGTTGCGGGAATTGCTTGTTCACGCGTTTTCGCACGTCCGCGATCACTTCTTCAACATCGCGGTCCCGGTCGCGCTTCAGCCGGACGGATATGTCGCCGGTGTTTGCTTCGGTCACGGCAGCAAGTCCGAGTTGCAAACCAGTTCGCCGCGAGGTTGCTGCGACTTCCGGAACGCCGTGAAGAATTCTTTCGACACCCGAGATGACGCGATTGGTATCGGCGAGTGAAGAGCCGGCAGGCATCAAATAGTCGAGAATAAAGCCGCCTTCGTCCATTGCCGGCAGCAGGTCTGTGCCGAGCGATCGATAGCAAAAGAACGAGGCAACAATCAGCGCCGCACAGAAGAGGACGAGCAGGAGAGGCTGAATGAGAACGCGTTCGATTACGCGCTCATATAAGCGGATCAGCTTGCCCATGAAGCCTCGTCGCTCGCCACCTTCCGAGTGGGAGTGAGAGCTTGACCGGTTACGACGGAGCATGTAGTGGCTGAGTGTCGGCGTCCAGGTCAGCGCCAGCGCCAGGGAAGTGAGGAGAGCAACGCCGACGGTAATGGCAAGCGCACGGAAGAACACACCCGTTACGCCGGTGATGGTGATCAGGGGAAGGAATACCACGATCGGAGTCACGGTTGATCCGATGAGTGGTGTTCGAATCTCACGAATCGCGCTGCGGATCGCTTCACCGCGGCTCTGTCCGGCATCACGATGAAGAACGATGTTCTCAACGACGACGATCGCATCATCGATAACGAGGCCCACGGCCGCCGCAAGGCCGCCCAAAGTCATCAGATTGAAGCTCTCGCCCACCGCTCGCAGCACGATCATCGTGATCGCAATCGTTGCAGGTATAACGAGGCCGGCAACGAGAGAACTGCCCCAGTCACGGAGAAACCAGATAAGAATGATCGCTGCGAGCACCAGGCCGATGAGAATGGCGTCACGAACGCTTCGGATCGAATCCTGCACAATGTCGGACTGATCGTAGAATGCCTCGATGGCGACACCCGGAGGCAACGTTTTCCGAATGCGATCGATCTCCGCATGCACCGCATCTGCGACCGCAACCGTGTTGCTGTCCGGCTGGCGGAAGACATTCATGAGAACGGCAGGCTTTCCGTTTGCCGTCACGATCGTGTACACCGGCCGGACGCCCTGAGTGACGGCGGCGATGTCGCCGATCCGTACGGGTAAACCAGCGGGTGTCGTTTTGACGGCGATCTCAGCGATCTCAGCTGGCGTTCGTGCCTGACCGCTGACGAGGCCCAGCACCAGCTGGTGATTGTTCTCAAGCAGTCCAGGCGAATCCACAAGATTGCTTTTAGTGACCGCGTCGAGCAATGTGGGGACGGTGATTTGTGTCTCCACCATTTTGGCCGGATCGGCCTGAATATGAAACTCGGGTTCCTGGCCGCCCTGAACGACAATCATCGAGACGCCAGGCAGGCGATTCAGGCGCGGCTTCAGGTTATACGTCGCGAGTTCCCACAACCGAGTCTGCGGAACCGTCGCAGACGTCATGCTGTAGCCCATGATCGGAAATGCCGCGAAGGTCAGGCGGTTGGTTGTGACCCGTGCGGTCTGGGGTAAGCTGCTCTGCACACGAGCCACGGCCGCGTTCACCAGCTCCAGGGTCTGAAACATGTTCACACCCCAGTTGAAATACAGATTGATTTCGGCCGAGCCGCGGCTCGTGATCGAACGGACGTGATCCAGACCAGGAACGGTGTTGACCGCCTCCTCCAGCGGCCGAGTGACCATGACCTGCATCTGTTCAATCGGCGCGACGCCATTGTCCACACCGATAACGATTCTGGGGAAGTCAGTGGACGGGAAGACGGCTACAGGAATCGTGAACGCGAGATATACACCGACGGCGACGAGAGTCAGGATGATGAACACGACGGGCTTGGCGTACTGACTGGTCCAGTGTTCACCCTGCTCCGCAGTCACCTCGGGCGGCGGAGCGAGATGCCTTTCGTCAACGCTCATTTCTCGTCCTTGTCGTCCTTCTTGTCTTCCTTCTCGTCTGCCTCCTTCGGAGACTGCACGCGGATCCTTGCTTTGTCCTCGAGGCCGAGACCAGCGACGGTAATTACTTGTTCTCCTTCCTTGACGCCCTTGAGGATCTGAACGGAGTCCCCGCTGCGAACGCCGACTTCAACGGGGCGCTCATAGGCTCTGGAGTCCTTTCCCGCGACGAGTACTTTCTGTCCGCCTTCATCCGACGCGAGTAGTGCCGCGACGGGAACAATGAGCGCATCCGGCACCGTCTGTGTGTGCACGGCAACGCGGACCGTCACGCCGGGCTTCAGCCGTTCTCCGGGATTGGCAGCCTGAACCCAAACCTCCACCGTTGTCGTATTCGGATTGACCGCGGGGCTGACGACTTTCACCTTACCCGTCAGCTCGGCATCGCCCGCGGTCATAGTCGCAGCCTGGCCGACTCGCATGTACGAAGCTTGCTCAACGGGCACGATCGCGCGTGCGATCACCTGGGAGACATCGACGACGCTGACCAGAGGCGTGCCGCTCTGAGCCATCTCTCCCTCGTAAGTTGGCCGGTCCGCCACGACGCCGCTGATCGGACTTCGCACTTCTGTGTAGGAGTATTGCGCCTCCGCGCTTTGAAAGCGTGCCTTGGCGGCGTCTACCTGAGCCTGCGCTCCTCGAACCTGCTCCTGGCGACTAACCGTCGTCAGCGATTGCAAGTGCCGCTGAGCTGTTTCGGCCTGGCTCTGCGCCTGAACCAGAGCGACCTTTGCATCATCGACCAGCTTGCGCGCGATCGCGCCTTCCCGCAGAAGTTGTTCCCGACTCTCGTACAGACGCTTGGTGGCATCAAGCGCCTGAGAGGTTGAATGCACGTCCGCCTGTGCTTTGGTCAGATCTTCGGGCAGAGTTGCGGCCGTTGTTGTCCGATAGCTCGACTGCGCTTGTTCCAGCTGCGCCTTGCTGTCGGCAATTCCGGCTGCGAGGTCCCTATTTTCGAGCGTTGCGAGAAGCTGACCTGCCTTGACGTGGTCCCCACGATTGACGTAGAACTTTCGCACCGGAGCGCTGATCTTGGGCGTGACGTTGGCCTGATTGATGGGGTACAGGATGGCATCTGCGCGAATGACGCGATCGATCGGACCGCGCGTGACCGTAGCGACCTGGACCGGAACCGGTGCAGAATCCGCTCCCTCCGCTTCTTCAGTGGCTTCTTTCTTTGCTCCGCAGCCCGAGAGTAAGAGCGCGCACAGCGGTACCAGTGAGAACCATGAGACGCGCATAGATTACGGAACTCCCGTGAGGGTTTGCAGGTTTGCGAGTGCTGTCCGATACCGCACCACGCCGTCGTCAAAAGCATTGCGGGCCTGAGTGACTGTCGTCTGTGCGTCAGCGACTTCGAGTGCGGTCGCTTCACCCGCCTGGTATCGGAGCAGGGTGAGCCGCAAACTCTCGGCCGCCAGCTCTTCCGATTTCCGTAGCGAATCGATTTGCCCTAAAACGACGCGTGCTTCGCGGTAATACGACTCAAGGTTTGCTTTTAACTGCCGCTGCGCAATCCGGAGATCGAACTCTGCCTGCTCGCGCCGGAATTCGGCCTGCCTGACCTTGCTGCGTATTGCTCCCCAGGTCACGAGCGGAATGTTCAACGTTACCTGTCCTGAGTAACCGAGATTCTGCCGATACGGGATGAGATAGTCCGATTGAGTCGAACGGCCGCTCTGCTGCGTTGGATGCCCTGTCTCTCCGGCAAACTGATTCGCATTAATGCCGTAGAAGAAATCGAGACCGAAAGAAGGCAAGTAAGCGTAACGCGCAACGTCGACGCCGAGACCTGCTTCCAGCAGGCTCGCCTGTGCCGCCCGAAGATCGGGACTGCTGTGGACCGCCTGCTCCTGCATGCCTGGAAAGGCGGGCAGTGTCTCGACTCCCTCGAGATTGTCCTCTGCCGTGAAGTCATCCCGGAACTGCGGGAACACCAATATAGCCAGGCCGATCTTTGCCTTGTCGATGGCGAGCTCGGAATCTCCGACATCTCTTCTGCGCTGCTCCACTTGCAGCTGAGCTTTGATCACATCGGCGTGCGCGGCTTCGCCACCCCGCTCCTGCTTTTGCGTGATGTCGAGGAATCGCTCGGCTTCGCTGAGACTGAGCTGTGCGTTGTGCAGCCTTCTTTGTGATGCAACCAGCGTGAAGTAGCCCGTGATGACCGTAGCCCGGAGGCCTCGGGCGGCGATGTCGATTCTTGCCCGGGCAGCGGCTTCGGCCGCCTGCGTGCGCCGGAGTTCGGCCCTGCGTGCAACCGAAAACAGCTCCTGGTGCAACTGCAGCTGCTCGTTATAAACATGAACACCGTCGTTGGCCACGAAAACACCAGATTGCGTGCCGTTGCCCTGGGTGTAGATGAACTGGTTAAATCCGTTTACCGTCGGCAGGGTCGCGGCTCGCGCCTGGACGCGGTCTTCATGGGCGATAGCGGCGGTCAGCGTCGGTCCCTGTAACAAATATCCGTACTGCTGGGCTCGGGTGAATGCATCGCCGAGAGTGAGCACAAATGGGGCAACCGGGGCGGTGGTCGCAGCTTGCGGAGCACTCTGCGCCTGGCACAAGAGCCAACAGGAGATCAGTAAAAGCAGCAGACTAAAAATTCGAGGCATGCGCACACACAGCCGCCAACAGCTTTCGCCGCGGGTGGGGCGTTAAGTTGGAAACCTTCTCGCTCAATTGTGTTTCAGATTCCGCACTGGGTTCAGTAGAACAGAGCTATCTGAAATTTATCTGAAAACCCAGCTCAGGCGCGAGGGTGAGAGTAGCGTACGATGATCGCAGCGATGCAGCTACTCGTTGTCGAAGACGAAGAGACGATGCGCGCTCTTCTGCAGCGCGGACTTTCGGAAGAAGGTCACAACGTCTCCGCGGCATCGTCGGGTACCGAAGCGCTGGAGCTTGCAACCAGCTTTCATTTCGACGTCATTGTGCTGGATGTCATGTTGCCGCGATTAAGCGGCTTCGAAGTTGCGAGAAAATTGCGGGCGGCGCGGGACCGCACCCCGATACTGTTCCTGACGGCCCGGGATGCCATCACTGACCGCGTACAAGGGCTCGATCTCGGCGGAGACGACTACCTGACAAAGCCGTTCTCATTCGAGGAACTGCTAGCTCGCGTGCGAGCGCTTGGACGGCGAACGCCGCTGCCTTCGTCGGTGGTGCTTTCGGTCGGAGACCTTTCACTGGACACTTCGGCGCATGTGACGACGCGTGCGGGGCGGACGGTGACGTTGACGCCCAAGGAGCACAGTCTCCTCGAACTGCTCATGCGGCGCGCCGGTCAGGTAGTGCCTCGTGAGGTCATTCTGACAGCGGTCTGGGGATTTGACAGCGAGGTAGAGGCGAATACTCTGGATGCGTTCGTCAGGCTGCTGCGGCAAAAGGTGGACCATGGCTTCGATTCGAAGCTGATTCACACTGTCCGGGGCGTCGGTTACGTGATTCGCGAGGAGTCTGCGTGACTTGGAATGCCAGAGCGCGTTCGGTGCGGGTTTCTCTCGCGCTGTGGTTTACGCTCGCGCTCGCCTGCGGTCTTATGCTGTTCGCGGCGGGCGTTTGGTTCCTGCTTCGTTACAGCCTGGTGCAGGACGTCGAGCAATCCACTGCTGCACGACTCGAAAGCGTTGGCCGGTTTCTTGACGCAGAGTGGAATGCACCGGATTTCGACGACGAATGGCGGGAATATGCGCAGGCGATACCTTCGGGAGTCCTGATACAAATTCGCAATCATGACCACGGTGAAGTCGCAGTGCATCCGCCGGCGTTGTCGGGGATACGAGTGCACGGAGCGATTGCGAATGGGAGCACAAGCGGCAGCGTCAGCTGGCGCGGTGAGCGCTACCACTGGCGGACGGAAAAGCACACCGCAGGCGGCCAACAGTATGACGTTACTGCTGCGACTTCACTGACCCTTGTGGAAGCGCTCTCGTCGCGGTTGCTGTGGTTGTTTGCTGCGGCTTCCCCTGTGATTCTGTTCCTGGCGGGAGTCGGTGGTTACTGGATGAGCCGGCGCGCGCTGGTGCCGGTTGCCAGACTTACTCAGCAGGCGGAAACGCTGAGCCTGGACAATCTGTCGCTTCGGCTTGAAATTGTACCCACCGGGGATGAGCTTCACGCCTTCGCGGAAACATGGAATCGAATGCTGGAGCGACTGCAGAGTGCTGTGTCACGACTCGGCGAGTTTACAGCAGATGCGTCGCACGAATTGAGAACACCGCTGGCCTTGATTCGAACGACTGCAGAACTCGCGTTGCGGCGGCCGCGGTCGGCTGAGGAATACAGGTCAGCGCTGGAGACCATCGGACGTGAGTCGGAGCGCACCACGGAATTGATCGAGGACCTGCTCGCGCTGGCGCGTGCGGATGCGGGCCGCGGCGCTCTGTCGCTTGTGCCGCTGGATTTCACGGACGCAGTCGCTGATATCGGCAGCGAATACCGGGAAGTGGCGTCACTGCACAACATCGACCTGCGCCTGCATTCGACGCCAGCCGTGATGGTGAACGGGAATCGTTCGGCGCTGCGCCGGATTGCTGCGATTCTGCTGGACAACGCCTTCAAGTACACGCCGCCGGGCGGCACAGTTACCGTGTCCGTCCGGAAGGAGGCGTCTGCTGCGGTTCTCGAGGTTTCGGATACAGGTGTCGGCATCCCGGCTGAGGTTTTGCCACGGATCTTTGAGCGCTTTTATCGTGCCGATCCTGCGCGCAATCACACGACTGGTGGTCATGGACTGGGACTATCGATCGCGGAGTGGATCGCGAAGGCACACCAGGGAGTCATTACTGTAGCCAGCGATGTCGGGCGCGGTTCCACCTTTCGATTCGCTCTGCCGCTGCTTCGGATGGATGATTCCGACGACGACCCGCCTCAGTCTGCCGCGTTCGCTGACTCGCCAGACAGCGCATCCTCACGAACAGGCCGGATCACGAGCCAGCAAACCACCGCCACACCGTAGAGTGCAGCCAGGATTTCCAGCGGCAGACTCCAGTTGCCCGTTGCTTCCACGATGTAAGCCAGAACAATAGGGCTGAGAATTCCGCCGAGGTTCCCGGCGGTGTTCATTGTGGCGCTCAGCACCCCGGAATGGCGTCCGCCGAGATCGATTGCCGTCGCCCAGGCTGCCGCGAGTGAAAACATCGACGCGGCTCCTCCGAGTGCAATGCACGTTCCGGCGACCAAGGCATTGGGATGGACCGCACCGATGAACATCGCTATCGCAGCGACGGCGTATGCCGCGGCTCCCACACCACAACGTCCGGCTCTTACACCGAACCGCCGGGACAAGGCATCCGTCGTGACTCCTCCTGTGATGTCGGAAATAACGCTGAGAAGAAGCGGCAGTCCGGAAAACACGGCGAGTTCAGACTTGCTCATTCCGCGAGCTTTGGCGAGGTACGTCGGCAGCCAGGTGATGAAGAAATAAAACCCGTAGGTGTTCGCGACGTACTGCAGGCAGAGCGGAAACAGGCTGCGCGTTCGAAAGACCTCGGCCCATGATCCGCCCTCGTGCGCCGGCGGAAGCCCTCGATGTGCCTCAATGTAGTCTCGCTCGTCCGCGCTGACCGAAGAGTGATCGCGAGGCTCGTCACGAAACCACCAGAACCACGCTGCCGCCCATGCGACGCCTGCAAACCCAAACAGCACGAAGATGGTGCGCCATGGCAGCAGCGTCGCCATCCAGGCAACCAGCGGAGGCGTGATGCCGCCTGCAAGGTGTGCTCCCCCGAAAAAGATGCCCTGCACTCGGCCTCGCTCGTGTCTCGGAATCCAGCGGGAGAACACGCGCGCGGCGTTCGGCCACGCGCCCGCTTCGCCGAGTCCGAACAGAAATCGGACTATCAGCAATGCCGGATAGCTGAAAGCAGCGGCGGTTGCCATGGTGAACGCGGACCACCACAGCACGATTCGGGTCAGAACACGGCGGCTGCCGATCTGATCGGCCCACCATGCGGTTGGTATCTCAAATACCGCATAGGCGAGCGTAAACGCGCTGAACGCGTAACTCATCTGCACTGTCGACAATCCGAGGTCGCGCATGATGAATGGCGCGAGAACGGATATGCAAACGCGATCCAGATACGTGACCGAGGCAAGGCTCACAGCGAATGCGACCACACGGAATCGAACGTTGGTCTTTGTCATCAGACGGCGTCGCGATCGCGCAGACCGAGCAGGTAAAGGATTCCGTCGAGGCCGAGCGTCGAGATCGCCTGCTTCGCGCTTTGACGAACGACGGGCTTGGCGCGAAACGCGATCCCAAGGCCGGCGATGCTCAGCATCGGCAGATCGTTGGCGCCGTCGCCGACTGCGATGACTTGTTCCATCGTCAGTCCTTCGGCGGCAGCAATCTGTTCCAGCAGACCGGCCTTGCGTGCGCCGTCGACGATTTCACCGGTCACTTCGCCTGTCACTTCGCCATCTCGAATTTCAAGTTCGTTGGCGCCGAGGTAGTCGATCCCCAGGCGGCTCTGCAACTCGCGGCCCATGAAGGTGAAACCACCCGACAAAATCGCTGTCTTGTAGCCCAGACGCTTCAGCGTTGACACCAGCCGGTCCGCACCTTCCATCAGGGGAACATTCCGTCGAACCTCATCGAGTGCCGACTCCCGAAGACCCCTCAGCAGAGCCACTCGTTTACGAAAGCTGGCGCGAAAGTCGAGTTCTCCGCGCATCGCCGCCTCCGTGATTGCGGAGACCTGGTCACCTGACACCTGCCAGCATTGCGAGCTCATCGATTACTTCGGTGCCGATGAGCGTCGAGTCCATATCGAACGCGACAAGTCGGCGATTACGGCGGTAGACGTTATCGTGCTGAAACGCGATGTCGACATCGCACTTGTCGGTCAGACGCATAAGAGGAATGCGAATCAGGTCTTCGCGGGCGATCTCTCCTGAGATCGCCATCTCAAAGCAAACTCGTCCGGGGCCGTCGTCGGACAACGGAGTCCTTCCCGAGAGCCGCTCGATGCGGTCTATGTTCAGACCCGCGCGCGCAATGATCCCGCTGACATCGGCCAGGTTCTGGCCGCTGATCTCGCGACCGAGCACTGTTACCAGAAACCGGCTTTTACCCTGACTGTGTACCCAGTCCTGATATTCATCGGGAGTTATAGCTGTGAACCGGACCTGCACTCCGAGTTCGTGGGCTCGGAGCAAGAGCTCTGTAAGCATCGGCGAAGAGCGCATCTCTTCGGTAAGCTCGACCAACAGGCCGAGCGTCAGTGCGTCATGGATCAGAGATTGGCCGCAATCGAGAATTCGTGCGTTATATCTGCCGAGGATTCCGGTTAACGAGTGTGTAACACCGGGCTTGTCGTGGCCGCTGACACTGATGAGGAGAACTTGCGATGATGTCGCAACAGGCATCTCCCTGGAGTGTACGATTCGGTGTTAGATGTGCGCGTAGAACCGCTTCCAGCACTGCTCGCAGCGGTAGGGATAAAGGTGCGCAACTGCAAGTACGATTTCCAGAGGATGACGGCGCGACGGGCGAATCTTCTGAGATGCACACCGCCTGCAGGCCTTCGGGAAGAACACCTGCAACGCTGGTAGCCGCTTTTCAGTTACTGTATGCACGGTTCTCAGTTACTCTGACTAACGTAACAGACAATCGGTTTCCGGCATTTATAGTGAATGAAAGTGACAGCAGGCGAACAGTTCCAGCAACTGCTTGAAATCATGGCGCATCTACGATCTCCTGACGGCTGCCCGTGGGACCGCGAGCAGACTTTTGACAGTATAAAGCCGTACACGCTGGAAGAAACCTACGAAGTTCTTGATGCAATTGACCGTCGTGACTGGCCCGGTCTGAGTGAGGAACTTGGTGATTTCCTGTTGCAGGCTGCATTCTACGCCCAGATGGCGAGCGAAGCCGGTCTGTTTGGCATGGAGGATTGTCTTACCGCGATCAACGAGAAACTGATTCGCCGCCATCCGCATGTTTTTGGCGCGGTCAATGCTCGTACTGCCGACGAGGTAAAGCAGAATTGGGATGCGATCAAAGCAACCGAGAAAAAGGATCGTTCCTCACAACTCCTGCTTGATTCCATTCCGCGGGCGCAGCCTGCCCTCGTTGAGTCACTGCAGATCAGCTCCAAAGCTGCAAAAGCGGGCTTCGAGTGGCCTGATATAAACGGTGTACTCGAGAAGATGACCGAGGAGCTGCAGGAGCTGGCCGAGGCCCGCGAAACAGCATCGATGGACAAGGTTGAGCACGAGATTGGCGACCTGTTGTTTACGCTCGTGAATGTTGCGAGATTTCTGAAGATTGATCCCGAGCAGGCATTACGTAAAACGAATGCTCGGTTCCGGAACCGGTTCGGACATGTGGAGCGGAGCCTGCGAGGGCAAGGCAAAACACTTGAATCCGCGTCACTGGATGATATGGAAGCACTTTGGCAGCAGGCGAAAGAGGGGGAATGAAACAGATTGAAGTTCGTCCGCTTGTTGCCACCACGGATCTCGGCGAGGCCGTTCGCCTGCAGCAGGAGATCTGGGGCTTCAGGGATGTCGAACTTCTTCCGGTTCGCCTGTTCGTTGTGGCAACCAAAGTAGGCGGGCAGGTATTCGGTGCCTTCGAAGGACACCGCATGGTTGGATTTTTGCTCGCGATTCCGGGCATGAAGCCGGGCGGCAGAGCGTATCTCCACAGTCACATGATGGGCGTGCTTCCGGAGTATCGCGATCGCGGGGTTGGCAGGATGCTGAAGAAGAGCAGAAGGCCGATGCTTTGAAAAGAGGCGTTTCGCTGATTGAGTGGACATTCGATCCGCTCGAACTGAAGAACGCCTTCTTTAACATCGAACGGCTGGGAGCAGTGGTCAGGCGGTATGTTCTGAATCAGTACGGGACGACAACCAGCCATTTACATGGCAGCCTTCCGACGGATCGATGCATTGCCGAATGGCATATACAGCGATCTCGATTCGAAGTTCGCGCTCCAGGCTGAGATTGAGGTCCCGACGAAGATTGCCGAACTGCGTCGAACCGATCCGGAACAGGCTCGCGAGATTCAAAAAAAAGCGAGCGAGCAGTTTCTCCATTGTTTCCAGCTCGGACTTGCGGTGGTTCGCTTTGAACGGCGAGAAGAAACAGGAGCGTACTTACTTGGACAATGGCCTTCCGAATAGCTGAGATCCGCCTGCGCCAGATCCGGATGCCGCTGGTGCACTTCTTTGAAACCAGCTTTGGCCGGACTTACGAGCGTGACATGGTGCTGGTCGAAGTTGTGTCCGACGGCCTGTCGGGATGGGGCGAAGTCACAGCCGGCGAGAATCCCTTCTACAACGAAGAATGGACGGAATCAGCGTGGCGCATCGTTCGCGATTATGCGGCGCCTCGACTCGTCGGCCAAAGTTTCGAGAGTGCAAACGACATCTGGCGCGCGACTTCAGCATGTGCGTGGGCACTATATGGCTCGCGGCGGCGTCGAAACGGCCGTCTGGGATCTGCAGGCTCGACGGCGCGGCGTACCGCTGTGGCAGGAGATCGGCGGCGGAGCACGGCGCGAGATTCCGTGCGGCGTGTCGATCGGCGTGCAGGACACGATCGACCAACTGCTCGGCAAGATCGACACCGAACTGACGGCCGGGTATCAGCGCATCAAGATGAAGATCAAGCCAGGCTGGGATGTCGATGTGGTCGCAGAAGTCCGCGAGCGCTTTCCGGACATCCTGCTGATGGCCGATGCGAATTCCGCTTACACGCTGGCGGATGCAGACCATCTTCAGAAGCTTGATCAGTTCGACCTGATGATGATTGAGCAGCCGTTGCCGCACGACGACATCATCGACCACGCGACATTGCAGAAGACGCTGAGAACGCCGATCTGTCTCGACGAGTGCATTCGAACGCCTCGTCATGCCGAGCAGGCCATCGAGCTACATGCCTGCCGGATCATCAACATCAAACTGGGACGGGTCGGCGGGTTCCGGAACGCGAAGCGCATCCACGACATCTGTCACAGCCGCGGGATTCCGGTCTGGTGCGGCGGAATGCTCGAAGCGGGTATCGGTCGAGCACATAACATCGCGATGGCGACGCTGCCGAATTTCACGCTGCCAGGTGATGTGTCCGCCAGCAAGCGTTACTGGAAGCGCGACATTATCCAGCCTGAGGTCGAGACGACGCCGCGGGGGACCATTGCGATCCGCGATGATGCCGGCTTCGGATACGACCTCGATAGGAACTGGATGAAGGCAACAACGGTACGCGAGGAGACCGTTGCGGCGGGCTGACGAAGGGGAGTTCCAGACAAAGCTCTACGCGCTGATCCTGACGATGATCGTCATTTGGTCAGCGAATTTCATCATCGGCAAGTTTATTCTTCGCGAGATGCCGCCATTGCTCGTGGTTGGCATTCGGATGGCGCTCGCGGCGTTGGCGATGATTCCGATTTATTTTTTGAACCGCTATCGCACGGGCCGCCCCGGCTGGGTGCGGCAGGACGTTCCGCTGTTGCTTGGTTTGGGCATTGTAGGTGTCGGGCTGAATCAGGTTTTCTTCGTCAACGGTCTGTCGCGGACGAGCGTCGGTCACGCGTCGCTGATGATTGGCCTGACGCCGGTGTGCGTCCTGACGCTGGCTGCCGTTTCCGGACAGGAGAGGATGAGTGTCGCGCGGCTGATCGGAATGCTGCTGGCGCTGAGCGGTGTGGCGGTCCTGCAGTTTGGGCCGCACGAGCGGGCAAGGCGGAGGAAACTGGGCGGGCGATCTGCTGGTGTTCGCGGGTGCGTTCACGTTCGCAATCTTTACCGTGGTCGGGAAGGCGACTATCGGTCGAGTTGAGGGCGTCGTGGTGAATACCTTCGCCTATATTGGCACTGGCGTCGCCCTGCTTCCGGTGACCATTTCGCTCGGCCGGGGCTTTGATTTCAGCCGGATTTCACTCGTCGGCTGGTCAAGCCTGCTGTATATGTCGATCTGCCCGTCGGTGATTGCGTACCTGATTTACTACTATGCGCTTGCAAGAATTCCGGCATCACGTTTGTCAGCATTTACTTACCTGCAGCCGCTGCTTGCAACTCTGATGGCCATTCCTGCGCTCGGTGAGTATCCGACGGCTTCTCTGCTCATTGGTGGCGCGATGATTCTCGCCGGGGTGTTCGTAGCCGAGCGCCTCTCTTAGATACAGCCCGCAAAACGGAGCTCGAAAGGCAACATCGGCCCTTTGCGCCCGCTAATCTGCGCCGTGGGGCTCTATGCGGCCCGACGGCCGCGGCTCAATGTGTACGAGAACGCCTGCGACAAATGGGACTTTATCCGTTAGGTGTTCCTGAACCTGATGCCCAAGGTAATGCGAACTGGCAACAGTCATTTCGGGGTCGACCTCAATGTGGAGATCGACGTGATACTGCATTCCCGTTTTTCTGGCGAAGCACTTCTCGACACCGTCGACGCCTGGCACTTCATTCGCGATCTGCCGGATCTGTTCGAGCATGCCGGGAGGGGGCATCGTATCCGTCAACTCGAGCGAGGCATCACGGACGACGCGCAATCCGGTTACGACGACGATGATGCCGACCGCAAACGCACCATAAGCATCGGCCTTCGCAAACTGCTCCGGTTCGGAAACAGTAAGCAGAAGCGCGACGACGGCTGTCGCCGCGGAGAGAATATCGACGGCGTTGTTCCACGCGTCCGCGATCAGCGCTCCGCTGCTGATCGCCCTTCCTACGCGAAACATAGAGACAGCGAGCCCGGTCTTGATCACGATCGAGATGACTGGAGCCCAGATAGCTCCAATCGCCGGGATCGGTCGATCCTGCCGCAACTCGGTGAGCGAGTGGACGCAAATTCCGGTCCCGGCGAGAAGCAGGACTAACCCCACCAGTAGTCCGGCGAGGATCTCGAAGCGGCCATGTCCATAGGGATGATCCTCATCGGCCGGACGTGCTGCCATCAGCATGCCCAGGAACACGATGAACGACGCAAGCACGTCGCCTGCGAACTCGACACCAGCGGCTGTAACAGACGTCGAGTGACTGATAATGCCAGCGGTCACGTTGAGAATCGCAAGCGCTGTGCTGCAGACAACACTAATGACAGCCCACCGCCGACCAGTATCGGTTCGCTTCTTTGTCTGATTCACGAGCATCCTACACGCATGCTTCGGTGCGTGTTTTCAGTTGTCTTTGCCACCGCTGTTACTGTTCTTGCGGGAGACAAGAACGCCTATGTATCCAGTATCGAAGACTGGCGTCAGCAGCGCGAAGCGAAGCTGAAAGCCGAAGATGGATGGCTGTCTCTTGCCGGTCTGTTCTGGCTGCAGGAGGGCACCAATGCCGTCGGCTCAAAAGCGGGTTCACGTGTTCAGTTGCCGGAAGATTTCCCCGTAAATACAGGCGCATTTGTGCGGCATGACAACGCTGTGACGTATAACGGGAAGCCGCTGAAGACCGATAAATCGGGAGATCCCGACGTGATCCCGATTGGCCGGCTTCGCCTTTACGTGATCGAACGAGGGACGAAGCTCGGGGTCAGGATGAAGGATCCAAAGAGCAAGGCCAGGACCGGTTTCAAGGGACTGCAGTGGTTCCCGGTTAAGCCTGAATGGCGGATCAACGCTCGGTTCGTGCCGCAGCCGAAGCACATCACCCTGGATGCGCAGGCCGGGGACAAACAGGAATACGAAAGCCCCGGCTACATCGAGTGGGAGAGGGCAGGCAAGACCGTTCGTCTGACGCCCGTCCGGGAGGACGACCAGCTTTTCTTTGTCTTCCGGGACGCCACTGCAGGCAAGAGCACCTATAGCGCAGCGCGCTTCATCTACACCGATTTGCCGAAAGACGGGCACGTGTTGATCGATTTCAATAAAGCGTATAACCCTCCGTGCGTTTTTACGCCGTATGCGACGTGTCCGCTGCCACCGGCGGAGAACCGCGTCAGGATGCCTGTTGACGCGGGCGAGAAGATGTACGTCGGCCACCCGTAATCGACGCGGGTGCCTGTGAGTTACAGACCGTCGTGCACGGTGACATACGCAATTTTTACGCGGGATTCTGATTTCACGATCGCAGTTGCGAGTACAATGCTATGCGACAGACCGGCTTGTTCGGCCACTGCACGTAAGCTTGCAGACAAGACCGGGTCCTGCGATTGGCACTGAAACAAGCGAGCTGTGTTTCCTGTGCTTAACGCTTTTGAACCGTTGAGAACCACGGAGGATAACTCTTGAAACGTACACTTACGGTTTCATTGTTTTTGGTTACTCTGGTCGGCCTGTTGAACGGCGCGACTATCACACTTTCGGGATCACTCAGCCCGGCGAATGAAAATCCGCCTGTCGCTTCGACGGCAACAGGCTCCGCGACAGTGACGCTGGACACGATCGCGCATACTCTGATGATCGATCTCAATTTCTCGGGTCTCACCAGTAACACGATGGCAGCCCACATTCACTGCTGTGTTCAGCCCCCGGGCAACACAGGAGTAGCGCACAACGGTTCCCGCCTTCCCGGGTTTCCCGTTGGGCGTGACGTCGGGAACATATCGCGGAACACTGAATCTGCTGGATGCTGGCAGTTACAACCCGGCTTTCATCACAGCAAATGGCGGGGTGCCGAATGCCGATGTGCTGTTCGAGAACGGATTCCAGAATTTTCAAACGTACCTGAATATCCATACTGTTAGTTTTCCAGGCGGCGAGGTTCGGGCTTTCCTCACGCCGGAGCCCGGTACGTCTGTGATGGCTGCTATTGGTGGCGGGGCATTGCTGCTGATTCGTCGCCTCCGACGCCGAGGTTAACGGCCCAACGGGCTACGTCGCAGAAAACTGTTGTTGATTGGGGGGATCACGTGTGACCGGGCGTTTGCCCGGTCACTTGACTGTTTCGGGGGTATGTTCACTCACCTGGATAACTCGCTGAGTGAACTGTTATTTCTACTCCGGCTCGGACCGGCGCTTTTTGCGGTTACGCTTACGAGCGAGGGCTTCTTTAGTCCGCCTCTTCTCGCCGGGCTTCAGGTAGAAAGAGTGTCGCTTAATCTCTTTGATGATGTCTTCCTGCTGCACCTTGCGCTTGAACCGGCGTAACGCGCTTTCGAGCGTTTCACCGTCCTGCACAACGACTTCTGCCAATTACTACTCACCCCCTCGCTGTTTGGGCACTCCTAATATAGTAACTAACAGGTGCCCCTTCCTTACATCCGCGTCCATCCGACTGACAATGTAGCGATACTTCCCGACCCGGACGGAGTCAGGTCAGGCGATACCTGGCCCGACGGCCTCCGTGCCGCCGAACCCATTCCGCAGTCGCAGAAGATTGCACTGCGTCCGTTTGCAGCGGGAGAACCCGTCATCCGGTACGGTCAGATTATCGGCATTGCGACGCGGGATATCGCTCCCGGGTCGTGGGTCCGGCACGAGTTTCTCGAATCTGCCGCAACCGCCGCCCCTGAATCAACTGGCGCTGGCAACAGCGACACCCCAGCCGCTTCCTCCCATCACCGACCGCACCTTCGAGGGGTATCGAAACGCGGATGGCTCGGCTGGCACCCGGAATCTCCTGGGCATTACGACAACGGTTCAGTGCGTCGCGCCCACAGTGGACTACGCGGTCCGTCGCATTCGCGCAGAACTGCTGCCGCGATTCCCGAATGTCGACGACGTAGTCTCGATCACGCACACCTACGGCTGCGGCGTCGCCATCGATGCCCCGGGAGCGGCGATCCCGATCCGGACGATCAGGGCCATCAGCCTTCATCCGAATATCGGAGCGGATCCGATGATCGTAGTCGCTGGGGTGCGAGAAGCTGCAGCCGGCGCCGTTCTCTTCAATCTGCCGGATACTCGCCCAACGTGATCCGTCTCCAGGACCAGCAAGGCTTCGAAGCGACCGTCGCCGCAATCCTGATGCGCGGCGGAACGCCGGCTGAGCGAACTGAACAAGCGGACGCGGACGACGATTCCGCGTCAGAGCTGTCGTCGGTCTGCAATGCGGAGGCAGCGACGCGTTCTCCGGCGTGACGTGCAATCCCGCCGTCGGGCATGCGGCAGACCTGCTCGTCCGCTGCCGGAGCAACGGTCATGTTCTCCGAAGTCACCGAGGTTCGCGATGCCGTCCATCTCCTTACGCCGAGAGCAGCGAATCAGCAGGTCGCCCGCGACCTCATTCGCGAGATGCAGCTGGTATGACGATTATCTGGCGCGCGGCAGCGCCGACCGGAGTGCGAATCCGACTCCCGGTAACAAGCGCGGAGGCCTCGCCAACATCGTCGAGAAGGCGCTGGGGTCGATCGCGAAGTCGGGAACCTCGGCCATCGTGTCGGTCGCGACGTCACGGCGAGAAAGCCTCGACCAAAGGCCTGGTCTTTGCCGCAACACCGGCCAGCGATTTCATCTGCGGCACGCAGCAGCTGCCGTCGATGAACCTGCATGTGTTCACGACCGGAGAAGGCTCGCCCTATGGGCTCTCCATGGTTCCGGTCGTGAAGGTCTCATCGCGGACCGCGCTGGCGGAGAAATGGCACGACCTGATCGACATTGACGCCGGTAGCATTGCAACCGGTCACGCCACCATCCAGCAGGTCGGGCGAACAGCTGTTCGATTTCATCCTGGACGTCGCCAGCGGCCGCAAGCGGACGTGGGCGGAACGCTGGGGTTTAGGCAACGCTCTCGCCGTCTTCAATCCCGGTCCCGTTACTTAAGGTCGTAAAACGTGTACGTGTACTTCCACTTCGTTTCTTTTCCCGGATCCGCGCTGACGTCGATATAGGCTTCCGGGCACAGGGTCGTGGTGATCGACCAGTACACAATCTTCTTAATCGGCTTGTCGCCCTGAATTCGAACTCCGGCCTTTGCTGCGGCGTTCTCAATGCGGAAGTCGTAATCCGATGAGGTGGGTCCAAAGCCCGCCAGTTCCGTGGCTGCACTCTCCCCTTTCCCCAACTCCTTTTTGTAGACGACCTTCTTGCCCTGAGTCTCGGCGAACGCGGTGTTAAACGGCCGGCCACTCATCGTGAGGTCGAAGGGGAAGGTGACCGAAGCGTCCGGACCAGTCGGCTTGCCGTCAATCATAAAAAAGTTGTGGTCGTACTGCATCGTGTTCAGCGGCTTCGAACCGGTATTCTTCAGCGAGTGTTCAATCGTGAGCACTGGCTTCGATCCATCCACACGAACTGTCTTGGTGTAAACGTACGCGTAGCCGTTGGTGTCTTTCAGCTCCTGCCGAAACGTGATGTGGTCCTTCTTCTTGTCGATGGTCCACTTGCCGGGATCGACGATATCGTACGTTTTGAACCGCTGATATGGCTTATCGTCAGGCTTGCGGACCGCGCCGACACCGATTCGCACAAAAGTATCGCCGACCTTCGCTTCGTTGTACCCGATGCTGGTGTCGCCTTCTGATATGAATTCCTCTACCGGACCCTCGATTGCATCATGAAGTTTCGGGTCGTATTTCGGAAACCAGACACCAAAATAATCGTGATTGTTCGCGCGCAATGAGGGTATCTGCCCCGACCAGTCGAACCGAGTTCCGCGGTAATATCCATTCGCAGCATCGGGCAGGTACAATTTCGCAGTAATATTCTTCGCGGAAATCTCGGCTTCCGGAGCATCGACCGCGACGGCGGCAAACGAAACTGCCAGCAAGAGCAGTGGAATAAGCTTCACGACGCACACGATATCACGCGCCCATGCGCGACACTAATCCTTGATGTTCAGTAATCACGATGTCCCGTGAACATGATGTCCCGTAAACATGGACGGATCCTCGCCCTGGATATCGGGAAGCGTCGAATCGGACTCGCCATGACGGACCCGCTCGGCATCATCGTCCGGGGCCTGCCCACGTACACTCGTACTCGTGTGCGGGAAGACATCGAGCAGCTTGCGGCGCTGTGCCGGGAACATGAGGTGCAAAAGCTGCTTGTTGGATTGCCGCTTCACATGAGCGGTGATGCGAGCCCCATGTCACGCTACACAACCGAGTTCACGGAGCGCCTTTCAGTGCGAACAGGACTCGAAGCTGAGTACGCCGACGAGCGGCTGACGTCCGTTGAAGCAGAGGAGCGGCTGAAAGAAGCAGGTCAGTCGATCGATCGCAAGACAGGAAACGTCGATCGTATGGCGGCCATCATCTTGTTGCAAGAGTATCTCGATCGGAACACACAGTGCTCAAACGACTAATCATCCTCCTGGTGATACTTGTCCTGGTCGGCGCGGCCGGAGTCTGGTACGCCGTCGCGCGGCCGTATCAGGGCTACCAAAGTGAAGCAATAGTGGAAATTCCTCCGGGAACTTCGACAGCCGGAATGGCGGAGATACTCCGTAAAGCGGGTGTGATTCAGGCCAACTGGCAGTTTATGGTCGCCCGTGCACTACAGCAGAAAGCGAAACTTCAGGCCGGCGAATACAAGTTTGATCACCCCATGTCACCGGCCGATGTCTTCGGGAAGATCGCGCGCGGCGACGTCTATTATCACGAGCTCCGGATTCCCGAAGGGGCCAACCTTTTCGATATTTCGGACGCGGTTGCCGAACTCGGATTCATCACGCGGCAGGATTTCCTGACAGCTGCTCGCAATCCCGCGTTGATTCGTGACCTGGATCCCGCGGCGACATCGCTGGAGGGATATCTGTTCCCTTCCACCTACCGTCTCACTCGGCGCACCAGCGCAACGCAGCTGACCCGCCTGATGGTCGACCAGTTCCGAAAGGCATGGAAGCAGGCGGGTGCCACTCCAGACGACGGTGCTCATCGTATCGTCACGCTGGCTTCGCTGGTCGAGAAGGAAACCGCTGTCCCGGAAGATCGTCCGCGCGTCGCTTCCGTTTATGCCAACCGTCTGCGGCTGGGGATGAAGATGGACTGCGATCCTACTGTGATCTACGCGGCTCTGCTTGACGGTCGGTACCGGGGCACCATCTATCGTTCCGACCTCGAAAACCCAAGCCCGTACAACACGTACCTGCATCCGGGACTTCCGCCTGGTCCGATTGCGAATCCAGGTCTGGCATCGCTGAAAGCAGCGCTTCGTCCCGAACAGACTTCCTATCTCTTTTTCGTCGCGAAGCCCGACGGCTCGGGCGGACACGTGTTCTCAGAGAGCATGGCAGCACACAACGCCGCGGTCCAGGCTTATCGCAGTGGCACGGCGGGCGCGCACTGAATCCCGGAAGGCCCGCCTGCATGCAATCCTGCGCGAGCGCGCACCGGAGCGACTCACGGAAACACTGTTCCGCGAAATGGAAGCAACGCTTGCGCCTGTGTCGCGGAGCTATCTTCGCGACCTGCTGAAGACGATGGATCTGCCACTCGATCCATGGGTTCGGGGTGTCTCGCTGCATTCACCCGATGACCTGCGTAACTCGCTTCTGGCCTTTGCCGAGCTTTACACAACGACAGACGATCGCATTCGGCAGCGCGAAGTGAGGGCCGAGGTCATCGAGGCCAAGACCCGGTTGCGCGCACTGATTTCGAAGACGACCGAACCCCTGCCCCGAGCCGAACGCGAGTCAATGCTTGCGGAAGTGATGACCTGGCTGGAGAATCCCGGCGTATTCGACCTCTGGGTAAAACTGAAGAAATGATCAAAGGGATTGAACACGCAGCCATTGCGGCGAAAGACATCGCGGTACTGGCCGACTGGTACGTTCGCGTACTTGGATTCCGCATCGTATATCAGTCAGCAAATGCGACGTTCGTGCGCGCCGAAGACGGGTCGATGATCGAGATCATCCATGCCGAGACGGACCGTGGTGAGCAAACGATGAAGACGCAGGGAATTCGCCACCTCGCGCTGGCCGTCGCCGCTTTCGACGAAGCTTACGCACAACTAAAGCAGCACAACGTCAACTTCGTCGGTGAGCCGCAGGAGAGCAAAGGCAACCGGGTGGTTTTCTTTACCGATCCGGAAGGAAACTATCTGCACTTGCTCTACCGGCCATCGCCGCTCGCCTGAAATCCGGGGCAAGCGCAAACCCGATACAATCATGGAATCCTCCGAGGAACTCGGGGCCTGTAAAAAATGCGTCATCGCTTCATAGTGTCCGCCCTGTTCGCGGCGGTGCTGCCCAACTTGCTGCATGCGCAGGCTCCCGTATCCTTCGCTAAGGACATCCAGCCCATATTCGAAACTACGTGCTGGAAGTGTCACGGTGCGTCGGTGCAGTTGTCGAAGCTGGATCTGCGAACTCGCGCGAGCGCGCTGACGGGCGGGGTTCACGGTCCGGCGCTTGCGCCAGGCAATGCTCAGGCCAGTCGGCTGTTTCGGATGATCTCCGGCGCTGAAAAGCCTGCAATGCCGCTGGATGGGAAACTCACCGCGGAGCAGATCGACGCAGTCCGGCGCTGGATTGATGCCGGAGCCCAATGGGAAGAGACCAGCGTCTCGTCCCGGAAACCCGCTCCCGCAGTCGATCTCGAGGGCGGTTCGGTCTCGGAAGAAGCGCGCAAATACTGGGCGTTTCAAAAGCCTGTCCGGTCGCCTGTTCCGCCGGGAGCCGACCATCCCGTCGATGCATTCTTGCTACGTGCGCTTCGTGAACGTGGTCTCAAGCCCGCGCCCAAGGCGGATCCGGTAACCCTCGTTCGCCGGGCATACCTCGACCTGATTGGCCTGCCTCCAACGCCGGCAGAAGTCGACGAGTTTGTCCGCGACAAGTCTCCGGACGCATGGGAGAAACTGATCGACCATCTTCTCGAATCGCCGAATTACGGCGAGCGTTGGGGACGACACTGGCTCGACGTGGCACGCTATGCCGACTCGAACGGATATGAGCATGACTTCGATCGTCCGAACGCGTGGCGATATCGCGATTATGTCATTCGGTCGTTCAATCACGACAAACCCTGGAACCTCTTCCTGCGAGAGCAGATTGCCGGGGATGAACTCGACTGGGTGACAAAGGACAGCCTGATTGCAACTGGCATTTCTGCGCAATTACGCCAAAGTCGGATTTCGCGAGAAGGACAATCCGGAGTTTCGATACGAATATCTGGATGACATGATTGCGACGATCGGGCGCGGACTCCTGGGCCTGACGGTGCAGTGCGCCCGGTGTCACAACCATAAGTTCGACCCGATTCTACAGAAGGACTACTACAAGCTTCAGGCCTCGCTGTTCGGCTACGTCGAAGTGGATTATCCGTTGACTACAAACGACGAAGCGAAGCAGTATGAAGCGCGAGTGGCGGATGTGAACGCCCGTGCGAACGCCCTGAAAGCGGAAATACGGACAATTGAGCAGCCGTACCGCGCCGTCCTGCTCGCCGACAAGTATAAGAAGTTCCCGGCGAATGTGCAGACGGCGATCGCGACACCGGAGGCGCAGAGGACTCCGGGTCAGGTTCTGCTTGCGAATCAGGTGATCCGAACCGTTTCGGTCAGCAGTCCGGATATCGATCGCACTATGAAGCCGGAAGATCTCGGCCGCAAAAAAGCGCTATCGGAGCAACTCGCGGCGGTCGAGAAGGAAAGACCTGCGCCGATACCGGTGGCGATGGGAATCACGGACGGGGATTATCGCTTCACGCCCGACGGCCCAGGTGACGAGCCGGCTCCCGGCAAAGGCGTGAAGCGGGAAGCTATCGAGGGTAGCTTTCTGTTTAAGGGTCCAGGAAAATACGTCGCGCCGCCCTCATACTTCCTGATCCGCGGCGACGTAAATAGCCATGGCTCTCTGATGAAGCCAGGGTTCGTGACTGTTGCGAGCACGCCCGACATGCCGACAGAGTTGCCTCCGGCAAACGGACGAACCTCGGGTCGGCGGCGCGCGCTTGCGGAGTGGCTTGTGTCCCCGGAAAATCCGCTGACCGCGCGTGTGATGGTAAACCGCATCTGGCATCATCACTTCGGCCGCGGAATCGTTGCCACGCTCGATAACTTCGGAAAGATGGGCGAGGCTCCGACGAATCAGCCATTGCTGGACTGGCTCGCACTCGAGTTCGTCGACCGGGGCTGGAGTGTGAAGCAGATGCATCGTCTGCTCATGACGTCTCAGGCTTATCAGATGTCGTCGCAATTCAGCGATGACGAAAACATGAAAAAGGACCCGGAGAACCGATACAACTGGCGGTTCCGGGCACGAAGGCTCGACGCGGAAAGCATCCGGGATTCGATTCTCGCGGTCAGCGGCGGACTCAATCGCGACATCGGCGGACCGCCCGTCTTCCCCCAACTGCAAAAGGAAGTCCTGAGCCAGGAGAGTCATGGCATCTGGCTGCGTCAGGAGGACGGTCCCGCAGTCTGGCGGCGAAGTGTTTATATCTACCGTAAGCGAGGGTTGCCGATGCCGCTCCTCGAGACGTTCGATCTTCCCGACCAGAACATCTCCTGCGCTGGCGCACGTTCCGTCTCGACGGTTCCGACACAGGCGTTGATGCTGCTGAATGACGAATTCGTAATCCGACAGGCGAGACTGTTTGCGAAGCGGGTCGCGGAAGCGGAGCCAAAGGATACCGGGCATCAGATCGACCTTGCCTATCGCATTGCCACAGGACGCACGCCCGATGCATCGGAACGCTCGCTCGCCGAGAAGTTCATTGCGACCCGCGGCCTGGAGGGCTTCGCGCATGTGCTGCTGAATCTGAATGAGTTTGCGTACCTGAGGTAACCATGCAGCGTTTTCGATCCAGACGCGATTTCCTTTTCGAGTCGTGCGGCGGCATCAGCGGGACTCGGGCTGGCAGCACTACTTGATCAGGATGGGTTACTGGCAGCGGAATGTCCGACCAGTGCATCGACAACCGCCAAAAAGCCGCATTTCCCGCCGCGAGCGAAGAGTGTGATCTCGCTGTTTATGAGCGGCGGAGTGAGCCATGTGGATACGTTCGATCCCAAGCCGGCGCTGAACAAGTTCGCCGGACAGCCGTATGACGGGCAAAGGCGACATCGTGGTTCGTCAGGGCCATCCGGGGCCTCTCATGCCGAGCCCGTTTCAGTTCAAGAAGTACGGGCAGAGCGGAATCGATGTCTCGGAGATCTTCCCGCAGGTTGCCACTCACGTCGATGAACTCGCAGTGACTGCGATCTGTTGTCAGCAAATCAAATGACCACGTGCAGGCGCACTATGCGCTGGCTTCGGGCATGATCCGGATGGGTTTTCCAAGTGTCGGGTCGTGGGTGACGTACGGACTTGGTTCGGAATCGCAGAGTCTGCCTGCGTTTGTAGTTATCTACGATGCGCATGGTGGACCGTTTGGCGGACCTTCCAACTGGAGCGCCGGTTTCATGCCGGCTGCCTATCAGGGTACGGTGTTTCGCGCTGCCGGCGCTCCGATCCTGGACCTGCTCCTCCCTCCGGAGATCTCGGCAGAAGAACAGCGCAGTCGGCTCGACCTGCTGGACAAACTAAATCGCATCGATCTTGAGAAGAACCCCGGCAACTCCGAACTTGCCGCTCGGATCGAGTCTTACGAACTCGCGTACCGAATGCAGGGCTGTGCGCCGGAAGCGGTGGATGTCAGCCGCGAATCGGCCGCGACGAAAAAGCTGTACGGGCTGAACGATTCCGTTACTGAGCCGTTCGGGCGTCAGTGCCTGATGGCGCGAAGACTCGTCGAGCGTGGAGTTCGTTTCGTCCAGCTCTATCACGGCGGCCTCGGCAATCAGAACATGGATACGTGGGATGCACACGAAGATGTGTACTCGAATCACACGAAGCATGCTCGTGAGGTCGATCTGCCGATATCGGGCCTACTGACCGATCTCAAGGCGCACGGTTTGCTCGACTCTACTCTGGTCGTCTGGCAGGGCGAGTTCGGACGCATGCCAATCTCACAGCGCGGCGTTGGACGAGATCACAATCCCGGAGCAATGAGCATTTGGATGGCGGGCGCCCGCATCCGCGGCGGTCAGGTGATCGGTTCCAGCGACGAGTTCGGCTATAAGGCCGAAGAGCAGCCGATATCGGTTCACGACCTGCACGCCACGATGCTTCACTTACTGGGGCTGGATCATACGAAGCTGACGTACCGTTTTAATGGCCGTGATATGAGGCTCACGGACGTTTATGGAGATCCGATACCGCAGATCGTCAAGTCCTGAGCTTTCTGCTCCGTCGCAAGATATTAGGCAACTGGGCGCGCTGATCCGATTGTTAATGCCCGCGCCGGTGCTTCGTCTCTCATCTGATGCGGCACTTCGACCTATTCAAACAAGACATACTCTACGCGATACGGTCGATCAGTCGTCAACCCGGCCTCGCCGCTGCTACATTGCTGACGCTTGCGTTGGGATTGGGGCTGAACGTCAGCGTGTTTACCGTCCTGCGCGGGTTTCTATTCCGGGCGCGCGTCGACAACGATCCCGAGACTTTCGTGCACCTCTCTCCGGAATACACAAAGGAACACGGTGGCCGCACCGGGTCGTGGCTGGTCTCGGTCCGGGATTACCGGGCCTATGCCGCTGGCGCACAGACGCTGAGCGCGCTTGCGGCGTGGGCCCCGATTCATGCTGCGTTCGGAAGAGCGGACGGCGAACCGCAACTGGCACTGTTGGTCACCTGCAACTTCTTCGACGTGTATGGTCTCAAGGCTCCCCGGATGGGCAGACTCTTCTCCGAAGCCGAATGCGGTACGCCAGGTGCCGGTGCGGTTGTTCTGATCGGAGAAGAGATCTGGAAAAACCAGTTTGATTCCGACCCCAACATCGTGGGCACAATCGTGCGAATCAACCGCGCTCGGTTTACTGTCGCGGGCGTACTTCCGGCAGGATTCAGCGGGCGGATTCGAGGGCCGGGCATTTGGATTCCGTGGACGATGCAACGGCTTTTTGATCAGAACAACGATCTGTTCCGCCACGATTCCACACAATGGCTTACGGTGGAAGGCCGCGTGAAGCCCGGCCGCACGAGGGCCCAGGCGCAATCCGAGTTGGCTGTTATTGCCGCACAACTGGACGGGCTCGAACCGGGCCGGCACACCACTATGCTCCTGACGAATGGCTCTTTCGGCGAGGAGCCGGCACTGCGTGCGAGTCTGTTCTGGATCAGCCCCCTCGTAATGGGCGCGCTTACTCTGATTCTGCTCATCGCATGCACGAATGTGACCGTGCTGCAACTCTCACGCGCAGTGACGAGGCAGCGCGAAATGGGAATCCGGCTGTCGATCGGCGCCGGGAAGTCCCATCTCCTGTGCATGCTGCTGACGGAGACGCTTCTGCTCGCGACGCTCGGGGGAGCTCTCAGCGCCTGGATCGCGTTTCAGGCTCCGACCGTCGTCGCAAGGATGCTCGCGACCTCCAGCATGCCGGTTTATCAGACCCAACCCGACCTGCAGGTGATGATCTATCTGGGCGTGATCATTCTGTGTGCAACTATCATGGCGGGTTTGTCTCCCGCGGGCGAATCCCTTCGCGTGGATCTGCATAGCGCGATGAAAGCAGGAGCTATGGGTATGGCGTCCGGGATCGGCAAGCGGCGCAGCTTGCTTATTAGCGCGCAGGTTGCGATGAGCCTGGTGCTGTTAGTCTTCGCCGGACTGTTCATTCGCGCTCAGTACACGATGTTCACAGCTGACCCCGGCTTCGAAACGCGGAGAGTCTTGTTCGTCCCGTTACAGGCGCCGCTTGCGGCTGTCGCTGATCAGATTCTGATAATTCCCGGGGTGGAGTCGGTGGCGTCCGGCTCCCCGCTGTCACAGGAAGAACAGGGTCCGGCAACGCAGGAGGTGCGGACGCCATGGCAACCCCCAGGGTCGGGGAAACGGGTCGCCACGACAGACGTCTCAACCAACTACTTCGACACGCTGAGCATCCCGCTGCTAAAAGGCCGGCCTCCGACCAACGCCCGAGAGGCGGTGGTATCGCTGGCGTTAGCACGTTCCTTCTGGCCCGACAAGGATCCGATCGGCGAACGCGTGGTGCTGGCGGATGAAAAGGAGGCGGCCATCGTCGGAGTGGCAAGCGATGTCGGGTCAGAACATCCGGCGTCCGTAGACGCTCCCCACCTGTATTGCTGGCGCGACATGGCCCTTCCTGTCGATTCATTGCTGATCCGGTTTCGAGGAGATCTCGTTTCGACTTCTGCTCGCGTGCGGCAAGCCATCAGGAAGCTCGATCCCGATAATCAGGCATCGCCGCGAACACTGCGCACGATTCTGGACGAGAGCGCGGAACGGTTTTCCACCCTGGTCCGCATCGTCGGTGTCCTTGCCGGTTTGGCGCTATCGTTAGCGGTGATCGGGATCTATGGAGTGGTCGCATTTACGAGTAGTCAGCGGGTCAAAGAACTCGGAATCCGAATGGCGCTCGGGGCGACTAAATCAACGGTCATTCGGCTGGTCCTGACCTCAGGCGCAAAGCCAATCGCATGGGGGATCGGAGTTGGCACCCTGTTAGCCCTTGTCGGGACCCAGGCTGTCTCGACAGTGCTGCGTAATGCGCCTGTTCCCATTCGGCGATGGGATCCGCTGACGTTACTGGGAATGACAGCGGTGTTGTGGCTCATCGGGTTGGCTGCCATGTTACGACCGGCGTTGCGGCGGCTGCGGCGGATCCGATGCGTGCGCTCCGCGATGACTAATCTGGTAAGACCACTTTACGCGCCTCTTCATCTGGGAGCTGGTTCTGAACATAGCGACCTTCAACAACGCCCCGCCCTGGGGTGAGTTCTCGTATCGTCTCGGGGCAGCATCTTTCAAGTCCGTTCATTCAGCCTCCTACTTAGGAACCGACTGCATCCGGAGAAAAGTCCCACTCAGTGGGAGACGCTCCTGCTGTGTGGTCGATTGAGAACACAAAGTGGCTCATCGAATCGATTTCTCGTGGTGTTGAACTTGCGGCCACGGTCATCATTGCGATCGCGTCCGTAGAAGCAACCATCAAGGCCGCTCTGCTGTTCGTTCACCGAAGCGAACCCGCTTCGGCCAAGACGGAGGTTCGGCTGACGCTCGGACGCTGGCTCGCTGTAGCGCTCGAGTTCGAGCTCGCCGCCGATATACTTCGGACGGCGATTACTCCCTCATGGCAGGATATCGGGCAGCTGGCCGCCATCGCTGCTCTGCGGACGGCACTCAATTATTTCCTTGCGAAAGAGATTGAGAAGGAATCGTCAGGCGACCAGAAGGAGGCTGAGGAACGGGTGAACCGATCCAGCATTCTGCAAAAAGCGTGACCGGGTTGTTCTCAGATCTGCAGAAAGTCGCTCAGGACATCGCAGCCTGACTCGGTCACCGCCGCCATGTCGCAATGGCGGAAACCTGCTACACCGTCAATGTACGCTGCCGGCTCGATGTTGAAGACCATGCCGGGGCTCAGGATCTCATCGGAAAGCGGATGAATCCGCGGCTTCGCGTTGTGGTTGATGGCGGAGTAGCCGACGCCGTGTCCGGTTGCGTGGCGAAACGCGTCGCCAAAGCCGTGTTTTGTCATAACAGTACGTGCGGCCGCGTCTACGGAGCACGCTGTCGCCCCGGGATGGACTGCAGCAATCGCGGCGTGTCGGGCTTCGGCTACCGCTGTACGGATGTGGTCGAATTTCTGCTCCGGGTCGCCAGTCAGAAATGTTCGCGTGATGTCGGTCCAGAGGCCGAGATAGCACGAATTGCAGTGGACCAGAACGACGTCGTCCTGTTTCAGTCTTCTGTTGGTCGATTCCTGATACGCTCGATATGCCGTTGCGGAATTCGGTCCTGACATGCAGTAGGCGAACCCGCCCGATTCACGTGTCCCGCCCAGATGCTTGCGGAAATCCTCTGCCACTTCGCTCTCGGTCAGCCCTGGATGCAGCTTTTCCGCCGTCTCGTGGAAAGCTCTCTCTGCAATTCGGCACCCAGTCTTTAGCGAATCGATCTCCGACGAGGTGAGCACCGATCGCAAGTCGAGCAGTGCGTCGGTGCAGTCCGAAAGTTCCCCATTCCCGAGCAGGCGACGGAGCAAATGCGCGACAATCGCACCCCAGGTGAATCTCGCGGCGTAGCCGGCGCCGTCCACAACCGGGCCAACGGCGTAACCCACCTTGCAGCCAGTTCGGTCGAGGCCAAGAGCATGCAAAGCATCGCGCAGCGGTTCGCACACGACGTCCTCGATCGGCCGTATCCACGACAGTGAGGCAGCCTCGAACGTGTAGACCTTCTCAGCACGGCTGCTCGCGGCAAACTTGTTTTCGTCCTCGGGAGCGATTGCGACAGCGGCACCGTCGCGGGTCATAACCGCGAGAGCATTTCCGATCACCGGCCAATACCCGGTCGCGAGAAGGACGTTCTCAGGCGAGGCGCATACTACGCCGTCCCAGGAGTGCGCTTCGAGGACGGCGGAATTCAGACGGACTCTGTCCGCGTCGCGGGACATGCTCAGACTTTCTTGCGTCGGGCATTCAACCAGATTGCCGCACCGGCTAGTAGTCCGCCGGCGGCAAGCAATGCGACCGGAACCGCGGAGGTGTGATCCTGGTTCTCAATCGAGCGTTCTGGCAGAGGACTCGCGGGAGCATCTGATGCATCGTGCATCGCCATCTGAAGGACTTGCGCAAAATGCAGAGCTTTGCGGTCCGTTTCCTGCTGAATCATCTCCCGGCAGCTGAAGCCATCCGTCACGATCAGCGTCTCGGCCGAGGCTGCGCGCACACGTGGCAGCAGTTCCCGCTCGCCGCACGCAAGCCCGACTTCGTAGTGCGCTGCTTCATAGCCGAATGAACCTGCCATTCCACAGCAGCCAGAGTCGGGTACGCTGCAATCGAGACCAGCCTCGCGAAGCAAATCTGTTTCCGTTTCGAAGTGCAGGATCGACTTGTGGTGGCAATGTCCGTGAACCAGAGCCTTGCGTTTCATCTGCGGCGGCTTGTAGTCCTTTACGTGGTCGTGCAGGAACTCGCTCAGTATGAACGACTGTGACGCCAGCCGCTTTGCATCCTCGTCGTCTGGGAACAGGTTCACCAGTTCGTCGCGAAAGACCGTCATGCAACTGGGCTCGAGGCCCACGATCATTGTTCCGTTCCGAAGCGCGCTTCGCAATGTATTCAGGATTTGCTGCAGAAGCAACTTGGCCGTGTCGATCATGCCGTAGTCGTACAACGGCCTTCCACAGCAGAGACTCTGTGCCGGTACCCGGACGCGGTAACCCGCATGTTCCAGCACTTCCACTGCGGCTTTTGCGACCGCGGGTGTGAAGTGGTTATTGAAAGTGTCGGCCCAGAGGATCACTTCCGGCTTGCCGAGGTTCTGCGGCGTCCGTCGACGGAACCATTGTTTAAACGTCTCGGATGCGTATGCCGGGATTTGCCTCTTCTGCGAGTACCCTCCAGCGAACTTCGTGATGCGATCAAGTACCGGTGTCTGGGTAAAGAAGTTGGCAGTCCCTGGCATGAGTGATGCAACGCGCGACCACCAATAGATCAGGCCGGAAGTATAGGCGTACCTTGGGCGGATACGACCGGCGTAGTAGTGCGAGAGGAATTCCGACTTATACGTGGCCATGTCCACCTGAACCGGGCAATCGTGCTTGCATCCTTTGCATGCCAGGCAAAGGTCGAGTGCTTCCCGGACCTCCTCGCTTCGCCAGCCGTCCTTGATGACCTCGCCGCGGATCATCTCGTTCAGCAGTCTGGCGCGCCCTCTTGTCGAGTGCTTCTCCTCGCGAGTGACCATGTAGCTCGGGCACATGACCGTGTTCTCGGAGTCGTGGCGCCGGCACACACCGGCGCCGACACACCGGTCGCTCGCGTAGGCGAAACTACGATGATCTGCCGGATACTTGAAGTGGGTTTCAACCTGACGCAGGTGATATTCGGGGCCTTCACGCAGGTTTGCGTCGACCGGGTACGGATCGACGACCTTCCCGGGGTTCATCATCCAGTCGGGATCCCAGATAGATTTGAACTCCCGGAAGGCTTCAATCACTTCCGGGCTGAACATCCGCGCAAGCAACTCGCCTCGCGCTTGACCGTCACCGTGTTCACCTGAAAGCGAGCCATGATAGCGGACCACCAGGTCCGCGGCTTTCCCGAGAAACTCTTTCCATTTCGTGATTCCAGGTGCCGTTCGCAGATCGAACGTCAGGCGCGTGTGAACGCATCCCTGGCCGAAATGACCGTAGAGTGGACCGACGTACTTGTACTCGTCGAGCAGCTGCTTGAACTCGCGAATGTAAGCGCCGAGTTTGTCGGGAGGAACCGATGCGTCCTCCCAACCCTCATGATTCTCGGGCATACTCGGGACTTTCGCAGTGGCCCCGAGCCCTTCTTCCCGCAAATGCCAGACAATTTTCTCCTCGCCAGGATTGTCGAAGAGTTTCATCGGGGGAGGGTCGTCGCGTTTGCAGAAGTCGTCCATGCACTTGCGCGCACTCGCGTCCGACTCAGCCTTGTCCTTTCCTCCAAACTCAATCAGAAGCCAGGCATCGCCCTTCGGCATCAGATTGAGGTCGGGCGGGTGGAGACCCTTCTTCTTCATATAGTCGATGAAGGTGTCGTCCAGTGCTTCGAGACCCACTGGATGAAATTTACCGGCCTCCACCACGTCATCCGCTGCGTGGAAGATGTCCTTATATCCAAACACCAGCAGCGATCGGGCCGGCGGGTTATAAACGAGTTTGACTTTAGCTCGCAGGATGAGCACACACGTGCCTTCGGTGCCTACAAGCGCCTTAGCCACATCGAACTTCTGATCCGGCAGCAGCGCGGGAAGATTAAACCCCGAGACGCGGCGCGGTATCATCGGAAACTCTTGCCGAATTCGGTCTGCGTGCTGATCTCGAAGTTGCTTCAGGCGACGATAGATCTCACCTTTACGACCACCCTCGGCGATGAAGCTTTCGAGTTCCTCATCGGACGTCGGACCGACTGTCAGGCGAACTCCGTCATAGGTGATGACGTCCAGTTCATAGATGTTGTCCACGGTCTCGCCGGCCATCATCGAGTGAATGCCGCAGGAGTTGTTTCCGATCATGCCTCCGAGCGTGTTTCGGCTGTGGGTGGCGGGGTCGGGTCCGAAGGTCAGGTGGTGTTCATTTGCGGCATCGCGGAGTTCGTCGAGTACAATGCCCGGCTCAATCCACGCATACTTCTCTGCCGGGTTCAGCTCCAGAATGCGGTTCATGTATTTCGAGAAATCGAACACGATGCCGTCGTTCACGGTCTGCCCCGGTATTCCCGTACCGCCTCCGCGTGCAGTGATCGGCACTCCGTATTTGCGGCACACAGCGACCGCATGGATCACGTCGTCAGGATCGCAGGGAAGTACGACTCCAAGCGGAACCATACGATAATTGCCCGCGTCCGAGGCGTACAGCCCGCGATCGCCCGAGCTGAAGCGAACCTCGCCTTTCAGGCCGGCCCGGAGTTCTGATTCGACCGCACCGACGTCAACTTCCAGGTGGCCGGTGGTACCCACCTGCAGTCGGTCGTGAAAACGCGTCGGGGGAGTCTTAGTTCGAATTTCAACAAGCGAGCCGAGCATTGTTTTAGAACAGATTGCCGCGTGCGTCGAAGGAGAGCGGCGCGGCTTCTTGGAGAATGTCAAGTTTTGAGTTCCCGCTGACTTCAGAAAGAAGTGACTCGGAAACCCACATTTCGTCCAGCCTGGCGGTATTGCTGATACGGCACACACGTGGATGGTTTGAGGGCAGGGCAGAGAACAACCCGACCTCCATTGCTTCGCGATCTGAGGACAGAGCAATCGGAATCGGTCCTTCGCGGGTGTTGCCGTCCGGTTCCGATGCTGTCAGCAGATTCACGTAGCTGACGTAAGGGTCATATGCATCGGCGAAGCGCTGCGTGGTGAAGTCGGCCATGCCAATACCGAGACCGTTTCCCAGCGATGGTTCCGTCAAAGACAGAACAACGATGCGTTTGAAGTTCGGTTGGTGCGGAGCGTCCGAGTTGCGCCAGTGCCCGATGACATTGGGGTCCATCCCGGCACCCGATATCGTCTTTCCGAGCTCATCGACGACAAGCAGGTCAAGCAGGTCGAACGGAATCTTCGCGAGGTGCTGTTTCGCGACATTCAGCAGTCGGAGATCGGCTTCGAGAAAAGCGTCGTAACTTGCCGGGACAACTTCGATCACAACAGGCTGACGGTATCCGTTCTCTACGACGGCGACTCCGCACAGAATCTTCGAAGTCCCGAGTTGCAGCTTCGGCACCGCCCTCACAGATTCCCAGAGTCCGTGGCTGTGCGCCTGATGAGCACCGGTTTGCTTGCCGAGCCCGATGGTGCACATCTTCAGCAACCCGGAAGCGAGCGGGCCGGTGGACTCCGGGTGAGTCTTGGTTCTGCCAAGAACAATGATTCCGTCCGACTCGAACGCGAATCGGTCGATGTGAGCTACGGCTCCGTTGTCGCTCGTGCCAAGCTCGCGCGTTTCCATCGTGGCGCGTACAGGCGCACTGATGCGGTCGTCAGAAACACCAAGGCGATGAAGAATCTCAGACTGCCCTTCAGGAGTTGCGCCGCCATGACTTCCCATAGCGGGAATAATGAACGGCTCGCCGCCGCATTCTCTGACGGCGTCCACGATTCCTCCAAGCAAGTCGCAGAGTCCTCCGATTCCACGACTGCCGGCAGTGATAGCAACGCGGTGCCCGGGCTGCACCTGTCGATGCAACCCGGATGCTATCAGTTTGTTGCGTACGTCTTGCCTCGGATCGGGTACATGATCCGAAGGCAGTTTCTGACCCACCCGCGCCATTTCCGGCAGGGGATGCCTGGGTAATGGCATGACAGGTCTGTTGCTAGATGACCTCACGGACTTTGTCCTCGAGAACACTCGCGATGATCTTCATCGCGTCCTTTTGTCCACGAGCGAGTGCTTCAGCAAAATGCAGGGCCTGCTCCGTGTTGACCCTGCCGGGCAGGGGAGGTTCGTTTGGGTCAACAACAGCTTCGACCAGAGCAGGCCCTGGGGTTTGCATCGCCTCGCGAAGCACGGCTTCGGCCTGATTGGGATCTTCGAGCCTGAAGCCCGCGATTCCGCAATCACGAGCGATGCAGGAAAAGTTGATGGGCTGAAGCTGCACCCCAAACTGCGGATTGCCTTCCAGCACCATTTGTTCCCACTTGATCATTCCCAGAACGTCGTTCTTGATAACAATTACTTTGACGTTCAGGTTGTACTTGGCGAGCGTAGCCAGTTCGGCAAGCAACATCGATAAACCGCCATCGCCAACGATGCATACGACCTGACGGCCTGGATAGGCTACTGCCGCGCCGACGCTGTACGGCAAGCCGTTCGCCATCGTCGCAAGCGTGCCCGAGAGCGAGAACTTCATGTCCCCACGAATCTCGATATAACGGGCCGCCCATGTTGCGATGGTTCCGCTGTCGGCGGTGACAATGGCATCATCGGCCAGCAGCTTGTTTAGTTGATACGTCACCACCTGCGGTTTCATTGGCGTGTCGGTCCGAGTGCCGCGTTCCTTCATCAACTCGTTCCAGCTGTTCATCCGACGCTGTGACTTCTCGAGGAAGCTGTGATCTTCCTTTTGCTGAATCAGCGGAAGAAGAGCCTGCAAGACGCCCTTGCAGTCGCCGACGAGACCGACGTCGACCGTGTACCGTAACCCGAGGCGCGCAGGATCGATATCGATCTGAATGCATTTGACTTTGCCGGGCTTGGGGTAGAAGTCCAGATACGGGAAGCTCGTCCCCGCCATGACGAGCGTGTCGCATTCCTCCATCGCGTCCTGTGACGGCGCAGTCCCAAGTAAACCGATACCTCCGGTTGTGTACGGATTACTGTCCGGAACAACAGCTTTGCCGAGCAAAGGCTTCACAATAATGCCTGAGACCCTGTGAGCAAATTCAAGCACTTCGTCGCGTGCCCCGAGGCAGCCCTGACCGGCAAGAACCACGACCTTCGACCCCTGGTTGATGATGTCGGCCGCCGCCTGCAACAGCTGCTGCTGAGGAATCGGAAAGGAAGGCGAGAAAATAGTCGCACTGTGTTTTCCGACATTAGCGTTTGAGCGTTTGTCGTCCGACGATTTCCAGTCCTGGATGTCCTTCGGTATCGTGATGTGGGAAACCGAGCGACGCGCCAGCGCCATCTTGATCGCTTCATCGACGACATTGACGACGTGCGCTGGACCCATCACGCGCTGGTTGTAGACCGCCACATCCATGAACAGCTTGTCGAGGTCTACATCCTGTTGATAGTGGGTCCCGATTAGATCATGAAAGGTATGCCCCGTAATCGCCAGCACCGGAGCGCCGTCGATCTTCGCATCGTACAGTCCGTTCAGCAGGTGTATTCCGCCCGGGCCGGATGTCGCTATGCATACGCCGAGTTTGCGCGTATACTTCGCGTATCCGCAGGCCGCGAACGCAGCGGCTTCTTCGTGCCGCACCTGAATGAATCGGATCTTTTCCTGGTTAGTGCGGAAAGCTTCGAAAATTCCGTTTACGCCGTCACCCGGGAAGCCAAAAATGGTGTCGACGCCCCAGTCAATCAATCGGTCTACGAGTAGTTCGGCAACTGTTTGTGCCACGCCGATCGGTCTCCCTTCTCCAGAATCGAACGATGCCGTACCTTAGCGCGGTGACAAAAATCACAAACTGCCCTCTCATGAGACGTCAGCGAGATTTCTGCCGAGCGCCAGGTCGAGAAGCCAGTCCAGTCCTATCCGAACGCGCTGGCTGACTTGCGGCATCTTCAGCAGATAGACGGCTCTCCACAGAAACCATGCAGGTGGTCCCGAAAATTCAATGCCATAAATGCGAGCGACTCCGGTATGTTTTCCAGTCAGCGCCAGCTCTCCCATCTGCTGATACTGGAACGGCTCCGGCTGCTGGCCCGTTAAGACCTTGATGATGTTGCGAGCGACGTGCGTGCCTTCACGCGTTGCGTTTTGCGCGGTCGGCGTGTAGCTGCCATCATGACCGTTGGGAATTTCGGCGCAATCCCCGATGGCCCACACGCCGGGATGGTCCGGCACGCCGCAGGTCGCGTCGACTACGATGCCGCCGTGCTTGCCCTTTTTACAGTCAAGCTTCTCTACCAGAGGACTCGGCTTGACGCCGCCGGCCCAGATGATGGTGCGTGCGGGGATTCGCCGCCCGCCTTCCAGTTCGACGTAGTCCGACCCGGCGCTGGTGACTTTAGTTTTGAGCATTACCTGAACGCCGCGCTCCTCCAGCTTCCGCTGAGCGTACTGGGCGAGTTCGGGCGTGGTTTCCGCCATAAGCCTGTCGCCCGGCTCGATGAGGAAGATGCGAACACAGTTATCCGAGATGGATGCGTCGCGCGCACCGTCCCGGACGAGATCATTAAGAGCCGCAGTCGTTTCGACCCCGGTATAACCGCCGCCGCCTACGACGAACGTCAGCATTTCCCGCCGCGACTCCTCGTTGCGCTCGGTTGCGGCGCGTTGTAGTAATTCGAGCGCGCGGTTGCGAATGGCTTGCGCTTCCTGGACGGTCTTGATGGTCAGTGCGTTTTCTTTCAGGCCAGGAACGTCATGGAAATTGGTGACGGACCCGAGGCAGATGACAAGGTGATCCGCAGACCAGGTCTCGGTCGACTGCGGAATTCCGAGTTCTTCGCCCGCAAGCGCCACAGTGATGCGCTTGTTCCGGATGTCAATCTCCTGAACTTCCGCTTTGGCGAACTTTACGCGATGCGAGATATGTGCCGGTACCGCGACGACGTGACGCGCATCCACCTCGCCGCCCGCCACTTCCGTCAGCATCGGGGTGAACAGCAGACTTCCGCGCTGATCGATCAGGTGGATCTCGCCATTTTCCGGATACGGCATCAGTCGCGCGAGTTCGGATGCGGCGTTCATTCCGCCGAACCCGGACCCGAGAATCATGACCTTTGTGCCGCCCGGAAGCCGGCGCTGGAGTGCATTCACTTGTGATTTGCGCCAGAGCGCCCAGGCACCCCAGGCCGCTGCCGCTCCGGCTCCTGCTATTGCTGCATTACGAATGAGGCGTCCCATGTTGATCGTATGAACTCAGTGACAAACTCAGGCTGTGCGTGGGGAGCGTACCGCGCCACTCCTGGACCAGTTCCTTGTAGGCGGCTCCCACCGGGCGAATCTTGCGATCGAGATCATACAGCCCCAGAGGGTTGACGTTGCCGTTGTCCTCGCGGAGCGCTGTGTCCCAGTCGACCTGATCGGTGAGGCTGTAATAGGTGAAGCCCAGCAGCGGCACACCGTCCTCACGCAGGCGGTGAACGTTCGCCCACTCCTTCCGAAGCCATTGAGGCGCACGTTGTGCATCCATGAGATTCGTCTCGGTATGCATCACCGGAAGGCTGTATCGGCTGAAGTACTGATGGGTGATCACGTAATACCCGAATACCTCGCCTGAAGGTGCGACGGTGCCGTCCTCGTTCACTAAGTGTTCGTTTGTAACGTAATAGTCGTTTCCCATGACGCAGTGAGATTTCCTGTGATTCCGGATGAACCAGTGGTATTCGTCGCGCTTCATCCCGTTATCGAGAAGGTACTCGTACATCTCGTAGTTGAGAGGGTGACCGTAGGTAAGGTCGAGTGACAGGAATCGTTTCTCGTTAAACTGACGGGCTTTGTCGAGGCAAGCTGGTTTATCGGCGTGAAAGTACTCCGAAGACTCACTTTGAATGAAGATTGCGTTCGGGTTCACTTCAAGGATGGCGTGCATCGCCAGAACGTTCGCTTTGCAGAGATTGTGCAGTGCGTTGACGAAAGCCTTGTCGCTCGACAGCCGTTCGTTCCACCAGCCCCACTGTGCTGAGAACGTGGCGGCGACGAAGATTTCGTTCACGGGCGTGTAATACTGCACCCACGGGAACCGCACCGCGAAAGCCTTGGCGTACTCCGCAAACAGTGGCGGCCAGTCCTTATTCTGAAAGTCTCCGATCCAGTCAGGGACTCCGAAGTGACACAGGTCTGTAATGGGCGTAATCTGCAGCTTGTTGAGCTGTGCGTAGGTCTGGTCCGTGAAGTCCCAGTCGTATCGGCCCGGTCCGAGATGGCACTTGTAGTAGGGAGGACCGTAGCGGAGATAGTGGAGACCCAGACTCTTTACCAGATGGAAGTCCTCGTCCCAGCACTGGTAGTGCCGGCATTTCTCCATTTCGTCGATGCGTTTTGAACCTTTGCCGACGGTAATTACCGGGTAACTGTTTTCAATCCCGGTGGCAAACATGAAGCGGTGCATCACTTATCTCAGAGCAGGTCGAGTCTTCCGCCATCCGCAATCAGAGTTGTGCCCGTGATGAAGCGAGCTTCGTCCGCCGCAAGAAAGCAGATTGCTGCTGCGATATCTTCCGGTTTCCCGATCGCACCTGTGACTTTCTCCGTCCCGTTCTTCACATTGGGGTTGTCCCAGAGCATTGGCGTGTCTACCGCACCTGGAGCGACGCAGTTCACGCGGATCTTCCTGTCGGCCACTTCTTCCGACAGTCCGCGGGTGAATGCTTCCATGCCGCCCTTCGATGTCGCATATGGGACGACATTCTTCGTGGTTTCGTGCGCGTGAACAGAGCTGATATTTACGAATGCTCCGCCTTCAGGCATGTGCGGGATTGAGTACTTCGAAAACAGGAATACTGAGCGGAGATTGACATTGAGGACTTTATCGAAGTCGTCGTCCGGCAAGTCGACTATCGGCGTGAAGGTCATCATTGCGGCATCGTTTACGACGACGTCGATCTTGCCCCACTTCTGGACCGTCGTAGTGACAGCCGACTTAACTTCATCGGGATTTCCGACGTTGCACTTCACGAATATCGCTTCCCCGCCGTTCTTCGCAATCTCGGAAGAAGTTTCGTTCCGTGGTCGGGATTCAGATCGATCACGGCGACCTTGCCTCCTTCTGCAGCGAACTGGAGGCAGGCCGCTCTCCCGATGCCAGATCCTCCTCCCGTGACGAGGCATACTTTGTTCCTGAAGCGCTGTCTGTCTTCCATACTTGTAAGACTCCGGTTATCGGAGGATGACATCTGTAACGGCAAGTTTTCGTTTGCTTACGTCAGGAATGTGTCCAATATGCAGATGTGGTCCCGAGACGTTGTTGTCCGAGTACTCTGCCGGACTGTCTTATTTGGTGGTTTGAGCACAGCGGAAGTCGACAGCATTGCAGCATGTGCTGTACAGAAGACCTGCGCGTCTGGTCAGGTGCTGTACGTGCTGGGCGATGAGCCTGTCGGTATCTATGTAATTGCGTCCGGCTGTGTGCGAACGGTGCGCCATACGAATGACGGACGCGAGCAGATACTGTCAGTAGAGTATCCTTACGCGACGCTGTCGGAGGTGCCCGTCTTCGATGGCGGGAAGTGCCTGGCGACGGCCATTACCCAGGAGGACTCGGACTTACTGTTCATCAGCAGGGACGACATACACAGGTTGTGCAATGAGTCGCCGGCCATCATGGCGAACATTGTCTCTGTCCTCGCGCGCCGAGTCCGGTCTTACGCCGAGCTGATTCATACGTTGTCGCTGCGCGATGTCGATCGGCGGGTTGGCTGGTTTCTGCTACAGGAAGCACTGCATCGCGGCGTGCCGAACCAGCACTGGAACGACGGTCGAGGTGCTCGCAACACATCACGAGATTGCTGCGAGAGTCGGGTGCGTCCGCGAGATGGTGACGCGAGCTTTCAGCCATCTTCACAAATCCGGGCTGATTATGGCTGACGGCCGGGTTGTCCTGATCCCGAATCAGACGGAGCTGATGAAGTATGTAGGCTCGTAGAATCGGGCAGGCCGAAACACAGGACGTTTGAGCCCGCGGCGATGGCAATATATTGCCGGCCGTCTGCGGCGAAGGTCATAGGCGAGGTCTTGATTACAGCGCTCAGAGGCATGCGCCACAGAGTCTTGCCATTCCGCTCGTCGGCCGCAAGCAGATATCCGCTTGAATCTCCGTAGAACAACAGGCCGCCGGCCGTGCCGAGGACGCCTGCAACTCGCTTGCCATCGGTTGGACCAACCTGTGGTACTTCCCACGCGATCTTCCCCGTCTCGATGTCGATCGCGCGAAGATAGCGCATGCCGGGGTCCTCTTTAGGTCGTTCCATCTTCCAGCTGCCGGGTGAGACCTTCGCAACGCACTTCTCGGTCGCCATGATGTAGTACAGCCGCGTGGTCGGGCTGAACGCGGTACCGTGCCAGTTGGTCGCGTGCTCAGGGCAACTGAAGTTGGTTTCCGGAACGCGAATGGGTCTGCCGTCGGGACCGATTCCGCTGGCCCAGGTTAGCTTGCGGAGGAACTTCTCGGCTAGCAGCAATCTTGCCGTTCGTTCGATCGAAGACGTAGAAGAAGCCGTTGCGGTCGGCGTGAAGCAGCAGCTTGCGGTTTTCGCCGCGGTACTTGGTATCGACGAGTACGTTGGGCTCGTTTGCATCCCAGTCACGGGTGTCATGCGGAGTGAACTGGAAGTGCCATTTCATCTTGCCGGTCGCTGGGTCGAGGGCAAGTACTGAGTCGGTGTACAGGTTGTCACCGGCCCGTTCGCGGTCATCGGAGTTCGGCCAGGGATTGCCGGTTGCCCAGAAGACGGTGTCGGTTTGGGGATCGTATGAGCCGGTCAGCCAGGTTGCCCCGCCGCCCGTTGCGACTGCGGATCCCTTCCAGGTTTCCCATCCGGGCTCGCCTGCTGCAGGAACCGTCCAGGTACGCCAGGCGCGCTCGCCGGTGTCCGCCTGGTACGCTGAGACGAAACCACGGATGCCCCAGTCTCCGCCCGAGACGCCAGCGATGACGAGGTCTTTGACTACCAGCGGCGTTACTGTGCCGCCGTACTTCTGGGGTTCGTCCCACATGACCGTTTCCCAAACCGGTCGGCCGGTGATGCGGTTAATCGCGATCAGGTGGGCGTTGTCGGTGACCATGAAGACCTTGTCGCCGCGCAGCGCCACGCCGCGATTCGTGCCGAGTGACGGGTCGGAGACCAAGCCTGCTGTTCGCGGACGCGAGTACTGCCAGATCTGCATTCCGGTACGGGAATCGAGTGCGATGACCTGGTTGGGTCCGGTTGCGTACATGACTCCGTCGGCTACGAGCGGAACAGTCTCGAGACCGTAGTAGCGCATGTTCTCGCGGAAGTATGACGTGTCGGGGAAGAACTGCGCCCAGAGGGGAATCGAGTAGGCCCACTTCAGTTCCAGCTTGCTGACGTTGGACCTGTTGATCTCCGTGAGGTCGCTATAGCGGTTCCCGCTGAGCTTTCCGTTGTATGTCAGCCAGTCGCCGGGTTTGGGTGGTGGTGTGTCTTCGTGAGTTTTGGACGGTTTGATGGGGCCGGGTTGTACGCCTGTGAGCTTGCTCAGGAATGCGAGTACGTTCTGTTGGTCGCTGGCACTGCCGCTGACGGCTTGCATCAGGGAGTGCTTCTCTTCCGTTACTGAGACCCGATCGAGTGCGACGAAGTGGAACTTGCCTGAGAGGTCCTGCAGTGCAAGCTCGAAGCTGGTCCTGTTTCTCGCAAAGCCGCGGACACTGCCGACCGAAACGAGTCCATAGCCGGGTGCGACGCGGGCGTCCGGCTTCAGGAGCGATTCGCGAAGCTGATCGAGTGTCAGTTCCCGGCCGATGTTCGAGAGATCCGGCCCGATCGGCGAGCCTTCGCCGTTCACCATGTGGCAGGATGAGCATCGACCATTGCCGAAGAAGAACTCACGGCCGGCGGTGCGATCCCCTTCGACTTTACTCTCGGCAGCAACGGAGTTCAGCGAGATGATGAACGCAACGAGTTCGTCCACGACGGCATCGGGCAAATTGAAACCAGGCATGCCTGCGGCCGGGATGCCGTTATGGATGACGTTTCGAAGATTTTGCGGTGAACGCCTCCGCACGGAGGCGTTTCCTGCGAGTCCGGGTCCCTGCTGCGTTCCTCGCGCGTCGTCGCCGTGACATCCGGAGCAGAGCTTCGAATACGTTTGACCGTGCGCAACAGCTGTGAACAGGAGCGCTGCCGCGAAACAGAACCGCCTCATCTTACTCCTGATTGCCGTCTATCTTGCTGCCTGTAAGAACTCCCATGAATACGGACGTCTTCCCGCGGCCGAGCGCATAAAAGGCCATCTTCAGACGGGCAGCGAGTCCGGCGAATGTACCCTGATGCAGGCCGATCCATGTTGCTACCCCGTTGGCCGAGTCAGCCCACTCGAGTTCCGAAACGGAACCGTCTTCCTCGCTCGCAGTCGGGTGCATCAGGACGTCCGGCAGGACCAGAATCTGTTTGCCGCCATCTTTGACTCGCCAGCACATCTCGAGGTCGGCCCAGCGATCTCCGAACCGCTCATCGAGGTAATGCATGGCCCGCAGCAGTTCGCGCCGTGTCATTATCGGAGAGCCGGAAGGATAGTCCACCGAGTGCTCGCCCGAGCTATCCAGTTCGATCGCGCCCGGGAGTTCCCCCATCTTCCAGGCGTAGATCAGCGCTTCACCGTCGGGAAATCTCCACGCTCTTTCGCCTGCAGGACAAACCGCCCCAATGCTCGGAGTACTTTCGAGCTTGTCCGCCATTCGAGCGATCGTGTCCGGCTCAACCTCAAATGTCGGACGCATGAGGAGAACCAGATCGCCTTTTGCGGTGCGAAGCCCGATGTTGACCGCACGGGTCCACCCGAGTCGTTTGGGGAGTTTCAGCGAGATGACATCGGCGAACTCGTCCGGTATTGATGGCGTGTCGTCTCGTGAACCGTCATCCACAACCAGCACCTCAAGCCGCTGACGGTCTGTGGAGCGCTCCAGGCTCTGAATGCAGCGCCGCAGCTGGTCCGCGTGGTCGCGCGAGACGATCAGCGCTGTGATTCGAGGTGGTGCCTGCTCCTCCATGTGCTCTCCTACGATACCAAGCGTTGTTGTGTCATCATGTCGGCGAATGACTGCCCGACTGTTCGTAGCAGGAATGGTGGCCGCCTGCGTGATGAATGCGGCGGATCCAACCTATCTGGTGCTGCTGAAAGGCGCGAACGCACTTGGCTGGTTCACGGCTGAGGGCAAGATTACGGCCTCGGTTCGCGTAGGCGACCATCCGCACGAGATGGTGTATTCGGCGGACCGGCGATTCCTTTACATCACCGACAACGGGATCATGCGCATCGAGCAGGCGGGTAAGGGCGGCAACACCCTTTCGATTGTCGATGTCGCCAAGCGTCAGCGGATCGGCGTTATCCCACTGGGGGATAATTACCGGCCTCACGGCATCGATATTGACCGGGCAACTGGCCGTCTGGTGGTTACAGTCGAAGGTCCCGACGGGCTGCTGCTGGTGGATTCACAGCAGCGCCGCGTATTGAAACGCTACGACACGAAGGGCAAGACGCCGCATATGGTGACGCTTGGGCCAGGAGCGAAATACGCTTACGTTAGCCATGCGGGTGGCGACACTGTTGCAGCGGTGAACCTGGCGAGCGGCGACGTCAAGCTGATTCAAACCGGATCGAGACCGGAAGGGTCGGCGCTTTCGAAAGACGGACGTGAGCTTTATGTGGCGAACCGCGATGCGAATTCGATTACGGTCATCGATACGCAAAAGAACACCGCGATTGCGAATGTTCCGACCGGCAAGGGTCCGGTGCGTATAGCCGTGACTCCCGACGGAAGCCGCCTGGTTTACGCTCTTATGTTCGAGAACCGGATCGGGATCGCCGATCCGAAAGCTCGCCGGCAGGTCGATTATGCACTGTTGACGCATAATCCTGTCTCGTTGTCACTGTCGCCTGATGGTTCGCATGCGATGGCATCGGCAGAAGAGCAGGACACGGTCTATGTTGTCGATCTGAAGAGTCACAATATCCTTCATGAGTTTCGGACCGCGCAGGGCAGCGGTCCTGACCCTGTGATTGAGTTGCCGCAATGAAGCGGTTGTTACAATCACACTTCACACAATGAATCAGCTGAAGGAACTCATCCGGGAGGTTCCCGACTTCCCCAAGCCTGGAATCCGCTTCTACGACATCACTACGCTGATGAAGAATGCCGCCGGGCTTCGAAGCGTTATCGATACGTTCCAGTCACATTATGCAGACAAGAAGATCGATGTGGTCGTCGGCATCGAAGCGCGGGGCTATTTCTTTGCGCCGGCTATTGCGCTTGCGCTTGGCACGGGTTTCGTCCCGGTCCGCAAGCCGAAGAAGCTGCCGTGCGAGGTCGAGTTCTGGGAGTACGAACTAGAGTACGGCATTGACCGCCTCGAGATTCACAAGGATGCGATCGAAGACGGACAGCGAGTGCTGATCGTTGACGACGTGCTCGCTACCGGCGGAACCGCCGCTGCGGTGGCGCGACTGGTGGAGAAGCTTGGGGGACGCATCGCGGGATTTGGCTTCGTCATTGAACTCGATTTTCTCCATGGCCGCGACAAGCTGAAGAATTACGATATTCACTCATTGATCCACTACTAAGCATGGCTGAGGTGACGGTCAGGGCCTTTGCGAAGATCAATCTAACGCTCGAGGTCCTGAACAAGCGTTCGGATGGATTTCATAACCTCCGGACGGTGTTTCAAACCATCTCGCTTCACGACACCATCACGATCGCTGCCGAGAACAGCGGAAATACAGAGATTTGTGTTGAGTCGAATGTCGAGATTCCGGGTGAGAACCTTGCTGTTCGGGCTGCGCGAGGCGTGCTGGATGCTTTGGGTGTGACGGCTTCAATTGCGATTCGGCTCCAAAAGAAGATTCCGATGGGTGGTGGGCTTGGCGGAGGCTCAACGGATGCAGCCGCCGTTCTGCGGACATTGCCGGAACTCTTTGGAGGACGGCTGCAACGTGAGAAGCAACTCGAACTGGCGTCGAGTCTGGGGAGTGATGTTCCGTTTTTTCTGATCGGCGGTACGGCCATTGGCGTGGGCCGCGGGACTGAGTTGTATCCAATCTCCGATGCTGAGTGCCGCTTCGGTCTTCTGCTTGCGCCCTCAGTTCATGTGTCTACGGGCCAGGCCTATGCCGGTTTGAAGCGAACGGAAGCGATGCCGGAGTCAGGCCTGGGTTCCAGTCCGGAACTGGCATTTCTGCTGGCCGCAAGCGAGGACTGGTCCCCTGCCTGTATCAACGACTTCGAGAGCACCGTGTTTCTGCTGCATCCGGAACTCGGCGCGCTGCGGGAGAAGTTGTCGAATCTTGGTGCTCATGTCGCTCGCATGAGCGGTTCCGGCGCCTCAATCTTCGGCTTGTTTTCTTCCGACGCGGTGCGGCGTTCGGCAATTGCGGAGTTGTCGAACCGCGTTCCCTGCATTCCGTTCGAATTTGTTTCCGGGGTGGAATACAGAAACAGCTTCTTCAGGCCGCCGTCCTCGGGACGAACGGAATCGTGACGACGTTTGTTTTGCGGTCCGTGGGTTTTGGTCCGGATTTGCGCTCGACTCCGTAGTGTTCGTTTAAGAGGTTCACGATGGCCTCTGCCTTCCAGTTGAGCCGACGGCTTCGACCTCGAAGAATCCGCGCGAGTTTGGCGTTGTCCTGGCCTGTTTGCCCCTTCAGACGACGTTCTCGCGCGGCGATTCGATCGAGCGACATCTCCACGTTAATCAGTTCCAGACAGAGTTCGAGATAGCTCGGAACTGCGTTCGCGTTCATTGTTTTTGTTGTTGTTTTCGTTGTCATTGTTCTGGCTCCTGCTCCACGTACAAGCTATCAGGAGCCTGTACCGATTTTTGGCAAATCCTCGCCGGACGCAGCTCTAACTTGCAGAAAATAAATGTAAGATATTTTTCCAAAACGCGGGAACGGCCTTTAAAGCCGGTCCATTTTCGCCGAACATTCGCCAATTTCTCGCGGCGCTGCCGCTATTGCTCCGGGATGAGGCGAGCGAATGCGGCTGCGAGAAGAAGACAGAGGAGTACGAAGCACAACCCGAGCCGCAGTCCAAACGCTTGTGCGAGACCGCCTATAAGCGGGGGGCCACCGAGGAAGCCGAGGTAGCCGAGGGTGGTGACCGCTGCCATTCCAACGCCCGACGGGATGCCTTCGACACGGCCGGCGGCTCCGAACACGTTCGGGATTATGGTCGCGACTCCGAGTCCGGTGAGTGCGAAACCTGTGACGGCGACGGCCCACGAATGGGTGAGGAGCGCGATGACCAGTCCGGTAAACGCGACGAGAGATCCAGCCTGGACAAGGCTTGCCCGGCCAATTCGTGCGGTGATTGCATCTGCCAGCAGCCGGGATACGATCATCGCAGCGGAGTAGAAGGAGAATCCCAGTGCCGCACGTGCGGCTCCGGCGCCGATAACCGAATCGAGATAAACGGCGCTCCAGTCGGCGACGGAACCTTCGACGACCGATATGGCGCAGCCGATCAAGCCTAAGCCGGCGACGGCGATCGGGATCTTCAGCGTAAGTTTCGAGACTGCGGCCGCGTTGTGTTCGGGCCGGTGCAGCCACGAAATCGCGAACAAGGACAGTGGAAAAACGAACCCGACGACGAGGGTGAAATGCGTCTGTGCCGTCCAGTTGAGCCCTGCGAGCAGGCCGCCGAGGCCTGAACCGGCCATTGCTCCGAGGCTCCACATGGCGTGGAAGGAACCCATCAGCGGCCGTTCATACGCTTGCTCGACGGAAACCGCGTGCGTGTTCATCGAGACGTTCTGCGATCCGGCTACTGCACCGAACAGCAGGAGCGCGGCTGCGAGTTCTGCGGGAGTTCGGGCGAACGAGATTGGCACGAGGGCGAGACTGAGCAGGAGAGTTGTCGCCTGCACGAGAGGCCGGCTTCCTTTATGCGCGATCACCCAGCCGGTTACCGGCATAGATATCAAGGAGCCGGCGGCGGTGGCGAGCAACACTACTCCGAGGACACCGGCGTTCATGTGCAGCTTTGACTGAACAGCCGGGATGCGCGAGACCCAACTGGACACGATGAGTCCGTTGACGGCAAAGACGGCTGCGACGGCCGTCCGCGATCTGGTGATGGATGAATCCTGCGGTGTCTGCGACGGGACCAGTGCTGGTGCTTCGTGTTTCACGCGGCGGTTCTGTTTTTCGAGGCGGCCCGTTCGAAGCATTCCTGTTCGTACTTGCTGATAATCTGCGCGAGAAGTGCTTCGAGGACGTCGCGGTCTGTCGGGACTTCATCGACGCAGAGAATTTGCTCGACCGTTTGCGTTTTCTCCATGGGGTCCTTGAGGATGCACCGGTGCAGCAGGACGCGTTTGGCGTACTGACGGTACTGTGCGACCTCACGTTCGTGTTTGTGCTCCGCGTCGTCCGCTCTTTCTCCTTCTTCATTCTGACGTCCTGGAGTTCGCGGAGGCGCTGTTCGCCGGTGGACTCCAGACGGCGGAGTCTCGCCTGGTATTTCGAGACGTTGTCCATAGTTTTGAACATCTCTTTGGCGGTGCTGCTGACATCGCCTTCGCTGGCGGCGGTCAGGAGCGTCGTTTCGACGGTGGAGGCTCGGCGAATGCGCCAGCGGAGGAGGATTAGCTCGCGGACGGCTTCCTGCTCTTCTTCGGTTGCGGGGCTCCATCTTGCGTTGATGGACTCGGCCAGTTGCTCGAATTCTTCCTGGCTTTCTCCTTCAACTATGACCTTTTTGGAGAATATCCCGTGTTTTGTGGCGTTCTGCGAGGAGCGTGCCTTGCCTTCGCCGGTTACGGGCCCGTTGGAGAGGGCTCCGTTGGTTCTGGATGCGTCCTTTTGTAGTTGCGTGCGTGCGCTGTTCATGACGGTCGCAGGATACCAGCGGCTGTTGCTATTTTCGGGTGGGTGTGGAGCTAAAGTGCTGAAAGTGCTCGGGCGATTGCGTGGATTAAAGTCTCATTAAGGCGACATCGGGCAACCAGATAAGGCCGGCGGTTATGTCTCCAAAGAGACGGGACGGGTCCGAACGGACTCTGGTGCCTACCTGACGGGCAGGTCTACTTCCTGGCGCGTTTTGCAGCCGACTTCCTGATGGCCGTCCGCGCCACGAGCTTGCGCGGTCGTCGAGGGCGACCGAGGCCGTGTGCAATGAATATTGTGACAAGCCAGTTCAGACTGACGCGCTCTGTTTTTCGCTCTCCTCCCTTGAGACGGGTATGAAGTGTTTTAGGCACGCGCTGGCGCTACTGACCGGCTTGCGTCACTCGCAGCTCCAGGTTTTTGGCATAGGATCGCCGGACTCTTTCAGCACCTCAAGGTAGCCTTTGAGAGCCGCCTGACCGTTCCGGACAGCTTCCTCCGGCGTTTCACCATCGGAGAACACATCCGGGGAGGTGGGGGAAGGTGACGAGAAAGCCACCGCCTTCATCAGCTGAGAGCGGCCGAACGGTGAACGGGTACGCTGCTTTTCCAGTGTTTATTGTGACTCCTCATCTGTGACCGGCGCGACAGACAAAACTCGATCATCGGGACGGCGGAAGCAAATATGCTTCTACCATTCTGTCCCCATTCGATTCCGTGCCGTTTCTCCACACTACACGCATCTTGGATGCGTTAATCAGCAGGATTCCGGCGCTTTCTCTCACGTTTACTTGTCTCGGTTCAGTATATTACCGCCGGTGTCAGCAGCATGATCAGGTCGAGGTCATAGTTGCGCTCGGCCTAATGGGACAGTCCAATTAAGCGGACCGACAATCGGATCGGGGACTTCATCGCAATCTTTTGAAACGTGTTGGCCAGCAGTCCGGGGTGCAACTCGTATTTGGTCCTGGGGTAAGAGAACAAGTCAGCTTACGATTGTTTTATGTCGTTGGGCCGACGCGGAGGACAGCAGAAGCAGGAGTCAATCTGGATCGAAGCGGGCACTCTGGCCAAGCCCTCCGGTCACCCGTTTTACGAGCGCCTGAACGGGGTTCTGGACAAATAAGGGTTCGATGGTTCGCCGAACAGGCTTGTGCGGCTTTCTATTCGGAGACAGGTCGACCGGGCCTTGCTCCGGGCGTGTATTTCCGGTGTCTGCTGGTCGGATACTTCGAAGGACTTGATTCTGAGCGGGGGCTTGCGTGGCGAGTAGCGGACTCACTGGCGTTACGGTCGTTTTTTGGGATATGACCTCAGCCAGAACACACCGGATCAAACGACAATCTCGCACACACGGCGACTCCTCGACATTGAGACGCACCGAAGTGTCTTCACATGGGTTTTGAGCGTGCTGGCCGGCGAAGGCCTGCTTAAGGGAGAGACGGTCGCGATCGACGGCACGACACTGGAGGCGAATGCGGCATTACGTTCGATCGTGCGGCGTGACAGTGGTGAGGCGTACGAAGATTTTCCAGGAGGCCGTACCGTGTCAGCGCTTTCCGGCTACGTAGGTACGTGCATAGGGGAGTGCGCGGGATGCCGGAAAGCGCGAGGGGCCCCGGAGCGTCAGGCCTTACAATCAGGCCTGTAATGCATCTCTCCAGCGGGACACGTCTTGGCCCTTACGAGATCGTTGCAGCCCTGGGCGCCGGCGGGATGGGCGAAGTATATCGTGCCAAAGATACGCGTCTGGATCGAACCGTTGCCATTAAGGTTGTGCCGGCGCACCTGGCGGGGAATCCCGAACTGCGGAGGCGGCTGGAACGCGAGGCGAAAACCGTCTCGAGTCTGAATCATCCGCACATCTGCGCCCTCCACGACATCGGCCACCAGGATGGTATGGATTACCTGGTAATGGAGTACCTGGAGGGCGAAACCCTGGCGGCGCGCCTGGCGAACGGGCCGCTGCCCCTCCCACAAGCTCTTCCACTTGCGATTCAGATTGCGGATGCTCTGGAGGCCGCGCATGGCAGGTCCGTGGTGCACCGGGATATAAAGCCGGCCAACATCATGTTGACGAAATCCGGCGCCAAACTCCTGGATTTCGGTTTGGCGCGAATCGACAAGCGCATGTCCGTTGAAAGTGATACCGCTTCCATAGGACGGTAACCAGCCCCGGCACAGTTCTGGGACGTTCCAGTACATGGCGCCGGAACAGTTGGAGGCAAAAGACGCCGACGTGCGCACGGATCTCTTCGCCTTTGGCGCCGTGTTGTATGAGATGCTGACCGCGCGCAAGGCGTTCGATGGCAAGAGCCAGGCAAGCCTGATGTCGGCCATCATGTCCGCTGACCCGCCTCCTATGGCGACGCTGCAGCCGACGATACCGGCGGCAGTAGAGCGTGTGGTGAGGACCTGTCTCGCCAAGGACCCGGATGCACGCTGGCAGTCCGCACACGACGTCAAACTCGAACTGACATGGTTGGAGCAGGGCACCGGCGCATCGGGTGTGATATCGAAATCGCATAACCGGGAGAGGGCCGCCTGGGGCATTGCGCTGTTGCTGCTGATTGCCGCCGTGCTGCTGGCGGTCGACCATTTCCGTGGCGGTCAGCAAACAGTCCGGGCGGTCCGCTCCTCGCTCCTGCCACCAGCTAACTACTTCTATCAGCGCGGTAGCTTCTCGGTCTCTCCCGATGGCACTCGCCTGGCCTTCGCCGGCGTCGGACCGGACGGTAACTACACGCTGTGGGTTCGGACGTTCTCGGCTGCCAGCGCACAGCAGCTTAACGGAACTACGGGCGCGATGTTCCCCTTCTGGGCGCCGGACAGTCGCCGAATCGGCTTCTTCGCTGACGGAAAGCTAAACACAGTGGATGTGGCGAGCGGCGCTGTCAGGATCTTGTGCGAAGCTCCGAGCGGACGGAATCGGCGCCACATGGAGCGGCAACGGGGTCATCGTGTTCGCACCCGCAATTGCCGGACCGCTTTATCGCATTCCGGAATCGGGCGGAGGAGCCGTGCCCGTTACCCGGATGTCCCGCCAAAATAGCGGTCAGACCCATCGCTGGCCCTTCTTCCTGCCCGACGGGAAGCGCTTCCTTTACTTCGTGGACTGGAGCACTCCCGACGATTTGCAGCAGAACGGCATTTACGCAGGCTCACTCGACGGGAGTGCTCCGAAACTGGTGTCTTCGGAACTGACTGGAAACGTGGTCTTCGTGGCTGGCCATCTCCTTTACGGCCGGGACCGCAGCCTGAGAGTGCAGCCCTTTGACCCGGATCGGCTGCAACTGAGCGGAAGCGTCGCATCCCTTGCCGAGCAGGAGTTAGAGGAGGACCCAGGTTTTTCGCACTCTGAATTCTCTGTCTCTCAGAATGGTGTGCTCGTTTTTCAGTCTCTGGCCGATTCTGTATCCAAGTTGATTTGGTTTGATCAGAGTGGCAAGGAACTCAATCAAATCGCTCAAGCCGGATACAGGGAACCGCGTCTCTCTCCCGATGGACGTATGCTTGCGATTTCTTCCGACGATAGCCGGAACGGAAAGCTTTTCGTCCGCGTGCACGATTTAGCGCGCGATATTTCCATTCGCCTCACTGAGGGCGCAAGCGACGAATCTCCGGTCTGGTTGCACGACGGCAAACAGATCGCATATCGTGCCTTTGACGGCCACTCGCATTACATAAAGATTATTTCAGCCGATGGGTCGAGCCCTCCGGAAGTGCTGGTGAAGGGGAACTCGATCATGCGTCACCTGGACTGGTCGCGCGATGGAAACCTGGTATTCATCGACTTGTCGAACGGGCCCTTGCTCAAGGTCTACTCGGCGAGTACCAAGCAGGTGGCACCCTTCGCGGAAGGGGCAGAAGCCCGATTCTCGCCAGATGGCAAGTGGATCGCCTACGCCGCTGGTATCGGAGGTATCGTTGTCCAGCCTTTCCCGGGTCCCGGTGGACGCATCGAAATCTCTCGTGGGAGTGGAGCACAACCCACGTGGGCCCGGGATGGCAGGCAGATCTTCTACATAGCTCCAGACAGGAAACTAATGGCAGTGAGCTTTGACCCGCAGCATAAATTGGCCGGCGTACCACGGGTGCTTTTCCAAACACGGATCATCGCTCCGAACTTTTTCGCTACTCAGTACGACGTCTCAGCCGATGGCCGCTTCCTCATAAACTCAGTGCCGTCCAACTACTCGTCTCCTCTCACACTCGTCACAGGCTGGACTGTGCATTTGCAACGCTAGCGCTCAATCCGAAATGCTTTCATCGAGAGGTGCCTCGGTTCATGGCGCGGCGGTTCACCGTAGAGGATGATGTCGTCCCAAATCAGGGTCATCTCGATGTTGTCGCGCAGTTTGGTTCCGGTGAAGGTGAGCTTAGGGACTCCGCTCGCTTTTCCCCAAGGTCCTGTCGATGTCCAGGGGAGATTGCCTACGACTTGAAGCTGAAATTGTCGCCATCGGTGGACGATTCGGAAATTGTGGCGTCACCGGGCCAGGCTGCCATATGTGCGGTTCCAGTGAGTTTGCCTCCATCGAACTTGAGCTCAAGTACGATTTCGCTGACCATCTTCGGACGTTCGCCGATCGGTCCCGTGAAGGTGGCTTTCCATGCACCGTTCAGGTCGGCGGCGCCTGCGCTGATGACTGCAGTCAGAAGAACGAGGTATGCGCGGATGAGGCCGTTATCCTCCTCGGTTCACATCATACGCGCTTTGGATTCCTCTGGTTTTACTCAGGCGACGCCGAGCCAAGACCGGCCGGCGGTGGCGGATATATGTTTGGTATCGATTAACAGCGCTTCGGATTTTTTCACGTTGTTTCTTGTGCCAGGTCCGGGAACGTGTCCGATGTCTCACCTAAAGGGCTGACGGCAGCAAGGGCGATTGAAGCCAGTGACGTCTCGCTGAAGCACTTGGCAGAGTTAGGGTCCAATTGCACCGTCCCACACATCTGGAATATGCGCCGGAGGCAGGTCGGATCGGTAGTTACTAATTGCTGAGACGGCTTCGCTCATTACGGGTTCAGTTTGGCCGAAGATCATGCGCGAAGCTGAAGCGGCGGCGTCGGACGGCATCGCGCGCACTTCAAAACCGGATATCGGAATCGCTGCCGTCAATCGATGCTGTCCTGGCCGTTGTGCGCCGGCACCTGATAGTCAGAAGCGCCAAGCCGGCCAGGAACAGCGTTGCCGATTGAGGCTCAGGCACCGCCGCGGTGTTGATGACACCGCTTCCTGACACGGTGTATCCGGTGCTCGTCAGGCTTGCCGTTCCCGAAGCTGAGCCGGTAGCGCCCGCGAACTCACCTGTTCCTCCGGTAAACATCAAAGTTTGCATCGGGACTGTGTTGAGCCCTACCACATGCTGGGTGCCGAACAATGTCTCGCCGTTGGCGAACATGAAGCTTACGGATCCGTCCGAGGATCCCAGTGGTCAGATCGATTGTGTCATGGTCCTGACCAGTGAGGGGATTCAAAGCAGTATTTAATGCCGGATTTTCCGAAAGAATAGATCCGCTTAAGAGATGGTCAGCGATCAAGGTCATTCCTATGACCTCGGTGCCGGTTGCCGTTCCCACATAGCTGTACGCTATTGCGATTGTGGCGGCTTGCGCGGGAACGGCCAGTCCAATCAGAGCGCAGAGCGTTGCTGCTGCGATGCCTAGTAGCGTTGGGGATTTCACGCTTTTTCTTTCTCTTTTCTGTGCTGTCTTACACTGCACCCGGAGTGGACTTATTGGACCATAGATCCACCATTACTACAAGGGAAAGTCTTGTCCAACGCAGGGAGAGCCTGAAGCCGGCATTGCCCGCTGTTTGAAGCACATTTGCGCAACGTGACGCTGCGTCCATTCGATTCCGTCCTGTTTGCCTGAAGATCATCGACGGGTAGTCGACATGATCGCTGCAGTTGCTTGTCTCCTCCTGAGATGTGCGGTGACACCGCACCGGTGCTGGCGGATCAGCCCTGACGGCAACGCCATCGCGAGACTTGTCATGGTTCGGTGACGACTCAAACGCCAGTGTCAGCGGCATCTGGTATCCTGGCCGACCACATGGCGCGTCAGCCCGACGATCCGGCGATCGCGCCATGCGGCGCTACGAGCGGGCCCGGAAAAAACGCACCGCGCGGGTGCAGCGCGCCGCCGCCAGCAATGGGCGGGTCTATCATCTCACCGCGGGCGAGGCGTGGGCACGCAATCTGTTTTTACGGATCGCCGGCGGAAAGATGCTGCTGCGCCGCTACAATTGGCTTTATGATTGGCGCTGGCCGCCGCCGCGCAACGCCGCGCATTCGAACGCCTGCCCGAGCGGCACGACGGCGACGACTAAGGCAGAGAAAACCGATCCCCATGTTTCCGACCACCATCGCCGGCAGCCTGCCGAAGCCGTCCTGGCTCGCCGAGCCCAACAAGCTCTGGCCGCCTGGCGGCTCGCCGGCGACGACCTCGCGCAGGCAAGCTCGACGCCACGCTGCTCGCCGTCAAGCCGCAGGAGGACGCCGGCATCGACATCGTCAGCGACGGCGAGCAGTCGCGCCAGCACTTCGTCCACGGCTTCCTCGAATACGTCGACGGCATCGACTTCGAGCACAAGGTCGAGATGGGCATCCGCAACGACCGCTACAAGGCGATGGTGCCGACGGTCGCCGGCGCGCTGCAGCTCAAGGGCCGCGTCCATGGCGTCGAGGCGCGGCTCGCCCGCGCGCACACCAAGCGCAAGCTGAAGTTCACCCTGCCCGGGCCGATGACCATCATCGACACCCTCGCCGACCGGCACTACGGCGACCGCGTGAAGATGGCGTTGGCGTTCGCCGACCTGCTCAACCAGGAGGCCCGCGCGCTGGAGGCCGACGGCGTCGACGTCATCCAGTTCGACGAGCCGGCCTTCAACGTCTACATGAACGAGGTCGCGACTGGGGCATCGACGCGCTGGAGCGCGCCATCGAGGGCCTGAATGCACGACCGCCGTGCACATCTGCTACGGCTACGGCATCAAGGCCAACATCGACTGGAAGGCGACGCTCGGCGGCGAGTGGCGGCAGTACGAGCAGATCTTCCCGGCGCTCGCCGCAGCAAGCTCGACCGAGGTCTCGGTCGAGTGCATCCACTCGCACGTGCCGCTCGAACCTGCTGTCGCTGCTCAAGGGCAAGGACGTGCAGATCGGCGTGATCGACGTGGCGACCGACACGGTCGAAACGCCCGAGGAGGTCGCCGACGACCATCGAGACCGCGCTGAAGTACGTGCCCAAGGAGCGCATCATCGCCGGCACCAACTGCGGCATGGCGCCGATGCGGCGCGACATCGCGGCCGCCAAGCTCGACGCGCTCGGCCGCGGCGCGGCGCTGGCGCGCCAGCGGTTCGGCTAAGCTCAGAACACCGCGCGGCCGCTCGGAGAACTTGCTGTCGACGGCGCACTGCTTGTCGGCTCTGGCCTTGGCGAGCTCTTCGAGTTCGCCGCGCACCTGAGCGTATTCGCTGCGATAGGCGATGGTGTTGACGAACTCGCCGCCGGCCGCCTGCGACGCCCGCGCCATCAGCTGTTCAAGCTCGATCTGCCGCGTGCGTTTGCAATGCTCGCACTGCCGCTCGATTTCCTGGCAGGTGTAGATGTCGAATTTGCCGGGCGCCGTGAAAATCGCGCGCGCAGGTCTGCTCGGTGATCGTGCCGCAGCCGGCGAGGCCCGCCGCCAGCAGCACGGCCGCGGCGCCAGCGAACGCGCCGGGCCGATTGCGGTCGATGCTCTACGCAGGGTCGAATCCTCGACGGCCGGGTCATCTGCCGATCGACCGCAATATCGTACAAAAGTAAAAAATCCAGGCCGAAATCGGGCCTGGCGCGGACGCCGCCTTTCGCGTTTGCATCTCGCGGATTTCCGCGCAAGACCGGGAGTATGCGGCCAGCTGCCGCAGAACGGCCTATCGACTCGAGTCCGGAGACCGCCGATGAACGCGATGCCCGATGCCCAGCTCTGCCACATTGGCCTTTATGCCTTCGACCTCGAGAAGATGGTCGACTTCTATTCGCGCATTTTCGGGCTGGTGGTGACCGACCGCGGCCATTCCGACCGCGGCTTCGACATCGCGTTCCTCAGCCGCGACCCGATCGAGCATCATCAGATCGCCATCGCCTCGGGCCGTCCCAAGGACGCGGTGCACTCCACCATCAACCAGATCTCGTTCCGCGTGGCGGGCCTGGAGGATCTGCGGCAGTATTATCCGTGGCTCGTGAAGGAGCGCGTCCAGAAGCTCGACCCGCGCAACCACGGCAACGCCTGGAGCATCTATTTCGCCGACCCCGAGGGCAACCGCGTCGAGCTCTATTGCTCGTCGCCCTGGCATGTCAGCCAGCCGTTCGGCGAGCCGCTCGATCTCACCGAGCCCGCCGAGGCGATCCGCGCCAAGACCGAGGCGCATGGTGAAGCAGGACCCGACCTGCCAGCCGATGGACGTCTGGGTCGCGCAGATGAACGAGAAGATGGCGCGCAGAAGATGCCGGCTTAGGCCTGCTCGCTGACGTTTCCAACACTACGAATTTCAGTCGTCATGCCCGGCCTTGTGCCGGGCATCCACGTCTTGCTTTCCGATAAAGCAAGACGTGGATGGCCGGGACAAGCCCGGCCATGACGTCATGCGTCGACTATCCGCGCGTGGCGATAAACTAGTGCGCCATCAGCACCGGCAGATCGGCATTGGCCAGGATGTGGCTCGTCGCGCCGCCGAAGATCATCTGCCGCAGCCGGCTCTGGGTGAAGGCGCCCTTGACCAGCAGATCGCAGCCCTCGGCCTTGGCCGCTCGAGGATCACCTGGCCGGTGCTCTGCCTTCGAGGCTGACCGTCTTGCGCTTGGCCGGGATGCCGTTGCCCTGCAGATGCCGAGCAACTGCTCCGCGGTCGGCCCCGGCACCCCTGGCCGCCGGGGACGGTCAGCACGGTCACCGCTGCGCCTGCTGCAGCAGCGGCATGGCGAACGCCGTGGCCCGCGCCTGCTCGGTGCTGCAGTTCCAGTGGATCATGATGTTGGTGGCGATCTCCTTGGGCGGCGTCGGCGGCGACAACAGGATCGGCCGGCCGCTCTCGAACAGGCCGGACTTGATCGCGCGGTTGTGCAGCCCGATGGTGTTGGCGTCGGGCCGGCTCAGCACGGTGATGTCGAACACGCGGCCGTAGCTGCCGACGAAGCTCTCGCCCTCCGGCGCGTCGTCGAGCCAGCCGCAAGACAGTCCGCCAGCGCCGGCCGCTCGACCGCGGCACGCCGCGCTGCTGCATGAACGTGTCGAACATCCGCCGCGCCTGCGCCGCCTCCTCCTGGCTTTCCTGCCGGTAGGATTTCAGCGGAATCGAGCCGGCCGGATCGACCGCGACGAACTCGCTGATGCCGAAGCGTAGCGGAAAGCCTTCGATGTAGCTGCCGCATTTCTTCGCCAGCAGCAGCGCGGTTTCCAGCACCGCGCTCATGCCCTCGTGCGGCTCCATCGGAACCAGAATGGTCTTCATGCTCATGGCCCGCTCCCATGATCCTTGTTAGTTGTTGGCCGGCGGCATCCCCTTCCGCCGGCAGTCACTCAGATAATCACAAACGAAAGACTGCATCCATGGCGCCGACGAATGGCGACGAGGGCCGGTCCCTTCGAGGGGGCGACGGAGAGACCGATAACACGCGCTGATCTGCCTATCATTGCTGCATCATTCGCTGGCGACCGCCGGCTGGTCGGGGGGGGGTGGGGGGCCTGTGCCTGGTTTTTGTGTTCTCGGGTTCGTTTCGTTGAACCGCCGCACCATCGAGCGTTGATCCGGGAGTTCGTCATGGCCGATCTTAGGCGTTGAAGGACGCTTGGCTCCGCTCGCCTAAGGGATGACATCGAGGAGGAACTATCTCTCCATGATCAACGGGATGGCCGACCTGCCAGCAATCCCGCACCTTTCCGATGAAGGAGACGAACGGCTTTGGCGATACTCGCGGCTGTTCCTTTACCTACAGATCGAGGGCGGCGTATGCTTCGCCTCCTTCTCCTTAGTTGTCCGGCGAGGTGAGGTAACGATCAGATGGCAACTGCCTTGCGCTGAGCGTGCATGGCCGACATTGTCCCGACATCGAATGTCGAATTTCCATTCCTGCCCAGTACGACGATATTTGACCCCGACTTCTGGAGCCGCTTTGCATAACCGTCCTCGAATTTATCGAACTTACACGCGGCGGCCCCCTCCAAGACGGAGTTCCGAAGCTCGGTCCCGGTATATAGGGGCGCAGGACCGATGTTCGGCAGGAAGAACGCATTTCCAGATGGGATTGATGAGCCCTTTGATTCTGGCTCAGCGACCAGGGCCAAATAAGACGCGCGTACTGTTTGTCGATTGGACCGGCCAGTAGGTATCGGATGCCGCCTTAGCAGGAAGGCTCCAACCCCGGCTGGTGGGCGCCGAAATGTCCTCGGGTCGATGGGCGCCGGGATAGCGAAGTCTCTGCCGTTGTTCAGCCGCAAGACGCTAGCCCGACATCGCAATGCAGCCGTGCTCGATCATCAATCGAGCATCAACCATTATCCAATGGTGCTACGGCCGGACTCCAACCGGCAACGTGGTCGAGACGGTCGAGCAGAGCAGCCCCGCGCATTCAAGTCGTGTTCGTGGTGCTCCGCCCGGACTTCGAACCGGCACGGGGCTTTCGCCCCTACGGATTTTAAGTCCGATGCGTCTACCAGTTCCGCCACGTCGGCCCGCGCTGCTTGTAGCATCGCGCGCCGACGCGCCGAAAGCGCGCGTTCAGGCCTTGCCGGCCTTGCCCCACACTTCATCCCAGATATTTCCGGCGGAATCGGTGACGCGGCCGTCCTTCTCGTAGAACTTGTTCGGCATCTGGAAGATCGCGAGCATCAGGCCGCCCTCCGGCGTCCAGGCGGAATGCCGGCTGCCCGGCTCGCGCCAGATGAACTCGCCCTTCTTGGCCTCGATGCCGGTCGCCGGGCCTTCCTTGTCGACCAGCCGGCCTTCCAGCACGTAGGTCTGCTCGATGTTGACGTGCTCGTGGTCCGGCAGCATCGCGCCCGGCGCAAAGCGCATCAGCGCGGTCATCAGGCCGGTCTTGCCGTCCATCAACAGCGTCTTGACCTCGCAGCCGGGAAAGCGCGTCGGCTTCCACTCCATGTCGGCCGGCTTGACCAGGTGCGAATGCTCGTCCGCTAAGGTCTGTTTCGGGGTGATGGCGTCCATGACGATCCTCCGTTTGCGGGGTTCGGATTCGAATGTCGTGGCGGCATGATAGCGGATTGGGGCGGGGAGCCGCCAGTGCGTGGGCTGGTCAATTGGGGCGCGACTGCGTTGCGTAGAAGCGTTGCAACGCGCTCGTTTCACCCTCCCCTGGAGGGGGAGGGTCGGCGAGCGAAGCGAGCCGGGGTGGGGTGAACTCCCGTGCGAACAAGAGAAGCTCACCCCACCCCGCCGCCATCGCTCATTTCATTCGCTCGGCGTCGACCCTCCCCTCCAGGGGAGGGTGAAGCGCGCAAGCTGCACGTGTGAAACATCACTCCAGCTTGATCTTGGCCTTTTCGATCACCGAGGCGAACTTCTTGCTCTCCGCCGCGACGAAGGCGCCGAATTGCTCCGGGCTCATCTTGCGCGGCACGATGCCCTGCTGGCTCAACGTTTCGGCGATCTTCGGTTCGGCCAGGCGCTTGGTGGCGATCTCGTTGTAGCGGTTCACCACCGCGGCCGGCGTGCCGGCGGTCGTGAACAGGCCGAACCAGTTGAGCAGCTCGTAGCCCTTCAGCTCCGGGCGAACCGTTCTGCAGCGGCTCGACGTCGGGCAGTTGCGGCATGCGGTCGAGCGAGGTGACGGCGACGACGCGAACCTTGTCGGCCTGGATCAGGCCCTGCGCGGCGGCGAGGCTCGTGAAGCTCATGGTGACGTCGCCGGTCGCGACCCCGGTCACCGAGGGCGCCGCGCCGCGGTACGGCACGTGCAGCACGTGCGTGCCCGCCATGATGTTCATCAGCTCGCCGCAGAGCTGCTGCGGATTGCCGATGCCGGATGACGAGATACGACATCTTGCCTTCGTTGGCCTTGATGTAGGCGACGAGCTCCTTCGGATTGTGCACCGGCGTCGACGCGCTCACGATCACCACGTTCGGCACGATGCCGATCAGCGTGATCGGCGCCAGATCCTTCAGCGGATCGTAGGACATCTTCTCCTTGTAGAGATGCTGGCTGATCGCGATCTCGCCCGAGGTCGACACCAGCATCATGCGGCCGTCCGGCGCAGCCTTGGCGACGGCGTTCGCCGCGATCATGCCGGCCGCGCCGATGCGGTTCTCGACGATCACCGACTGGCCGAGCGCATCCTTGAACGGATCGACCAGGAGCCGCGCCGAAATGTCGATGCCGCCGCCGGCCGGAAAGCCTGCGACCAGGCGGACGGTCTGGTCCTGCGCCAGGGCTGGGCGCGGCGACCGGCGAGCAGCGCTGCTGCCGCGGTCGCACCGAACTGGCGTCGCGTGAGCATGCGTCCCTCCCCGAAATTTATTATTCGTGGAGGGTGATCTTATCCGACCTTTGGTTCTCCCGTCGAAGCGCGTTCAGACAGCTTGCGCCCTCTCCCCTGGCGGGGGAGGGTCGCTTGAGCGGAGGCGATAGCCGAGCGAGAGAGCGGGTTCGCTCCAGTATGCTCTCAGAAGCCAACCCCTGCATCCCGGCTCGCGCTCGCTGTCGCTCCGCGCGAGCCACCCTCTCCCGCAGGGGAGGGGGAATGAGAGTGCGTTGCCTCCGTTCGGAACATGTCGAGCGCGAAGTAGGACTACGCCCCGCCCTCGCGGATCGGCGGCTGGAACGCCAGGCCGGTGTCCCAGGGAAAATAGATCCAGGTGTCCTGGGAGACTTCGGTGACGAAGGTGTCGACCAGCGGCCGGCCCATCGGCTTGGCATAGACCGTCGCGAAATGCGCGCCGGGCAACAGCTCGCGCACCACCTTGGCGGTCTTTCCGGTGTCGACCAGATCGTCGACGATCAACACGCCCTTGCCGCCGAGCTTGACGATCGAGTCCGTCACGCCCTTCAGCACCCGAAGCTCACCCTGCTTGGTGTAGTCCTGATAGCTCTCGACGCAGACCGTCTCGATCAGCCGCACGTTCAATTCGCGGGCGACGATCGCCGCCGGCACGAGCCCGCCGCGGGTGATGGCGACGATCGCCGTGAACGGACCGGCCGCATGCGAGCCGCCACGCCAGCGCCCGCGCGTCGCGGTGAAACTGATCCCACGACACCGGAAATGCCTTGTCCGGCAACGGCCGCAGTTGCGGCTGCGCGTCCGCCATGAGTCCCCCTCAATGCTGCTTCAAGCGGTCTGCCGCAGGTTGCCGCGCACCTGCGCCAGCATCTCTTCGACGGCGGCCTTGGCGGCGGCGAGCTTTTGCGCATCGCGCGAGCGGACCACGATGTTGGTGTTCGGCCCGCCGTCGTCCTGGAACGGATAGCTGCCGATCATCACGTCGGGATGGGCCTTGGCGACCGCGCCGAGCTGGGTGCCGATATCGCCCTCGCGGCAGTTCGCCTTGACGGTCTCCGACAGCATCTTGACGCCGGTCTTCAGCGTCGGCGCCACCTCGTCGAGCATCGCCTGCATGATGGTCGGCACGCCGGCCATCACATGCACGTTGCCGATGCGAAAGCCCGGCGCCGCCGACACCTTGTTGAGGATGAGGTCGGCGCCCTTGCCGGGATGCGCGCCATGCGGAGCCGCGCCTCGTTCATGTCCTTCTCGGCGATCCGCGTCAGCAGCAGCGCCCGCGCCCGCGGGTCGACGTCGATCGTCACGCCGAACGCCTTGGCGACGCAGTCGGCGGTGATGTCGTCATGGGTCGGCCCGATGCCGCCGGTGGTGAACACATAGGTGTAGCGGTGGCGGAGCGCGTTCAGCGCCGTGATGATCTCTTCCTCGATATCGGGCACGACGCGGACCTCGCGCATGTCGATGCCGATGTTGGTGAGGTATTCGGCGATATAGCCGATGTTCTTGTCCTTGGTGCGCCCGGACAGGATTTCGTCGCCGATCACCAGGATGGCGGCGGTGATGACGTTTGGTTTGGCTGCGCCACTCTTTTGAGCACCCGTCGTATCGTTCATTGGCCTACTCCCGCTGTCTTCTGCTGTACCGCGGAGCACGGTTCGGCTCAAGCCGACAGCCCGCCAAACCGCCACTTTTGCTGGCTTTTCCGCCGCCGTTGCGGGGCCGTCATCTGCATCGCTATAAACGCAGCCGGGCGGAGGGGTTCAATGACCTATTGCTGCGGCATCCTGGTGCGCGACGGAATGGTGATGATCGCGGACACGCGAACCAACGCCGGGCTCGACAACATATCGACCTTCCGCAAGCTCAACATGTTCCGGAACCCCGGCGAGCGGGTGATGGCGCTGTGCGCCTCCGGCAACCTGTCGATCAGCCAGTCGGTGGTCAGCATGCTCAACGAGGGCATCGAGAACCCGGAGGGCGGCGACGCCGCCACCTTGATGAACGCGCCGACCATGTTCCAGGCGGCGCAGCGCATCGGCGACGCGGTCCGCCGGGTCCACAAGATCGAAGGGCCGGCGCTCGAAGCGTCCGACGTGAAGTTCGACGTCTCGTTCCTGTTCGGCGGCCAGATCAAGGGCGACAAGCTTCGCCTCTACATGATCTATTCCGCCGGCAATTTCATCGAATGCACCGTCGACACGCCCTATCTCCAGATCGGCGAGCACAAATACGGCAAGCCGATCCTCGACCGCGCCGTCCGCTACGGCATCGACATCTACGACGGGCTGAAGATCGCGCTGCTGTCGATGGATTCGACGCTGCGCTCAAACCTCGGCGTCGGCATGCCGATCGACATCACGGTGGTGCGCCGCGATGTCTGTGACGCCGAGTTGATCTATCGCATCGAGCCGGGCGACGGCTATTTCCACGACCTGAGCGAACGCTGGTCGGCGGCGCTGCGGGCCGCCCATATCGCCATTCCCCGCCCGCCCTACGTGACGAAGCGCTGAGTTCCGCTTCGTTCGCGCCGTTTACCATTGGTTAACGCCGTGAGCGGAATTGCGGCGCGCCCTGCATACGGATTCAGCCAACGGATCCGCGATCCGCAAGCCAATAGCAATTATTGCCGCATAACCTGCCGTGATCCACGAAAGCAGTTCGCGGAGCAGTTTGTGTCTGGGGTGACATCCTCGCCGCCTCGCGGTGCGCGAGAACGATCCAAACCGACCGGATGGGACCGGACACGCCTCGGCGTGCTCGTGCCGCTTGGCGTTGTCGTCGCGGTCGCCATCGTCTGCATCGTCGTCGCTGCGCTGACCTCGGCACAACGCGCCGACGACGTCGCCCTCGAACGCGAGCGGCAATTGCTCAGCCGGGCCATCGCCACGCACGCCGAATGGGCCTTGCTGCGGCTCAGAACCACCGCGCGATCCAGCGCCTCGGTCGGCGCCGACGATATCAATCAGTCGCCCGCCGTGGTGCAGCCCCGGTTGCGCTCGTGGCTCGGAACCCTGATCGACCATGACCTTGTCCTGTTGGTGGATTCCGCGGGCGCATCGTCTATTCGCAGCCCGGCCAGAAATCATCCGATCCCGAACTGTCGATGGCCGCCGTCTCGCGCGCCCATGCGGTTGTCGAATTCATGCGCGGGCGCACGCGCTGATGCCCGCGGGCGCCATGCGGCTGCTCGGCGGCGCCCCTTCGATGCGTCACCGCGGCGTCGCCGAAACGGTGTTCCTGATCAATATCCGCGATCGCCTCAACCTGATCACCGCGATGCCGATCGGCGACGCCGCCGCCGGACCGCCGCCGTTCCTGCTGACCGTTCGCACCGTCGACCAGGCCATGCTGACCAGCATCGGCGAACGCCTGCAACTCGCCAACCTGCGGATGGTCGGCCGCGAACCCGAGCCCGCGGGCCACAACGCCTACGAGTTCGTCGACAGCAACAACGGCCGGATCGCGCGCTTTGCCTGGCTGCCGCAGAAGCCGGGCGCCGCGATCCTGCGAATCCGTCATCCCGTTCATCGGCATTGCGCTCGCCGGCTTCACCCTGCTGGCCGGCCTCGTGCTGCGCTACATGCGCTACACCGCAGCCACCATCGCAGCCGGCGAAAACCGGCTGCGCTATCTCGCCTTGCACGACCCGCTGTGCGGCCTGCCGAACCGGAACTTCTTCAGCGACCGGCTCGAGACTCATCGCCGACGTCAACGCGCCGTGCTGCCGGCGGCCGCGGTGTTCTACATCGACCTCGACCACTTCAAGGACGTCAACGACACGCTCGGCCATCCGGTTGGCGATGAGTTGATCCGGAACGTCACGCTGCGGCTGTCGAATATGATGCGCGGCGACGATCTGGTCGCGCGGCTCGGCGGCGACGAGTTCGCCGTCATCACCGCGGCCTCCTCCGACCACGCCACGCTCCAGGAGATCGCGGGCCGCATGATCGCGCGCTGTGCGAGTCCTACTCGATCGGCGGCCACACCATCGTCATCGGCGCCAGCATCGGCATCGCGGTGATCGATCCGCGCACCGGCGGATCGGCCGACATCATGCGCTACGCCGACATGGCGCTGTACCGGGCGAAGAACGAAGGCCGCAACCGCGCCTGCGTCTACGACGCCGTGATGGACGCCGACCTGTCGCAGCGCAAGCTGATCGAGCAGGACCTTCGCGAGACCATCGAGAACGACGACCTCAAGGTGCTCTACCAGCCGATCTTCAACGCCAGCGGCGACAAGGTGGTCGGCGTCGAAGCGCTGGCGCGCTGGCTGCATCCGACCCGCGGCTTCATCCCGCCGACCGAATTCATCCCGATCGCCGAGCACTCCGGCCTCATCATCGAACTCGGCGCCAACGTGCTGCGGCGGGCCTGTCTCGACGGCATGCCGTGGCCGGGGATCACGGTTTCGGTCAACGTTTCGCCGCTGCAGTTCCGCCGGCTCGACTTCGTCAGCATGGTCGAGCGAATTCTCGCGGAAACCGGCTTCGACCCGAAGCGGCTCGAACTCGAGCTCACCGAAATCGACGCTGCTCGGCAACCTCGAAAGCGCGGAAGCCGCGATGCTTCAGCTCAAGGCGCTCGGCGTGCAGCTTTGCGCTCGACGATTTCGGCACCGGCTATTCGAGCCTGCGCTATCTGCGCCGCTTCCCGTTCGACAAGCTCAAGATCGACCGGAGCTTCGTGCACAGCATCGAGAAGGCGGCCGACGCCGCCGCGATCGTTCACGCTGTGGTCAGTCTTGGCCGCGGTCTCGGCATGAAGGTCACTGCGGAGGGTGTCGAGACCGCCGAGCAGCACCTGTTCCTGCGCGCCGCGGGCGTCCACTACA
>CAWCGC010000026.1:0-209389 GCA_963794765.1 Bryobacteraceae bacterium | reverse complement strand
AAGTAAGTCTGCCGCTGGTTTCTGAGCCTTCTGTTGAGGTTTTGAGGCCTACAGCGTGGTTCTGAAGCGTTGCATGTGGGGGGATGGCGGCCCTAAACGCCCTGTTTTTCGGGCGCGAGGCACACTTCTCCCCGAGGCTTATGCGGCCTGAACTAGCGGATGGATCAGGTTTCGCATGCGTACAAGGTTATAGGCAGTGGCTGCGAAGGTGAATACCCAGCGCACTTTGTGCAGCCCGCGGTGTCTGGTCTTGCGCAGCATGCCCACAGTCTTCAGCCAGCCGAAGACTTCTTCGATTCGTTTTCGTTTCCTCTGACTGACCTTGTACCCGGCGTGATGCGTAGTTCTACCGTCGATCGCACTGCCGCCGGGCCGCTTTTCGTTCTGCGCCACATGCGGCGTTACGTTCATCTCGCGCAATGTAGCCACGAAGTCTCGGGTGTCATATCCTTTATCTCCCGCGACCGTTGCACGGCCAGCGCCCGGAATGCACTCAACCATCAGCAGAGCCGCATCCCGTTCCGCGTTGCCGCTGCACGGCACCAGTTCGGTATCCACAACCAACCCGTTGCGGTTTTCAATCATGGCGTTGCCGCAGTATGCCAGCTTCGATTCATGGCCACCGCTTTTGCGTGCCAGTCGTGCGTCCGGGTCGGTTTTCGATTCATGCGTGTCGTTGCGCCGGATCTCTCCGTGAAAGTTCACCGTCGGGTTACCGGGATCGTCCGGTGGCGGCGCTTCCGGTTTATCTTTCCGCTGAAAGCTTTTCTGGCTCGCCCAGGCTTCGATCAGGGTTCCATCCACGCTGAAGTGCTCACCGGAAAGCAATCCCGCAGCGGCGGCCTGATCCAGAATCAGCGCGAAGAACTTCTCGGCGACGTCGCCTTCCATAAGCCGGTCCCGATTCTTGCTGAACACTGTCGGCACCCACACCGGTTCGTCCATGTTCATGCCCACGAACCACCGGAACAGCAGGTTGTATTGCAACTGCTCCATCAGCATCCGCTCGCTCCGAACCGTGTACAGCACCTGAACCAATAACGCTCGCAGTAGCTTCTCCGGCGCAATCGACGGTCGCCCGAACGTGGCATACATCCGATCGAACACCGGTGAAAGTGACTTCAGCGCGACATCGGCCATCTCCCGGATCGGCCGCAGTGGATGTTGCGCCGGCACCCGTTCCTCCGGTGAAACGTAACTGAACATCGCGCTCTGTTGTCTGTCTTGCCCTCGCATACCAACCCAGGCGATGCCACGTTCCAAATGGTTACCCGCGACCTACTTTTTCATCATCCTGCTAGTACTACTGTGTTATAAACGTTTTGGTCCACAAAAAGGACAGCAGGAAAGCTGTCCGACAAGCTGGCGAGTCAGTTGTATGCGAATCGTCGCGATGGAGAACGGATTATGCCGCTCGGGTCGGACTTGATCCGCGCGGGCGGAAGCCTTGCGGGAGAGCGGGAGCCGATAGTCCGAGATTGCCGGCGTGTGCCGAGGGGGAAAAACGGCTTCTCTCTGCCAGGAGGAAGCCGTATGCCGCGATACAAAGCGTCGCGTGATGGTGGAACCCTCGCCAGCCCCGGCCTTCGTAGTGCCCGAGTCCGAGTTCCTGCTTCAGTTCCTCGTAGTTCTGTTCGATGATCCAGCGCTGTTTGGCGAGGGCCACCAGTTGCTTCAGCTTTGTACTGGCCGGCAGAGTGGAAAGCCAGTACTTCGTGGGCTCTGCTTCCCCCTTCGGCCATTCGATAAGCAGCCATTCCTGCGGATGCGGCTCAGCCTGCCAGTCGTCCCGATGCGCTGGTCGAATCCGCACTGCAGCAAAGCGCGAACGCAGTTTGTGCTTTGTCCCCTGCCGCCAGTTCACCGTCTTCCATTGCTGAGCTGGTAGCATCAGCGCCAGTTGCTTTACTGAAACAGGCTTGTGATCCTTGTCCCGGCGAAGCAATCGGGGCGGTCTTCCTGTGCCGCTGTATGGTTTGGCAGGCAGCGGTTGTTTTCCCGGTTCCCAGACGCTGGCCGTTGACTGCACTCCCATTACGTACGTAAGCTTTAGCTCCGTGACGCCCTTACGAAACCGTCCGTCAACCCCGTAGCCAGCATCGGCGACCACGATACCGGGTGCGACACCGTCCTCCACCGCCTGCCGGATCTGTTCGAGCGCAATCATTGGCTTAGTCTCAAACTGAACCTGTTCCGGAATGCCGGCTTTTTGTCGTTTCTGCGGATCGCTGGCCCAAATCTCCGGCAAGTAGAGCCGCCACGCTATTGGAAGGCTGTTGGTCCAGGTAGCAACTGACAAACTTACGGCAACACGGCAGTTCTCCTGTTTGCCCACCTGTCCGCAGTATTGCCGGGTCACGCCCACCGATTGGCTCCCCTTTTTCGGGAATCCGGTATCGTCCACCACCCAACAGACCACCGGGCCTTTCTTCTGCATCACAGGCAACACATAATCACGAACTGCCCGCAGTACTTCCTCATCACTCCAGGGCGCGTCAGCCACCACATGATGCAACGACTGGTGCATCCGCCTGACGTTCTCCGGTGCCAGGCGCGCCGCCATCGGCTCCACACTCTTACGCTCGCCCGGCAATAACAAGCCTGTGCAGTAGCTTCTCAGCGGAACGCTGCGGTCGGCATGACCTGCAGCCTTTGCCAACCGATCCATGTATGAAGCGAACCTCTTTTGCTGCTGCGAATCAGGAGTCGAAGAAGTGCTCACAAAACAATTCTACACGAAATTGTTTATTTATAACACAGTAGTACTAGTCTTCTAGATGTATTTACGGATGCCACAGAGCAGAACTTTCCTTTCGAGGAGGAAGGCAAGAACTTCCAAGACGCGGTAATCCTACGATCCGTCTGCGAGGTTTGCGTAGAACGAAAAATCGATGCTGCAGCTTTCGTGTCTAAGAACAAGAACGATTACAAGGCTGGTAGCGTGAAGCATTTCGGGCAAACCTTTGGTCTTTCTCTTACGCTTTTGAACGGCGTCGGAGCGGTTCACGAGGCATTGTGGCCATCGCTTGAACACGTACTCAAACTCGCATGGGAAGAGGACAAGCAGGCTGCTGGGGAGCTGCTCAATGATATGAAGCCTGAAATCGAATCCTTCCTACGCTCACAATTTGTGAAATCTCCGGACGTTGAGCTAACCGCTCCTGTCCATTGGCGATGTTGTGACCGGGTTTCCGCTTCGCCTCAAAGCTCCTGAGGAGGAGAAGTTCCCCATAACGTTTGAAGCGGATGTGCGGTTTATCACTCGTAAGGAATTCGTCATTGGCAGAGGAATCACTGTAGAGTCGTGGGCACCATACGGAAATGGAGCCTATGGACCAATCACGCTAGGAATCAGCGGAAATCACACGCTGAAGACCTCACAACTGAAGGTTGAGATGTTACCGTCATCTGCTGTCAGCTTTGTTCTACCTTTCGATTCTCTGCTTGAGGGCGACCGCACATCCTTGAGGGTTAAGCCATAACGGATATTCATACCAGACGACTCAGACCGCACGAGTGTCAACCGATCCTTATACGGTCGCATCACCGTAGCTCTCGATGAGGCGAGAGTCGCGAAGCACGGTCATCGGCCTGACCGTCCTGCATAACCAGGTCCGTGAAGAACGCGTCCTGGTCGAGCTGCCGTGATCTGCCCGTTGACGACGACAAACTCGCCATTCACCAGCACGTATTTGATCCCAACCGAGTATCGGTTTGGGTCCTCGTAAGTCGCTTTGTCAGCGATTAGGGACGGATCGAAGACAGTAACATCCGCCATCATGCCGTGGCGCAGGATTCCTCGATCTATTAAATGAACGCGAGCGGCAGGCGTCGACGTCATTTTGCGTATTGCCTCCTCCAGCGTCAGCAAACCGTCTTCGCGAACGTACTTCCCCAGAATTCGTGGAAACGTTCCCCAGCCCCGAGGGTGCGATTTCGATCGGGAGAGCGGTCCATCTTGTGCCATTGCAGCCGAGTCGGTACCTACGCTCACCAGCGGGTGCCTGAGCCCAGCCCGAACATCATCCTCGGACATGACGAAGTTGACGGCGCGGGTGAAACCCCGATCAGCAATAACAATGTCCATGGCTACGTCCCGCGGGTCTTTCCCAAGCTGCTTACCGATCTGCGCGAGAGTCAGTCCTTCGTACTTCCGAAGTGTGGGTTCATACGTGGTGACCACCAAAATGCCTTCACCTCCGCCCGCGCCATGGTACTGGTTTTCCCATTCAGTGACACGCGGGTCATCCATTTCAGTTCTGATGCGTTCACGCTGCGCGGGGTCTTTCAGACGTGCAAGCATCTTTTCCACCCCACCCTCGCGAACCCAGACGGGGAGACATGCTTCAAGCGGGTTGGAGGATGCAGTATAAGGGTAGATATTCGCCGTGATGTCCAGCCGCCGGGCGCGGGCGGCTTCGATTCGCTTCAACGCCGAAGGCATGTTCCCCCAGTTGGAGCGATTTGCTGTTTTCAAATGGTAGATTTCTGCGGGAATCTGAGCACGTTCGGCAACCGTAAATACCTCGTCCATGGATTGCATGATCCGATCCCCCTCGGATCTTTGATGCGTTATATAGATCCCGCCGTAACGGGCCGCAACTTTCGCAAGCTCTACTATCTCGTCCGTACTCGCGAACCGGTCAGGGACATACTGAAGCGACGTACTGAGCCCGAGGGCGCCGTCCTTCATGGCCTCGGCTACCAACTCCTTCATGGCTTTCAGTTCGCCAGAAGTGGGAGGGCGGTCTTCCTTACCGATCACATAATCACGAACACCGCCTGCGCCCACGAACGTTCCGATGTTGATTGCTGAATGACTTCGCTCTACGCGTGCGAAGTATTCCCCAAGGGTGTGCCAATCTGGCACGATATGGAATGCACTGAACGGCGTCTTGCCATTGCGTATCCCACCTTCACGGATCATGCGCTCGCTGATTGGCGCGATCGAAGCACCCTCTCCCGTAATCTCCGTCGTTACTCCCTGAAGGATCTTACTGGCGGCACGATTGTCGACGAGGATGTTGAACTCTGATTGCCCGAGCATGTCGATAAACCCGGGCGCTACTACAAGGCCGGCAACGTCTACTACTTGTTTTGCCGCACCTTTGACGATTCCGACAGCGGTGATCCTGCCGTTGAGAATTCCAATATCGCCGTGAAACCATGGCGAGCCCGTGCCATCCACAATCCGGCCGTTTCGTAAGATTACATCGAACGAGGTCGCCGTTTGCGGCTTAAGTGGTGGCTGCGTCACCACCAGTGCGATTGCTGGCCATAATAGACGTACTATCTTCAATTGCACCCCTTCCCGCTCCGTCACTGCGTCGTTACTAAAAGAACCCGGCAGTATATCGCGGCTGGGCTGCAATCCTTCAATAAAGCAGGCGTCCGGTCCGCCTGCCGGTTGAAGATGCAGTGCTGTGCCAGTCCGGGCCGTGAACAGTATTGCCGCTTCTGTTTAACACTTTGCAGATTACGGTGGCACATCCGGAATGCATCCGCGCGCAAATCTGCTGGTCTCAAACCGCGCGAACTCAGGCCGTATGCGACTCGGTGCCTGGAACTTGATCCGGCTTAAGGCACTTTGTTCGCATCGTCGAAAGAAATCTTCACCTTGGCGGTCTTTCCCGGCTCGACCTCAATAGAAGTGGGTGTCGGAGGATTAGTGGTGTACATTCCAACCGAGGAGCCGGAAGGCGGTGGTGACTGGGCATCCCATTTCCCAGTGGGGTCGTAGGCGGCGCTCACATACGCAGGAGTCTTTTGGACATCTGTGAACGTCACGGTCCCAGTCTTAGAATCGAGAGACTTTACCGCCACCGGGGGGCCGCCGCTGAAATCCGCAGAATCCCATAGCGCTACATAGATCTTGTGGCCAGCGTTTACGCTTCCCGATCCTGTGTATGTAATATCCACCTGAATAGTACGTCCAGTCTGCGCAACGGCGGAAATCGCGAGAACAAGAGCCGTAATAACGACCCAGAGGCGTTCTTTCATTCAGTTCCTCCCCTGGCAGAGGATACTACCAGAGATCGTTACGAACCGGGGCTCCACCTCGAGAACAATTTCGAAGCCAGCTGGGCGGTCGCACGCTTTGCCAAGCTCGTTTTCGCTGAACCGACTTCCCCAGTTTGTTCAAAAACCACAAAAACCAGCACTAGCGAGCACAGCTCCAACCGCTTAACGGATTGCGGTGAATTCGAATATGGTCGAGGCGTTTTCGCTTGCCATTACCGCGCCGTTCAAGGACAGCCTCCAGCGCTTCACTGTGGACAGCGCTTCGAGATAAGCTCGCTCGAGCATCATCAGTGGCTCGGGACCGCTCATTCGAGTAGTCGCGAACATCGATGGAAACTGAACCTGTCCCAAAGCGGGGAACTGTACTGAGCCCTGGTAGACATTGATTCCGGAGAAACCGTCTGCACGGCCGTTTCCGGTGAAGGCGAGGACAATCGTGACATCACGCGGAATGGTAATCTCACTGCCGTTAACGATGAGCCGCGTCAGCCGGAGGCGGACACCCATTAGTGAGTTTGCCGTCTGCTCCACGGAGTGCCCCTCGAACAACATGGTGATGGACTTCTCTGCGTTCTCGAGCACGATGGCTGTCCCGCGTATCTCCAGCCGGCTGACAGCGCCCAGCGCCTGAAAGAACTGTTTTTCCAGGTTCATCAAGTCTTCAGGTCCGGCCATCATGGTCGAACCAAATCGCGGACCTAATTCGTCGCCTGCACCGGCCCAGTGCAACGTACCATCATCGGCCAGATGGTAACCACCAAAGAACAGGTTGACCGGGCCAACGCCGGCGACGCGATTGCCCTGCAGGAACGTCAAGGTTATCGCGGGCCGTTGAGGCAGCGCGATCTCCTCGCCGGCCACGGTGAGCTTTACAAGCCGGTGCTCAATTCCGCGGCGTTCGGATAACTGATCCGGAGCAGTTGACTGCGCAAAAAGCGGTGCGGCGGCCAAAGCACACCACACAAGTGTAGACGTGAAGAAATTGTTGTACACGGAGGGTTTAAGGGGACTTTAACTGGATGCGCGCAGAGCCAGCCTCGTTCCGTAATTCGGCGCGGATTGAGCTTATTTCGCTTGATTTGTGTGGAAAAACGTATTCGCGCCAACTATAATAGACAGCGCTCTTGTCAGCCTGCGAAGAATAGTAGCTGACCTACATATAAGCCATCGTGAAAGACCGTCCAACTGAACTCCCTCTTCATCGTTTTCGGCGTCGCGCGTCTCCTGCAACCCCCTGCATTGCCGCAAGGGTTCACCTGTGGTCCGATGAACAATGCGCTCCCATCTGTTCGTTTTCGGGAGCCGGTGTGCGGCAGGGGAAATCTGGTCACACGCCCCCATCGCGCTAGTGCGGTACCTTCGAGGTTTACAGATGACGAAAGCCAACGTGATTGATGAGGTCGCCCGGACTACCGACCACACAAAGAAAGAGGCCGAGCAGATCGTGGATGCTGTGCTCGAGGCCATCGCCAGTGCTCTCGAACGTGGTGAAAAAGTTGATCTCCGGGGCTTTGGCAGTTTTCAGGTGAGTGGCAAGAAGGAGCGGCAGGGGCGCAATCCTCAAACCGGAGAGACCATTACGATTGCAGCCCGAAACGCAGCAGTGTTCAAGGCGAGCAAAGAACTGGCTCAGCGCGTGAACGAAAGGATGGGCACCGACGGACCGGCCCACGACGTGGAACACGCGCAACCCAGCGAAGAGTCTGCAAAGCTGCATGGCGACAAAATCAACACTTGAGGCATACACGACCTGGAGCTTCGGCAAACTGCCATATCTTCGTCGACACGCCAATCGTCATTAACATTCTTCCGCATTCTGTTAAAGAATCACTCAATCAAAATAGTAACGGCGGTGCGGTCTCATTTCAGCGGCAGGCGTCGGATCCGAATCGTGCCTCCGTCAGCTGAAACGGCAGCGCCTGCCGATAGAGCGTCTCTACAGGCTTCGCACACGACGCGGATAAGCGCCGCCTGACCAGTCCCGTCGAGACCCTGGACCCGCAATAGCACAACAGACGGAAGACCGGACCTCGTCAATGCAAGATGAGCATGGAAATCATGGTCAAGTGTAATGCGAATTCGGTCGGTACTGCGCGCGACGTTTAGAATGTCGACGTCGTCCGCTGTTTGCATGTCGATCTCGGAAACATGAACGGCATCCCAGCCAGTCCCGCAGGATTGCGGCAGCGCCTGGAGCGAGGCCCTGGTCCAGAAGAACACGGATCATGCAACGTGGTGCGCTGGAATCGTGATGAACTCGTCATCCACGGTTGCAGCTGCGTAGTGTAACGCCTGCTGCAGGTCTTCTGGTTCGAGGAATGGATAATCAGCTAATAGTGCCGCGCGATCGGAATACGTTGCAAGAAGCTCAAGCACCCGGCGTACTGTGATGCGCATCCCACGGATGCACGGCTTACCGCCACACTTCGCCGGCTCCACGGTTACGCGGCCGAACTCTGCAATAGCTGCCACAACCTTCAGTTTAGATGAACTTTAAGGAGCATCGCCCCAATGCGGGCGGCCCGCTGCTGAACCGACTTCCGCATTCTGTTCAGCTTCAGGCGGGAAATGGTCAACGTTCTGACCTTCATTTAAGATTTCGTAGCTCTGAGATTTGTTGTCCGCATTGTGTTTCACCTCTCCGTTGCTTTCACCTCGATACATGACAGAACTTTACCAAATATGGAATCGAGCAGACGGACCCGAAAGTCCTGTCAGATTCTCACGCGTTCTGCTTAGAGTCGAGCGGGCGCACACTTTCTCGCTTAGGTTGCCCGAGCACCCGGAAACAGCCCCGAATCGTTCGCCCATCTCCTTTGCCAGTTCTGCAACCGTCCGAGGCCTCTGCGTTAAACGCAGTAAGCGAACTGTCGTAACCTTTCGGAAGTGCAGGTTTAAGTGGCGATTGACATCTTGACTGCCAAATGAACACGCCGGCGCTTGTGAGGTCGCGCGAACTCGGGAGGCTGGAGTGTCTCGGGACTTCATCTGCCCGATACGATTCCTTACAAGCCAATGAGCCCTCTGATTACTTAGATGTAAGAGGATAGACGAAAAGACGAGCGGGGGCTGCGGCCTTTCCTGAGGCCGCAGCAGACCTGACTATAGCGTGGCGGCGAGCGCAGTATTTACGGCCTGAGGGTGGGACTGCTCGTAAGTCGCGATGTCGGATTCCAGTCCGAGAATGTAGCCCAGTTCGTCGACGCCTTCGAGAAGGCACGTCTTTGAGAACTCGTCTACCGGGAACTGGACTTCGCGACCGTCTGCGAGGATGAGCTTCTGCTCGGCGAGGTTGACGGTAGCCTTGAAGTTCTCGTCAGCTTCAACGGCTTTAAAGAGCTCAACGTGTATGTCGCGCGGAACTACGATCGGCAGCAATCCGTTCTTGAGCGCATTGCCCTTGAAGATATCTGCAAATGAGGTGCTGATGACCGCCCGGAAACCATACTGCGTCAGCGCCCATGGAGCGTGCTCACGCGAGCTGCCACAGCCAAAGTTGTCTCCGGCAAGCAGGATCTCTGCGTTTTTGCCGCGAGGCTGATTCAGGATGAAGTCCGGATTCGGGTTGCCATTCGCGTCGTACCGCCAGTCGTTGAACAGCTGCTTGTCCAGACCCTCTTTGCTGATGGTCTTGAGAAAGCGAGCGGGGATGATCTGGTCGGTGTCGATGTTATCCATCGGCAGCGGAACTAACCGGCTCTCAAACGTGGTGAACTTTTTCATGCTGGAGACTCCTTACGTCGGTGACAGTTCCGGTGATGGCAGTTGCGGCGGCGGTGAGAGGGCTTGCGAGGAACGTTCGTCCGCCCTTGCCCTGACGGCCTTCGAAGTTTCGATTGCTGGTCGATACCGAGTATTCGCCGGGGGCGAGCTGGTCGCCGTTCATCGCGATGCACATAGAACATCCGGCTTCACGCCAGTCGGCTCCCGCTTCGCGGAAGACGCGATCGAGCCCCTCGGCTTCGGCCTGCCGCTTGATTTCCATCGAGCCAGGCACGACCATAACGCGCACGTTCGGGTTCACCTTGTTGCCCTTCAGAATCGCAGCAGCGGCACGAAGATCGGAGATGCGGGAGTTGGTGCAGCTCCCGATAAAGACGACGTTCACCGGATGACCGAGCAGCGGCTCACCCGGTTTGAGATCCATATAGCGAAGCGCTTTCGAGAGCGATTCGCGTTCAATGGGATCACTGATGCTCGATGGATCCGGAATGCGTCCAGTCACTGGAATGCCCATACCCGGATTGGTGCCCCACGTGATCATCGGCTCGAGTGAGTTCGCGTCGATAGAGATGCTGCTGTCGTAAACGGCACCATCGTCGGTCGGCAATTGCTTCCAGCGGGCTACCGCGGCATCCCAGTCGCGGCCCTGGGGTGCGAGCGGGCGACCCTGAAGGTAGTTGTATGTGGTGACGTCAGGAGCAACGAGGCCTGCGCGTGCGCCGGCTTCGATTGACATGTTGCAGACCGTCATCCGCTCCTCCATGGATAACGAGCGAATGGCCGAGCCGCAGTACTCAATGACATGTGCGGTCGCGCCGCCAATGCCGATACGCGAGATCAGGTTCAGGATGATGTCTTTGGCAGATACACCAGCCTTCAGCTGGCCTTCTACGCGAACCTGGTAGGTCTTCGACCTCCGCTGCAGAAGGCACTGTGTTGCGAGCACATGCTCCACTTCGCTGGTGCCGATACCGAACGCGAGCGCGCCGAAGGCACCATGGGTGGCGGTGTGGCTGTCTCCGCAGACAACGGTCATACCCGGCTGCGTCGCGCCGATCTCGGGGCCGATGACGTGAACGATGCCCTGACGGCTTGACTGGAACCCGAAGCACGGAATGCCGAACTCTTTGGCGTTTGCTTCCAGCTGCTGAACCTGGGTCGCGGCGATCTTGTCGACGATCGGGAGACTTCGGGGCGTGGTAGGGATGCTGTGATCGACCGTCGCGAGAGTGCGATCGGGACGGCGGACCTTCAGCCCGCGCTCACGAAGTCCCGAGAAAGCCTGCGGCGACGTCACTTCATGCACAAGGTGCAGATCGATGTAGATCAGTGAAGGCGCGCCCGGGCGCTCAGAGACGACGTGGTTGTCCCAGAGCTTTTCAATGATAGTTCGGGGTTGCGGCATGAGAACGAATTACCTTTTACTACTGAAGTGCGGCGCACACGGCGTCGCCTACTTGTTCTGTTGTGGCCGGGGTTCCGGCGGGCCTGAGGTCCGCGGTCACACGACCGGAATCGAGAACGGTTTCGATTGCGCGGTTTACGGCATCGGCTTCGGTTTTCAGGCCGAACGAATACTCGAGCATCGCAGCAACGGAACCAATCGCGCCGAGAGGGTTTGCTTTGTTCTGGCCAGCGATGTCCGGAGCCGAGCCGTGTACGGGCTCGTACAAGCCGACAAACGCGCCGGATGGCTTCTTACCGCCGATGGACGCTGACGGAAGCATGCCGATGGATCCGGCGAGAACGGCACCTTCATCGCTTAGGATGTCACCGAACATGTTCTCCATCACGAGCACGTCGAAGCGTCGCGGATTGAGCACCAGCTGCATCGCACAGTTGTCGACGAGCATATGTTCAATGGCGACGTCGGGGAACTCTTTCGCGACATCGACAGCGACGCGGCGCCACAGCTGACTCGTTTCGAGAACATTGGACTTATCGACGCTGGTGAGCTTTTTGCGGCGGTTCTTTGCCAGCTGGAAGCCCATACGGACGATGCGCTCGATCTCCGCCCGCGTGTAGGTCATCGTGTTCGTGCCGCGCTCTTCCGGTCCGGAACCGGTGATTCCGCGAGGCTGGCCGTAGTACAAACCGCCTGTGAGTTCGCGGAGGATGATCATGTCACAGCCTTCAACAAGTTCATTCTTCAGCGGCGAAGACTGTACCAAAGAGCGATATGCACGTACGGGACGAAGATTCGCGTACACGCCAAGAATCCTGCGGATTCCGAGCAGTCCGGCCTCGGGGCGCTGACTCGGCGGGGCATTGTCAAATTCCGGCAGACCTACTGCCCCCATCAGAGTCGCGTCCGCATCTACGGCAAGCTTTTGCGTCTCTTCAGGAAATGGTCCGCCGGTCTTGTGTATGGCGATTCCGCCGAGCAGGCCTTCGGTCAGCGTTGGTTTGTGACCGTATTTCTGACAAACGGCGTTCAGTACTTTTACTGCTTCACGTGTGACTTCCGTGCCGATGCCATCGCCCGGCAGGATGAGTACGTTCAGGTTCATGTTCGGTTATTCGGCTACCGCTGTGTGCGCTGACAGGCTGGCGATAACCTCGCGAGCGAGAGCAGAAATCTCGTCGTTCATCAGGCCTTTTTTACGATCAGCGAGTGCGGTGAACCGGTTGTAAACAGCGTCGACTTCTTCCTTCGTCAGTTCCGTGAAGCCCAGTTGCTGCAGGCGATCCTTGAGCGCGTGACGTCCGCTGTGCTTCCCGAGAACGAGACGGCCTTCGGGAACACCGACAGATTTTGGCTCGATGATCTCGTACGTGGTCTTGTGCTTAAGGTAGCCGTCCTGATGGATGCCGGCTTCGTGCGCGAACGCATTCGCGCCCACGATGGCTTTGTTTGGCTGTGGACCGAAGGTAATGATGCTGGTCAGGAGCTGGCTTGCAGGATAGAGTTCTTCGGTAACAATGCCGGTGTGATACGGGAGACGGTCCGCGCGCACCTTCATCGCAACCACGACTTCTTCGAGCGAACAATTACCAGCGCGTTCACCGATGCCGTTGATTGTGCATTCAATTTGTCTCGCACCGTTCTGCACGGCCGCAAGCGAATTCGCAACTGCGAGGCCGAGGTCGTCGTGGCAATGCACGCTCACAATGGCGGAGTCGCCCAGCGCGGTGCAGAGCTGGCCGATGAGCTTTCCATACTCGTCAGGTACTGACCAGCCAACGGTATCAGGGATATTTACCGTTCTGGCACCTGCGGCGACGACCGCCCGGCAGACCTCTTCGAGATAGTCCCAGCCGGTGCGAGTCGCGTCTTCTGCTGAGAACTCTACGTCATCAACGTACTGACGCGCAAGCGTAACCGCCGCGACCGCTTCGTCCAGCACCTGGGCACGACTCTTCTTCAGCTTGTACTGAAGATGCACGTCACTGGTGGCGATGAATGTGTGGATTCGAGGCCGCCGTGCGTGCTTCAGTGACGCGGCGGCGCGCTCGATATCGAGTCGAGTGCAGCGAGCCAGTGCGGCCACCTGCACCCAGGGGAACTCTAAAGAAACAGCATTGACGGCTTCGGTATCGCCGTCGGACGCGATGGGGAACCCGGCTTCCAGAATGTCTACTCCCAGGGCTACGAGGCGCTCGGCCATACGCAGCTTTTCAGGGGTAGTCATGCTGCAACCAGGCGACTGCTCACCATCTCGCAGGGTAGTGTCGAAGATGTATACGCGGTCACTCATGAACGTACCTAGAATTATGGCGCCGTGACACCAATTTAGCAAATTTATACTTCAGGAGGCAAACATTACAGTTGCGAATACCATAAATGAGCTTTATACTGATCCGCTGAGTAGCCTCGATGGAATTATATCCCCTGAAGGTGTTTTTGGCGGTCGTCACCGAGAAGAGCTTCTCGCGCGCAGCCGAAAAGATGTTTCGGACACAACCCGCGATTTCACTGGCCGTTCAGCGCCTGGAAGCAGAGATTGGAGAGAAGCTGATCGATCGTTCCGCTACCCCGCCCTTGCTGACCGATGCCGGTCGGATCGTGGTCGAGTACGCCCGGCGCTTCGAGAATCTCGAGGCAGATCTGCAGAACGCTCTCACAGAGTTGCGAGATCACTCTGCGGGGAGGCTCGTGATCGGCGCCAATGAGTCAACATCTTTATATCTGTTGCGGCACATCGAGCAGTACCGCCGGACGTATCCGAAGGTCAAGGTGCAGGTCCGCCGCAGCCTCTCGAGCAAGATACCAGCGCAACTGACAGACGGCGATCTGGAGCTGGGTGTGGTCAGTTATGATCCCGAAGACGATCGGCTCGTCTCGCAAGTCATCTATACGGATCATTTGTCGTTTGTCGTATCACCCGCGCATCGGTTTGCCCGGCGAACCTCGGTTGGGATCTCAGAGCTCGGGATGGAAACCTTCATCGCTCACAACGTGCTGTCGCATTACCGCGATGTTGTACTTCGCGAGTTTCAGCGGCAGAAAGTCTCCTTAAATATGGATGTCGAGATGCCGACGGTCGAGACGATTCGCCTGATGGTGCAGCGGAACGAGGGCGTGGCGTTTCTCCCGAAAATGTGTGTCGAGCAGGACCTCGAAAAGGGAACGCTGGTCGAGGTAGAGGTACCTGAGCTTCAAATCGACCGGAAGGTTCGGCTGGTTTATCCGGCTCGACGCGCTTTGAGCCATGCCGCGCGGGCGTTTCTTGAGCTGCTCAAAGCTGAACCGGAGCACAAAGCCGCTGGCTGACCTCCGTTAAGTGTGCGGCCGATACGCATACCTGTCGAAACAAATCGCATCCTTTCAGCACATAGAGAATCAAGTCCGGGTACGTGGCGAGACTGCTGTTGGAAGGTGTTCAGCACACCGGAATACCGCGTTGTGTGTTCTCCTGGTTTCGTCTGCTGATGAACGAGAGGTTCTGGTGTCAGACTGAGGCCAGAGCCCTCCACTATACGAAACCTCGCGAACCTGTACGGGACGTGGAAACAGGGCTGCAGTACGGGATTCAATGACGCGCTCTTTGTCTTTCTCATCGCATCTATCGCGCTCGGGCAGACCTGGGACGGTGTCGAGCGTGTTATTGCCGTCGGGGATGTTCATGGCAGCTATTCCGAGTTCACTACGGTGCTGCGCTACGCCGGGCTGCTTGAGCCTTCAAAAGACAAGTGGGCAGGAGGCAAGACGCATCTGGTCCAGCTTGGGGACATTCCTGATCGCGGTCCCGACACTCGCCGCATATTCGAGCTGTTGATGGATCTGGAGAAGCAGGCGAAGAAAGCGGGTGGCATGGTGCACCCACTCATTGGTAATCACGAGGCGATGAACATGTATGGCGACCTGCGGTATACCATCCCGGCAGAATTTGCGTCGTTTCGCAGACCTAACTCCGAACAGATCCGGAATCAGGTCTGGTTGATGCGCTCCTCCGAACTCAAGGCTAAAGGACAGGGCGATAAACTGACTGCCGAATACAAATCAGAGTGGGAGAAAAAATATCCGCCGGGATATTTTGAACACCAATTTGAGTTTGGTCCCAATGGCAAGTACGGACGCTGGATCCGAAAGCATGATTCGGTGATCCGAATCAATGACACGTTATTCCTTCACGGAGGCATTTCGCCGAAGTACAGCGGACAGTCCCTCAAAGATATTAACGACCGAATCCGCCGGGAGCTGGACAATTTAGAGCTGCTTAACAAAGGTATGACAGTCGACGCCGAGGGGCCTCTCTGGTACAGAGGACTGGCGTTGGCGCCAGAAACCGAACTCGAACAGCACGTGGCAAATCTGTTGAAAGTTTACGAAGTCAAGCGAGTCGTCATTGGTCACACGCGAACAGTCGGAGCGATCCTGACACGCTTCAATGGCATGGTGGTACTCGCTGACGTCGGACTGAGCGCCGTCTATGGATCAAAGCTCGCTTGTCTGGTAATCGAGGGCGACAAGATGATGGCCATTCATCGGGGCGCCCCGGTAGCCCTGCCGACATCTCAATCCGGGATAGTGGCCTACCTTAAAGAAGTTGCTGCCCACGATCCGGCACCGGCGAAATTGCTCGCCGCCGCAGAGGCTATGCAATTGTCCAGCCCAGTGCAGCTGGAAACGTCGGATGACGACCCGGACTCGTCTCCGCAAAGCAGATCGCTCGGTACGCGACTCGACCGAAAACAAACCGCAAAGTAATCCGATCGTCGATCCACGACTCCGAAGAGAGGCCGATGTTATGACTCTCGCGACTGCCGCATGGCGCGAGTTTTCAGAAGATGTATTTGAGCGCGAGCTGGATGTTCCTCTCACCGCTCTTACTGGTAACCCGACCGAAGGTGCCGCTTGTTGGGTCAGCATTCGCGCCACCCCAGTTGGGATGGTTCAGAATGTTGAAGACTTCGAACCGAAACTGCAGCTTCTGCGCCTCCGTCACCGGGAAGTTCTTCCGAAGTCCCATATCCCAGGTGCCGGAATCCAGGGTTGCGGAGGATATTGCGCGGCTGCTTGCCAAATGTCCCAGCGGCAGGCTGCCGGAATGCATCTTTATTGAACCAAAGTGCCGAGTCAGTGAAGGATGAGACTTCAGCGGATGGATCTCCCACGAGATCATAAAACTGGTTTCCGCTGCCTGGTCCGACGCCGGCATAATCGTTGTTTCTCCGGACCGAGAACGGATTTCCGGAGTTCGCCTGGAAGACACCGGAGATCTCCCAATTCCCAATGAGACGTCGCGTGAGCCCGTTCGAACCTTTAAATGGCAGCTCGTAGATGTAATTCAGAACCGCGACGTGGGTTCGATCGAAATCGGAGTAGCCCCAATAATCTTTGTCATTGTAAGCATTCGGGAGAACATCAGTCAGATTCGACCCGTTGTCCATGCTCTTCGAGTATGTATAGGCAAACCCGAACAACAGACCGGTCGCGAAACGTCGCTCGACACTGACTTGCAGGCCGTTATACATCGACAGACCTGAATTCTCCGCCAGTCCAACGATGCCCATTCCCAGATACGGACGAAGCGCATTCGGATTGATCGTCGGATAGGCCTGCACGGTTCCCGGCAGAAGCTGATTGATGTTCCGTTTACGCTGATTGTGGATACCTCGCCGTCCAACATATCCAACCTCGATAGTTGTATTCCAGAAGATTTCCCGCTGGAATGTCGTGTTCCAGTTCCAGGCCACAGGGATCTTAAACACAGGATCCTGGCTGGTCAGCGTGAACGGAAACAGCCTCTGCGTGGCACCAGCCGGAACGTCTGCACTGCCGTTGATCACCGTTGTCTGCGGCTGGAATGGGGCATTACCACCGAGCGCTGTATCCCGGTTGATCGCCGTGCGATTGGCGAACATACCGATTCCTGCTCGCAGAGCCATCTTCGGACTGAACGCGTAAGCGAGGCCCACCCTGGGCTGGAACACCTTGTAATGCGTCTGGGCCAGACCTTCGGGAAGGCAATGATATAGGCGTTTCACTTCATTGGTGTGCAGAATTGGGAACCGGCCGCCTTCCGCGTCGGGAACATCGCACCCAGGCAGAACGATCCCGTTATACGGGTCACCGCCCGTGATGAAGCCACCCGCCGGGTCGACTGTGGCCGGCTTCGTGGAATCGTAAAACTGCGGCAGGAATTCGGCGAGACTGCCCCAGCGGCTATGCCATGGCGGCCAGATCGAATGCCGAATCCCGTACTCGATCGTTAACTTCCTGCTTGCCTTCCAGCTGTCCTGGACAAACCAGTCAACCGCTGTTGCAACCCATGGGGTTATGGGTTTGCCACCGAGTTCCGAGTAGTCATTGAATAGTCCGAGCAGCGTGTTGCCGATTGCCAGTCCAGTCGCATCCGTGCGCCCGGCGTCGAGGAAACGGAAGGAACCATTCTCGTTTATCGTCGCGGGCGCACTTGCTGTTGTGAACTGGATGTGATCATTCTGGCCCGAACGCTCGATGAAGACACCGAACTTCATCGTGTGGTTGCCGATGATTTTCGTGGTGTTGTTTGCCCACGCATAGACAAAACCTGACCATGATCCGGGATACGGCCCGTTGTCAATTGTCGTCAGGCCATTGATCGTGAGGGACGGAATCTTCTGATCGAAGATCTTCGTTCCGGGGTAGATATACGGATAGTTGATGCCGTAGGTGCTTCGATTGCACAACGCACCGCATGCCGGATCAGCATCAATGGATCCGACACCGTCGGAGTTGGCGGAGAAAGTGAACTCATTGATCAAAGTCGGGCTGAGCGTACTGGTGAGGCTTACGGAACCAGTCCGGTTCGGGCGCGACCACAATGCCTGGTACAGTCCAAGCGTGCCTTCGGTGGGTGAGTTAAATCTCCACGGGATGTGCGTTCCACGAACCGACAATCGTTCCTTGTCGCTGATCATGTAGTCGACTTTGAACGTGTCTTTTCGAGTGTCGGAGTAATGCGGATAGCTGGTGATGAAGTTCGTCGTGCCTTGCTGGAAGCCTGGCGTGGGCAGCGGATACGCATTGAGAAGCGCCCGCCCATTTGGCGAAATCCGGTCTGGCGGAATAATGTTATCCGGGAAAGGCTGATCCGGTTAGCGGATCTCGCACTGTGCGAACTGCCCGAAAGAAGGGATTTGCCGGGTTCAATAACTCACTCAGGTCACCGTTGCGCATGGCGAGCTGTCGGCACGGTTCCGGTTGGATTATTTTCGTCACGGCGGTTGATCCATTCGTCCGCATAAAATGCGAACAGCTTCGTCCTGTCGTGGTTCCAGTGTCCGGGAACAAAAACGGGTCCCCCGATATCGAATCCGTACTGATTGAAACGGAATGGCGCCGCCCGAGTGAACTGGCTCGGCAGAGATGAGTGATTGCGAGTCCAGGTATTGGCATCCATCGCGGAATTGCGGAAATTCTCAACCAGATCACCGTGGAACTGGCGCGTGCCGCTTTTCGTGATAAACCGGATCTGCCCACCCGATGAACGTCCATATTCGGCGTTGTAGTTCGCGGTCAGAATCTGAACTTCCTGCACCGTGTCGACGTCCTGGGCACCCAGCATTGAGCCGGACGAGCGGGTGCGGGTCGCAACGGCACCATCGACCATGACAACGTATTCGTCGTTACGGCCGCCGTTTATGTTGAAGCCTCCGTTAGAAACGCTGTCGGGGTCGAACGTGCCAATAGAGCCGCCCGTCACGCCGGGCTTCAGAAGAGCGAGATAGACGGGGTTCCGGCCATTCAGTGTGAGGTCCTGAATCTGCTTCGTTTCGACAACTCGGCCGACGGTTGCAGAGTCCGTTTGGACCTGCGCCGCGGAAGCCTTGACCTCAACCGTTTCAGCCAGCGTTCCGACAGTCATCTGAAGATCAACACCGACCTTCGCTGCCGAGTTGAGAACGACACCCGTTTGCACGTACTTCTTGAATCCCGAGAGTTCAGCGGTGATCGTGTAGGTACCAACCGGTAAATTCGGGAACGCATAATAGCCCGTGTGATTGGTGATGGTCTGGCGCTGATCGCGATTTCCTTCATTGGTCACGGTCACGGATGCGCCAACAAGGACAGCATCGCTTTCGTCCTTCACGAACCCCGCAATCTGTCCTGTATCGAATTGTGGAAACGCACAAGTCGTGAACGCCACTACTGTAGCTGCCGCCCTGAGAATTGTTTTCATCGGTCCCCTTCGGATTCCGGTTGTCGTAATCCTATATCACAACTGCGGTCGGAATTTCCACCGAGTTTGGATATATCTGTGAAACTCAACCGGCACTGTCAGTCAACTTTGATATAGTTGCGCGCAGCACCAACAGGCGCGATCCAGTCCACATGTCCACCCGACGCACGTTCGTTCAATCCAGCCTTGCAGCTGCGGGCGCATTTGCAGTGCCGTTCGAATCCCCTGTCCAGGCGGCTCAAACAAGCGGCGGCACTAAGCTGCCCTGGTATCGCCGCGCTTATCGCTGGGGTCAGACCAATATCACGGAAAAAGACCCTGTTCGATACGACATCACGTGGTGGCGTGAATTTTGGAAGAAAACAGAAGTTCAGGCCGTCATTATCAACGCGGGTGGTATCGTCGCGTATTACCCAAGCAAGTTTCCGCTGCACCATCGCGCGGAATTCCTTAATGGACGAGATTTGTTTGGTGAACTGACGAACGCCGCGCATGCCGACGGTCTGTTTGTGATGGCGCGCATGGACTCGAACCGAACCGCGGAGGACTTCTTCAAAGCCCACCCGGACTGGTTCGCGCGCAACAGCAAGGGCGAACCGATCCGCGCCGCCGACAAATACGTTGCGTGCATCAACAGCCCGTATTACGACAGTTACCTTCCGGACGTTCTCCGCGAGATCGTAGAACGTTCACATCCGGATGGCTTCACGGATAACAGCTGGGCGGGACTGGGCCGGGAAAGCATATGCTATTGCGATAATTGCGCTCGAAAGTTTCGCGAAAAGGCGGGCTCCGACTTACCCAAACAGGCCAATTGGGACGACCCCGTTTACCGCAAATGGATTCTCTGGAGTTACGACCGCAGAACTGAATTGTGGGAACTGAACAATCGAACGACGACTGCCTCCGGAGGACCCGACTGCATCTGGTCCGGGATGATGAGTGGTTCGATAACCTCGCTGTCGAGATCGTTCCGCGACCTTCGGGCCGTCTCAAAACGTGCAGGCATTCTGATGCTTGATCATCAGCGCCGTGATGACGATACCGGCTTTCAGCAAAACGGAGACACCGGCAAGCGTGTTCACGGCATGCTTGGCTGGGACAAACTGGCGCCCGAGAGTATGGCGATGTATGAGTCGGGACCCGGTTACTACCGAGTTGCGAGTAAACCCGCGCCAGAGGCTCGCATGTGGATGATCTCCGGTATGGCCGGAGGGATCCAGCCGTGGTGGCACTATGTCGGCGCATACCACGAGGATCGCCGCATGTATAACACGCCTGTCCCGATCATGAGGTGGGCGAAACAGAACGAACAGTACCTTGTTAACCGCCAGCCGGTTGCAACAGTGGGTGTGCTCTGGTCTCAGCGCAACACCGACTTTTTCGGTAGAAACGACGCGGCAGATCTGGTCGACGCACCGTACACAGGTGTGATGCATGCGCTGGTTCGGGCTCGTATTCCGTATTTGCCGATTCACGTGGACGACCTCGACTCTGCAACTGGATTGACTTGCATCGTTGCTCCTAATCTCGGTGCACTGTCAGACCAGCAATGTTCGTCGATCCGAAACTTCGTCACCCGCGCCGGCTCGCTCATCGCGACCGGGGTCACGAGTCTGTATGACGAGTGGGGCGATCCCCGAGCAGACTACGCTCTGGGCGAACTCTTTGGTGCGCATCGAACGACACCGGCCCCGCACCTGAGTTCGGCCGCGAGGGGCGGACGTGGAACGCGCGGCGAGGGGCAGGACCGGTTCGCTCCGGACGGTCACACATACCTCCGCCTGATACCGGAAATGCGCGCCAGCGTTTATGGACCGAAAGCGGGAGACGAGCCCGCCGTCAGCGGCAAGCGCCATCCTGTGCTTCAGGGATTCAACGAGACGGACTTACTGGCGTTCGGTGGCACACTAACTCCGCTTCGCGTGTCCGAGGATGCAGTTGTATCGCTGACATATGTACCTCCCTTCCCGACTTATCCGCCTGAGACCTCGTGGATGCGCGAACCGAAGACATCGATTCCGGGCCTTGTACTGAGGCAGCAGGGCAACTCCAGGGTCGGATTCCTGCCGGCGGACCTTGACCGAAGATATGCGAAAGAGCATCTGCCTGACCACGGCAACTTGCTGGCAAACCTTGTGCGCTGGGCATCGGGGAATCACATTCCCATATCGGTGTCCGGTGCCGGCATGATCGATTGCCACGTTTACAGACAGCAGAACAAAGTGATTCTGCACCTGGTAAATCTGACGAGTGCAGCCACGTGGCGCGCGCCGATAGACGAACTAATTTCCGTAGGTCCAATAGTCGTCAGGCTGGCGCCCAGCTTGTCCACAGGGTTGATCGGCCAGGCCCAACTACTGGTCTCTGGCAAACCGGTGAAGACCAGGTCGGCGGATAACGGCATCGAGTTCGAGGTCCCGTCGATTCTGGATCATGAGTGTGTGCTGCTAAGCTGACCCTCAAGACCAACAGCCTGCGCCCAACCTGAACCAGCTTTCTTCAGGCCTGCCCGACGCCTGAACTTCACCGCCTTCGGTATATCCACAGGCATATCGAAACGAGTAAGTCATTGACATACCTGGTCAACTGTGAATAGCGCCGGCATACGTTACTGGCGTGCTACACTCGCCGAAGTCCGCACTTCTTGCCTGATTACACCTCGGTCCGTTAATTTAGAGTGCGATCACCCGGATGTCGAAACGCGGGAAAGTTCTTGAAGACGTAGTAATAGCAGAGGAAATCCGCCCCGAAACGTTGCCGACCCGGGGAATCCAGCTATCGTGGGTTAGTTTTGCCGTGTTCGCGGGCGCTCTGGTCCTCACGTTTGTCCTCTACTGGTCATCGGTCAAAGCACCTTTCCTGTTTGATGACATCGGACTGTCGTTCTACGCGCCAACTTTTCCGCACGAATCCCTGAAGGCGTGGCTCCGTGGTGTTCGTCCGGTGCTATTCCTGACTTATTGGCTGAGCTATCAGATCTCCGGCCGTGAGACGTGGGGTTATCACCTGATCGGAATCGCGATACACGCGATAAACAGCAGCCTTGCCTTCGTCCTGTTCCGGAAAATTCTCGTTCTGAACAGCGTAGAGAAACGCCGCGCACTGGTTTGCGCTCTGATCGGCGCAATCATCTTTCTTGCGCATCCTTTACAGGCGGAGTCGGTCGCCTACATCGCCGGGCGATCGGAACTGGTCTGCGGGCTGTTCACACTCGGGGCGCTGGTCGTGTTCTGCAACGCGGGGACTGAGCCGATCACCTGGAGGCGTGCAGCGGCAGTAATGGTCCTCTATGGCTGCGCAGTTCTGTCAAAAGAGCAGGCAGCCGTTTTGCCGGCAATTCTGTTCGGGCTGGACATGGCTCTGTGGCGACGAACCGCCGCGCAAGCTTTTCGACGAGGCATACGGCTCTATGCGCCTCTTTTAGCGGCGGGGGCGCTCGCAGTCATTGGCGTAGCGCTCGTGCTTACGGCATCGACCACTGCGGGTTTCCGTGTGCCGGGCATGCACTGGTATGAGTATCTGTTCACGCAGTTCCGAATGTGGGTTTGGTATGTGCGTCTCGCGATTTTGCCGATCAGTCAGAATGCCGATTATGACGTGCCTCTGTCGCATACACTCACTGAACATGGTGCCGCTGCTGCAGCGCTGGTGCTGGCCGTCGCCGCCGTATCGATCACGCGTGTCCGTTTTCGCTATCCCGTGTTGTTTTGTGGCTGTCTGTTATTTGCTGCGCTTCTGCTTCCAACCTCTTCGATAATTCCGCTCCAGGATCTCGCCGCTGAGCGGCGCATGTATCTTCCACTCGCAGGATTGGTTCTGGTGCTGCTTGAGTATTTGACGCGAGTGCAGCGCCCGGAACTACCGGGAACGATGGTCGGCGCGTACATAATCTTCTGCTGCATTCTGACGCAACAACGGTCGGCAGTCTGGGCGAGTGACATCGCTCTCTGGACGGATGTCACCCACGCGGCACCGTTGAAGGTGCGAGGACACACACACCTCGCATATGCATACATGCGCACGGGACGGTGCCATGACGCGGTGAATGCAGCCGTAAGCGCTCCGTCAATCGTGCAAGGCGACGCCATGTTTATGGCCGTACTTGGCCAGGCATACGCGTGCGATCATCACATTTCCGAAGCGATTGATGCGTATGAACGTGCGGTTCTGATTGAGCCTTCCGTAGGACGTATGCTGGCTCTTGCGTCGGTCTACAGGCAGGCAAACCGATTGAAAGACGCGGAGCTGATGGAGCGTCAGGCTCTGCAGTATCCGCCGCGAAGCTCGTATGACGAAACCATGCTGCGGGCTCTGAGCGACTTCAGAAGCCGCTCGAGTTCGTCTCGTCCGGAGACACCTAACCAGGCTAATTAGCCAGCAATAACGTCTACTCGGCGCACAGTGCCAGCGCCGGATCCGTCTGCATAGCCCGTCTCGCTGGTACGTAACACGCGATAAGGCCCGTCCCGATGGTTGCAGATCTTCCGAAGGACTTCAGAGAGCAGTGATGCCGATCAGAAACAAGCACGCTTCAGCAGTGTTTGTCTGGCGCCCATCCCTCCCTGGCGGCTCATAGCGAGGCAGTTCCGGTTGTGGTTGCAGTTTCGGTGCGGTATGTTTACGGGAGGCATCCAGCGAGGCCCTCGCGATAGCTTCCAGAAGGCGAATACCGGTGCGTTCTACCTTTCGAACTTTACTCGTTTTATTGGCATTCAGCTTTTCTGTCGGGGCACAAGCTACCGAAACCATCGAGCGCTGGTCCTTATTTGAAGCTTCCCTGAAGGGACCAGACGCCGGGAATCCGTTCCTCGATGTTACATTCGGTGCGGTTTTCCGGATTGGGCACCGGACGATCGACGTAGACGGATTTTATGACGGCGCCGGGCAATATCGAGTTCGATTTATGCCCGATACGACAGGTGAATGGTCCTTCACGACCCGGAGTAATCGCGCCGATCTGAACGGCAAGGTCGGAACATTCCGCTGCATTCAAAACACCGGCCGAAACCACGGCCCGGTATCCGTACGCAACACATGGCACTTCGGATATGCAGACGGCAGTTCCTATTTTCCAATCGGGACCACGGCATACGCCTGGGTGCACCAGGGTGACGAGCTGGAACAGCAAACGCTGCGAACGCTGAGCAGCAGTCCGTTCAATAAGATTCGGATGTGCGTGTTCCCGAAGGATTACGTTTACAACAAAAACGAACCTAAGTATTATCCTTTTCCGCGTAATGCAGCCGGGACGAACGACTATTCACAATTCAACCCTGACTTTTTTCGGCATATTGAGACGCGCCTTCGTGAACTGATGGCGCTGGGCATCGAAGCGGATCTGATTCTGTTTCACCCGTATGATCGGTGGGGCTACAAGGAGATGCCGCCCGAAGTCAACGACCGATACCTTCGGTATACGATTGCCCGATTCTCAGCATTCCGAAATGTCTGGTGGTCCATGGCCAACGAGTGGGATTTCATGAAATCGAAGACACAGTCGGACTTCGACCACTATTTCCAAATCGTTCAGCAGCACGATCCCTACCAACATCTCAGGTCTATTCACAACGGAACAATCCTCTACGATCATTCGAAAGCGTGGGTTACTCACGTGAGCATGCAGGGAGATGATTTCGTTCGAACGCCCGAGTACCTGTCGACGTGGAAGAAACCAGTCATTTGGGATGAATGCAAATACGAAGGTAATATCCCTCGCCGTTGGGGAGATATCTCAGCGGAAGAAATGGTTCGCAGGTTCTGGCTGGGAACAGCATTCGGAAGTTACGTCGGCCATGGTGAGACATATCTCGATCCGAACGAGATTCTGTGGTGGTCCAAAGGAGGGGTGCTCCACGGGCAGAGCGCCGCGCGAATCGGCTTCCTCCGTCAGCTGATCCAGCAGTTTCCGTCCGAAGGAATCAACCCGCTGCCTAACCAGAAGTACCCGGCGGCGGCTCGTGAAGGCGAGTTTTACCTGTTTTACTTCGACCTGCATCAACCTGCAGAAATGGAATTCGATCTGCCGGATATTACTAAGTTCACCGCCGACATAATCGACCCGTGGCAGATGACGATCACGCGCACGCCTGGCTTGTATTCAGGCAAGTTCACCCTTAAGCTTCCTGGCAAACCGGGGCAAGCGGTTCGATTCAAAAGAAAGCCGTAGTCTTTCTGCTACGTAAGAGACCGTTCTACAACATTCCTGCTATCACCCCAGTCCTTTACTGAATCGGCTCTGGGAGTAAAGTTGCCTTGAGCACGGAGTGACTTGTTTCGACTGCGGTTTTCGTGATATGGAGGTGCAGAGATGAACCTGACCCGAAGGAACCTGCTGAAGAGCGCGCTCGGAATACCTGCGGCTGCCTGGCTGACGAACTTTCGCGCAATCGCGGCGCCCTACACCGGAGAGGTCAAGATCACAAAGATAAAAACGATGGGGCTCGACAACGTCGGTGACGGTTGTTTGGTCCGAGTTGAGACTGACGCCGGCATTGTTGGCTACGGCGAAGCGGGACTTCCCTCGCCCGCTGCGCGAGCTCGCATCGAAATGATGACTCCCCAGCTCACAGGGCAGGATCCGCTTGCGATCGAGCGCCACTTTTACATGATGGCGAGCACGCAGTACTCGTTTATGGCGAATATTCCAACGGTAAGCGGCATCGACATTGCGCTCTGGGATATTGCCGGCAAGATCACCGGCTACCCTGTTTACCGACTCCTCGGTGGGCCGCTCCGCAAGAACATCCCGGTTTACTCACACGGTGGGCCTGCAGACATCCTTGACAAGGCGAGTTGTCGGGCATGGGCCGATGAAGTCAAATCGGCGCCGGAGAAGTTCACTGCGTTCAAGTTCGGTTTTGCGGCGCCTGCGGCAGGCACTCGTGGCGGCGAAAACCAGCGACGCGGCGGAGGCAATGGCGGTCAGCGCGCGAACGGTCCTTTCAATCCCACTCTCGACGGTGCCGAATTGAGGAGAACTGCCCGCGGCTACGCGAATCTGCGTGAGGCGCTTGGAGACGACATCGATATAGCCATGCATTGCACGGGTCAGTTTGACACCCGAAGTTCGATCGGATTGTGCAAGGCCATCGAGCCGATAGATCCGATGTGGATTGAAGATCCGCTTTCCGTTCGGTATTCGGAGGCATGGCTGGAGCTGAAGCGTTCGACGCGCGTGCCGGTCCTTGCCGGCGAAAAGGTTGAACTCGTGGAAGGGTTCCGGCCATATCTCGACAATCAGGTCCTGGATATGATTCACCCCGATGTCGCATACTCGGGCGGCATTACCGGCTGCCGGAAGATTGCGGACTATGCGGCTCTGACACGCACGCCGGTTGGATTGCACAGCGGGCCGTGCTCCCTGATTCGGTTCTACGCATCGATGCATCTTGGTGCCGCAATCCAGAACTTCTTCAAGCTGGAGAACGCTCTCGGGGCTTTTCGGGGCTTTAAGGAGAAAATGGCGCAAGGCAAAGAACCGGCGGTACGTCAAAGCGTATGCCCTGTCCCTGAGGGTCCGGGACTCGGTCTTGAACTGAACGAAGACTGGCTCCGTTCACATATCTCAAAAGGCGACAACTGGTGGGGATAAATCAGAAGAAACGTTGAAGGAGAGACCTGCGCAAGCAGGATTGCAATCAACAGGCCGTACGCGATAAGCGCGTACGGCCGGAATACCAACGTCTACTTGTCTCCGCGGCGGATCACGGACGAACCCCAAACTGCGGAGTCGCCCCACACGGCAGAGTCGCCCCATACCGCGGAGTCACCCCATACCGCGGAGTCACCCCAAACCGCGGAGTCGCCCCAAACTGCGGAGTCGCCCCATACTGCGGAGTCACCCCACACGGCAGAGTCGCCCCAGACCGCGGAAGACGAAGTCACCCACACGGCGTCGCCCCAGACAGCGGAGTCACCCCATACTGCAGAATCGCCCCAAACTGCCGAATCTCCCCAAACGGCTGACATCGTGTTCACGACGTTTACTTTCCGCGTGGTCGTGTTCGGTACGGCTGTCGGCGACACGGCGGCTCCGGTGATGCCGGGTACCACTCTCTTGTCGTTCAAAGCGGCCCAGATATCGAGATATCCTGCACCTACCGTAAACAGATCGTACTGCGTGGTGTAAGTAACGCCGTTGTCGACAACAGTGCTGAACCGAGGGAAGTTCTTGGTTGCGGTTCTCATCAGACGCGCTTTGATCTGATCTGGCGTCAGCTGAGGATCTTTCTGGATCAGAAGGGCAGCCGCACCACTCACAACGGGTGCAGCAAGGCTGGTGCCGCTGATTCGGAAGTAGTGCTGACTGACCACGTTTTCGGGATACATCTGGGCGAGAGTGCTGCCAGGAAAACCCGCGGCTGTGATGCGGTTGCCGGGCGCGACAAGGTCCGGCTTTACGATGTGGTCAACCATGGATGGACCTTTGCTTGAGTAGCTCGCCATCAGGTCGTCACCACGCGATGGTGTTCCCTGCGATCGCATGGCTCCCACCGTGATGACCAGAGGATGATTCGCAGGGCTGGCAATCATCGCATAACCCTGCGTTCCCACACTGTTGTTCCTGCCCTCATTTCCTGCTGCAACAACAACAACAATGCCGGAAAGCCACGCGCGCTCCACTGCCTGGCACAGCGGATCGGTCTTATAGCTCTCAAAGACCGGACGGCCAAGCGAAAGATTGAGTACGCGGATATTGAACTGGGACTTCAGTTCGATCGCACGGTCAATGGCAGAGATAACCGCCGCATCGGAGCCGCTGCCATTCGCGCCCAGAACACGAAGACTGATGATATTCGCTCCCGGTGCAATACCTTTATAGAGCCCCCCCGACTGTTCTCCATTACCCGCAACAACCGATGCCACAGCCGTGCCATGTCCATACGCATCAGCGGTGCTGCCGTCGTCCGTGAAGCTTTCCCGGTAAACCACGCGCGACGGGCGCGCGGCTGTCATGAAGTCACCCTCATCAACGCCGCTGTCCACTACAGCGATCCCGACCCCAGCGCCCGTCCAGTTGTAAGACTGAGCCATAGCCGCGCCGACAGTAGCGGTGGTGATATCGAGAGAGGAAGTGAGGCGGCGATTCGCCGGAGAAATAAAGGCCACATCCGGATCGTCTGAAAGTGTATCGAGCAACTGACTCGGTATCGTGTAAACGCCGGCTTTCAGCGACTTAAATCCACGCTTCAGCTGTCCGCCCTTGCCCTTGATTTTGGCGTTTTGGGTGTCGCCCACGGTGGAGCGAAACTGCACGATAACGTCAATAGTGCCGCGGCCATTGAGGTCTCTCGCAAGCTTTCCGGGAGTTTTGCAAAAAACCGGAGTAATAAAGAGAAAAGCGGTGAGAAACGAAACCGCGACGTTTGAGAAGTTAGGAAATTTCAAATGGGCTCCTGCATGTAAATTGACACGAGCCAGGACTTTCGGACAACCCCGCATAGTGGGAGCGAGGGACTGGGGTTGATAGTACCTGTTCGCCCCTGAGTGCCGCTGTTTAGCAATTCCGAACGACAGAACCAGTACTCGTGAACACCAATAAAGCCAACGATTTCAGCCTTGGTGTAAGGCATGTCCGTGATTTGCCGTGACGTACTGGTACGGTCCCTGTGTGCCTTTCCTGGTACCTTCGATACTCAGGTTTTCGAACAGTACACAAATAGGCTGACAAAGTTCGCCAGACGGCAAACGCACGTGCTCGCTGGCTCTGAAAGAAATGCGAGTTGGCACGACGTCACGTATTGGGATAGCTCTGCTCGCAAAAGAAGGTACCCGAGCCCAAACAGCCACATCCGGTGAGAAGGTGTGGGCATCGAAGACCTCCGGAAGAGCCCCGGCGAATGAAGCAGACAAATGCTACAGCGCGAATTTGCAGCCGCAATGGCGCGCGGCGCTGACCGATCCATTAGCAAGCCGACGACCTTCCGTCGGCAGTGCGTTTCGTCCTTTCCGGCGGAAACGGATACACTGACCTTTGCGCCGTCTGCCAATCCAGAAAACAGATTCGGAGTCTGTTCGGAGGTCGCTGACCAATTCGGTCCACACCTTGCGCCCGAGCGGGTCCGTGAAACACCTCGGCGCGGCCCTGTTCTGCATGACGTCAGGACCAGCGCGACTTTAGAATATTCCCGTGTTCGCTGGAACAATGGCACCGGTGCGTACACGGATGAAGAGGGAGAAACAGCTATGGGAAGACTCGCAGGCAAAAACGTAATTGTTACTGGCGCTTCTACAGGAATCGGCCGGGCGATAGCCATACGATTCGCCGAGGAAGGCGCCAACGTAATCATCAATTACCTCGCAGATCCGGAGAACGCGGAAGAAACACTCGCCAGCATATTGAAACAAGCGAACCCGAGTGGCGCAGGGCAGAAACACGTCATTGTTCAGGCAGACGTGTCAAAGGAAGATCAGGTTCGGAAGCTGTTCGCCGATTCTATTTCAGCACTTGGAGGTCTCGATGTCGTTGTGAATAACGCTGGGATTCAGAAGGCCTCGCCTACTGAACAGATCGACATGAGGGATTTCGACCAGGTTCTGAACGTGAACCTCCGCGGGACTTTTATGTGTTCCCGCGAGGCAGTGCGCCACTTTCTGGAACGCGGAAAACGCGGCGTGATCCTCAATAACTCAAGCGTCCATGAGATTATCCCGAAACCGAAGTACCTCCCCTACTCAGTTAGCAAAGGTGGTATGGAAAACCTCACAAAAACGATGGCCCTCGAATATGCGGATCGCGGAATCCGAGTGAATGCAGTGGGACCAGGCGCTGTTGTCACGCCGATCAATAACGCCTGGATCAATGATCCCAAGGCTCGGACTGAGGTAGAACGCCACATCCCTATGGGACGGGCGGCAGATCCAGCCGAGATCGCATCCGTGTTCGCGTTTCTCGCTTCGGATGACGCATCGTATATCACAGGTCAGACCATCTTTGCCTGCGGCGGTCTGACGCTGTATCCGGAATTTCGCGTCGCCTGGTCGTCTGGAGAATAGGCATGCTGAACGACAAAGTCTTCATCATCACTGGTGCAAAAGGCGGCCTCGGCACATCCGTTACTGAGGCTTGCCTCAACGCGGGCGCGAGAGTTGCCGGCGTCTCGCGATCTATCTCTGACACTGACTTCGGTTACGACAGATTCCGCGCAATACCCGCGGAACTCACTTCAGGCGACGCCGCCCGGAGAGTCGTCGAAAAGGTGGTCGCAACCTTCGGTCGATTCGACGGCGTGATCCATCTGGTTGGCGGTTACATGGGTGGAACCTCTGTCGCCGACACCGACGACGCGGCGGTCCAACGGATGCTCGAACTGAACCTGCTCTCGGCGTTTTACATAGTTCGCGCCGCGCTGCCGCAGCTTCGGCAAGCGAAGAGCGGCCACATCATCGCCGTGGGCAGCCGGGCAGCGATTGAACCGTCGCCAATGTCCGCTGCATACGCGGCGTCCAAAGCCGCGCTGGTTTCCCTGATTCGCACCACCGCCGCCGAGAATGCAGATAAATTCATATCCGCAAATGTCGTTTTACCCGGGACGATGGACACTCCGGCGAATCGGCAGGCGATGCCGAACGCCGACTTCAGCCGTTGGGTCCAGCCAGCCCAGGTCGCGAATTTAATTGTCGCACTTGCCAGCGATCAGCTTTCTCAGGTAAGCGGCGCAGCCATCCCTGTATTTGGCCGCGAGCAGTGACGACCTGGGAGGAACTGAATCCCAGTGCCTCCCTTCTTCTGCTGGTCGGCAATTCGTAACTCTCGGTACAATGCTTTGCGTCACCTTCCTGAGGGTTGGTGTGCGCCAATGTTGGTTGTAAGCGGTTTTCCGCAGAGTCGCAAGCGAGATATGATCCAGCAATCTTTTCCTGGCTGTCCGCGATTGCGGTTCGATTACTTCAAACAGCGAAAGCACCCGGTGGCGCGGATCATTACCCATTGCCGGCGACGCGAAGATTTCAGCGCCAATGACTTGGCCCTGAACACGGCGGGAATTGCCGTCGAATTGGCAGGCATCCAGATACCAGCGAGTGACAAAAGCAACGCGAAGCCTGCGCTCGGGCCAACGATTTTCACAGAAGGTAAGTTAGAAGTGACATGACAGCGGAATCACAACGACTGGCGGCATCCAACGCTCGCAGCGAACACTGGAAACGCTGGGGACCCTACCTGAGCGAGCGCGCGTGGGGCACGGTACGGGAAGACTACAGCGCTGCGGGAAGTGCCTGGGAGTACCTGTCGTTTGATCAGGCCCGATCGCGTGCGTACCGCTGGAATGAAGACGGCATCGGAGGGATTTGCGACCGACACCAGAAAATATGCTTTGCCGTCGCACTTTGGAATGGCCGGGATCCCATTCTCAAAGAGCGCCTGTTTGGCCTCACCGGGCACGAGGGAAATCACGGCGAAGATGTCAAGGAATGTTACTACTACCTCGATAACACTCCGACGCACTCCTACATGAAGTTCCTGTACAAGTATCCTCAGCAGGAGTTTCCATACGAATGGCTTAAACAGGAAAATCAACGCCGTGACCGGCGCGACCGTGAGTTTGAGTTAATCGATACGGGAATCTTCGAGGACAACCGGTACTTTGATGTCTTCATTGAATATGCCAAGGCAAACGTCGAAGACATTCTCGTTCGCATCACTATAGAGAACCGCGGACCTGACTCGGCACCTCTCCATGTACTCCCGACTACCTGGTTCCGAAATACATGGTCGTGGGGGCGTGACAATTCAAAGCCCCGATTAAAACGGTGCGCAAGCGAACCCGCCGTAATCGAACTCACAGAGTCCGACTATGGTAAACGCTGGATCGTCTTTGAGGGCCAGCCGGACCTGATTTTTACAGAGAACGAAACGAACTCGCGTCTCTTATTCAATTACGACGAAGGTCGCCAATACACAAAAGACGCTTTTCATGAACACGTCGTCTGCGGACGTCAGGATGTCGTGAACCCCGATGGCATCGGAACAAAAGCTGCAGCTGTTTACGTTATGGACGTGCCTGCGGGTGGCAGAGCGACAATTCGGATGCGGCTGACCGATTCCGCCTCAAGTGCCAAGGTAGGTTATCCCGAATTTGATCAGGTGTTCCAGGTCCGCAAGGCGGAAGCTGATGAGTTCTATTCAGAGCTGATTCCAGCCGATCTGAGCCCTGATGCACAGAATGTAATGCGGCAATGCTTTGCCGGGCTTCTTTGGTCCAAGCAGTTTTATCACTACATCGTTTCCGAGTGGCTTGAGGGCGATCCGAGTGCGCCGCCGCCGCCGTCCAGCCGCAAGACTGGCCGAAACAGCGAGTGGAAGCATTTGTATGCCGCCGATGTAATATCGATGCCGGATAAATGGGAGTACCCGTGGTTTGCGGCATGGGATCTGGCATTCCACTGCGTGCCTCTTGCACTCGTAGACTCCGAATTCGCGAAGGAGCAACTAATGCTGATGCTTCGCGAGTGGTACATGCACCCCAACGGTCAGCTCTCTGCGTACGAGTGGGCTTTCGGCGATGTGAACCCGCCAGTCCATGCGTGGGCAGCCTGGCGAGTTTACAAGATTGAGCAAAAACGCCGCGGCGTCGGCGACCGAACGTTCCTGGAACGAGTCTTCCATAAGCTGCTGCTCAACTTTACATGGTGGGTGAACCGCAAAGATGCCGAAGGACGGAACATCTTTCAGGGTGGATTCCTCGGACTCGACAACATCGGTGTCTTCGATCGCAGCGCTCCGCTGCCCACCGGCGGATACATCGAGCAGGCAGACGGAACCGGGTGGATGGCAATGTACAGCCTGAATCTGCTGGCGATCGCGCTGGAACTCGCGTCCGAAGATCCTGCGTACGAAGATGTAGCGAGTAAGTTCTGGGAGCACTTCCTTTACATCGCGCACGCGATCAATCACCTCGGTGAGGACGGTGTCGGCATGTGGAATGAAGAGGACGGATTCTTCTACGACGTGCTGCACACGCCCGCAGGCAACCACATCCCGTTATGCGTTCGCTCCATTGTAGGGCTGATCCCGCTGTTCGCGGTGCAGACGCTCGAGCCCCATATCATCAATAAATTACCTGGATTTAAGAGGCGCCTCGAGTGGTTTATCGAAAACCGCAAGGATTTGACGAGCAACGTTGCGTGTATGCAGCAGGAAGGCGAAGGTGCTCGGCGGCTGCTGTCGATTGCTGATGCCGATCAGCTCCGGCGTATTCTCCAGGTGATGCTCGATCCCAACGAATTTCTTTCTGACTACGGTATTCGGGCAATTTCGCGTTACCACAGGGATCGTCCATATCGTTTTGCAGCCGACGGCGCGGACCATACGGTAACCTATGAAGCCGCCGAATCAAGCAACGATCTGTTTGGCGGAAACTCAAACTGGCGCGGGCCGATCTGGTTTCCGGTGAATTATCTGCTCATTGAGGCACTCCAAAAGCTCGATCACTACTACGGCGATAGCTATAAGGTCGAGTGTCCGACTGGCTCAGGCTGCTACATGACGTTATGGGAAGTCTCTCAGGAGCTTTCGCGACGTCTGACCCGGATCTTCCTGCGAGACGATTCGGGCCGACGTCCCGTGCACGGCATGGATGACCGCTACTCTGCAGATGGGAACTGGCGCGATCTCGTTCTCTTCTATGAGTACTTCCACGGAGATAACGGTTCCGGTGTGGGTGCAAGTCATCAGACGGGCTGGACCGGTCTCGTTGCCAAGATGCTGCAACAGAGCGGTGAGTGATCGAAAATCTCTGCGTCTCAGTTCCGACGAGTGGAACTTCCGCCGCATAATTGCTCGTTGCACTGCTGCGATCAGGACCCATGCCGATAAGTGTTTTCGACCAATGGAGCATCATTCCTGATTGACTCCGACAGTCGGCTTACTCCGACAGCAACTTACCATTGAGATTGCGAGCTAAGTGAGCACCGTCCTCGTCTGGCTAATCACAGCTGCCACCGTAGCTTGTATTCTCATCCGTCCGAGGCGATGGCCCGAGTACGTGTGGGCGGGCTGTGGTGCCGCTCTTCTTCTTCTGCTCCGGTTGATTACAGTCGATATCGCAGTTCGGGCGATTGAGAAGGGAACAGATGTCTACCTGTTCCTCGCCGGAATGATGTTACTGGCGGAACTCGCGCGCCGCGAAGGTGTTTTCAACTGGCTCGCCGATGTCGCGGTTCGCTTCGCAGGATCGTCCCGGTCACGCCTGTTCGATCTGATTTACGCCGTGGGCATTCTCGTGACGGTCCTGCTGTCCAACGACGCAACCGCAGTCGTGCTCACCCCTGCGGTTTACGCCGCCGCGACCAGAGCGCGCACAAATCCTCTTCCGTACCTGCTTAGCTGCGCGTTCATCGCGAATGCAGCAAGCTTTGTACTGCCGATCTCAAATCCGGCAAATTTGGTTGTATACGGGAAGACACTGCCACCGCTGCTCTCGTGGCTGCGGACGTTCCTCGTGCCGTCGCTGGTATCGATCGGAGTCACCTGGATCGCACTTCGCTGGTTGTGCCGATCCGAGATCACCGGAGCTATTGAGGACAGCAATGATGAGCGTCCGGCGCTTACAAATCAAGGCCGCCGCGCAGCGTTCGGCATAGTGGTTACGGCGATCGTGCTGATTGCCGCCTCAACTGCCGGTCGCAATCTCGGCTTACCCACGCTGCTGTCCGCAGTGGCCGTCACGGTGCTTGCCACAGGTGGGCGAGTACCAACGATGCTTTGCGCAGCACGAGCAATTACTTGGGGCGTGTTGCCGCTTGTTGCCGGGCTATTCGTGATCGTTGAGGCGCTGAATGCGGCAGGCGTTGTTAACGACATCGTAGCTGCGCTTCACTGGGCGTCAGGCGCAGGAGGATTGCAGGCTTCGCTCGCTACCGCATTCGCAACGGCTATGGTCTGCAACATCGCGAACAATTTGCCGGCAGGGCTGCTTGCCGGATCGGCGCTGCAGGCTACACACGTGGCGCCGCATATCCGCGACTCTGTGCTTGTCGGTGTGGATCTCGGGCCGAATCTTTCGGTGACAGGCTCGCTCGCTACAGTTCTCTGGCTTATAGCACTGCGCCGCGAAGGACAAGATGTCAGTGCATGGGCGTTTCTCCGCGCCGGCGCCATTGTGATGACACCGGCCCTGCTCCTCACCACTATCACCTTATCCTTCCTCAGTAACTAGATCTCCGGTCCTGGAAACGGACCTCGAACCTCCTCGAGCAGCACGGCGATCTCGAGCAGGAGTTCCTCGGACCACGGCTGACCAACCAGCTGGAGACCAACAGGTAAGCCTTCGTCGGTACGTCCGAAAGGAATCACCATCGCCGGAAGTCCAAACAGATTACAAAAGGTGGAGCAGGCTACCGCGTCGCGCAAGCCGATCTCCTGTCCCTGAATGTTCCAGGTACGCTGATGCGAATGAAAGGCCGGCATGCTGCAGACGGGCATCAGCACGACAGGAGTATCCTGCATCCGGCGCAACAGCCGCAAACGCATCTTGTCGCGAATGGCAAGGTGCTCGACTACGTCACGTCCGGTTACTGTCTGATCCGGCAAAACGGAGTCCACAAGTTCCCTGCCCGTCCAGTGAGCATCGTTGCCCAGAGAATCAAGCAGTTCCCGAATGAATGGCGCGAATAATTCCGTGAAGAAGAACCACCACTGGTTTGGAGCTTCTTCCAGTCCAGCGAACGAGAACTGCTCGACACCGCAACGCAAATCTGATTCCACAGCGCGTGCCGCCCGCATCACCGCGTCCTGAATCGCGGGCTCGACGGGTATGTCACAGAACGTTGTTGCTACCGCGACTCTCAAGTCACTGAGATCCGGCTTCCGGAGCGGTACGGGCGCGGAAAAAGGATCGGCGTAGTCATAGCCCTCAATCACCTGAAACATCAGCCGAACGTCGGCAGCCGTTCGAGCCATTGGCCCGACAACTCCAAGCAAGCCACTCGGATAGCTAATCTCAGGAAAATGCCCGGCTGCACTCACGCGGCCTGGAGTGGGTTTTAGTCCAGCTATGCCGCAGAGATGAGCAGGAACGCGGATGGAACCGCCGCCGTCACTGCCGACTCCTCCGGCGGAGCAGTACGAAGCAATAGCAGCAGCTTCACCGCCACTCGACCCGCCTGCAGATCTGGTGAGATCCCACGGATTCGCGGTCCATCCGGTGATTCCGTTGTCGGTCTCATAGTTAAGGAGAAATTCCGGGCAGTTTGTCTTACCCAAAATGACCGCACCCGCACTTCGGAGGCGTGCCGCAGCAGTCGAGTCATACTCCGCACGGTGCCGCAGCCGAAGTTTGCTTCCGCACAGAGTTGGATACGAGCGGATATCCAGACTATCTTTGATCGTAACCGGGATGCCGTGGAGAGCCCCGCTCGGCGACTCCCAGCCCAGCCGCCGAGCTTCCGCACGTGCTTCTGAGGGGAACTGCATCACAAACGCGTGCAGCTTCGGATCGACTCTTTCGATCTGTGCGAGATGCGCTTCCACCAGTTCTTCCGGAGTGACTTCGCGACGTTTAATTAAGTCGGTCATCTCCACAAGGGTCCGCTGGTTCAGCACAATCCGAATGTACCGCAAGCTCTTGCCCTACAATGGGTTTCGTGCCACCGCTAACGTTCGCCGAAGCACGGGATCTCGTGCTGCGAACGGTCCGCAAAGCCTCGGCAAGACCGGTTTCAGAACCCGTCTCACTTGACACTTCCGTCGGACGAGTCGCTGGCGACGGACATCCGTACCGACCGGCCGTATCCTCCCTTTCCACGATCAGCACGCGACGGCTTCGCAGTGCGGGTTGCGGATTTCCCCGGCGTCTTTCGTATCGTCGGTGAAGTAAAAGCGGGCGGCCACTTCGACGGGATTCTGCGAGCGGGTGAAGCTGTTGAGATTATGACCGGGGCGCCCGTCCCGCAAGGCGCAGACTCGATTCTGATGATCGAACACGCAAAACGTACGGGAGATGAAGTCTCGACCGATCGGCCGCTGCAGCCTGGTGAACACATCGTCGTCGCAGGGTCAGAGTGCGGCAGCGGTGCGGTCGCAGTTTGGGGCGGTACGCGCATTGACTACGGACATCTTGCATCTTTAGCTACGGTGGGCGCTGCATGTGTTTCGGTTTTCCGAAAGCCCGCCGTGGCAGTAATCGCAACGGGTGACGAACTGGTGCCGATTGACTCGACACCGCGGAACGAGCAAATCCGGAATTCCAACTCACATACCCTTGCTGCTCAGATCGTCAGAGCGGGTGGTGCTCCGGTGGTGTCTCCGCCCGCCCCGGACGACTATGACAGAACACGTGACGCAATCGAAACCGCACTTGCATCGGCAGACCTCCTGCTGCTCTCGGGTGGGGTGTCCGCCGGAAAATACGATCTGGTCGAGAGCGTGTTAGCCGATTTTGGAGCGGAATTCTACTTTGACCGGGTTCGTATACAACCGGGACAGCCGCTGGTTTTCGGGCGAGTTCGAGACCGTTTTTTCTTCGGACTGCCGGGCAACCCTCTTTCCACCATGGTCACTTTTGAGCTGTTTGCCCGCGCGGCACTCGACATTATCGGAGGTTGTACGGATACCCCTCTGCCGATAACCTGGGCGCGACTCACAGCACCGTTTCGTCACAAGTCGGGATTAACGCGCTTTCTGCCTGCCCGGCTCGAAACTGGAGACGTGACTCACATCCGGTGGCAAGGCTCGGGTGACGTATTCGCTCTGGCTCGCGCCAATGTCTTTTTGATCGCTCGGGAAGACCGTGAATTCTGGAACACAGGCGAATCGATCGAGGTACTTGCGAGATGATCGACCATCTCTCTCACTTCGACGAGGCTGGCGATGCCCGAATGGTTGACGTCTCCGGGAAACCGGCGACTGCACGTTCGGCTCAGGCGCATGCCTTCGTTCGCATGTCACGGAAGGTCGTCGAGGAACTGAAATCGAACCCCAAGGGAAATCCGCTCGAAGTAGCACGAGTTGCTGGAGTTCTCGCAGCAAAACGGACGGCAGACCTAATTCCCATGTGCCACCCTCTGCCCCTCGCATTTGCGGAAGTTCAAGTGCAGGTTGAATCTGAGGGCGTGCGGATTCGCACAACGGCGGTAACCAGCGGTCAAACCGGCGTCGAGATGGAGGCGCTGACGGCGGCTGCAATTGCAGCTCTGACCGTTTACGACATGACCAAAGCGCTGGACAAAGGAATCGAAATCCAGGATGTGTACCTGCTTGAGAAGACGGGCGGTAAAAGCGGCACATGGAGACGAGGCGGGTGAATCGCCGCGCCTGCGCGGTTGTAACCGTCAGCGACTCGGTCTCGGAGGGGAAACGGAACGACGAGTCGGGACCAGCTGTTGAAGCATCAATGAATGCGTTTGGCTGGACTTGCAATCGTTATGTAGTTTCCGATGATTTCGATCAGATACGTTCGATGCTTCACACGTTGGCGACCGAACACGAGTATGCGGTCGTAATCACGACCGGCGGAACCGGAGTAGCTCTTCGGGATGTGACTCCCGAAGCAACACGCGCTGTCATCGATCGCGAGATCCCGGGACTCGGTGAGTTGATGCGATCGCGGGGCCTTGCGCATACTCCCCGCGCTGTACTGTCGCGCGCTATCGCGGGTACGTGCGGGCGAACGTTGATCGTCAACGTTCCGGGATCGCCTAACGGAGCTGTGGAGTCGTTGGATACGGTTGCGCCGTTGTTAATGCACATTGTGGACCTGCTTGAAGGAAGGACCTCTCATGATCCTGTCGAGAAACTGCCGAAAGAATAAGGACGTCAGAAGAGTGATGCGCACCAAATCGCTGCTGGTGGTTGCTGCTGCTGCAGGCCTGGTTTTCACCGTAGCCTGGTCGCTTTCGGCGCAGGAAGATCTCGATATTACGATTCGGACTCCTGTAACAAACGTTCTCGCGCCGACCACGGTCGTGGACAAGCACGGGACCTATATCCAGGGGCTCAAGCCAACGGACTTCCGGCTTTACGACAACGACAAGCTGCAGGACATCAAAGTCGACGAGACATTTGCGCCGATATCGCTGGTCGTTGCTGTCCAGGCTGATTATAAGGTTGACTCAGTTCTGCCTCGTATTCGTAAACTCGGAACGATGCTTTCGTCAACAGTTGCCGGTGAAGCGGGTGAGATCGCGGTGCTCGCATTTGATCACCGAATGCAGAATCTCACCAACGGGTTTACCAACGACGCCGACAAGGTCAATGAAGCTTTGGGTAAGCTTCACGCGGGCAGCATGAATAGCGCGCTGACTGATGCCGTTGTGGAATCGACAAGGATGCTGCGAAATCGGCCGAAAGATCGCCGGCGCGTCCTGTTGCTCGTTGCCGAACCCGTCGACAAGGGCAGCACGATGAAGACTCGGGAAGCACTCACGAATCTGGAAATAGCAAATGTAATGGTTTACTCGCTAAACGTTTCGCGGCTGTACACGGCGTTAACTTCGAAGCCCGGATATCCCAGACCGGATCCGATTCCGCCGGGCGGTCGCCACGTTCAGGCAGGCGGAGTGGACACGCCATCAGAGACGGCTCGCAACATGGGAACTCAGGGCTACGGCGCTGATTTCGCACCACTTCTCAAAGAGCTCTACATCAGCGGTAAGAACGTTTTCATCAAAGACCCTCTCGATCTCTTTACAAAATACAGCGGCGGCAAAGAATATCCGTTCATTTCTCAGAGTGATTTGGAACGGGCAGTCGAGAAAGTCTCGAGCGAATTGCACAATCAGTACCTGCTGACATACAACCCGAACAACAAAGAAGAGGGTGGATACCACAAGCTTCGTGTTGAAGTATTGCGCGGCGGTGTCCAGGTAACGACACGCCCCGGCTACTGGATGGCCAGCGTCCAATAACTCGTTCCGGAAAACACAAATCCCTCCCGCACTGACGGACCACCGAGCGGGAGGGAAATTTGCTAAACCGTAGCTGCTGTTCTGACTCGGTCTGGCACGGGACGAGGTTCAAGTCCCATCTTCGACAGCACCGCGTAAACCACAAACCCGGTGATGTAGCTGTACACAACTGCTGGCTGAGAGTACTGCTTAATCTCCGGCGAGACCGGAAGGAACGGCAGAATTCCCACCAGAAAGCCAAGCGCCCACGCAGTGTACCCTGCGATGCTGACGCCCTCTCGCGGACCCGCCCACCGACGCCCTGAAAGGATGTAGTCGGCCGTCATAGCTCCGCAGATAGGGCCGAACGACGCACCCACGATAGTGAAAAATCCGATCAGGTTCTCGGCGACACCGGTTACGGCGAGAAGAATGGCAACAGTAACACCGGCCATCATCGACGAGATTCGCTTTACGCCTGGAATCATGGTCGAGAAGCTGTTGCCGGCAATCAGGGCGCAGAAACAAGCGGGCGGGACGGACGCGATCGCGAACAGAAAGAACATCGAGGTCGCGAGGAACCCGCCGAGAGATGCGATCACAGCGTCGAAGCTGAACGCCGTGATGTTGGGATTCATCGCCCGAGCAGCTGCAACGGACAGAATCGGGAGCCCGCCGGCATACAGGATGGCAAGCGCGATTCCTGTGAGTCCGCCGAACCTGACGTCGCGATCGTCACGGCTGTTCATTCCAAAATCCGCATCCGCCGCGCCCGCGGTCGCAAAAAAGCCGATGACAGCCTGGACCAGGTAAGTGAAGGCAGCGAACGGAGCAGCTTCCGCAGGAGCTGTGTACTGGCTTAGTCCCGGCATCGTCTTCAGAAACACAAGAAGTACCATCAGCGCCGAAATACCGTTCAGCCAAAGCGAAATCTTCGACACGTACTGAATCCCTTTCGCTCCGATCCAGGCCATGGTGTATCCCCAGACGACCGCAATGATTGTGAATACTGCCGTTCCGGGACCGTCGGTCATACCGAGGCCGCTGAGAATAAATTTCGTCGCGAAAAACGTACCAACGGCAAACCAGCCAATCTGAAGCGCGCCCATCAGCAACCCAGGCATAATGTAACCGCCTGCGGTCCCGAATGTTGAACTGCCGACCACATATAAAGGCAGACCCGTCTTCATGCCGAGCATTGCCGGGGCATAGTAGTACAGAGCGAAGCTCAGCAGGCCAGCGACCGCCAGTGCGAGCATACACACACCAAGTCCGGCTCTGTCTATCGCTCCACCGGCGAGTGACTGGTAAAAAGCGACCCAAAGAAAGATGCCCGCGTACGTGGGGGCAGTGTTTATGTACCATGGAGCCCGGTTCGTGACCGGGTTCGGCACAGTTTTAGCTATGTAGTCGGGAAGCATCGATCGGTATGCTATCACCACTCAGCTGGGTTCCGCAGGATGAATAGCGCGCTCGACGTGAGCCAGCGCTTCTACACCGATCTCCTCAGGATGAATTGCCAGAGTTTTGATCTCTTCTGTGGCCTCGGATCGGCGCCAAATTGCGACCAGCGCCACAGCACCGAGTAACCCCAGAGCAATGACGTCTTCGTACCGCCGCAGATGTCGGAAAGCGCGGCCAATCGCCTGCGCGATCGCGAACCCGACGGTGCCGATCATGGCTGTCCAGAGGATCGCACCCGCCATGTCGATTGCCGCGAATCGCAAAGGAGAAAACCCGCTGGCGCCGCATGCCGACGTGATGGCAAGTCGCAGCCCCCAAAGAAAGCGAGCGAAAAATACCAGGACGTCTCCGCGGCGCGAAATCCACCGCCTGATGCGTGCGTACCGGCGGTTTTTCTCCGACATCTTGTCGATCAGATCTCGACCCTTGTTGCGGCCCAGCCAGAACCAGAACTGACTCATAGACACAGTTGAGACAGTCGCGACGAACCACACAAGTCCTATGTGAAGATATCCCCTGTGCGCCAGGAACGTTGCACTGATCAGTGTGGCATCGGGCTCAAACAGAGTTCCGAAGTATACGACCAGATAGCCGTACTCCCGCAGCAGGTGTTCGAGCATCTGTTCTCAGGATAGACGCGGGACCGAGGGAAAGTTGGACGGGAATTTGGACGAGCACTGGTGCGGGCGAAAAGCAAAAGGCCTCCGCCCGCATTCCGTTAGAGCGTGACTACTACTTTGTGGCCGGTGCTGCCGGTGTTGCCGAAGTAGCGGCCGTGGTGTTCTTCGCGGTGTTCGCCTTCTTGTGATGATGCTTTACCTTGGCGGTCTTGTCGACCTTCGTGGTGTCGGTGGCCGGGCTGGTGGCCGGCGCCTGCGCGGCGAAGGTGAACGGAACGGCAAGCAATGCAACTGCGATCAGCTTTTTCATGGTTTCTGTCTCCTGTGATCTTTCGTGAGAGGCTTGCGGTATCTCCGCTGCCTTCACTTCTTCAGATGCAGCATTCACTTTGCAGGGTACGGATCACAACATCAGTAAATGTGATTATTGCGCCACTTTAATGGAAATTGGGGCACGATAATTAACACGCCTTTATCATAAGAATTCATGAACACAGCTTCATGCAGATTGAGCCTCCGGCAGCCGAGTGTGATAGAACTGGCAAGGCCGACCAGCAGCGCGGACGGCCGCGGCTCGACACCTCAGAAGGACAGAATATGAGCAGAAGAACGTCAATCGGCTCGTGGGCCTATACCATCGGCCCTTACGCAAAGAACCCCATCGACTTCGATACTGTGTGCACACGGCTGAAGGAACTCGGATTCGACGGACTGGAACTCGGGGCGTTTCCGCCGCATCCGAATCCCGGCAATCCTGGCGGACCGGATGAAGGCTGGCCAGGCGCACTGCCCTCAAAATCACAGCGTCAGGAACTTCGTGCACAGATGTCGGACCGGGGATTGGGATTCAGCGGAATTGCTGCGAACCTCTGGGGCGAGAAGCTCATCAACACGGACGATCCGAGCAAGTACATTGCAGAATTTCGGCGCAATGCCGAATTCGCCAAAGATTTGGGTATTAAGGGTGTTCGTGTCGACGCCGTACAACCCCCGACGATTCATCGCGACGTGGATTATCAGACGGCGCTCAATCGGGTGGTCGAGACCTGGAAGACGTGCAGCGATATCGCCGCCGAGCACGGGCTATATGTGACGTGGGAATTCGAGCCCGGCTTTGCGTTTAATAAGCCCAGCGATGTCGTCCGCATTCACGATGCAGTTGATAAGTCTAACTTCGGAGTGCTTTACGACACGTGCCACGGGCAAATGGTCGGTGTTCTCGGTGCTCGTCAGGAAGGGCAAAAAGAGACGTTTGACAATCAGATCGAATTTATTCGCATGCTTTCCGGCCGCATCAATCACATTCATCTGATCGATTCCGACAATACGTGCCACAAGGACGACAAAGGTGACGACGAGACGTCGGCGCACCCGCCGTTCGGGCTTGGCCTTCTCAATTTCAGCGAGATTATGCCTGAGTTGTTGAAAGCCGCCCCGCTGAAACACGACTGGTGGACGGTCGATCTCTGTTTCTGGCCTGACGCGTGGGCTGCAACCGAAACCTGCAAACGATACACGGACCGTCTCATCGCCACTTACGGAACTGACACCGTGACGGGAGTATCGGCATGAAGGAGTTGCGTGTCGGGATGATTGGGTACGGCTTCATGGGCCGGACCCACTCGAACGCCTACAAGCGCCTGACCGACTTTTTTCCTGTTCAGCACAAGCCTGTCCTGAAAGCCGTTTGCGCCCGCAATCCGGAAAAGGCAAAAGCCTTCGCAGCAAACTGGGGGTACGAGCGAGTAGAATCGGACTGGCGCAAGGTCGTCGAATCGCCTGACATCGATCTAATCGATATTGGGTCGCCAAACGATACGCACAAAGAAATCGCGATCGCGGCAGCGAAGGCCGGCAAAGCCGTTGTTTGCGAAAAGCCGCTCGCGATGAACGTTGCGGAAGCCGAGGAGATGGTTCGGGCGGTTGAGACCGCGGGCGTGCCCAACATGGTGTGGTTCAACTACCGTCGCGTGCCCTCCATCGCGCTCGCGAAACAGTTGGTCGATGAGGGTCGCGTTGGGCAAACGTTCCACTATCGCGCGACGTACCTGCAGGACTGGACTATTTCTCCCGACGTCCCGCAAGGGGGTGCGGCGCTGTGGAGGCTGGATGTGAACGTCGCAGGATCGGGCGTTACGGGCGACTTGCTGGCGCATTCCATCGACACGGCTATGTGGCTAAATGGCCCGATCACGCGCGTGGTCGCCAAAACCGAGACGTTCGTGAAAGAACGCAAGCATGCGGTAACCGGCGAGATTCAGCCCGTAGGAATCGATGACGCCTGCATGTTCCTCGCCGAGTTTGGGAACGGTTCGATGGGCACGTTCGAATCGACGCGGTACGCTCGAGGCCGCAAGAACTACAACACCTTCGAACTGAACGGCGCTGACGGCAGCCTGTTCTTCGATCTTGAGGAACCTGAGTATCTGCAATTCTTCGAGTACACGCAGCAGCAATCCGGCAAGAAGACCGAATCCCACCTGACCGGCTGGCGCAAGATCCACACGACGAATTCCGAGCACCCGTACATGAATCGCTATTGGGTGCCGGGCACGACCATCGGGTACGAGCACACATTCCTGAATGCACTCGCCGATTTCGTCATGGGCATCGAGTCCGGCACCCCCACGCAACCGGATTTCCGGAACGCGCTACAGACGCAGAAGGTCTGCGACGCGGTGCTTCAGTCAGCTCGCGAGGAACGCTGGATTCAGACCGGCGCGGAACTTCCTGTCCGCGCTGCTACCGGACGCTAAACAGCTTCAATCCGGCCCGGAGGCGGCGCCACGCCGTCCCCCGATGCTGTCGTGTGCCGTTTTCCACGGATTACCGTGAGTTGATACCTGTCACGTAGAACCAGTATCATGGTGAGCAGTTGAACTCGATGTTTCGAGGCGGGGGACCCGTTTTTTTGTTGTTTTATTGGGGCGCAGCGCCAGCAACACGCAGGGTACTTTTGAGCCTTAGCCCGTCAGCTAACCTCGCAGACCAATTCGAAAGCACCGTTCCGAAGTTGGTGCGGTGAAAGGAGATGTATCTGTGAACCCTCAGACTCGCTCAGGGGCGACTACCGTCGTGGTTGCGAGTACCGTGATGCTGTCGTTTATCTCTTTCTGGAGGGCGGCAGCGATTGTTCTCTCGGACCTTGCTTCGTCCGCCTTCTATGCCGGCGGCATTGCAGAACAGGCGATTGGACGAAGCGCTCCGTGGTACATCCTGGCGGTCATGCTTTTCTCGTTCGCCGTGCGATCGGTGTATCTCGAGTCCTGCAGCATGTTCGTCCGGGGCGGCGTTTATGTCGTCGTTCGCGACGCAATGGGGCCATTCCTCGCGAGATTCTCGGTCTCAGCGCTGATTTTCGACTACATCCTGACGGGACCCATCAGTGCCGTCACGGCCGGCCAGTACCTGGGACATCTGCTGAACGACATCAGCGCTGCCTCAGGGTCTGGACTTCAGATTCCGCCGAACCTGTTTGCCGCCAGCTTCGCTGTGATCGCAACTGCCTTCTTCTGGCGCGCAAATATCCGGGGTATTCACGAATCGAGCACCAGCGCTCTTCGCATAATGCAGATCACGACGGCGATGGTCGTGCTAATGGTGCTGTGGTCCGGTCTGACACTGCTGACCGGCGGTCTTGCGCAGGTTCCGCCGTCGCCCGCACCGGCGAATCTGCACTTCAGTAAAGACGGCCTGGGATGGCTTGAAGGCACCTTCTGGCCAACGATCCCGGTAGTCGCAATTATCATCGCCTTCGGCCACTCTCTGCTGGCGATGAGCGGCTTCGAGACGCTGGCACAGGTGTATCGCGAGATTGCTTACCCGAAGCTGAAGAACCTGGAGATTACAGCCAACATCGTCTGCATCTATGCCGTGGTCTGCACAGGCTTGACGACACTTCTTGCGGGCATGATCATTCCTGATTCGCTTCGTGCTCGCTATGTAGATAATCTGCTCGCCGGACTGGCGATGCATCTGGTAGGGCCATATGGCTTGCGGCTGGCCTTCCAGGGCTTTGTCGTAGTTGTGGGCACCCTGATTCTCGCGGGTGCGGTGAACACGTCTATGATTGGCTCGAATGGCGTGCTGAATCGCCTGGCCGAAGATCGCGTGTTGCTGGACTGGTTCCGCAAGCCTCACAAGAAGTTCGGCACGACATTTCGCATTATCAACATGATCGCCCTGCTCCAGATCATCACGATTCTGTTGAGCCGCGGTGACATGTATCTGCTCGGTGAAGCGTACGCTTTCGGCGTTGTCTGGAGCTTCTTCATGAAGTCGCTCGGCGTGCTGGTGATTCGGTTCAAGCGCGGCGATCAGGAATACAAGTTCCCGATAAATCTGCATCTTGGCGGTCGTGAGTGGCCCATCGGGCTGATGGCAACCACAGCGATACTGTTCTTTGTCGCGATTGCAAATCTCTTCACGAAGCAGATCGCAACGATTTACGGGGTTTCTTTTACCGTCGCCATTTTCGCGGTATTCACCATATCGCACCACGTCAATGTGCGCCGGAGAGCGGATGTCTCGTCGCAGATGGAAACGTTTAATCTCGCTGTCCGCCCGTCCATTACGGCCGAGGAACTGGGTGCCAGGCCAGGCTGCGTCCTTGTCGCTGTCCGCGACCCTTCGAGGCTCTACCATCTGAAGAACATCCTCGAACGCACGAATCTGCGGCGCCACGACATTGTCGTAATGACTGTACGCAATGTGAGCACCGGAGCCGCCGAGTATGCCCTCGGCGATAACCAGTTGTTCACCGACTACGAGCAGGACTTGTTCACTCGAGTCGTGACGATGGCCGAGAAGGAAGGCAAGTCCGTGGACCTGCTCGTGGTGCCAGCTGTCGATCCCTTCGATGCCATGGTGCACACGGCCGCTCGCCTGAGCGCTTCAAAGCTGGTTACCGGAGTATCTGAACAAATGGCTCAGGAAGAGCTGGCACACCGTATCGGCAAAGCATGGGAAGCACTGCCCGGCCATCCGCCATTCTCGCTCGAAATCATCTCTCCCAACCGGCCATCGGTCTACGTAAACCTTGGCCCTCACCCGCCACGCTTATGGCCGGAGGATGTCGACCGCGTTCATGAACTCTGGCTGACTCTTTCGGAGAGGTTCGGTTCGCGACTCCACCATCGCGACGTCGTCAGCGTTGCCCTCCGCCGGATGGAGCGCGAACTCAACGATCCGGGGATTCATCAGGACGTCGAACACACACTTGGCGAACACGAAAGCACTCCGCCTCATGCCGAGCCGGTGCCCAGCGTCGACGGCACGGGTTAACAGAACTTGCACGAGACACGTCTTCCATTAAGAATGCGTGTTCCTGCGTTAGCCCTGATCCTGTTGAGCGCAGTCTCGAGCGTAAGCTGCCGCAGACAAGGCAGTCCTAATGTCTTCGTTGATCCCGCTTTAGCGGCGCTGGTTCCCGCCGACACTGTCATGCTGGGCGGGGTTCGCATGGAGCAGCTCGCGAAGACGAAGTTCTGGACCGACTACGTTCAGAAGGGTCGCGTTCCGATGGTCGAAAATTTTCGCACCCGGACAGGGATCGACCTCGGCAAGGACCTCTGGGAATTGTTGGTTGCGGCGAGTGTGAAGGACAGTCTTGTTTTGATTCGAGGCAAGTTTTCCGACATGGGTCTCGAACCAAAACTGCAGCGCGAAGGCGCGGATCGCTTCACCTATAAAGGGATGACCCTGATCGGCGATCAGCGAAACGCAGTTTTGTTTCTGAATCCATCCACCGCAGCTGCCGGCTCCACAGAATCGCTCAGGCGCGTTGTGGACAACCGAAACAATATCACTGGACTGCCAGCCGATCTCGACCAGCGCATCAAAAAGATTTCGTCGACGAATCAGGCGTGGTTCGTCTCGCAGCTTGGAACGGGCGTCATACCCGAGCTCGGCGGAGTGAATGCTGGTGCGTTCACAGGAATTCTCCAACTGGCTCGGTCTGTCAAGTTCGCTACGGGAGCCGTTGACCTCAGGACCGAATTCGACGGGCATGTCGACTTTGAAACCACCGACCCACAGTCAGCAGATCGTCTGGGGGGGGCCATTCGGGCACTTCTTGGTATAGGCCGGTTGCGGACCACGGATCAGCAGCGCGAGGTCCTTTCGGTCTACGACGGAATGCATGTGACTAAAGAGAACACTTCCGTGCACCTGACCGCTGAAATCCCCTACTCCGTGCTGGAGAAGGCCGCCGCAGAGCTGCCGATGCTCGGCGCAAAATGACGGATTCTCCGCCGCGCAGTTCCTTCCTTCTACCGTGAGAATCGAACCGTCAGCGGGTGCAATAATCCCGACAGCTCAGGTCGGATCTTATCCATATCCTGAGGATCGAAACGATTGCCGTACTTTGCACGGAGTTCTTTATAGTCCGGCAGAGGATGTCCCGCAAGGTAATTCACAGCCAGATTCGCAACCTCAATGCGAAGTGCGTTTGCCCCAGGGTGCAGCAGTCCAGTGATGTCGACTTGGTAGGGCGGGCACCAAACGGAACCGGCGCGCTTCCCGTTCACGTATACCACCGCCGCTTCACGCACCGGACCATCCAGCCATGTCTGCATCCCGGGTCCGGCGCTCTTTCCGCCACCTGTCGGGATCGGCAGCGGGGTTCCTTCCCCGAAATCCAGGACGGCCAAATGTGACGACACAGCAGCTTCTGCTACCGTGACCTCAGTTTCGTACGTGGCTACTCCCGAATAAAACCGTGTGCGCTCGTCGTCCGTCCACGACGTTAACTTGCTTTTTTTCACAGTTGGGCCGCTTTTGCCGAACGAAACTGTCCACGGGCCCTGCACCGAGAGAGACCTGGTCAGTTCCCGAGCCGGTGTTGCGTTCCTGAGCGGAGTACCCCGATGAAACACGAAGATGCGCGACTCATACGGCCCGAGTCGCAATGCGACCGACACACCGTTGTTCGCGGGACGTGCTGCGGCCGCCGATATCCTTCCTGACATTGCATCCCACTCCTCTGCGGCGCTCGGGGTGGCAACACGGAACACCGTGTCTGCATTCTGCTGCAGATTGCTCGTGTTCGCGACGAAGAAGATCTCTGTATCGCCAAGACGGCGATGTGCGAAACCCAGCTCGGGGATAGATTTGGATAACTGGATTTCAGGCTGCCGCGCCTTCCTGAGAGTCGAACCCAGGTCTGCCTCGGCCACAGCCCCGCCCGCAAATAAACGAGATGCGATCTCACGGATCTCGGCGTTTTCGGCAGCGGCAGCGTTCAGGCCCGGAGCAAGTGAAGGCAGACTCCGCACAGCAACCACCAGACCGCCAGCTTTCGCAAACTTCTCGAAGGCGCGCATGCTTTCGACCGGGATGGTCGTCACCCCGGGCAAAACAACGATTCGGTACTTCGACGTTTCGCTGAGGACGTTCGCGTCGCGAATAGCCGGATCATCGAGGAAGTCAAGACCGAAACCTGAGTCCAGGATCTGCGGCAGGATAAACGGGCCAACGTGATCCCGCAGCTGCTCGATCATATGGACCTTCCCCACCCTGAAGGCCGACCGCACGTCAGCGTTGGGCATGTACAGCGCGACATCATTTGCAGCTTCGCCCTGCCGAAGAAGCCAGCTCACGCGCTGCAGGTAGCGGGTGACATCTGGCATCACGATCCACCATGGGTTCTTTTCGTCGAACACCGCTGAAGCGTAGAATCGCCAGCCTGGATACTCAATGCCTTCCGCTGTGTACGGCCAGCCATGTCCTATGAGCTGAGTTATGCCTTGGATGAAGTGAATGTCCGCTTCCGCTTTCATGTCCAGCGGGGTTGCGCGGAAGACGGGCGAGTGCAGCCAGGTCCACGTCTCCGATGACGTTGCAGACTTGCGATAAATGTGGCTGGCCGAAGACGCCCATCGCGATGCACGCACCACTTTCCATTGCGAGCCTTCTCCTTCCGGCAAGTCGACGAGGGCATTGCTCGACATGATCGCTGGAGGAATGCCGTAATCCTGTATTCGTAACAGCGAGCCGTGTGAGCGTGCGAATTCGTGCAGGGGCCGCAGAAACCGGTCCTGAAACACCTCAGTCAACGTGAGCGCCCAGTCATGCCGAACTCCAGCGGTAGACGCTCCGATGTCGTTCACCAGCGCTGGAAGATACGGACGCAAATCGTAGCCACGCTTCTTTCGAAATTGGTCAAGGAGGTCAGGTGTCCAGTCCGCACCATAGACCTCGAGACTGTCACAGAAGAGCGCGTGCGGAGGATTATCTTTAACGGCGGCGACCAGTGGCTCACCAACGTTTTTCAGGTAATCGGCAGTCGCGTGATCGCTGTAATGATCGAGCACATAGCCTTCCGCTCCGTAGGCAGCGCGTTTGACCATCTGCCGCGTATGACTCGCAATGAATACAAGCACATCTCCCGAGGCAGTGACTGTGTCAGAAGAATCGCGTGCTATTTCCTTGTTATCTGGCCCGAACACTGCGATCAGCGACTCGCCCTCGCGCAGAACCGGAAGACGAGTTTGCCCGTTTGCGTGAATTTTCTCGATCCGCAAACGTCCCGCCGCTTCGGCGAGCGGGACGGAGGGACCTCCAAACGGCCAGCCGCTTCCGAGAGTCAGATCGAAACGAAGACCAAGCTCCCTGGCTTTGCGTCCTGTGAATTGCAACGCGTCAAGAAACTCTGGCGACAAAAACCGAAGGTTTCTCAAACCAGTTGCTGGATTGTCGAGTGCGAGGGGGTAGACGGGCTGAACCTCAAACCCGCCGATTCCGCCAATTTTCATCGCCCGCATCTCCCGCTCGAGTTCCGCGTGGGTAACAGCCGGGCCGAACCACCACCACCGCATCATCACGCGGGCATCATCGGGCGGTTCAGCGAACGTGTGGCGCAACGATGCGATGTCATCAGCAGCGGACAACAGCTGCGCAATGATCACGAGTGCTGTTAGCCTGACCATGCACTCTTATCCTACGGCGGTTACAGCAAAGATTTTGTTCCCGGAGCGGGCCAGCTTCGCGAGGCATCATCAAGCACCAGAACCCAGTCGCTGCCAAAACCCTCGGAAGGACATACGAATTCGTGTGGGCCGGAGCTTGATTCGTACGACCCCGCCTCCATCGAGTCACCCGTTCGCGGGTTGTACCACCACGCCTTCAGTCTCGCTGCACCGATCTTCGTCAACGCGACAGTAAAACGCCGGCCCTGACCGCTGTAGATGAAGGCATAGCCGTCGCCGCGAGTTGCTGCGATGCGATCCGGTCCGTTCAGGACATCGCCAATTATCGAGTTGTCGGGCACACGCGAGAGATACGGCCGCGACTCCACGAGGCCGCGAACATATTGCATTTCGGCGGCACCGGGTCGATGGACAGCTTCGTACCAGTAAGATAGCGGACCGTTAACTGGCTTGCGCCCCGGCGCATACATCTGCCACACTGAGTGGTCTCCATACGTGTGTCCAGCTGTTCCTGAGAAGACATCCCAGTAAGCTCGCTGCCTCACGTGCGCATCGAACGAGTATCCGTTATCCTTCGCACGAAACGCGAGTGGATGATCCTCGTACAGCGGCTCACCGTCGACCACCGGCTTGACCGGCTTCCGGTCATAATCGGCCATGATCTTCGCCCAGGGCTGAACCTGGTCTGCCAGTCCGTGACCCGTTTGCTGCATGTTGAAGTCGAGCCACTCATCGTCGTGAAAATTCCTGGAAGACGTTCCGCCGCCGCGCGGATGAAAGCTCATCAGCACCGCACTGTAGTCTTCCCGGCCTGACACGCCGATTGCGATGCCCTTTGCGAGGGCCCGCCAGACATTCTCAAAACCCTCGGCGAGTCGATCACCACCAAGGATCCAGATGATGCCCTTCCGGCCATAGCGTTTGCCGAGGAACTCACCGTACGACTGAGCAGTCTGCGTGGTCAGTACTTTCTCGTTGTTTACATAGCGGCCCCAAGTCGGCAGCATCGCGATATAAAGTCCCCGGGCATTGGCCTGCTCGACGATGTAGTCGACGTGATCCCAATAGTCGTACTGTCGCGCGTCTTTTGGATTCGAGCCAGGAGTCACGGCTGGCCGCAGCGGATCGCGGTCAATCAACGGCAGATCGCCATAGGCATTCGGATCTATCAGACCATCAAGCTCACCCAGCACAACGGCCTGAATAGCAGTAAACTTCTGGGAGGCTCGAAGGTCCAGATACGCGAGTGCCTGCTTCCGGTCAAGCCGGTGGAATAACTCCCAGGCAGTGTCCGCCAGATAGAAGAACGGCTTTCCGTCACTCGTAATCAGAAATCGGTGATTCTCGGACACGCGGAGTTTCGGTAGCTCCGCTGCGAACCCGGCGGATACAGCAAGAGCCGTGAACGCGGCCATACGAACCCATGCATCAGCCCGGAAGAGTCTCATGTGTCCTTTCTGCATTTTGTGATTTATGCGACACCGTACTCGAAATTGTCCTGCACCTCACGATGATTTTTCGCGTAACCTGCAAAGTATTTGAATCGTCAACACTTGCCTCGGAGGATAACCGGATTCGGAATTTCACCGTAAAAGCGAAGCATTCTTTCAGCTCTCGCTCTCTATGTGCCATTAAATCTTCTGCGACGAATGCTGGGAGATCTGGCGACTGCAAACATCGACGGGTAGATTTTCTTGCCTGATCGCGGTTATAATTCTGCGGTTCGAGAATGAACCAGTAAACACTGAGCAATTCAAATACGGAGAACTCAATGGAATCTCGCATTTCTGCTGGGCCTGAAAACACTGGAACTATTGAAGCGATTCTGGAGGCCGAAAAGGCACGCCTCCGACGCGAAGCCGGGCTGGTGCAAATTCAGCACTTCAAAAAGCCGGTGGAACGGACCTTTAAAGCTGATGAGCGCCATCGCGTAACCATTCTCTTCGGCGGATTGACGTGGAAACACGAAAAGCTGATCCAGTCAGTCTTCCAGGGCTCCGGTTACAAGTGCGAGATGATTCCCACGCCCGACGTCTCTGATTTCCAGGCGGGCAAGGAATACGGCAACAATGGCCAGTGCAATCCAACCTACTTCACAGTGGGAAACCTCGTCCAGCATCTCCAGCGCCTCGAAAAGCAGGGAATCTCCCGCAATGACATCCTGAACAATTACGTTTTCTTTACGGCAGGATCGTGTGGGCCGTGCCGCTTTGGGATGTACGAGGCAGAGTACAGGTTCGCACTGCAGAATGCAGGCTTCGACGGTTTCCGCGTCCTGCTCTTCCAGCAGCAGGAAGGAATCAAGGCGGCGTCCGGTGAACCTGGCCTGAAGTTCACGGTCGATTTCGGTATGGGCATGCTGAATGCTCTCCACGTCGGCGATACGCTGCAGGATCTTATTCACCAGATTCGGCCCTACGAGCTCGAACAAAGGCCTCACGGACCGCGTATTCCCCGAAGTCGGAGATGCAATCTCCAAATGCTCTGCGCGAGCGGCCGCCATTTGAGATCCTTGAAGCCACTTCCGGATGGCTCAGGAGCTATCTGTCGCGCCCCGAGAAGCTGAAGTTCAAAAACACCCTGAATACGCTCGGGAAGATTCGCGAGAACCTTTACGGAGCCACGTTTGTCGACGCGCTCGAAGAAGCTCGGGAGAGGATGAACGCGATCGACGTCGATCGCACACGCGTCAAGCCGGTAGTCAAGATTACTGGCGAATTCTGGGCGCAGACAACCGAGGGCGACGGAAACTTCAACATGTTCCGGTTCCTCGAGCGTGAAGGCGCGCAGGTTCTGGTGGAGCCGATTGCGACATGGGTTGCCTATCTGTTGTATCAGGCAAAGTATGTGGCAGCCCGGAAGAAGAACGTCGAGGAATACGGCGGGCGAAATAAATGGTCTGCCGAATTTAACTTCCGCAAGAAAGCAATGGGAATCGCGGTCGGTGAGGTCCTTTGGCAGCACTTCTACCATCGGGTCAACCGAAAGCTTGGCGGCATCACCCACGAACTGGTGCCTCAGCCGGAGCTCGACCGTCTTGCAGAGCCGTACTACAACCGGTATGCCCGAGGCGGCGAAGGTCACCTGGAAGTCGGCAAGAACGTCTACTACACCATTAATCATCTGGCCACATGGTGCTGGCGCTCAAACCATTCGGCTGCATGCCGTCGACACAGTCCGATGGTGTTCAATCCGCCGTAGTCAACAAGTACAAGGACATGATCTTCCTTCCGATCGAGACTTCAGGCGAGGGCGAAGTGAATGCACACAGCCGCGTGCAGATGGCGCTGGGCGAAGCGAAAGCAAAAGCGAGGCTGGAATTTGATCAGTGCATTCAGAAGACCGGACACTCCGTCGAGCAGGTTCGGGCCTATGTCGAAGAGCACCCTGAGCTGAAACGGCCCTTCTACAAAGTTCCGCATGTAGACGGGGTCGCCGGCACAGCCGCGCAATTCGTCCTTCATGTAGGCAAGCGCATCGACCGCGACGCAATGTTCTTCAAACGCACGCGAGTTCGCAAGACAGCCGAAGTGGCCGCTTAACAAGGAGCGCCCACATGCAAACCAAATTCACCGTCGGTCTCGACGTGGGATCGACGACAGTAAAAGCGAGCATTGTCGAAAACGCGACCGACAAGATCGTGTGGCAGGATTATCAGCGGCACGAAACCAAGCAACCCGAGAAATGCCTCGAGTTTCTCGGTCGCATGGAAGCGGAAGCGGGCGTAAACACCGAAAACGCGCGTATGTTTATGACCGGTTCCGGAGGTGGCGCCGTCGCCGAGATGATCGGCGGTAAGTTCGTGCAGGAAGTCACGCCGTTTCGCTCGCGGTCGAGAAACTCCACCCCGAGGTGTACTCGGTCATTGAACTCGGCGGACAGGACGCGAAGATCATCGTCTTTAAACAAGACGACGAAAGCGGCCGGAAGAAGAAGATCCCGTCGATGAACGATAAATGCGCCGGAGGCACGGGCGCGGTTATCGACAAGATCAACGCCAAGCTGAAAATCCCTGTCGACGAGCTGCCGAACCAGGCCTATCAACGGCTCAAGCTGCATAAGGTCGCAGGCAAGTGCGGCGTCTTTGCCGAAACGGACATCAACGGTCTGCAGAAAGACAGGCACGCCGCCCGATGAGTTGATGGCCTCGCTGTTTGAAGCCATCGTGCTGCAGAATCTCAGCGTGCTGACGCGCGGCCATACGCTTAGCCCGCACGTTCTGTTGCTTGGCGGCCCGAACGGATTCATTCGGGGCATGCGCGAGGCCTGGCAGGCGAACATCCCGCGCATGTGGAAGGAGCGCAAGGTCGAAATTCCGGAGGGCTCCACGCCGGAGGAACTGATCAAGGTTCCGGAAAACGCTCAGTATTTCGCGGCTCTTGGCGCGGTCGAGTTCGGCAAAGATGAAGAGGACAGATGTCGGCCGCTATCGCGGAACGGAAAAGCTCGTCTACTACATCGACTATGGCCGCGCGGAAGAAAAGGCCGCAGTCCGGCGGTAAGGGCCTGGTCACGGAATACGCCGAACTGACGCGCTTCCAGGCAAGCTTATCGGCGGAAGAAGTTTATCCCGGCGGAATTTCAGCCGCGGCCAGGTGGTCTCGGGCTTCATCGGCATCGATGGCGGATCCACCTCGACCAAGGCGGCTCTGCTTGGCAAAGAACGGCGAGATTCTCTGCAAGACCTACCAGCTTTCGAACGGCAATCCGATTCAGGATGCCATCGAGATGTTCGAGAAGCTGCGGGAGCAGATCGAGAGCAAGGGCGCCACGCTCGAGGTTCTCGGCGTTGGCACCACCGGGTATGCGAAGGACATTCTCAAGGATGTTCTGAACGCCGACGTCGCGCTGGTGGAAACAGTCGCGCACACGGAATCGGCGCTCAAGTTCTACGACGATCCTCACGTCATCATCGATGTCGGCGGCCAGGACATCAAGCTCATCGTTCTGAAAGACGGCCGCGTGAAAGATTTCAAGCTGAACACGCAGTGCTCCGCGGGAAATGGCTACTTCCTGCAGTCGACCGCGGAAGGCTTCGGCATGAAGGTGGAAGAATTCGCGGATCATCGCCTTCTCCGCCAAGTCCATGCCCTCCTTCGGCTATGGCTGCGCCGTCTTCATGCAGTCCGACATCGTGAACTTCCAGCGCCAGGGCTGGCGGTCGGAAGAGATTCTTGCCGGACTCGCCGATGTGCTTCCGAAGAATGTCTTTCTCTACGTCGCCAGCATCCCGAACCTGGCCTCGCTCGGATCGCGCTTTGTCCTGCAGGGCGGCACGCAGAACAATCTGGCGGTGGTGAAGGCCGAAGTCGACTTCATCAAGTCCAGCTTCCGCGCCAACGGCAAAGTGCCGGAGATTATCGTGCACGAGCACTGCGGCGAATCGGGCGCCATCGGCGCGGCGCAGGAGGCTCTGCGTCTGTGGAAGAACGGCAAGCAGACCACCTTCATTGGCCTTGAAGCCGTTCGCAACATCCGCTATCGCACCACGCGCAATGAAGACACGCGCTGCTACTTCTGCAAGAACAACTGCCTGCGTACCTTCATCGATGTCGATGTGACGGCAGCCGGGAGCCGCCATCCAGCGATCGCCGGCGGCTTCGCAGAGTCGTCAGAGCATTCCCAGCCTCGAACAGATCCAGGCCAACCTCCCTGCCGCGGCGCATGGTTCCTCCTGCAGCACGGGGTGTGCAGCTCGCGCCATGAGATCCCTTCAAAGCAAAGAAGCGAACCTCTGAGTCAGAATCCAGTCTCGCCTGGATCGAGCAAAGTGGTCGAGCTGCCGAAGCCGGTCGACTTCCAGCCGCGCAAGACCAAGGTTCCGCTGCGCGTGGGCGAACAACGGCTGATCATCGCCACCTGCGAGAAGGGCACCGTCGAAGATCTTGCCGACATGAAGGACATCAAGGCCGGATATCGACAAGATCAAGGAAGCCAATCCGAACTTTGTCGATATTGCGGCGCGCGATGTCTTCCGCCTCGCGAAGTGGAGGTCGTCGCCGACGCTGTCCCGAGCACCAAGGGCTCTTCGTCACAAGGCCGTGAAGGAACGCGCTCGCCCTGATGGAGAAGCGCAAGGACTTCCGCATCGGCATTCCGCGCCTGCTCAACACCTACACCTACGCGCCGCTGTTCAATGCGTACTTCGCCAGCCTCGGAATCAAGGCCGAGAATATCGTCTACTCCGACTACACCACGCCGGAGCTCTATCGTGCAGGCGCAAGCCGCGGCGCCATCGATCCGTGCTATCCCTCGAAGATCGGCATCGCGCACGTCTACAACCTGCTCGCCACCAAAGCACAGCAAGAAGCCGCTGAATGCGATCTGGTTCCCGATGTACGACGTGCTGCACACCCAGCTGGTGAATCTGACGGGTCGAACGCCTGCCCGACCGTGACTGCGACGCCGGAGACGGTCAAAGCCGCGTTCACCAAAGAGAGCGACATCTTCGCCGAGAACGGGGTCAGTTACATCGATCCGATCCTTAACCTGCAGGATCCGAAGATCTGCGCCGACCAGATGTACAAGGCTTGGCGCCGATGTTCTGGGTCTCTCGCCCGCGAAGAAAACGATCGCGCTCTCGAGGCCGGATTCAAGGCGCTCTCAGAATGCGAAGCGAGATTCGCCGCCAGGCGCGCGAAACGCTTGACCAGCTCGAGCGCGAAGACCGCATCGGCATCGTGATGCTGGGGCGCGTCTATCATCACGATCCCGGCCTGAATCACGAGATCATGGAGGAGTTCCAGAAGCTTGGCTATCCGGTTTTCTCGTCAGAGCACGCTGCCGCTCGATGAAGATCTGCTCGACCGGCTGTTCGGCGACGAGGTACGACGCGGGCTGATCACGCATCCGCTGGATATCAGGATGTCTGGAAGAACCGCTACTCGACAGCACCAACCACAAAGTTTGGGCGGCAAAGTTTACCGCACGTCATCCCAACCTTGTTGCGCTTGAGGTTTCCAGCTTCAAATGCGGCCATGATGCTCCGATCTATGGAGTGATCGAAGGAATCATCGAGAAGTCGGGAACGCCTACTTCTCCTTCAAGGATCTTGATGAGAACAAGCCTTCCGGCTCCATCCGCATTCGCGTCGAGACGATCGACTACTTCCTGCGCCGCTATCGCGAAGACATCATCGCAAACGCAGAAAAGAGCGCGAAATCGAGGCGCAAATCGCCCATCTCGAACGCCGTCTGCTCGCTCAGTCAGAAACGCAGGAAGAAGTCGAGCAAGCGGAGTTCGTAGCCTAAGACAACACGGCGCAGAATGTAGATTCTGCGCCGTTCAATTATCCCCACGGTATCCTGAACTTACGCGGATGTGGCGAAATTGGCAGACGCGCCAGATTTAGGTTCTGGTTCCCGAAAGGGAGTGCAGGTTCAAGTCCTGTCATCCGCACCAATCCCTGGCGACCGAAATTTACAGCACTCGACTTGCGCCAACAGCAACGTGTTGGTGCCCATCGATATCCGAACGAGATCGGATTCCCAGTCACCGAATCACCCGCCTGAAAATCCCACAGCGGTTTGCCTGACGCTGCATCCAGCGCAAAAAAATATTCCTCTGTGAGTTCAACCAAAGACGAGTCCTGCCCGCTCCGGCCCGAAGCTTTCGCCCTCCGCAGTAACGAAATGGCAGCGGGAGCATCCCTGTGTGCGATAAACCGTAGCGCCTTTTCTTGCGCCGCCCAGAACAGCTTCGGACGGAACCGCACTTAGGTTAGGGAGCGGACAAACGCCGCCGTGTTGACCACATCATTGGGACAGAGCTGCCATACGGCAGGCATTTCCGGATCGATGCCGCGACTGATGACGGTGCGAAGCGCTTTTTCGTCAGGGCACCCGGTCGAGCCTGGCAAGATTGAGCGAAGGACCTCTCCCTCCGGTGCCGTTGCGCCGTGGCACAGCGCACACTGCGATTCGAAGATTACCTTACCCGCAGCTGCATCAGGAGCGGGCTCCGGAGCTGCCGTTTGCCCTGAGCACAGACTATAAGCGAGGAGCACCGCACCCGTGCGATCAGGCGCATGCGCCGACAAGAGTATACGCCGAAGCGCGACGGAACTTACTTAAATTCAGGGCTCGTCGGACCCGCCGGTTCTGCCGTCCAGTTCTGGCGAATCACAAGGCTTTGATCCGAAAAGAACGTCCGGCGGCCAGTATTGCCGAATGTGGTCGGTACTGCCTGGATGCTGTAACCCTGCGGGTTACCAATGACCGTAAACTTATACCCGCTGTGCTCGCCCTTTGCCAGCTCCCCCGGAATGAGGTCTGCACCTGTTGGACCAGCCTGTCCGCCTGCCGGCGGCCCAAGCTCAGCGAGATTGGCCGCATATCGGCCGAATTGAGAATAGTATTGAGTCTGCGCTGTGTGGATGGTCTGGATTTCCCGAATAGTCGCCGTTTCCTGCGCCTGCATTCGGTTCTGGTTCAGTTTGGGAGCCGCAATCGCGGCAAGAATCAGAATGATCGCAACCACGATCAATAGCTCGATGAGCGAAAAGCCACGGCGGGTAATTCGGCGTCGGCTGACGGAATCCATATACAACTATAATGACGTAACCTGGGGGCCGTTCGTTGACTGCCGCCGCTCACTGGTCTGCGTGATAGCATCGGGTTCTGATGACGCGCAGAAGTTTTGTGTCTACGGCAACTGCGGCCGCCATTGCAGCCGCCGAGGCCGCGCGGGTAGCGGCGGCCGACAGCCAGCCCACACCGATGGGCCTGAATACGTACTGTCTTAGGGCCCTCAGGTGGAACGATCGTCAGTTGCTCGAGTACGCGGCTTCCCTGAAGCTTGACGCCATTTTTCTTCAGGACTCGCTCGATCCGGCCACCGCACAGGCGTCCCACTGGACTGAGGTCAAGGCGATGGCGAAGGACCTTGGTCTGCACCTCGAAACGGGAGGAGGAGGCGTCTTCGTCAAGAGCCCTGAAAACTTCGACGGCGCAGTCGAGAACCTTCGATATCAGATCACCCGCGCAAAGGCCATGGGTTCGCCCGTCGTGCGCATCAACATCTCAGCGGGCCGCACCAGTCTGCCACCCGGTCCTACGGACCCAATCCTCGCAAAGGTTGTCCGAATTTTTAAGGCGATCAAGCCGCAGCTTACTGATGCCGGTATGAAGATCGCACTCGAAGTCCATAAGGATTTTCAGGCTTGGGAGTTTAAAAATCTGGTCGAAGAGGCCGGGCCGGACTTTGTCGGTATCTACATGGATACCGGCAATCCTGTATTTGTTCTCGAGCATCCGCTAACCACTCTGGAGACCTTGTCGCCGTACGTAGTAACACTACACCTCCGCGATTCCGTCGTGTACGAGCACAAGCGAGGCGTCGCCGTTCAGTGGGTTCCGCTTGGTGAAGGCACTGTCAACTTCCCTGAGTACATGGCGAAAGCTCGCCAACTCTGTCCCAACGTCTACGTATATATCAAGCCGATCACTGGACGTCCTCCTGAAGTGCTGCCATATCTCGAATCGGGCTTCTGGGAATTGTTCCCCAGGGCGCGGGCATCTGAACTCGCACGCTTCCTGGCACTAGCGAAACAAGGGTCGCCGTATGAACGCCCGGTGGTCGTGGAGGACTTGCTCGGCCGACCGATTCCGCCTCAGTTCCTTGATGCGATCAAATTCCAGCAGAAGGATCACATGGAGCGGAGTGTTCAGTACGCAAAAGAGAAGCTGAACCTGGGCCGGCGCTGGCGCGGCTGATCTCAGCAGGGATGCTCCGAACTGTCACTGCCACCAGATACGCAACACCGCTGCGCGAAGGTGGTTCCCTTCCCGCCATAGTGGAAGCAGACGACCTCGGCTTATATGTTGCAAAGTTCCGCGGAGCCGGTCAGGGCGTGCTTGCACTTGCAGCCGAGCTCATCGCCGGCGAACTTGGGCGGGCAATTGGATTGGCCGTGCCGGAACTGGTCTTCGTAGAGATTGACCCGGCACTGGGCCGAAATGAACCCGACTATGAGATTCGCGAACTACTGAACAGGAGCACAGGCCGGAACCTGGCGATGGATTATCTGCCGGGGTCCGTCATGTTCGATCCGGCAGCCCGCTACAGCGCAGACCCGGAGGTCGCTTCGGCTGCGGTTTGGTTCGATGCGTTCGTTATGAATGTCGATCGAACAGCGAGTAACCCGAACCTGCTCTGGTGGCACAAAAAGCTGTGGTTCATTGATCATGGCGCCGCTCTTTACTTTCACCACAATTGGCCTTCAGCTGAGAAGGCCGAAGCAGTGGCGGAATCGTCATTCTCTCAGATCCGTCACCATGTACTGCTTCGCTGGGCAAGCGATATTACCGAAGCCGGAAAGCGAATCGCTCCGCTGCTCACGACAGAGCTGTTAACGGAAGTTCTCAATCAGGTTCCGGACGCGTGGCTCACAACGGAAGAAGGAACCGAAGCCGCGCAAGGGAAGCGGTCTGAATATCTGGCGATTCTTAGCTCGCGTTTGAAACACGCTGAACTTTGGGAGGAGGAAGCAATTCGTGCGCGAGCGCTCATCGTTTGATTACGCCGTGCTGCGCATAGTGCCCAGGGTTGACCGCGAGGAGTTCGTCAATGCCGGTCTTGTTTTCTTTTGTCTCGCGGAAAAATTTCTGCACGCCAGAGTTTGCCTGGAGGAACCGCTGGTCACTGCCTTTCATCCAGACTTCGACATTGAAGCAGCGCGCCGACATCTCGAAGCATTTCCGAGGATCGCGGCAGGGGATCCTGACGCAGGTCCGGTTGCACTCCTGAATCAGCGACAGCGATTCCATTGGTTGACAGCCCCTCGAAGCACGGTCATCCAGGTTTCCCCCGTACACAGTGGTACTTGCGAAGACCCGCGCGCGGAATTTGACCGATTGTTCCAGTGTCTCGTCAGCAGATAACTTAGCCAGGTTCGTTGATACCTGACAATCCCCCTGGCGGGCAGCTTGAACCGTCAGATCCGGTATCAATTTACACAAACGCAATCTACTCCACGGGAGTATACATGACAGATCTCACCTCTCCAGCAAGCCGCCGTCGTTTCCTGCAGGCAACGACTGCAGCAACGACCTTCGCTGCGCTGAAAGTAGATAACGCGCAGGCTCAAAGCACCGGGACAACAGGAGGAACAGGCACGACAACAACTGTGCCCGCGCCGCCCGTGCAGACGCCGACACCGGGAGTGTCAGCGGTGCGATGGCAGCTCAAACCGCCATCGGAGCTGTTGGTGCCGCGGACGCAGCGGTCCTCCAGTTCGCGATCGCAAACGAGATGATCGGCGGCGATATCTGGAGCCAATACGGCAACCAGGTCCTTTACAATCCCGCATTCACGGCGGCGCTTCGCGCTATCGACCCGATGTTGCCGCGATATATCCTCGATACCGTACGCGACGAACTGAGCCACGGTGCATTCCTGATGGCAATAGCGAATGCGGTGGGTGTCCCGCTGCCTCCGCTCGAACAGTTCCGAACACTGACGGATCCCGGTAGTGGGGTCACGCCGACGTACGGTCAAACGGTCACTGACCCGACTTTGATGAACGCAATGCAGTCGCTGCAGCAAGCTGGTTTGACCCTGCCGGCTCCCGGAACGCCCAGGCTGACGAATTTGTCGGCGCTGACTCTGGACACGAGTTGGTTCAACAAGTACAGAACGGCTATGAATCCCGACCTCATGGCCGAGTCGCCGACGCTCGCAACCATCCAGAACCAGCCCACGATTCCAACCGTAGCGATGATGAATGCCGCGAGCGGGACCGGGACCGGGACCGGCACCGGCACCGGAACAGGCACTGGAACCGGTACAGGCACTGGAACAGGCGGGACCGGCACCGGCACCGGTACGGGTGGAACAGGCACAGGGACAGGCAGCGGCACAGGTGGGGATACCGGTGGGACTGGAGGCGGTACAGGAACTGGCAGCGGAACTGGAAGCGGAAGTGGACAGCGGTACTGGGAGCGGTAGTGGGAGCGGCGGGTCGGGTAGCGGTGGATCCGGCGGATCCGTAATAGGAAGCAGTAGCCGCGCAACCGGGACCGTCGGCAGCGCTGCGGCGACCGGCACCGGCTTCAATGGTGCGAACCCGAGCGGAGATATTCTCAACACTGCTACGGCCGCACTACTGCACATGTCACAGAATGAGCAACTTGAGACCAGCACTTACCTCGCGCTCGGTGCGTTCTTACGCAATCGGGAACTCCTTGCGCTTATGGCCAGCATCATGCCCGTCGAGTTCGCGCACTTCACGGTATTTCAGACGTCGGTAGCGCGGTTGTCAGGCCAGAACGCGTTCAACAACCCGGGCAGCGGAACAGGCACGGGAACGGGAACCGGTACTGGAACGGGAACAGGGACCGGTACGGGATCCGGTAGCGGTACGGGATCCGGTAGCGGTACGGGATCCGGTAACGGCTCGGGGTCCGGTAACGGCTCGGGGTCCGGTAACGGCTCGGGGTCTGGTAGCGGCTCGGGATCCGGTAGCGGCGGAGGAAGTGGTGCGGGAGGCAGCATCATTGGTGGATTCAGCCCAGCGGCGATTGGCGGAACAACAGCTACAGCGAGCGGCCCGACTATCGGAACCGGACCGAATGCACAGTTCCTCGGAACGCTTGACATCTTAGGCCAGGGCAATACAATCCCGCTGCCAATCCTGCCCGCACCTGCGCCCGTTTACTCCGGCGCACCGAACGTGTCTGTGGTTCGACCGCGAACGATCTCGAAAGCGGGCGCTGTTGCGACGGTAAATAAGCTCGTCGCGACCAATATGTTCGCCGGCCAGCCGCAGACATTCTTTAGCGCAATGATGCAGCTCGCAATGGCGGCCGACGCGATCGGCGTCGTCGCGGCGCTGGGACCCAACGGCGTGACGACCACTCAGCCCCAGATTACGCTGTCAACGCTCGGCTCGATGAGCGCATCGGGCAGTCCGCTCACCTACAGCCTCAAATCTGTCAATGGCAGCGCCAGCGTTGTCAATGGCAACACAGCGAATCCTCAGGTTCAGTTCGCCGGCGGACCGGGAACCTACGTCTTCGAGTTGACGGTCACTGATGCGAACGGCAACTCGTCTACGGACGTCGCAACGATCTTTTATCAGGGTCGTTAAGATCGGCCTCGAACGATCGCATCCTTCTTCGCCCGGTCTCCTCGAAGAGGCCGGGCTTTTTCTTACAGTCCGTCCTGTTACGCTGTTGCTTTCGGCACCCGTTTTACTATTCCAAAAATGAGGCCAACACTTTGCAGGTAGCAGCCGGCGTAGATCTTGGCGGTACCGCGATCAACTATACGTTCCTGACCGCAGGAGAACGTTTTCTTATTGAAAAGCTCTGTGAGTACCCTGCTCTGTCAAAGGAAGGGCCCGCAGTCTGCCTGAAGCAGATCGAAGACGGTTTACGGATGGCGGCGGACCTTGCGGGGCTGGCTATCAATGACATCGCCGTCGTCGGTCTGGATACTCCGGGTCCTTCAAGTGCGGCAGGCGTGCTGAGTGCGGAAGGTTCGACTAACTTCATACATGCTGATTGGTCGTCCTTCGATATACGCGGAGAACTCGAAAGACAGCTCGGGAAACCGGTGACGTACCTGAACGACGGAAATGCCGGAGCGTTATGGGGTCACTTCAATATATTTGGCGCAGCAAATCAAGCCACATCACTGTCGGCGATTATCGGCACCGGCCTTGGCGGTGGAGTTATCGTCGAAGGTCGCGTAGTCAAAGGCCGTGCCGGATTCGGCGGAGAACTCGGCCATGTACTCATTCCGTGGCAGTCGATTGAACCCGCGCGCGGTATCTCGCCGCCTCAATGCAATTGCGGCCGTGTCGGCGATCTGGAATCGCTCTGTTCTCTTACAGCGATCACGCGGAACCTGCTCCCATATTTCCTCTCCAGGAACCCCGATCACGAGCTTGCGCGAATGAACGACATTACGAAAGCTGCAAAGCTTGTGCGTGGGCTGGCGGAGAAAGGTGATCCGCTCTCACGCGAAGTTTTCCGCATTCAGGCGCATGCACTTGGTCTCTTCTTCGATGAGATGATCAACACTTTCGACCCGGACGCACTCATCGTTGGTGGCGGAGCAATCGAAACAGGACAGGAATTTCAGGAGTGGTTTCTAACAGAAATCCGGGCGGGTATGCCGGCACAACGGGAGGAACAAGCCACCATTCCGATCTACATCATGCCCAATGGCGACACTGCAGGCGCTCGCGGTGCAGCGCTCGAAGCATTACGGGAAGCTAGATCACACGGAAAGCTGACCGTAACTCGATCCTTGTAATTCCGGGGAGCGCAAGGATGCATTTGGACGAATCTGTTGAGTGTTCGCGATTTCATGCCGAAGACGCTCATCAGCCGTTCCAGTTGCGGCTCTCTGTGATGCACCGGTCAGCTTTCGTCCCCGGAAGAAACGTCGGGCCAAACGGGTTTACGCTTCTCACGAAAAGCAGCGGTCCCCTCCCTGAAGTCCGCGCTGGCAAACGCCTTCTGTCTGAATGTGTGTGCCAGCTGTACTGATTCTGATGAATCGGCATCCCGCATCTTGCGCACGAAGGTGAGTCCCAGTTGAATCATTTGCGGTGCAGAGTGTGCCAGGTGCTCCGCAGTCGCCACAGCACGATCCTCCAGTTCGAATGCCGGAGTAACCTCGTGAATCAATCCCCACTGGAGAGCTTCGTTCGCGCTGAAGATTCTTCCTGTCAAGGCAAGTGCGGTCGCACGGTGCTCGCCCACCGCCATCACCATCGCACGCCAAATCAGGAACGGCCACATGCCCACGCGAATCTCAGTCAGGCCAAAGCTGCATCCCTGCGCAGCGATCGCAATATGCGCATTTGCAATCAGGCCGACGCCGCCTCCAAGGGCAGGCCCGGATACCGCTGCCACAATCGGCTTCGAAGCTCGCACTCCCAGGGTGAACAGCCGCTCATGAAGTGCGGATAACTCAGCGGCGTCAGCCGACGCCGCTTCTGTGAGATCCATTCCGGCGCAAAACATATCTCCACGAGATTCGAGCAGGATGCAACCGATACGTCGCTCTTCACCGGCTTCCTCAATAACATCTGCCAGAAGACGGCACACTTCAGCGGAAAGCGCGTTCTTTTGTTGCGGCCGGTTCAAGGCCACGCGTAAAACGCGGCCATCACGGGAAACCTCAACGACATCGCTCACAGCTCGCCCTCCGCGATATCGATCTGGATTCGAAGCAGCGCGGCACTGAGAGTTTTTCCCTGAGCATCGGTCCGCAGAGATAAAGTACCGCCGCCGTTCAATGCGCCTTCCATCAGGAAATTGACTGCACCGAGATTCTCGAGCTCATAACGTTTCACCTCGCCGTGAACGAAATCACTAAACCATTGCCGGACGCGCTCTGCTGTCACCTCACGCAGGAGCACCGGGTAATGTTTCTGTTCATATGCGATGATCCCGATGTTTGAGGTGTCGCCCTTGTCGCCGGATCGTCCGTGAGCAATACGTGAAAGCGGAATCTTCATTCAAAAACCTCTATACGCGTCTCAATGATTTCGCGCGGTACCAGTGCCGGCCAGAATGCGACAATTTCCCGCACAGTTGGCCGACCATCGCCATATCCTGTGGCGCCTGGTGGGCCGCCCAGCACAAGCGGAATCAGCTCTCGCGTGAAACGGTCGACGTCGGCCTTGCTCTTGCTTCGAACACCAATTCGAAGCTGCACTTCGGGAATAATGGATTCGTCGACAGGCGGGGCAGCAGCGCCGTGACACGCGTTGAATCCGAAAAGCTCAGAATAGATCTCCTCGTAACTGAGACCCAGCGCCTCCAGCCGCGTCCTGACAATCGCATCCGCCGAGCGTGCCTTCGCCACAGCATCCGGGTAACTGAATACAAGCGTGCCAACTGCCTTCCATCCCCAGTGGTAAGCAATCGATGCTTTCAGGGTCGGTGTCCGCCGCGACCCGCTGATCCCGCTAACCCGTACGCGATCTGCTCCCTCGTCTTTGAGGCGAATTGTCGTGAAGTCAGCGACAACGTCGGGTGTGATGTACCGTCGCGGGTCGCCGATCTCATAAAGCAGCTGTTCCTTTATGATGTCTGTATTTACACGCCCGCCCGTACCAGGGTGCTTGGTTACCGCAAAAGACCCATCGGCGTCCATCTCGACGATGGGGTATCCGACGCTTGCGAGATCCGGAATTGACTGCCAGTCCACCTGACAATTGCCACCGCTGCACTGCGGTCCGCACTCAATGATATGGCCGGCAACGATACCCGATGCCAACAGGTTCACATCGTCAGGGTTCCAGCCAAACTCACGGATCATCGGCGCCAGTGCAAGAGCCGGGTCTGCGCATCTTCCCGTAATCACAACGTCCGCACCGGTCGCAAGTGCCTCGGCCACTGGGAACGCGCCAGTATAGACATTTGCGCTGAGAATGTTGTCGCGAATTGCTGACAGCGGTTCGCCCGTATCCATGTTCCGCATCTCATGGCCGGCCGCGAGTAGTTCGTCGATTCGGTCAAGAATGTCATCGCCGTAGACCACTGCGACCTTCAGCTCCGGAGCAAGCCGTCGCACTTCCCGGGCACATGCTGCTGGATTTACTCCACCCGCGTTCGCCACGACACGGACACGGCGGTCCCGAAGCTTCCTTGCAAGTTTGCCGATCAGAGGTGGAAAATCTCGCGCATACCCGAGCGAAGGATCCGCCTTACGCTGCTTCTGAAGGATCGACATCGTCACCTCGGCCAGATAGTCGAGCATCAGATAATCGATCGGGCCACCTTCGACAAGTCGAACAGGCGCCTCCAGCCAGTCCCCCCAAAAGCCCTGTCCATTGGCGATTCGGATCATCCCATGGGCGAGAATAGCATTCGCGCTAACACGAGCTCAGCACGAACAAGGGCCGGTCCGGATCATTGGGATTGTCGAGTTCCCATTCGTGAGAAGGAATTCGGCAGCCGAACAGGCGAGAACTAACCACCCAATGTTTCGAGAACCGTGTGCTCATAATGGCGTTTCCACAGCGTAGTCTCAAGGGCAGCCTGCAGCACGCGTCGGGTCATCAATGGGTCAATCAGTGCGTCTACATGCCCCCGAGCCGCCGCATGCCGAGCATCGAGCCAGCGTTCATAATCGGCTCGTGTCGTGGCGATCCTGTCCTGCAACTCCTGGGGAACGGGCTTCTTTTCTCGCTTAAGCCGTTCCAGTTCGGGCCCATGAATCGCCATTACGGCCGAGTCGCCCTCCATTACACCGATCCGGGCTGTGGGCCAGCCAAATGTAAACGAAGGATCAAAGCCCTGACCCGCCATCGCGTAATACCCCGCCCCACTGGCATGATTGATCGTCAGCACGATCTTTGGAACAGTCGCGCACGCCATGCTTTCGACCATTCCTGCGCCAGCGCGAATAATGCCTTCGCTCTCGGCCTCTGCGCCGACCATAAAACCCGAAACGTCCTGCACATATACGATCGGTGTCCGCGAGCGCTCCGAGTTTTCCACAAAGTAATCAACCTTGCGTGCCGACTCCGTATAAACAATCCCGCCGATCCTCGGACCCGTGCTCGACTTCAGGAATCCACGGCGATTTGCAATCACACTTACGGGGTGACCGGCGAGACGCGTACTTAAGCACAGCATTTCCGGAGCATAATCTGGCTGAAACTCGACTGCATCTTCGGTGGCGTCGAAGATGCGGTCGAGAATCTCGTTGATGTCGTAAGCAGCTCTATGGTCCGAAGGCAGGATTTCATACAGTCCATCTATGGGCTTGGCCGGAAGAGAGCCACCCGGGTTCCGGGGAAGCCCCGGCAGCAACTGTCGAAACAGCCGTCGAATCTGTGAAAGACAGTCGCCATCGTCCTCGGCCAGATAATGCGCGACTCCGCTCGTGGCTGTGTGGACCGCTGCACCGCCCAGCGACTCTGCGTCAACTGACTGCCCAATTGCACCCCGGACGAGGTTGGGTCCGCCCAGCCCCATGAAGCTGGTGCCGCGGACCATAATAATCACATCACTCAGAGCCGGAAGATACGCTCCGCCAGCGATACACATCCCCATAACGGCAGAGATCTGCGGTACTCGAAGCTTCCGACGCATCAGCGAGTTGTAGTAAAAGATTCTCGCTGCTCCATATTGTCCGGGGAAGATCCCATCCTGTAACGGCAGATTGACGCCTGCTGAGTCAACCAAATAAACAATCGGAACGCGATTCCGCATCGCAATTTCCTGCGCCCGCAAGATCTTGGTGATCGTCTCAGGCCACCAGGCACCCGCCTTGACCGTTGCATCGTTGGCGACGATTACAGCCGGACGACCTTCAATGTGACCAATGCCGGTCACAACTCCAGCCGCCGGAGCCTGGCCGTCATAACGGTCGTATGCGACCAGCAAACCTATTTCGAGGAATAACGTCCCTTTATCGATAAGTTGGGCAATTCGCTCGCGTGCAGTCAGTTTACCGTCGTTGTGCTGCTTTTCAATTTTCGAAGGACCACCGCCCTTTCGCAGTCGGTCTTCAAGTTGCGCGAGTTCTTCCACGAGTTCACGCATATCTCAGGCCAGTGTAGCGATGCATCGTACTAGAACCAAATCATGCAGCGCGGTGGTACGACAGGTACTTCAAAGAGCACCAAATACTAATGACTGACGTCGAAATCGCTGTTACAGTCCTTTTGTGAACATCTGGAAGGTCTCATCTGGGTACCCGGACGTAAATAAGAATCCGGAAGTCGTTGTCAGACTGCTGTCGCGCGGAATCATTCGCCGCGTACTTCAGGAGCATCCGGAATCAACATCCGCCGAACTTCGTGAGCTACTCGAGGCAGCCAGTCCGTTTAAGGAAACAGACTCTGCACTGGAAGATCTTTGGCACGAAGAAGTCCAGGTCGCATTGCACTCGAAGTCCATACCGGTGCACTGAGGGGCTTACGCGTGCTGAAGCGTGTGGTCCTGGTCTCGCGCCTGAGCACACAATTCGCTCCAGGTACTGCGCAGGACTTCTCTGCTATAGGCGAGGAAGTGCCGATCCGCTGTAAACACCTCGAGTGTGATCGTGCTGTCAAATCCACATTTGATCAGTTCGCCTAAAGCCCACCGTACATCGATATTGCCGGCTCCAAGAGGGAGATGAAGGTCGGCATTGCCACCGCGATTGTCATGCAGGTGAACGTGTCGTAATCTGCGGCCCCATGCTCGCAGAATCTCGCCGGTCGTGTTCCATGGCACCATCAGGTTCGCGTGTCCGATGTCAAGATGCAGGCCTAGCTTTGGCATCGGCGCAAGAAGTTCTCCAAGTTGTGTGTCGCTGTTGAAATCGCCTGGGAGGTTTTCGATCATAAGACCGACCCCGACCTCCTCCGCGTGTTCCTGCAGTTCCTGAAGTGAATCTAAATTGCGCCGAATGTAGAATTCCCGGTTATGCATGGGCGCATGCCGGTCGGGGTGCAGATTCATAAAGCCCGCACCGACTTCGGCGAACACATCGAGGCAACGCTTCAGTTCGTCTACCGCGGCACAGCGAATGCTCTCAAAAGGATTTGCGAACGGAAGATAGTATGCCGTGTGGCCAACTACTGCCATCCCGGCATCTGACAGCGCACTGCGAATTTCGGAAGCATTCACCCGCCATACTGCTGCACCCGGAGGCTCCAGAGTCAAGTCGAGAAACTCGAGCTTCAGATCCGCCATCCACCGAATCTCCGAAATCGGATTCTCGGCCGGGTGATTCATTGCTCCAATCAGCATGGCGTGCTAGCCTCCTTGTTGTTTCATGCACTTTCCGCCAGAAGCCACGGCCGAGTGTCCAGGAGGTCCTTCCGGCTTGGACGTCCCGCAGGGTCGGACTGTATGACGGGCAAAGGTAGCTCGAGTGTACTCCAGACTCGTTTTGGAATACGAAGCGCCTGCTGAGGCGCCAGCCACGAGAAAATCGACATAACTCCTTTTAAGAGCGGAAGATCTTCCGCAACTCGTGACAGCAGATGTTCCCAGTCCAGTTCCGGGCCAGTAGCACCGATCAGATTGATAATGTCGGGCCAGTCACACCTGTCTCGCTGGAGGACATAAAGCTTCGACCAGATCAGCTCTTCCGGCGGAATTACCGGGAGGGTCTGTCCGCATAGTTGGACCTGCGGTCCATCGAGCCATACGTCATCAACCTGGGTGCGTTTGTTCGCCATAGCCCAGATTGTGTCGACAATTACCCCATCCAGATGGGCTCGATAGATCCACCCCCGATCGTAGGAGGAGACGTCATAGTAATCGTTCATCCCGCACCGGTTGACGACGTCAATGACCTCGTGCCGATCTTCGGGCCGGACATAAATGTCGAGATCCTTGGATCGCCGGAGGTGGTCCGTGTAGTACCCCAGTGCCAGACCGCCACCAAGTGCGAATGGAATTCCCTTGGAGCACATGTGAGTGAGAACACAGGCGTATACCCGCCATTGCTCAGGGGGAATTAGGTTCTCCCACGTGACCTCGGCGACCTTGGGTGAGGGGGACATGGCGATCGTAAGCCTCCTGCGCACGGTGATCGCTTTGCACGCGAAATGCCGTAAGGTTGATTACACTCCAAGCTATTGATTACATTGATCCGTGTAGATTCGGAACTGTTGCCGATCCACGGCGCCCCAGGTATATTTGTAAGGCTCCGCCCCTCGCAGGAAGTCGTAGTAGCGGTCTCCGGCGTTCGTCGCGTACCGGATAGCGGCCTCAATCGCAAGGGCACCCGGGCTGTAGTCCCGCAGCGTCGGCTCGAACCCGCCCAGGTACGAGTAGACTGTCCCGTTACGGTGGAAGGCGTAGACCACGCCGACAGCGGCTTCGTTTCGCAAAATGGCGTGCATCCTCAGCATGCCGGCGTGCGCAAGCCTGCTTGAGGCCGCGCGGTGGAAGTCCTGAACTTTGGGTTCGTTTAGCACACCGGACTCGCCGCTTGCCTCCCAGCGGGCCCGATGCAGTCGAAAAAGTTCCTCGAGGAACTCTGGTTTGGTTGAGTGAACGACTCGGACCGTCCCCGTCGCGTCGAGGTCCCTCCTTGCGACTTTCATGTTTCGCCGTACGTTCCTGGGCAGCGGAAGGGACAAGTCGAGAACGGGCGAAACCGAATTGGGTTCGTTCCGAAACGCCGGTATCAAGGGCGACGTGGCTGGGATCTCCTGTAAATCGAGCCGATAACGGCGTAACTCCTCGACCAGCAACTGTGTCGCGGCCTCGTCCTCAGCGAGGATATCCTGTTGATCTGTCGGGCCATTCCCGATAAATACGAGATGTTCGTCGTAGCGGAAGCAAGCGGCGAGCCCTGCGAGACGGCCAGCCCGCCTCAACGCTACGCAGTGCAGTTCCGCCGAGCCGAAGAACTCCCACCAGGTCCGCTGCCACCCAGGATGCATAAAAGGCGGAGCACATGGACATCGCGCGAAGAGGTCAACCCAGTTGGGTTCGTTTCGTTCAAGGTGTTCCGGTGTCGTCCAGATCTCAATTTGCGAGTCGCTCATATAGAGACATATATTCAGAGATCGTTTTCCGGAGGTCGCAATTAGCCTCCGCCCACACTCGACAGCACTCTCGGTTTATTTCCGAGATGTTTCGAATCGCCGATGCCATTTCCGCGGCAGTCCGCACCAGAAAGCCCGTTTCGCCATGCTGAACTATATCGGCCAGCGCACCTGACGGGTATGCGATAACCGGCGTCCCACACGCAAAGGACTCCATCGCAACCAGCGAACTGGTTTCTGGTGCGGTGCTTGGAATCAAAACTGCTGTTGCACCGGCGAGCAGTCGCCTTTTCCGCTCCGGACCAACCGGCCCCAGGAACTTTGAGCACGATCGGTGCATTCGGGGCTGGATCTCGTCGTGAAAGTACTTCTGATGGGATTCATATGCGTAAACCTCTCCGGCGATGATCAGCGGCATAGCTGCCTGATCAGTAGCGTCGAGAGCGTCATGAAATCCCTTCTCCGGGCAGATACGGCCCATGGCGAACAGATACCCGCGCGATCTCCGCCCCGGACGATAGCGGTTTAAATCGACTCCGTTTGATATATACGGAAAGTCGGAGCCCGCCTGGGATTGGGACACGCAGTAAAGGAATACGTTCCTGCGACCATCAAGCGCGCCGGGGCGATACCAACTGCGGGGCAAATGCAGCGTCACCAGCACGGGCACACAGGTTTCGGGCAGGTAGCGGTCGAAGTCGATGCCGTGCATGTGAATAACATCGAAATTCTCGGCTCTAAGCAGGGTGGCGATGCGCTCCCGCACCGCTCGCCAAGCCTGTTCTTTGACTTCCTCAGTCAAAGGTGCCGTCGCGACGGGCAACGGAACGAGCCGTCCGGCGACCTTCGAATTTGGGGCAGCGACCACAACTGATTCATGGCGAGCAGCGACAAGCGCCCGATCCAGCTCGAGCAGAACTTGCTCTGCACCTCCGGCAGTCTGAGGAGTCACGGGGGCCAAAGGGTAAGCGACACTCAGGATTTTCACGAACCAAGCGCCTTCGAAACCTGCTTAAGAAAGATATCGCCGTTCACCCGCCAGCCGAATCTTTCGTAATTGAGGGGACCCTCGTGAGGCCGAGAGGTGAAGTCATACTTCGGCGCAAACCGAAATCGTTCGCACTCCGTTCGGAACGGGGCTAGTGTCTGGCGCTGCGAAGCAAAGCAATCGATCATTCTCCGTTTTCTGGCCTGCTCTTCGGGTGACAAAACGAACGTATAGATCTCGTTTGTCGACGGGAGAAACTCCCCGGTAATGAACTGGCTGTTTAGAAGATGATAGCCCGCAAACTCGAGCAAAGGACCCCCGAATACTCTCTGCACCGCGAACGCGCAGGCATCATGGTCCGGATGTCCGCCCTCATAAGGGTGCGTGATCACCAAATCGGGCCGTAGTTCGCGAACAGTTTGACGGAGTTGTGCAATCAGCTCCGGTAAGCAGAATGCGGCATCCTGGTCAGGAACCCCCAGTTCAATCAGTTCGGGATCCACTTCGGCTGTTGCGAGAGCTGCCGCGAGCTCCGACCGGCGCGCCGCCGCATAGCTCTCCCGATCGGTAAACCCAAGCCGGTGCGCATCGTACAGCGACGTCGGTGATCCATCGGTGACATGAACAATGGTTAGCTGCCCAAGCAAATGCAGTCGAGCACCGCAGCCAATCGTCTCGTCGTCACAATGAGCGACCACGAGCAGTATTCGAGCTTCCGGCGAGTAACCGCGCAAAATGTCCGCAGAGTTCAATCATTTTGGTTGACGCGAAAAGGCCCGTTTTGTGATGTGAAAAGTCCCTCGGAACAGTCGGAGTACCCGACTGAGACTGTCATGGCTTCATCGATTCATTCGACGCAGGGTCGAAAATTTGCGAACCCGAGCACCGTGTCCCGGTGTTCTGTCCCGACCCCTGCCACTTTTTCGCAAATCCTATTGTGCGGGGGCGCTTCGAACAGTATTGGCCGGAAAAAACAAGTACGCCTCGCTTGACGCAGCAGAATATTGCGGTTATGATTTCGAAACTGTTCAGGCTGCTCGGAATGAGAAACCACACGGAACCAAGTAGCGATGTATCGGGAGATACGGATGATGACTCCAACGCTCCTGATTCCGGGTTGCCCGAAGAGGCGGAAACGGCAGAACTCGTTCAAGTTCTCTATCCCGAACTCAAACGGCTGGCGCGAATCCATATGCGCCGGGAACGAGTAGACCACACTCTTCAGCCGACTGCTCTGGTGAGCGAGGTCTTTCTAAAGCTCGCACTTCGTCCTGACGTACAGTGGCGCGACCGTTCACATTTCCTTCGAGCGGCAACGCGAGCAATGCGGCTGCTTTTAATCGACCATGCGCGGAAGCATGGGGCGGAAAAAAACGGCGGTGGCGTTATGAAAATCGATATTTCTGACGACGAGGCGCGCGCCGATGAACGCTCGGTGGAATACATCCTCGTGGATCAGTTGCTTCGAAAGATGGCAACTGTCGACGCCCGTATGGCGGAAGTCGTGGAGTTAAAGGTCTTTGGGGGCTTAAACTTTGCTGAGATCGGCGAGGTTCTGGCTGTTCATGAGCGCACAGCGAAACGCGACTGGCAGGTCGCCCGGGCGTGGCTGTTCGGACATCTTCGCGGGAGTACAACCGGATGAACGCTGAGGAATGGGAGGAGATCAAATCCATATTCGACGCGGCTCTTCAGTTGCCGGCGTCTCAACGAGCTGCCTGGCTCGACGGAGCCTGCGCAGGTCGCCCCGAGATGCGTGAGACCGTCGATCGGCTTCTTAGCAATTACTGGGACGCGGGATCGTTCCTTGAGACGTCAACCATGCCGAGTGTACGGCTGCCCTCGTTCGCGATTAATGACGTCGTTGCCGAGCGTTTCCGCATTGTCCGTCCGATCGCGGCCGGTGGCATGGGCGAAGTTTACGAGGTATTTGACGAGCGACTGGGCCTCAGAGTGGCTCTAAAAACCATCCGCACCGATCTTGTTGCCAGCCGTGAGGCCTATGAACGCTTCAAGCGCGAAGTCTGGGTAACTCGCGATGTGGTTCATGAAGGTATCTGCCGAATATTCGAGCTCATCGAGCACCGTTCGCCTCACGATCAGAACGCGCCGATTGTTCCGTGTCTTACGATGAAGCTGCTCGACGGGCACGATCTGCAATCAGAACTAAGGTCCAGACGCCCGTTACCGCTCGCGCAGGCGCTCGATATTACCCGCCAGATTTGCAAAGCTCTTCAGGCGCTGCACGATAACGGTGTGATTCACCGCGACCTGAAGCCTTCGAATATCATGCTGCTGCCGCGCGGCGATGGAGACTTCAGAGTAGTTCTGACTGACTTCGGACTTGCGCGACCCGTCGACGAAACAACGATTTTCCGAACCAGCTCAGGAGGCGACCAGCTGGGCTCGCCGTATTTTCAGGCACCGGAGGTGCTAAGGGGCGAGAGGGATTCCGTTGCGTCCGACATTTATGCGCTCGGGCTGGTCATGGATGAGATGATCACCAACGGCCGCGCATTCACAGCCGAGTCAATTCATGGTCTGTATTGGCAAAAGCTCTGGGAGAAGCCGATCCGACCCTCAAAACGTGCGTCCGGCCTGCCCCTGTTGTGGGAGCAGGTGATTCTGAAATGCCTTGATCCGCTGCCATCAGAAAGATACAGAAGCGCAATCGAGCTTTTACGGGACCTCGACTCTTTCGATACTAACGAGCCACTGAGTTCAGGCCGCCGGGTAAAGCGGACACGGGCGAGAGGCGCGAGAGCCGGCCTCGCGGAAATACTGCTGGTGTGGGCCGCCGCATTTGGGATATTGGGCGCGCTGAGTACGCTTCCCGCGTTCGACAGCAAGACTGCGGTGGCCACCATTGCAGTTCTGCCTGTGGTTTATCAGACACGCAGCCCTGCTATCGAATATGTCAGCAAGGGCATTCATTCCGAGTTCGTGCGCCGCTTGCGGGGTGTCCGTGAGCTACACGTTTACGAACTCCCTGCTTTGGGTCTCAACACACGAGTGCCGAAAACAGAGCGCTTGCAGTTCAGCCTTAAATCAAATTTCACTCAAGACGGCGCCAGACTCAGGCTCGCACTCGAACTCACCAGCAACACGGACAAGCGGCCAGTGTGGTCAGATCATTTTGAAAGCTCCGCGACGGACTCTCTGGTCGTCGAGACACGGGCGTCCGACGCTTTGGTAACTGCTGTGAAACGGCTCTCCCGCCCGAAGATGGCTGGCATTCCGCTACCCGCTATCGCGGACGACATGATGCTGACGCGCGCGTTTCATCTTCTGGGACGCGGAAATTTTCAGCTCTCTGCACCGGCGACCTCCAGCAGCGCCGCATTTCAGTCGTACACACGTGGCCGAAATTTGCTGGAAGAGCGAACCGTCACAGCCGCGCTCGGCGCAATCTCGTGTTTTGAGGAAGCCATTCGCTTCGATGATAATTTCGCACTTGCCTGGGCAGGTATAGCGGACGCACAACAGATTCTCATGGAGTTCGACCACGGGTTTCGCGAAGACACGTTCTTGCGCGCTCGGAATGCGGCCGAACGGGCGGTTGCTCTCGGTCCTGACCTGCCGGAAACACACATTGCATTAGCTGCGGTCATGCAAGTTGGGTGGGAGTGGGATCACGCGAGAGTCGCTTATGAGAGAGCCCTTCAGATAAATCCGCGGCTTGCGCGCGCACAGTGGTGGTACGGTGGGCTGCTCCTGCAGCTTGGATATCTGAGCGACGCGCTCGAGAGAACGCGGCTTGCGATCGACCTGGATCCGTGGGACTATGCATCGCATTCCGCTTACGGTGGTTATCTGTTTGCGGCTGGATTTCCACAACAAGCATTCGAGCAACTTGAACGTACGCTGGCGGAAAAAGACCTCATCAGCGCGCACATCAATCTCGGCGTTGTCTGCGCGTATCTGACCAGCACCTCAAAGGGAGCTGAACGCGATAAATATCTGACCCGTGCGTTACAGGAAGCCGATCGCGTACGCGAGCAAGAGACACGCGGCGGCGGTTCCGAAAGCGACGGATACACAATCAAATGGGCCGACTTCATACCGGCGCTTGCGTACGCCTACGCGGGTGAGTCCAGCCAGGCGCTTCCATGGCTGAACCGGCTTGAAGAAGGACGCCTTAGCGGTCGCACTTCTGCTGTCACCGTCTCGAGCGTCTACGCTGCAATGAAGGATGTTAATCGCAGTCTGGATCTGCTGGAAATGGCCGCAGCGTACCACGACAGGGAATTAACGAACATTGCTGTATTGCCCTACTTCGCACCTCTTCGCGGGCATCCGCGCTTTCAAGCCCTGCTAAGGCGAATCGGACTTGGTTGATTTAAACAAGTTGCTGTAACTATCAATGCTTTGGAGGATAAAAGATGTCTGCTAAGAGCGTCAGTCCTACATCGGACACGGACGTTATCAATGTGATGGTTAAGAACGATAAGGGAGCCACTTTGTTCAAGCATGCTACGCTGCACAGCGGCGTCAACCCGCTCTTGTCGCCCGGCGCTCTAACGAAGGCGAAGACGATTTGTCTTGAATGCAGGGAAGATGAGACGAGCGGCGCTTATGAGGTCACAGTGACAATCGAGGAGCGCGATCCTGATCACGATTTCAGGATTGGGGTCGCTCTCGGTAAAGAGCGGCCTCACCTCATCAACGCTCCTATTTCACATCGGGTGGCTCTAAAGGGCACGGGACCTGCGACTTCGCTACAAGCGGACGTTGAGTCAGGAACGCTGATTTTGAGGGCCTTATAGGAGGTTGCCGGCACCTGCCGTGTCCGAGATTTCGACCCAACTCTGGGAGGTGTTGGCCCGTAGACACTGGCCCGGGGTGAGATCCGTGTGTGAGGAGCGATTAAGGACTGCTCCGGAGGATGCGGAGGCGCTGCATGCACTTGGCGCAGCTTGCTGGTTTGAGGGCGACCGAAACAAGGCAGTCGAATGTATGTCCGCCTCGGTCGCCCTTCGTCCGGATCCGATCTGGCAAAACAACCTCGGTGTAGTGTACCTTCAGCTCCGACGCTGGACCGATGCAATTCAGATCTTGCGACAGTCTGTCCGTTTAAATCCAGATTCGGCCGACAGTACAGTGCATCTGGCGACAGCACTGTCAGGCGCAGGTCAGCCCATCGAGGCGATTGACCTGCTTCTGAGACTCCTCGAGCGTGACCCCGTACACCGCGGAGCACTCGAATCGCTCGCATGGGCGTACCGTGCCTCGGGGAGAGAAGAGGATGCGTATCGTACGCTTTCCCGTGCGGCAGAGATTCACGCAGACGCTCCGGGTGTCCGCAAGCAGCTCACTGAGACCTGCATTGCGCTGCAGCGTATTGAAGAAGCGCATACACATGCGGTGTCGTTATCAACGATGCAACCAGATGGGGATGCCTTCGCACGGCTCGCTCTGACGGCTTGGGAAACGGGACGCCGCGCCGAATCAGTGGCTGCTCGTAACACCGCACATGCGTTGGGCATCACAGATCCAACGGTCCATTCCGCACTGTTGTTGCTAAGTCTCTACGACGACTCGGAATGTGACGCATCCCTGCATCAGTCACACATTCTTTGGGCGCTGAAACACTGTCCACCCTTGCGGGAGGCCCTGCAGTTCCCTAACGAACCGAATCCTGAGCGCAAGCTGCGAATAGGCTTTGTGGTTGCTCAGCTATACCGCTCAGCAGCAACCCCGTTTGTGGTCCCGCTACTGCGCAGCCTGGATCGTGCGCGCTTCGATCCGTTCGTATACCTGCTGACAGGTGAAGACGCTCATCCGAGCGTCAAAGCTATTCATCGTGATTTGAGAGGTCTTTCCGATGAGGAATCTGTTGATCTGATCCGAGCGGATAAGGTCGACATACTCATTGACTGCTCGGGACATCAAAGCTTTGGGAGACCTCGCATATTCGGGTTCCGTCCCGCGCCTGTAATGGTGGTGCGGTCCGGCTATCCTGCTACGACTGGTCTTACATGCATGCAGGCGTTGTTTGCCGACGCCGTCCTCATTCCGGAAGGTGCGGAGTGCGATTATGCAGAGCCGATCATTCGGAACGTGGCGGGAGCATTTCTGTTTGACCCTCCCGCTGATGCTCCGCCCGTCGCTAGTCTACCCGCGATTGTAAACGGGCTTGTGACCTTCGGGATTTTTCAGAAGAACGCCAAGCTCAGTGAGGCGAGCCTGAGTCTTGCCGCGAACGTCCTCGCTCGCGTACCCGGTTCACGTTTGTTGTTTCACCACGAAAATATTGCATTTGACGACCCTTCGAGTTCTCTTGTCAAGTGGATTGCAGGCATCCTCGCACACTGCGGTATCGAAACCAACCGGCTGCAGTTCATCGGAACGCGATATGGCTCCGACCATCTGGCGGCCGTTGGCAGCGTGGATATCGCACTCGATACTTTGCCGTACAACGGGCATGCCACTACCTGTGATTGCCTGTGGATGGGCGTTCCTGTTGTGACGATGGTGGGAAGAACATTTGCCGGGCGGGTGGGTGCCAGTCTTCTTGCCCAAACCGGATTGAGTGAACTCGTCGCCAGCTCTGGTGCCGAATATGTTGACATTGCGACATCGCTCTCGTACGACCTGATGCGTCTGGACGACCTCCGCACAACGATGCGGGATCGAATGCGTCGCTCCTCCCTTACGGATGTACAATCGAGCACGCGCGACTTCGAGCTCGAGTGTCGGAAACTTTGGTCTGCGTGGTGCTCACGTCAAACCGGCTAGCGCGTTACCCGGTAACATCGGTTCGCCTATCTTTACACTGGCTTTTCTCGTGTAGGTTCCACAGTCGAAAGTTCGGGCATCCTTATCCCGGTGAATGCAGCAGTTTTCGCTGTAGACTGTGATGATCTGTCTATGGTCACGGGTCCGCTGCCAAGTACCCTGGACGCGTTAAGGACGGTTCCGTCACTGCCCCTCACTACTCACGACTCCGAGCATAGCTTCGAGATGGAGCCGTACGGCATCGAATATTGGGAGATCACTGCCGAACGGCAGCGGTAATCGGTGTCGGAGCAAGCCACTTCGTAAACCACCGGAAGTTGCGTTCCAGAAGATCGCGGACATGTGCCGGCTCGGATATGCCGTGACCCTCACGCGGGTAAACGACGTACTCGACAGGAACATCATGATCGACTAGGGCCTTGTAGATCTCGCCGTTGTGATTGATGTCCACTGCGCCTACCTGAAGCAGCGCCGGAGTGCGAATATCCTTCAGACGGGAGCGGGAGGAATGCCGCGCATAGTTTTCCGGTGCTTCCCACGGACTCGCACCGAAGTAGGTCCGGAGGACGTCGGGTGAGGCATCGCTCTGTCCGTAGTAAGTGAACCAGTCGGTTGCAGGCGCTCCAACGGATGCGGCTTTGAAGCGATTCGTCTGGCTGATAACGGACCCGGTCAAATAGCCTCCGTAGCTCCAGCCCATCACGCCCAGTCTGTTCGGGTCGGCGATGCCCGCCTGAACAAGGTGATCAATACCTGTCATCACGTCCTGGTAATCACCGATGCCCTGTGACTGAGCGTTCTTCAAACGGAATGCGGGGCCGTAATTGGTAGAGCCGCGGAAATTTGGGGAAAATACGGCAATTCCGCTCTGAACGAACATCTGAATCGGATACACACGCGGGATTGGAAATGCCAGCAGGCTTGTTCCCGTTGGACCGCCGTGGAGTTCGGTGATCATAGGCAGAGGCCGACCGGTCTTATACTCGGCGGGCAACCACAGCACACCCTCGATGTCCAGACCGTCGGTTGATTTCCAGCGCACTGCCTCTGCTCTCATCCGCGGCTGTCCCGCGATTCCATCCTGCAAATGGGTAATCTGCGAATGCTTGCCGTTCTCAACCGCGTAGATCTCCGCGGGGTGCTCCGTGCTGGTCTTCAGGTAAACACCATGGCGGCCGTCGGCCGTCATGCTAACTGCGCCTGCGACGTCCTCAGCGAGGACAGATGTCTTGCTGTCCGCGAGGTTCTCCTCAACCAGCACGTCATGGAGTCCCTGCCCTGCAGTGAACACCAGCTTGTCGCCTTTCGAAGACCAGGCGAAGACGTTGCCGTTTCGGAAGACGTCGTAGTTCCTGCCCTGCGTGATATAACGAATGGCCCCGCCTGCGGCCGGAATTACCGCGACGTGCCGTGCTTCGAAGTAATTGGTCGAACTCGCCTGAGAGTGAAATGCGATCAGTTTGCCATCCGGCGACCATGAGGGTTCGCCGTCGCGGCCGGGTTGTTTCACCAGTTCTCTTTCGGTTCCGGTCGCAACATCCAGGGCATAGATATCAACGTTGAACGCGTCACGGTTGCGCGGCGTAGTCTGGGCCGCGTAAGCGATGCGCTTGCCGTCCGGTGAAATGGTGAGAGAAAGGACGTGCCGGTCGGCTCTGGTCAGCAACCGTGTCCGGCGTTCGGCTATTGGCTGCAGGTAAATCCGCGCATACCGATAGTCCGTGTCTGCGACAATCGGGTCGGGATCCTTGCCTGCATCCACCGCGATGTATGCGATTGCCTTGCCGTCCGGGAACCAGGAAAAGGACGTGACACCGGCGGGAGCAAAGGTTACCTGCCTGGAGACCGCGGATGCGGTCTCGCGGACGAAGACCTGGCTGTTGCCATTCTGGCTGGTGAGGAACCCGATTTTTGTCCCGTCCGGCGACCAGCGAGGTTTTGTGCCCCTGACTGGCGGCTCCAACTGGACGCCCGTGGGGAGGGCACCCGTACGAACCTCGCCCTTGTAAACGTACGCGAAAGCTTTCCCGTCAGGCCGGATCTGCGGGTCGGAGGGCGACGCCAGCTGCATGAGCGCGTCAACCGTCCAGATTGCGAATGCGAGTTGATGGAGCAAGTTGATTAAATCAGGATATCTTTGATCGGTTTGCCGTAATCGACTTCCAGACGCTTTCTTCCGGGGACATCCAGCCGTTTTGGATCGATGCCTAGCTGATGCAGTACGGTCGCGTGGATGTCGGTTACGTAATGCCGATTCTCGACGGCGTGGAAGCCGATCTCGTCGGTGCGCCCATGAACGACTCCCGCCTTGATTCCGCCGCCCGGCCATCCAGACGGAAAACCCGAACGGATGATGGTCGCGGCCGTTTGAATCCTCAGCGCCGGGTGTGCGGCCGAACTCGGTCGCCCAGACCACGATAGTGTCGTCGAGAAGTCCGCGCTGCTTCAGATCCTTCAGCAGTCCGGCGATGGGCTTATCGACCTTGGACGCAAGGTCCGAGTGATTCTTCTTCAGGTCCTTGTGCGCGTCCCACGCGTTGCCCGCGCCGCCGTGATAGACCTGCACGAACCGCACTCCCTTTTCAGAGAGGCGCCGCGCTGCGAGGCAGACTTCGCCGAAGGATTTCGTGTGCTCGTTGTCGAGACCGTACAGCTTTTTGGTCTCCTCCGACTCTTCCTTGAACGTGATGGCTTCAGGGACGGCCATCTGCATCCGGAACGCGAGTTCGTAAGACTTGATTCGGGCCGTCAGTGCGGGGTCGGTGGGATATTCCACCGCCGAGATCTTGTTCAGCTTCGACAAAAACTCGAACTCGCGCTTTTGTTCTTCGCGGAATACATCCGGTCCGGGAGAGACGAACGGCAGCGGTTTGTCCGGGTTGACTTCGAGATAAACTCCTGCATGCTCCGGCCCGAGATAGCCCGAGCCGTGCGTTCCATTTCCGCCGCAACAGTCGCCCGGCGATTCGCCGAGCACAACGAACTCCGGCAGGTTCTCATTCAGTGAGCCGAGACCGTAGTGAACCCAAGACCCGAGCGTCGGCAGATAGCCGTCGAAGATGTGGTGGCCGGTGTGGAACTGAAGGATCGCGCCGTGATCGTTATCCGTGGTCCACATCGACCGGATGAGCGAGACCTCATGCATCATGTCGCCCATATGCGGGAACCAGTCGGAGATTTCGACGCCGTTCTTGCCCCGTTTGGAGTACCCGCTCTGCATCGGGTAAAGCGTCAGCTTGATGTCGTGCTGGCCGGGAACGAACGCCTTCACGTTTTCTTTCGTGAATGCGCTCTGGAGCACGTCCTTGTGCGGTGTTTCTGAGAGTTGCTTGCCGGCGTACTTGTTCAGCTCAGGCTTCGGGTCGAACGACTCGACGTGGCTGACTCCGCCGAGCATGAACAGCCAGATCACGCGCTTGGCTTTCGGCTGAAAGTGCGGCTTGCCGTCCGGGGGTGTCCAGTTCTCCTCAGTACCGCACCAGCTTGCGCGGCAGCAAAGCGCCGAGCGCGAGGCCCGTAAGGCCCATCGAAGTATCGGAGAGAAATACGCGGCGGGATCGCCGGTCAGAACAAAGGTGGGGCCTGAACATTGTTATCTCTCCTGTCCGTCGGGCCCTCGGCCCGCGGCTGCCTTTTCAGGCCACCGGCAATCGAGTTGCGCAAAAGACATAGGGCTCCTAACGAATGGTCACGAAATCGTTGTGGTTGAACAGCACGTGCACGAAGCTTTCGCGTGCGCGCTGAACAGGGTCGCTGGATGGCTTGATCGCGGAGTCCGGCCCGGAAGTGAAAGCGGTTAGCTTGTCCCGGTTCTCGTATAACGCGGACTGGTCGTGGATGTATTGTACGGATTCCTGCAGCTCCGTACGGCTCGGCAACCGGCCGAGAACTCGCTCGAAGGCCGACTCTACAAAGCTGGAGTCGGGCTGTCCCGCTACAGCTGGTGCCGGGCGGTTTCCCTGTTCCGGAGTGATTGCGCTCGCGACGGTCGCCGGCGAAAGCTGCGCAGCCAGATCGCGCGAAATGGTCAGGCTCAGCTGGCCGTTCGCGAGTGCAAGTGCCTGCTGCGGGACGATACTTTCGCTGCGCTGGAAGCACTCATTCGGGCTCGCGACATCGAAGACCTTCAGCATGTCCATCTGCAGGTCAGGGCCGTGCGGAAGTAGATGCTGCGACGGTACACCTCGTGACCCTTCGTCTCGTCGATCTCAGGTCCGCCCATGGTCGGATCCAGCCGCCCCGCGACTGCCAGCACGCTGTCGCGTACGGCTTCGGCTTCGACGCGGCGAACATTCATTCGCCAGAGCGAAGTGTTGTCGGGATCGATCTTCGCCTGCGGTGTGTCAGCGGACCAGCCCGAAGACTGCAGCTTGTAGGCATTCGAGGTCACCATCAGGCGGTGGATGGCCTTCATGTCCCAGTTGCGATCCATGAACTCGACTGCGAGCCAGTCCAGAAGCTCCGGATGCGTCGGTGCTTTCCCGCTGCGGCCAAAGTTGAACACGGTGGCGACCAGCGGCTTGCCGAAATGCCGCATCCACATGTGATTGATCGCAACGCGCGCTGTCAGCGGATTCGTCTTTCGCGCCGATCCACTTCGCGAGCGCCAGTCGCCGGCCGGTGCTGGTCGTCGGATATCGTGGACCGATGGGCGTATACCCTTCCGCAGGCTCCTTCAGCGCCTTCAGCGCCGTTTCGAGTTTCTTCGTCGCCGCCGCGACCTTCTTCTCATTACCGGCGGCCTGCTCGAGTTCATACTGCGCGAGCGTGACCTGCGATTGAGCAAGCAGGTAGTTTGACTTCAACTCCTGTGCACGCGCTTCCTGCGCGAGTTCTTCGGCGTTCGGCGGTACCGGCGTCAGTGTCGTTGCGTGCTCGGCTGCGAGGCGCGCTTCGAGGGCGGGAATGGCAGCTTTCAGACCTTCGAGCTTCTTCTCCGCGGCGGCGATCACGGGCGCGGCTTCCGGCTTCTCTTTCGCCTTCTCCAACTCCGCTTCAGCCTTCTCCACCTCTGCCTTTGCCTGCTTGCGCAAGTCGTCGGGGATGAAGGGACGGCCATCCGGGAAGTACGCCTCGGCCGGCAACGGAACAGGCTTGATCTTGAGGTCTACCTTGCCGAACAGCACAGGCACGCCGGGTCGAGCGGACTCGACGTTTCCGGATTATTTTCGTTCCCGCGAATAAAGCGGTACGTCGGCCGGCTCGCGTCCGCGTCGTAGACGCGCGCCAGACCGGCCTTTACGATGTCCGCCTCGCCCTGCACGCGATCTGTGCGAACTTCATGCGGTTCGAAGAACGCGCGCATCTGGTAATAATCCGTGTGCGGAATCGGGTCGTACTTGTGCGTGTGGCACCGGGCGCATTTTAGTGTCAGTCCAAGAAACGCGGCAGAAGTGTATTCGACCGTGTCCTGCAGCCAGACGTTCCGGTTGAACATGTAGTAGTTCCTCGCCAGATACCCGGTGGCGCGGACAACGTCGGGATCGCCAGGCGCGAGTTCGTCGCCCGCGAGCATCTCGTCGATCATCCGGTCGTACGGCTTATTCTTGTTCAGCGACTCTACCGTCCAGTCCCGCCAGCGCCAGATGTGCCGCTGTGAGTAGCGAACCTGGTTCTGCTGGCGGTAGCCATACCAGTCGGAGTAGCGCCAGATGTCCAGCCAGTGCCGTCCCCACTGCTCGCCGTATTGGGGGCTTGCGAGCAGTTTGTCGACGACACGCTCCCAGGCATCCGGCCGCTTGTCGTTTAAGAAAGCGTGTACTTCCTCGGGCGAGGGCGGCATCCCGATCAGATCGAGATACACGCGACGGATCAGCGTTCTGCGATCAGCCTGGGGCAGCGGAGTTAGTCCGCGTGCTTCCTGCTGTGCAGCGATGAACGCATCGATCGGATTCCGGTTCCACGACGCAAGCTTCACTTTCGGCACGGCCGGACGTTGCGGGACCCGAAACGCCCAGTGCTTCTGTGCTTCCTTGCTCAGCAGCAGATCAGGGTCTTCCGGCGCGTCACCGTAGGGAATACCTGCCTTGATCCAGTCGCTGAGCTTCGCGATAGACGTGTCCGGGAGCTTCTTGCCCCCGAAAGGCATATGCGGCTCGGTGATGTGAGCCACGACTTTGTACAGTTGGGATTCCGCAGGGTTGCCGGTTACGACCACTGGGCCGTGTTCACTCCCGTGCAGCAGCGCTTCTCGTGTCGAAAGGTCGAGACCGCCCTGCTTCATCCGGCTGTTGTGACAGCCGAGGCAGTTCCGGTCCAGCAGAGGTTTGATCTCGTCGCGGTAGAGGCTGGTGGCAGACGAGGGCTGCGACTGCGCGAAGAGGAAACCTGCCGCGAGTAAGCTTCCGAAAATAACTCGGGGCAGCATCGTATTTTCAGTATTTTACCTCTTCCGGAGGTGACGGGCGAAACCGCGTCCAGCCATGCGGACAGATTATGGACGCGACTCACTGCGAATGCCTGACGATAAGTGAGGACAAGTAGGGAAGGACAGAGGCTATGCGGACCATGACCGTGGCTCGGGACCGAAGTTGAACGTTGGCGTAGTCTACGAAGCGACCTGCTCGGGAGGAACGCGCGCCAGGATTGCCGCGGCAGTCTGTTTCAAACGATCCGCCATCGCATCGATCGCCGCTGTTGGAATCTGCTCGGTCGTTCCAACTACCGACAACCCCGCCGCAAATCGGCCGTCGGAGTGATGGACCGGAACAGCAATGCAACGCACAGCCAGTTCCTCTTCCTCGTCATCTACCGCGTACCCGAGCTTGCGGATTTTCATCGCTTCGGCGCGCAGTTGTCTCGGCGAAGTGATCGTGTTGCGCGTGTGGCGGATGTAAGTCTGCTTTTGCACCAGTCGGTCGAGAATCTCCGCTGGACCATACGCGAGAATCACTTTCCCTACGCCTGTGCAGTGCAGGTCCATGCGCCGGCCGACGTACGTGTCTATCTTGATCAGCCCGGGTGCATCCACTTTCTGGATGTACACTCCCTGGTCGCCGTCCGGCACGGCCAGATGCGCGGGAAGCCGAAGATCGTCCACCAGAACCCGCATGTGCGGGACCGCAATCTCCGCGATAGACAGGTTCTTCATCATTCCGAGGCCGAGTCCGTAAGCCCTCAACCCGAGGCTATAGTTGAGTGAGTCGGGCTTCTTCTGGACGTAGCCGAGCCGTTCCAGAGTCAGCATGATCACGTGAGCCGAGCTCTTCGGGATGTCGAGCTTCCGGCTGATCTCGGAGATGTTCAGGCCGCGCCGCGAGTTGTCGAGGCACTCGAGCATGGACAGCGCCCGTTCCACCGCGGTTGCGTGGGGTATGTCGGACATCGTTGGCTTTTTCCAGCATTCTGAACTGTCGGCACGATTAAGGCAAGTCTTGCCGGAACTGCTGTCCACGATAGTGTACGAAATCTGCCCGGATAACTTGACCCTCGACTCGCGCCTCCGTACCCTGATTCTGTTCCCATTCCCTCACTCCACCTATGCCCACCATTGTGCAGGATGGCTCGTCCATCGACTACAACCAGCCCGGAAAGCACCATTATCAGGTCGCTTTCCACCTGGATGGGGCGTGGGGATACTCGCTCGTTCCGTTGACCGTGATCAACGGGCGCCGCGGAGCTAACCCGAATGGAGTCATTTGCGTAGGCGGCACGCACGGGAACGAATACGAGGGGCAGATCGCAGTGAAACGGCTTTGTTCGGCGCTCGACCCCGAGCAGATGTCCGGGCGGGTGATCCTGATCCCGCAGCTGAGTGAGAGTGCCTGCGTCGCCAATACCCGGACGTCTCCGCTGGACGGCGTAAATATGAACCGCGCCTTCCCAGGAGACCCGCGCGGGACAATTTCGTCCAGAATCGCGAACTTCCTGAAGAAGGTGATTTTTCCCCAGGGACGAGTCGTAATCGATATCCATGCCGGCGGTAAAGAAGGTGCGTTCCCCCTCTGCGCTTCGTTCCACCCGATTCCCGACCCGAAGCAGCGCGCGGAAATCGCAACTGCGTCGAGGCTGTTCGACACGCCGTTTGCATTCATATACGCGAGCACTATGGCTTCCGGACTGCTGACCGATGAGGCCGAAGCTGAAGGCAAAATTGCGATTGGCGGTGAGTTCGGAGGGGGTGAGACCACGAACCGTTCCGGCGTCCGGCATGCGTACGAAGGTGTTCGCAATGTGCTGAAGCATTACGGTCAGCTTGAGGGTGAAGTGACGACCATACGCGCCCCGGGCGCACCGGAGCAGAAGCTCGTCAGGGCGGATCAACTCGATTCCTACGTGCCGTGCCCGAGAGATGGTGTTTGGGAGCCAACCGTCGATCTGGGTGAATTCGTGGAGCGCGGGAGACCTCATCGGCAGACTGCACGATTTCGCCGATCACGCGGCTGAGCCTGTTCGAGATCAGATCCCCGCGTTCCGGTTACGTTCTGATGCTCCATCTGAGCGCGCGCCCCGCCAAAGGGCAAACTCTGTTCGTCATCGCAGAAGAAGTTCCCTGGAGCGAGGTGATGGGTTGAAGATCACCGACGTTCAGTTATACGTTCTCCGGTCCGACGGTCTGTACAACAACCCCGAATCGTCTGAAGAGCCCACGGGTCCCGGCTACATGGGGATCGTAAAGGTCTCGACCGACGAAGGCATTACGGGCTACTCCGACATGGAGACGAACGCGAGCGTCGCGAAGGCTTGCGTCGATGCGCCGAAGTGGAGCGAAGAGCCGGGCATGGAATGCTTCGACGGTCTCGCATCGCTGCTGATCGGGCAGAATCCTCTGGAGGTCGAACGTCTCTGGTACCGCATGTACCGCGGCAGCATTTACTACGGGCGGCGCGGCGTGGCGATTCAGGCGATCTCCGCGATCGATATCGCGCTATGGGACATATGCGGAAAAGCGTACGGTCAGCCCATTCATATCCTGCTGGGCGGCAAATGGCGGGACTCTGTTCGCGCTTATGCAAGCACGTTGTTCCGCCCGACGCCCGAAGCCATGCGCGAAGCGGTGCAGGGGTATGTTAGCGAGGGCTTCACGGCGGTCAAGTTTGGATGGGGAGTCTTCGGCAAGGATCGCAGGCTCGATGTGAGGCTGGCGGAAGCGGCGCGCGCGGAACTCGGAGACGACCGCGACCTTCTGATTGATACCGGCTGGTTCGTCGAGCGCAGTGCCAAAGAAGCGATCCAGGTAGTCCGGTCACTCGAGCATGTCCGTCCCTTTCTGGTCGAGGAGTTGCTGCACCCGGAGGACTACGACGGCTATCGTGAGTTAGCATCGGCAGTTGAGACCAGAATTGCATGCGGAGAACAGGAAGCAACCGAATGGGGATTCCACCGGCTGATCGAGCAGGGTGGAGTCGACGTTCTGCAGCCGGACCTGACGCGGTGCGGCGGATTCACGGTAGCCCGAAAAATCGTCCATATGGCGGAGATGCGAAACCGGTTGGTGGTCCCGCACTCCTGGTCGAGCGATCTGTTGACCGCTGCGTCCCTGCACCTGACCGCATTTCAGAGAAGAGCGGAGTTCGTTGAATTTAACACTTCGCAGGGACCGTTAAGCAGGCTGCTTGTAAAAGAGCCCATTCGGATGAAAGATGGATATATCCCGGTGCCGCAGGGACCGGGCCTGGGGGTAGAGGTAGACGATGCAGTCATTGAGCGTTACAGGATCGCATAAAGATACACAGGACGGAGCGGGCAAACTCGACTGGTGCGAGTTTGCCGAAGCCAACCTGTATACGGCCGTTGTCTCGGATTCGATGGACCAGCTGGGTATACGGACGCAAGCCATGCGCGAGTACCTGCGTCCGGTTCACCCCCGGTGTACCTTTGCCGGATGGGCGCGAACGATCTCGTGTTCCGACATTTATCACATCCCGGAGGACCCGTACTCGGTGGAAATCGAAGCCGTCGACAGCTTGCTTCCAGGCGAAGTGGCCGTGGTGGGAACGCAGAAGTCTGTCAGGAACGCCCCGTGGGGTGAACTGCTCTCCACAGCGGCCAAAGCCCGCGGAGCTCGAGGCGCTGTGGTCGACGGCCTCGTGCGCGACGTTCGGAAGATCGAGGAGCTTGGGTTCCCGGTCTTCGCTGCGGGCGTCAAGCCGGTGGATTCGAACGGCCGCGGAATCGTCACCGCGTACAACGTTCCCGTCGAGTGCGGCGAGGTGATCGTGAATCCCGGCGACTTCGTCTTTGCGGATTTCGACGGAGTTGTCGTTGTGCCGAAGCACTCCGTGGAAGAAGTCCTCCAGATGGCCGCAGACAAAGTTACGCGTGAGAACAGCTCTCGTAAGGAGCTGATGGAAGGAAAGTATCTGAAAGACGTGTTCGAGAAGTTCGGGGTCCTGTAACAGAGTGCGAATCAGGTCCGTTGAGAGGATTCCGGTACGTGTTCCCATCCGTCCGGAGTTCCAGATTCGTGGCAGCCTCGGCTCCCATCTCGAATCGCCCTTTCTGCTGCTCCGTGTACACACTGATCGAGGGTCTGACCGGTCTCGGCGAGGTCTCCTGCACGCCCGTGTGGAGCGGTGAGGATTCCACCACTGCCGACCACATCATCCAGGACTTTCTCGAGCCTGCCCTTGTGGGTGAGGATCCCCGCGATATCGAGCGGCTCACACACAAGATGCGTCGGGCCGTCGCCGGCAATCCGTTCACGAAGTCGGGTCTGGAGATTGCGTTGTGGGATCTTCTTGGGAAAGCCGCGCAGCTGCCCGTCTATCGCCTGCTCGGTGGCCCCGTACGGGAGAGAGTGCCTATCAAAATGTCAGTGTCGGGTGCCGAGCCGAAGCGCGCTGCCGAGCTCGCAGAGTGGGCGGTGAGCAAGGGTCTGACCGCACTGAAGGTGAAGGTAGGCATCGAGCCTGAGGGCGACATCGCGCGCGTGAAAGCCGTGCGTGCCGCGGTCGGCCCCGACTTTCGTCTCGGTGTAGATGCAAACGGCGGCTGGGCTCCGCGCATCGCCGTTCAGACGATCCGCCGCCTTTACGAATCCTGCAACATTTATTTCGCGGAACAGCCGGTGGCGCCGCTGGATGTCCAGTGGATGGCCGATGTGCGCCGGAGTTCACCCGTGCCGGTGATGGCCGACGAAAGCTGCTACACGCTCCAGGATGCGATGGCTCTGGCGCGCGCGGCGGCCGCGGACATCCTGTCCGTCTACGTCGGTAAGGGCGGCGGAATTGGGCCTGCCAGGAAAATCGCCGCCGTGGCGGAAGCGGCGGGATTAACGTGTACCGTCGGCAGCAACCTGGAACTTGGAATAGCGAGCGCCGCGATGGCACATCTTGCGACAGCGACTCCGGGCATCGGCGCCGAAGAGTTTCCCTGCGACATTCTGGGCCCGCTTGCGTATGAGCACGACCTGCTGCAGACGTCCCTTGTGTTCGAAGCGGGATGTATGCAAGCGCCCGATCGCCCAGGACTGGGCATCGAACTGGACGAATCAGCTGTCGCCCGGTATCGAGCTGACTAGGGCAGCCTGGAGGCGGCTTGCTGCTGAACCTCTGCGATAGCGGGCCATTTCGCCTCCGATAGCAGCAAGATCGGCGACTGATGGATTCGGTACTGCAATTTCTCCAACCAACGGTCCGCCGATTGCCTCGACTGCCCCCGGAACTGAACCAGTGCACGGCGTCCTCCGCAGGCGCCCGGCGAAGCGCTGACGAGAACCACCCTCGTGCCGCGAAACACCTCGATCCGGGGATTGCGTTAGCGATCTTGCGGGCCAGCCTCTCAGGTGACTCAAACAACCAGGGCCCCGGACTTCGGGGCCCCGGCGATACTCAGAAATACAGCTTCAAAGCAAACTGCCCGATCCTTGGATCCTTTGCTGAAGTCACACGGCCTGCACTCGGCAGGTCGATATTCAGATTTGATCCAGGAGGAGGGTTGAACTGCGTGTGATTGAAGGCGTTGAACGATTCCGCACGGAATTGCAGGAACACAGATTCCGTGAAGTGGAAATTTTTGAACACTGACAGATCCCAGTTGTTAATACCGGGCCCGCGCAGGATGTTCCGTCCGGAGTTGCCGATGGTGAACGGAGCGGGTACACGAAAATCAGCCGGGTTGAAGCACTGTGCGGGAGTGCACTGGTCAACGCGGCCGGATCCGATTCGATCAGGCCAGCGAGCGTAGGCGAAAGCGACATTTGCGGGGTCCACCGAGATTGTCGGTGTGTAGGGGAATCCCTGCTGTGCAGTGAAGATACCGCCTACCTGCCAGCCTCCGAGAACAGCTTCGCCCACGCCTGACATGCTGCTGAGGAATGTGCGGCCTTTACCGAATGGCAACTCCGCCCCGAAGCTGAGTACGAATCGCTGGCCGACATCAAGACTCGACAGCCCGCGGTTGAATCGGAGATCGAACGGGTTGTTCGTCGTTTCACCGCTGTCGCTGGTTGAGCTGTCGATCGATTTGCTCCATGAGTAAACCGCGAGGAAACTGATGCCGTGACTGAAGCGCTGCTCGAGTTTCATCTCCAGACCGTTGTAGTTCGAGTTGTCCGCGGCGTCGTAATACGTCCCGGTACCGAACTGAGGCAATGGACGGCGCTGCTGGAACGGACGCGCGTCCGTGGCACTAACCATGGGAAGGTTCGTCGAGTAATAACGCTCGAGGTAGGTACCCTTGCTGCCTACGTATGCGGCCTCAATCGCCAGAGACCGAGTGATCTGGCGCTGGATGGCAACGTTCCACTGATACATCCGCGGAGTCTTCATGTGAGGGTTGAAGCCGTAGGTGAGCGGCGTCGTGAAGTTTGCGTTGGAACTGAAGGGATCGAAGAAGTTTCTCACGTCCAGCGTGGGGAATCCGTTCACAACGGGCTGCTGCTTCGACTCATCGACGATGAAGGGTACGTTGATGATCGGTGAGCTGACAGTGTTGTTGCCGCTGGTCATCATATAGAAGATGCCGCTGCCCGCGCGAACCACGGTGTTGTTATCGCCGAACGGCCGCCACGCAAGTCCGAGCCTCGGCGCAAAGTCCCGATAGTGTTCGTACAACAGATTGTTCGGCAGGCCGACATCGGTCGCTTTGTCGATCAGGTTCGAAAAGCGTGGGTATGCAAACTGGGCCACCTGCTGCGACACTGTGTTGATCTGGCCGTTATAGGTCGAAACTGCCCACCTGCCTGTCTGGAAGTTGAAGTCTGCAGACTGGCCGAGCATCGCCTGGGGCTGACGATTCAGCTCATAGCGCAGGCCGAGGTTCACGGTGAGGTTCCGGGTGACTTTCCAGTCATCCTGGACGAAGAAGTGGTACCGCTTGTCTACCTCGCCGAACAGATTGCGGGGGAAGCTGCGGTTGCCGCTCGTCGGATATCCGGTCAGATAATCTGCAAAGGCATTTCCGGTATAGGTCCCATTAAACGAGAAGTTGCCGCGCGAGTTTGCGGAATTCGTGGAAGTGAGGCGGAATTCTCTCAGGTCTGCTCCGAATTTGAACGTATGCGCCCCCTTAATCCACGAGACGCTGTCCACAATTTCATACATGTTTGTCGGGTTTACGAGCGGCTGAAACGCGTTCCCGGCGATTCCCTGGTAGCCGGTGATGCTCAGCTGCGGGAAGCCCGGGAAATTCAGACTGGTTTGCTCAAATCCAAGAATGCCCGCGTTACCCGTGTAGTTCGTTCCAAGACCCTGGTTCAGGTTTGCGTTATGCATCCGCGTGTATCCGAGGCGAAGCTCGTTGATCAGCGTGGGACTGAAAATGTGCGTTTCTGTCCCAACCAGATTCTGCACGCGCTGCCTCTGGTCGTATCCGCCGTTGACGGGGTAAGCGCCTGGGTTAAACGCCTGCAGGTGATTGATGCTGTACCGGCCGGACATCGAGTCCTTTGGGCTGAAGATGTGGTCGTAACGAGCATTCCCCTGATCCTGATTGTTCTGATAAGGCGCGGCATACACAAACGTGCCTGTCCCGGTATTCTGCACCGGCATGAATTGCAGGAAGTAAGCGGTTGCGGGGTTGATGCGGTTCGCGGGGATGATATTGCCCGGGAAAGGCGTGCCCGTCAGCGGATCTCGAATCGGCGTAGACAGGCTGCTGAAGTCGCCCCGCCGAAACGCGTCTGAAGGAACATTTACGTTTGAGGTGCGGCCCTGGCGGACGCGCGTACCTTCGTAGTTGAGAAAGAAGAAGCTCTTGTCCTTGCCGTTCAGCTTCGGCAGCATCACGGGCCCGCCCACGGCAACGCCAAACTGGTTCTGACGATAAGCGGCCTTTTGTGGCAGAAAGAAGTTGCGGGCGTCGAACTTGTCGTTGCGCAGAAATTCATACACCGATCCGTGGAATGCGTTGGTTCCCGACTTGATCGTTGCGTTGATAACAGCGTTCCCACGGCCATACTCTGCCGAGAAGGAGTTCACCTGGACTTTGAACTCATTGATGGCATCGACCGAGGGTCGGAGCACGACACCGTCGAACAGTTGTTCGTTAATGCTGATTCCGTCCAACAAAAATTCGGTCTTGTTGTTGCGTCCGCCGCTGACTGCCACAATCGTGCCTCCGACAGTACCCGACGTTCCAGTGATCGCGTTCGGCAGCAGGCTGGCGAGCTGAACGAAATTGCGGCCGTTCAGCGGAAGGTCGACGATTTGTTTGTTTTGGATTACCTGACCGATAGAACCGGTCTCAGTGTTTAGAATTGGCGCGACAGCTTCCACCTGAACTTTCTCAGATATGCTGCCCACGGTGAGCTGGACATCAACGCGGGCGCGCTGATCGACCTGCAGCTGAATTCCGTTCAGTTGCTCAGTTTTAAAACCCTGCTTCGAAACGCTGACGCTGTACGATCCGGTAATTGGCAGCAGCGGGAGCTCATAATCTCCCGAATCGGTACTGCTCGTCCCACGCTCCAGACCGGTGTCCGCATTCCTTGCGGTTACCTGAGCGCCGCTGATTGTAGCGCCGCTGGAATCGACCACTCTACCTACAATGGTCGCCGTGGGTTGCGCCCAGACGGCAGCGGTTGTTAGTGTGAACAACAAAGCTTTGATCAAAATTTTCATAAGCGAGACCTCTTCCCCAGGACGGTCCATTCAAGCGAGAGCTGCAGCCACGATCGTGGATAACTGGCAGTCCGATTCAACTCTGACACGTCTTCGGCTTTCCCGTGTTATAGGCTCTAACGTGGAGCAAGTCAAGCGACTTGTCTGTTCCTGGCGCATGATCGTTCAGCCCGCTGAACAGGTCGCGAAACAGGATACAGAACGGAACTACAATGTGGCAGACTGACAATGTAGCAGACTGAAGCTCACAGGCAGCTGTCCGCCGCAGTGGACGCCCCTCCGGGACCGAGCGATGCTAAAGCGATTTCTACTAGTATCCGGCCAGATCGCGATGCTGTGCGCCGCCGCCGGTACTGCTGACCGCAACAAAGATCCCAGGATCACGTCAGTCGCACCGTTCGTCGCAACTGCGGGCTCCACGATACGCGTTGTCATCCGGGGCACACGGCTGGACCACACGCGATCCATTCTCGTTTCGGGCCAGGGGGTCACCGGACATGCCGTACAAGCGCCGTCCCCGGACGGAGTTCTGGAGGCGGAGATCGCGGTTTCAGACTTAGCTTCCGCAGGGTCGCGCCATCTGCGGGTAGTCACGGAGGATGGCATCACAAATGAGTTGCCTTTCCATATCCTCGGCGAGAAGGTCCAGGACGAAAGCTCGTCCGCAGACCTGAACGGCCCCGCCGTGATAAGCGGCGTCCTGAGCAAGCCAGGCGAAGTGGATAAATTCTGGATGAACGTGTCCGCGAACGAAACGTGGACTTTCGAAGCTCAGGCGGGAACACCTGGATTCGACGCGGCGATCGCCATTTATGAGCGCTCCGGAAGCTGGTTCGATCCGGATCGCCTCAATCGAATCGCTGTGAACGACGAACCGCTGCATTTTCCGGGTCTGTCGTCGGAGCCGCGGCTGACGTACCACTTCGCGAAGGCCGGCAAGTACGCCGTCGCGGTCTCCGGTTTCTCCGGGCAGGGTGGACCCGACTGCGTATATGCGCTGCGGATCAGTCGGGGCGCAAAGCCCCACTCACCTCTCCATCCACCCGCTAAACCGGGCTGGGAAGAACGGCAGTTTACGCGGGTCTTCCCGTCTGACTGGCTACAGCAGATTGCCGGCCGGGGGGGAGCTCTGAAGAAATCGGACCAGCAGCCCGAGACGTACGAAGCAGCGGACGCAGATGCTCATGAAATACCCGTCGTAACCGCGCCAGCGGTCGTCCACGGCAGGATCGGTAAACCCGCTCAGACAGGGGCGGTGGAACTGAAGATCGACAGCCCCTCGGAAATCGTGCTCGAAGTCGAGACTCCGAAGGCCACCATGCCGCGATTCAATCCGGTCGTTCGCCTGCTCGATTCGGGCGGGAACGAAATGGTGACAAACGTCTACACCAAACTCAACAACAACGGTCTGTACATGATGAAGATGATCCAGGCCAAGAGCACGGTGTCGCTGCGCAGTCCCGGCCGGTATCGTGTCGAAGTTCGGGACATCACGACGGACTGTGCGGGTGAAGATTTCGAGTATCGCGTGCTCATTCGGCCGCAGATTCCTCACCTTGGCAAAGTTTCGGTCGTGGAACAGGAGTTAAACCTTCGACCGGGTGCCGCGACGGAACTGCACCTCAACGTCGAACGTGAAGAAGATTTCGCAGGCACGGTAGCCTTCGACGTGGAAGGTTTACCCGCAGGAGTGTCCGTTTCGAGCGCCCTTCCGAATCCGGTCGAGAAGCCGCCTTTGCCGAACGGCGGAAAGCTGGAGCGGTACACGCCCAAAACTCAATCGTCCGTTCTTGTGATGAGTGCACGCCCTGACGCCGCCGAAACCCCGGAGCCTGTTCCGGTACGTGTGGTTGTCAGACCCATAATCGATGGACATTTGGGGAGCGCCATTGCCGTCCGTGAGGTTCCGGTATTTATTGCCCCGAAGAGTGCTTCATGAAGTCCGTTTTCAGCCTGATTCTGCTTGTTAGTGCAACCCTTTGGGCCGCAGAGCCCGGTTTAACGTCGCTGACGATAGTGCCGCAAAGCCGCACGTTGCACGGCAGCCAGTCGGCACAGCAGTTTGTCGTAATGGCGTCGTACTCCGATGGCTCCGAGCGTGACGTTACGAGCAACGCGCAGTGGACGCTATCTGATCCTGCGGCGGGCAGCATCGCCCCGAGCGGCCGATTTGCCCCGGTGCGAAATGGTGAGTTAACTCTCTCGGCGCGTGTCGGCGGCAAGGCGGCGCAGGCTCATGTAAGCATCGAGGGTTTCGAGCAGCAGCGTGTCTTTTCTTTCGCACGCGATATTGGCAGCATCCTTACGCGGAAAGGTTGTAACGGATCCGGTTGTCACGGCGGAGTTAAGGGGCGCGGTGGCTTCAAGCTCTCCGCCGCAGCGCTTCATCCTGCTGACGATTACGACTGGATCGTTAAGGGCGGCACTTATCAGGTGCTCACGGCTGAGGTGAAAGGAGAACGCAAGCCGCGGATCGACTTGTCGAAACCCGAGAACAGCCTGATTCTGCTCAAAGCCACGGGTTCGGTTGCGCATGGCGGAGGCCGCCGGTTTACGAAAGACTCGCCGGAATACAGCGCGATTGTCGCCTGGGTTCAGAAGGGGGCTCCCTACGGTCCCAGGGACGATCGCGAAAATCGCGTCGATCGCATCGAAGTGTTTCCCCGGACGGCCACGCTCGAAGGCAAGGGAGCGCAGCAGCTTCTGGTGACCGCATACTTCTCGGACGGCCGCGTGGAGGACTTCACACAACAGGCTTCTTTCTCATCGAACGATCGCGAGGTAGCGAGCGTGGACGAGAACGGGGTCGTGAAGGCTGCCGGCCTTGGGGAGACCGCCGTCCTGGTGCGGGCCGCAGGCCAGGTTGGAACGGCGACTGTCGGTGTGATTGGCCCTGCTTTGGCCGAGGTCAAGCCGGTCCCGACGAACAATTACATCGATCAGTTCATCTTCGAAAAGCTGCGTCGGTTTCGAGTTCAGCCCAGCGACCTGACCACTGACTCCGAGTTCATCCGTCGGGTTTGCCTCGATCTGACGGGAACGCTGCCGCCCCCGAACCGGGTACGCGAGTTCGTGGCCAGCAAAGACGGCCAGAAACGCCGGAAACTGATCGACGCACTCATTGCTACGCCGGAGTTCACGGACTACTGGACGTTTCGGTTCGAAGACATCTTCCGCGTGGCCGTTTTCTCAAACGGGATCCAGCCGAAGTGGAGCGCCATGTACGGCGAGTGGGTCCGGTCGAGCATCGCCTCTAACAAGCCATACGATCAGATGGCACATGAGCGACTGACATCGCAGGGCTACGATGGCCCGACGCGGCACTTCCTGCCGTATGACGTAATCGGCCCTCCCGGCGAGACCATGGCCGAAGAAGTCCGCGTCTTCTTTGGCCGGCGTCTCGATTGCGCGCAGTGCCATAACCATCCGTATGAAGCGTGGAGCCAGGATCAGTTCTGGGGTCTGGCGGCGTTCTTCGGGCGCATGTTCAAGATGGGAGATCAGGGGAATGAATACGTCATCTTCGATCACCCTCTCGATCAGGGCATGGGTAACCAGGACGTTAACGGCAGCATCCGCATGTACCACCCGCGGACAAAGGTGGAACTGAAGCCTACGCTGCTCGACGGCACGGTAATCGAGCCGAAAAGCACAGAAAACCCGCGGAAGGCGCTGGCAGCCTGGATGATCCGGAATCCCTACTTTGCCGAAGCCGCGGTCAATCGCATGTGGAGTTGCTTCTTCGGGCGCGGCATCGTAGATCCGGTAGACGACTTCCGTTCCACGAACCCGCCGACGCATCCTGAGCTGCTGGCGAGACTGGCCGAGGACTTTCGTACTCACGGCCACGATCTTCGACACCTGATTCGGACGATCGTGACTTCCCGAACTTACCAGCTTTCGGGCCGAACGAATGAAACGAACGCGGCCGATCACACCAACTACTCGCATGCATTGCCCAGAGGCGCTGGACGCCGAAGTCTTGCTGGACGCGATCTCCGATGTCACTGGCGTGCCGGAGGTGTTCAGCACCGGCGTGTCAATGTCGGCAAAGGGCGCGGGTCAGGCTCCGGCCGGCACCCGTGCGATCAACCTGAGGGAGCCGGATCTGTTCTACTCGCGCTTCCTCGAAATCTACGGCCGTCCGAACCGGCTTACTCTGCCTGAGCGCGACACGAAACCGAATCTCGGCCGTGCACTCAGTATGCTCGCCGGATCGGTCTATAACAACAAGCTCGATTCGAGCGTGCTGCGAAACGGCGCATCCGATGAGGACATCATTCGTGACGTCTATCTTCGGGCGTACAGCCGGGAGCCGGAGCGGGAAGAGATGACAGCGCTGCGGGAGCTGATCGCGAAACAACCGAATCGCGAGCAAGCTTTGAAGGACTTCGTATGGGCCGTGCTAAGCTCACGCGAATTTGCGGAGAATCATTAGTGGGGCTGGTGGGTTGCGGGTTCGCCAGTGTAGAAGGAGAAGCATGAGTTCCACAGGTTGTCTGAATCTGACCAGGTCGCAGGCCTCACGCCGAGCATTTCTTCAGGTGGGATCACTCGGATTTCTCGGGATGAACCTTTGCGATTACCTCCGCGCGGCCAGGACCCAGGAGAGCGGGAAAGCGCAGGCATGCATCCTCCTCTGGCTGGAAGGCGGACCCAGTCAGGTCGACACATGGGACCCCAAGCCGAGTTCCGCCTTCAAGCCGATCTCGACGAACGTTTCGGGAATTCAGGTTTCTGAGCTGCTGCCACAGGTAGCAAAGCGTATGGATCGCCTCGCGGTGATCCGCTCGATGCACACCAAAGGCAACGATCATCCGCAGGGAACGCACTACGCGATCACCGGCCATGAAGTGAATCCAGCGATGCATTTCCCCAGTTTGGGAGCGATCATCTCGAAGGAAGTCGGCCAGAGAAATGGACTGCCGCCGCACGTTCTCCTGCCGCACTGGGAAAAGAGCCGCCAATACGAGGAGTACTTCCGCGCAGGCTTTCTGGGCCCGAAATACGATCCGATGGCCATTCCGGATCCTGCGCGCAAAGACTTCGAGGTAGCCGACCTGAGTCTGCCGAAGAGCGTTTCCGAATCAGCGGTCCACAGCAGACAGGAGTTCCTCAGCGTTGTGGATCGGCGCTACCGCGAGCTGTACCAAAGCGCTGAACACGCCAACATGGACAGCTTCACCAGCGAAGCCTGGAAGATGCTGCTGAACCCGAACGTTCGCAATGCGTTCGACCTCTCCAAAGAACCGGATAAACTACGCGACAAATACGGCCGCGACGCCATCGGCCAGAGTGCGCTGCTCGCGCGGCGCCTTGTCGAATCCGGAACCCGTTTCGTCACCGCCGCCGGATTCCACAGCAACTCCTGGGATACCCACGCAAAGAACGATGAAGGTCATCGCGACCGTTTATGCCCGCCGCTCGATCGCACGCTGTCCGTACTTCTCGATGACCTGAAAGACCGAGGTCTGCTGGATTCCACGGTTGTCGTCGCGATGGGTGAGTTCGGCCGAACACCATTCGTCAACCCTGATCTCGGCCGCGACCACTGGCCGACGTGCTGGTCCCTCGCCGTCGGCGGAGGTGGCATCAAAGGCGGTCAGGTGATAGGCTCCAGCGACGAAAACGGAGCGAATGTCGCAAGCCGCGCCACCAGCATGGGCGATCTCTTCGCGACGATTTACAAGGCGTTTGGAATCGACTGGACGAAAGAATACGCCACGCCGATCGGCCGTCCGATCAAAATCGCAAACTCGCTCGAAGACGAAACAGGAAAGCCGATTCCCGAGCTTCTGTGAGTGAGACGGCGGCGCTAAAGACTCGCTCGCGCACCGCTATCTCGCCGAAATGGACCCTCCTCGCGTTCCTGTGGGGCTGCTATGTGCTGAACCACGCGGATCGTCAGGTGGTGTATACGCTGTTTCCCGCCCTGCAGCAGCAGTTTGGATTCAGCGATGCGGTTCTGGGACTAACGGGAGCGTTATTCCTGTGGGTATACGGCCTTTCCTCGCCTTTTTCGGGACTGCTGGGCGACCGCTGGTCGAGAGTCGTGCTGGTGGTGATGAGCCTGGCCGTTTGGAGCACATTCACGTTCCTTTCCGGGGTCGCGACCGGGACGTTATCTCTCCTTACTTTTCGCGCCCTGCTTGGTGTCTCCGAGTCTCTCTTCATGCCTGCGGCGTACGCGCTGATGGCGAATGCTCACGGACCCGATACGCGCTCCCGTGCCATCGCGATGTTCGGAACCAGTCAGATGGTGGGCGTTGCGATTGGCGGCTCGGCCGCTGGATACATCGCGCAGCATCTTAACTGGCGCGTCGCGTTCTGGGCGCTCGGCTGTATCGGTCTCCTGTTCGCCTTTCCGCTCTGGCGCTACCTCAACAGTCTGCCGGAGTTCATCAGAGAAGGGAACCGCAGCCAGGCAGAACGGAATGCCGGGCGCGATTTTCGGCGTCTTCTCGGTATCCCCTGCCTGGTCGCGACCACAATGTTCATTGCTGCAGGAAACTTCGGCGTGTTTCTGGTGTACACCTGGCTACCGACATTTCTTTATGACAAGTTCTCGCTTGGCCTCGCACGCGCCGGATTCGAAGCCAGCGTCTATCCACAGATCGGAACCATCTTCGGTCTGATCGGTGGCGGAGCGCTGACGGACCGCCTCTATCTCAGATGGCATGCCGCACGATTCTGGATGGTGGTGTCATCTTTCGTCCTTGCAGGACCCTGCATGTATCTGATCGGAAGCAGTCCTACGCTCGAGATCACACGCATCGCGGCGATATTTTTCGGCCTGTTCTCGGGTCTGATGATTGGAAACCAGGCTGCCGCGTCGTTTGAAGTAGTGCCGCCTTCGTTGAGAGCCACTACGGTCGGGATTCTGAATTTCATCGGGTGTGCCGCCTCCGGCTTCGCTCCCTTCCTTGGCGGAGCCGCCAGAAGGACCATTGGAGTCAACCAGCTGATGACATACACCGCCATTGCGTACGCGTTCGTCGCGTTGATGCTTGCACTCGTGGTGCTCCGGTACTTCGACCGCGACCACAGGCATACTCAGGAGTTGTAAAACTGAACGAAAGCGTCTGCAACGGAACGCGCAATGATTTCGAACAGCAATCTGCCGGTCTCCGCCGAAGCGCGGTCAGGACTGTCTGTGAACCCTTCAATGCGCTTCCAGGCGCCATGCGCCTCCGTACGCCATGGCGAGCGGAAATCACGGGGGTCGCTGCGAAACTCGCCGTCCCTGTGCGGCAGATCCGTTGTCAGCAGCTCCGGCTTCAGCGCCATCATCATCGACGTTTCGAAGTCTCCTGCATGTCCCGGAAGACGCCGCGTTTCGTGAGCGCCGACCGCAATCAGTGCGTCCCACGCAATTGCCCAATACGAACCGGCAGCAATGTTCACAGGTCGTTGCAGCGCGACGTCGCGGGCCGCAAGCTCGGCCAGTTCGTGATTGCCGCCATGCCCGTTGACGATGAAGATACGACTAAAGCCGTCCTTTACCAGCGATTCCAGCAGATCGCGAAGCACACGGTAGTACGTCTCAGTCCCCAGCGACAGCGTGCCTCCGAAGACAAAGTGATGATCCGAGGACCCGAAGGGCAGCGGAGGTGTCACCACAATCGGGATCCGCTGCGAAGCGGTCCGAGCGGCAGCATGCACCACAGCTTCCACTGCAAACAGATCGGTACCGGCAGGGAGATGCGGTCCGTGCTGTTCCGTAGCACCCAGCGGCAGCACCACCAGCGAATCAGCAGCGGCCGCACGCAGATCCTCCCGAGTCATCTCAGCAAATAGTTTCATTGATAAGCTCCCAATATACTGAACCATTCCCGGACATGAAACCTGTTGCCTACGTCAGTGATGAGATGTATGTCGCGCTTGCCGATGTTGTTTCCGACTGGCATGCGCTCGAGACAAATGAGATCACGGTTCTGCGCTCCTCAGCCGCAGGTGCGTTCTACGCCGACTTTGCGCCCGGACGGTATCGGGTGGCCCTCGCGAGAGACGGCTATGGGAGTAAGACAGTCGAGATGGATGTCACGCCAGACGAGCCATACCAGTTCCGGCTTCTGTCCAACTCTCTCGTCGGGTATGCCTGGCCGAAGTGGGTGGTTGCCGGACAACGGGCTGAATACCGCGTTCATGCCGTCGAACAGTATCAGTTGACCTTGTGGCGCTACGGTGCGCACAAAGAACTCGTGCAGATGATCAGCTGGATCGATGAGCACGGGCCTGAAGCGAATCGCCAGATTCTGCCCGACGGCGATTTCACCCAAACGGGTGTTCGATGGAATCAGACCGGCTACGCCAGTCCGCCGGTGGTAGTCGCGCCGGAACGCTCCGGCCTGTACTACTTCCGCGCAAGAACGCCATCCGGCGCGACGTACTGGTTTCCATGGGTTGTCGCCCCCCGCAAACCCGAGTCGCCGATTGCCGTGCTTGCCTCGACGAATACATGGAACGCGTACAACAACTATGGCGGCCGCAGCAATTACGTAAATGCTACCAGGCTTCCGGATACGCCGGTTGTTTCCGCACGCCAGGATCTCGACCGCTATCAGGACCGTACGCCTTTCGGAACATGGCGCTTCCCGAACGAGGAGTATCAACCACTATCGTTCGACCGTCCGGAACCTGGCAATCACATCTTCGATGATCCGGAGCCGACGTCGCCCGTTCAGGGGAGGGTGCAGTGCGGACTCTGCCCGGGCGAATGGCGTTTATATTCCTGGCTCGAACGCGAAGGTCAACCCTACGATCTCTACGCCGAAGCGCAATTGCACGATGGAACTCTGTCCCTCGACGACTATAAGGTAGTAATTATTTCGGTGCATCCCGAATACTGGACCCGCGAGATGTACCTCAAAGTGAAAGCCTGGGTTTTCGAGCGGGGCGGCCGGCTGATGTATCTGGGCGGCAACGGCCTGAACTGCGAGGTGATATTTGGGAACGACGAGACGATGAAGTGCCTCACGCATCTGCCCAGCAGGCACGGCGAGATGGGTGGACCCTCGGAAGACGGGACGATCGAGTACGAGAGCCGCATGCATCGCACACTCGAATCCGAAGCCAATCTCCTGGGAGTGGTCTGCACGGAAGCGGGCATCATGACCGCAGCCCCCTACCGAGTGCTGGATGCCTCGCACTGGATCTTCGACGACACGGGTCTGCAGAACGGAGATCTGTTCGGCCGGAACACGCTGCATCAGCGAATTCCCGGAGGAGCGTCGGGGCATGAAACGGACAAGCGCAGCGCATCGTCGCCGGCCGACACGAAGCTGCTGGCGAAGGGTACGAACCCGGATAACGGCGGGTCAGAGATCGTCATTCACCAGCCTTCAGGAGGCGCGGCCGTATTCTCGGTAGGATCCATCACGTGGGTGTCCGCGCTATTCACTGACTCGGCTGTCGCGACAATCACTCGGAACGTGCTCCGCCGATTCGTCAGCCCCGAAGTATAAGCAGATATATTAATTTGGCAGGCTCCCGATTTCACTCACCGGCCATGCCGCGCCGCAAATCTTACAGTCTCGCGGGCTTTGCTCGTACCGTAAAATTACTCGTGATTGGCTCAGAATGGTGGCCTTTGAGACCATGCAACCTTGATGAAAAGTCGTCAATGGCTTCGTGTTCTGGCGTACGTCAGCGAGTTGATCAATCAGGAGTTGCTGCTACCGGTCGAGTGTCTTGCCGCCGAGAACCGGATCCTGAGGGCACACCTGCCGAATCGGCTGCGGCTTACCAGAGATGAGCGCTCCAGTCTCGGTGAGATCGGCAAACGGGTCGGTCGAAAGGGTCTGGAAAAAGTGGCTTCGGTGGCTCGACCCGAAACCGTCCTTGCTCCGAAAACTGGTTGCTCAGAAGTTCGACGGCTCCAAGCAGCGCTTGTATCGGGACGGCCGGCGATTAGCCCCGCACTGGCCATTCTTATTGTTAATCTCGCGCGGGAGAACTCCGGCTGGGAATACGACCGCATCTCTGGCGCCATGGCCAACCTCGCAACCTCGGACACAACGTCTCGGATCAGACTGTCGGTAACGTGCTGCGCCGGCACGGAATTGCACCTGCTCCGAAATGGAGTCAGACCACCGCGTGGAAGGACTTCATCCCTCGCACATGGCCGTCACTGCGGGAATAGACTTCTTTACTGCCGAGGTCCTGACCTGGCGAGGTTTGGTGACATACTACGTTCTGTTTGTGATCGATCCGGAAACAAGGAGAGTTACGCTGGCCGGCATCACGCGTCATCCGACGCAGGAATGGATGGAACAGGTTGCGCGCAACTTGACCGATTTCGAATCCGGCTCGCTTCGGAACCACCGCTACCTGTTGCATTGACCGCGATACGAAATTCTGTGCCAGCGTTCGCTCCATTCTCCAGGATGGAGGCGTGCGCCCGATCCGCCTTCCTACCCGCTCTCCGAATCTGAATGCGTTCGCCGAGCGATGGGTCCGATCTGTCAAACAGGAGTGTCTGTCGAAGCTGATCTTGCTCGGCGAACCCTCGCTTCGAAGAGCTCTGGTTGAATACGTCACGCACTATCATGAGGAGCGGAATCGTCAGCGCAAAGACAACCTGCTGCTATTCCCCGCCCCGGGTACGCCGTGTCGTTGCGGAACGAAGTTAGCTTGCAAGCAACGTCTGGGCGGATTGCTTCGGTATTACACTTGGGCCGCATAATTCTTTGACCGAACGAGGAAGAAATCTACTGTCGTGAGTATCAGGATATTGAGGATCTGCACCGCCAGCATCGCATTTCATCGACGAGTACTACAACCGACAGCGGCTGCATTCGGCGTTAGGCTATCTTTCGCCGGAAGCATTTGAAGCGACCGCAAGCGACAACGGCGGTCGAGCCGCAAGAATGAATTTTCTGAGGCATGAGGAGATATACCCCAATGATCTTCCTGCAAGCAAAGCCGGGGATCACACCGATCCCCGGCCGATCACCGGAGTGAGTCTCGGCTGAGTATTCCTCGACGAGCCGCTCTCCAGCGGAGCTCGTCTCCGCTTCCCCAGCCGTCTTCGATTCTCAAGCGGACGGTTGAAATTTGTCGAGAAATTGTCAGTCAACGGGAAGTGTCTAATACTCGGACTGTCCCACGTTGGGGGCCACCCCATTCTGTTAACCGCAGTTCGATATCCGGACACATCGGGTAGACGATTGAGAGCTGTTCCGAGCTACGCAGGCAACTGACTTAAGGTGTTACTCCCGCACCGTGTAGCGCGTTACGGCCTCGTCATCCACATCCAGCCCGATACCGGGATAGGGAGGCGCCAAAATGTCGCCCTGCTCGATCCGGAACATTTGCTTCGTTTTCAAAACTTTCAGCGCGGGAGAAGTCTGCTCATCAGGAAGAAGAGGCGGAGTCAGAAGAGCCATCTCCTGCCACGGCGCTCCGATCGCGAGCGTAGCCTGCAACCATCCTGCAAGGGGCAAAGAGATCGTTCCGTGCAGAATCACCGGCACGTGGAACGATTCCGCCATGATCGAAACCTGGCGCGCGCGGAAAATCCCGCCGCAATTACGCCCATCCGGCTGAAGGATGTCGTACGTCTTGTGGAGAAGACACTGCTTATAGTTCTCCAGTGAAGAGTAGCCCTCACCGCCCGTGATCAGCAGATCGACAGCCGCGGCGAGCCGCGCTGGCGTTTCGTAATCGTCCCGGTGGAAAGGCTCTTCCAGCCAGTAAGCGCCTGCTGTCTGCAGCCCGCGCGCTACCTTCAGTCCCGTGTCGTAATCCCAAACCTGTTGACCGGACGCGGTAACGGGCGCCTGCGCCGTGCGGTCGAACATCAGGTGGAAATCGGGCCCTGTCGCCTCTTTGATGAGACGGCACACCTCGACGTCGTCCATCGGGTTCGGACGCCATGCGCGGATCTTCATGCCTTTGAATCCGGCGTCGCGGATCTTTACCGCCATCCGCACCTGATCCTGGTACGGAACCTGCTGCTGGTCCGCCGGACCCGGCCACACACACGTCAGGTAAGCCCGAACCCGATCCTCGGCGCCGCCCAGCAGCTTGTAGACGGGCTGACCCGCAATCTTTCCGATTGCATCCCACACCGCATGCTCCACTCCACCCCAGCGCCACAACCCTTCCCGGAGCATCCCGTCGACATTGAAGAGGTCTCTGCCTTCGAGGATCTGTTTGACGTCCGGTATAGGCTGGCGGCTGGCACCGGCGAATGAGTATCCTGTCACGCCGGCATCTGTGTTGACCTTGCAGACTGTGTACCGGCCCATGTAGCCGGCCTTCGCCTCGGCGTCCGTCGTCGGAATCCGGATGGGGAAGATATTCACGCCCGTGATCTTCACCGGCTTAACCGCGGCCCGAAGTCGTTCCAGCGTGCCGGCCGCCGCTATGGTTCCGAAGAAGCCTCGTCGCGACAGATTACGCATTTTGCCGGTACTCCTTGATTGCGTCCTCGTTGACGTTCAGGCCAAGCCCCGGCAGTTCGGGCAGCAGAACGAACCCATTCTCGATCCGGAATACATCCGGCGTGCGCACCAGCTTCTTCGCAGGCTCCCACTGCTCCTGAGGCAGGTTCGGACCACCGATGATCTCCTGCCACTCGCAGTTGCCCATGGCGCATCCTGCCTGGATGTACCCTGCGAGCGCCAGCGATGACGTCCCGTGCTGGATACAGGGAACACCAAACGACTCTGCCAGAACAGCGATCTTCCGAGCCATCCAGATGCCGCCGCAGATGCGCGTATCGGGCTGGACTACGTCGTAGGTCTTGTTGACCAGAAACTCCATGAACTCGTACGTGCTTTTGGCTAGTTCGCCGCCGGTGATCAGGATGTCGACCTCGGCCGCCAGACGCGCGGGACCGAAGATATCGTGACCGTCGAACGGTTCCTCCAGCCAATAAGCGTTGTGTTTCTCCAGGCCCCGGCAGACCTGCAGAGCCGTCGGGTAGTCCCACACCGATCCTGGCCGCACTGCCGTCCGGTCAAGCATGATCCTGAAGTCCGGACCTACCGCCGCACGAATGACTCCGACCGCATCGGCATCGTCCATCGGCTTCGGACGCCAGGCTCGAATCTTCATTCCGGTGAAGCCGTTCTCGCGCAATCGGACCGCAAACTTCGCCTGAGTCTCGTATGGGACTTCTGACTGATCGCTTTCGAGCAGTGGCTTTTTGCTGAGCGCCTGCGGTGTGTAAGGCCAGACAGTGGTTCGATAAACGCGGAGTCTGTCGCGGGCGCCTCCGAGCAGCTTCGCGACGGGCCGGTTTGCGATCTTCCCAATTGCGTCCCACATCGCGTGCTCGACGCCGGACCAGATCTGTACGCCGGACTCGCCGCGCAAAGCCTGGAGATGTGCGACGTGCCGGTCAACAGCGAACAGGTCCTGCCCAACGAGCACGGGCTTCACCCAACGCTGCAGGATTTCATTCGGACACGGGACAAAGGATGTGCCGGTGACGCCGGCATCGGTGTGCACACGGCTGACCGCCGTAGCTGTAAACCTTCATCTCCTCGCGCGCATCCCCGCCGGGAATGTGCACTCGGAACGATTCCACGTCGGTGATCCGTACGCGCTTTACTTCGGCTGCGACAGCACGCACACCTGTGAGCAAAGGAGCAGCGCATGCCGCGCCGCGGATCAGCAGCGATCTGCGAGTGAGCATGTTTGACGTTCTCCTTACCAATACAGCTTGCCCGCGAGTTGCAAAACGCGCGGCGGCAGCGCGCTGTTCACGATACCGAAGGTTGCGGGCTGGTTGACCGACAGCGAGATACCGTTGAACTGCGTGTGGTTGAAGATGTTGAAAAACTCCGCTCGGATCTGCAGCCGTCCCGATTCACGCAGAGGTCTGATCGCGAAGTTTTTGTTGATGCCCATGTCCCAGTTGTTGATACCGAATCCGCGCTGCGTATTCCGCGACAGATTCCCGAAGGTACCGGTCGCCGGAACGCTGTAAGCGGCTGGGTTCAGGCCGAGCAGGTTATTGGTGCGCGGGTCGAGCTTCTCCGGCTTTACTCCGGTCGCGTTGCCGCGCTGCGGGCTGGTGCCCACGTTTGCGATGTCACCCGTAGTAGTGATCGTCAGCGGGAATCCCGAGATGAACGAAGTGATGCCGCTGAGCTCCCAACCGCCGAGCACGCCGTTGAGGATCGGATTGCGGATGTCGACCGTACGTCCATGTCCGAACGGCAGATCGAAAACGTAGCTCCCGGTAAAGTTGTTGGGCACGTCGCTATCGCACAAACCGCGCTCCAGCCGGCGATTGTACATGTTCTGACCCGGTCCTGACGTATCGATGCATTTCGAATGGGTGTAAGAAACGATGTACGACAGACCGTGGTTCAGCCGCTGCTCCAGTTTTACGTAGCCAGCGTTGTAATTTGACCACTGATAGTTTGCGACTTGCTGGAACGACGGCGACAGCGCGGGATACGGCTGGCGTGCGGTGAACGGCGTTGGACTCAGCGGATTGGCCGGGAGCGTCGGCTGATTGATCCAGACATTGCCGATCTGCTTGTGTCCCGTGTTGCCCATGTACCCCGCTTCCAGCAGCATCGAGCGGGGCAGTTCACGCTGAACGTTGAGGTTGTATTGGTAGACGTACCCGTCACGCTTGTTCAGGTCGATGTTGGTGCTGACGGCACTCTTGACCTGATCCGCGGCTGGGAAGAGATTCGACAGCTGCAGCTGCGGTGTCGTCGCACTCGAGGTCAGAGTGGCGATGACGAAATACGGCGCGGTGCTCAACATCGGACTCAGGACGCTCCCGCCGGTGTTCAGAGCATAGAACACTCCTGCTCCGCTGCGAATCGTAGTCTTGGTCCCAAGGCGGTAGGCGATACCGAGACGAGGCGCGAAGTTGTTCGGATCCGTCTTGATCGGCCGCTCCGGCAGGAGCGCGGCGCCCGTGCCTTGTACCAGCCCCTGTCCCGGTACGAAGTAAGTTGCCGAATCGGCGAGCAGCTGACGCCCTGTTGTCGGGTCGAAGTTAGCGAGGCGGCCGCGCCACTGCTGGAAGATCTCGTACCGAAGGCCCAGGTTCAGCGTAAGATTGCTCGTGATCTTCCAGTCATCCTGGAAGAACGCGTTGTACTGCGTTCCGATTGCGTACTTCGCGACTCCCCCGAAGTTCCCGACGCTGCCAAGTCCACCGGTTGCAGTCAATGGATTCCCAAGCAGGAAATCCGCAAAAGAATCGCCTGTGAAGGTGCCGCTGAAATTGAATACGCCGTTTTGATTGCTGCCCTGGTCGTACCCGACCATTAGCCGGTTCCAGTCGGCGCCCATCTTCATCGTGTGCGACCCATGGATCCATGTCAGTGTCTCTGCGCCTCGATAGTAGATGTTGTTCTGGACGATGTGGGTTCCATACCCGACGAACCCGCTGCTCGCGCCCGGGGTGCCGGGAGCATAACCGCTCAGGTTGATATTAGGCAGCGTGTAGTCGCCAGGGTTGGCAGCGAGATTCCGGAGGCCGAGCTGTGCCGAGTAGTTGGCGGAAGTGGTATCGCCATCAGCTACGCGGGCCAGGAATGTCTTCGTCGCGCTCAGTCGCGTTTCGCTGATCCAGCTGCTGGAGATCACGTCCGTGAGTCCAATCACGAGGAAGTGCGTGCGGTCCGGCCGAATTACGCCCAGATTCGAGATGTACGCCGCGTTGCCCAGATCGTCGGAGGCGTAAGAATAGCGCCCGAACAGATTCAGTTTGTCCGTGAGGTGGTGATCGATGCGGACCGTCGCCTGGTCGCGGCGTTCGTGATCGCTTGGCGTTGCAAGGAAGTTCGCGCCAGGCCGGGAGATGTTCGGTGATAGGGAAATACTTCAGCAACTGCCTGGCGATCGGATCCCATCGCTCCGGTGGAATGATGTTGTTCGGAAAAGGATTACCGGTTAGCGGATCGCGGATCGTCTTACCGGTCCCGGAGAAGTCTCCGGCCAGCATTTGAGACGTCGGAATCAGACCCTGCAGCAGAACGCCCTGGCTCTGCCGGCGTCCCTCGTAGTTGAGGAAGAAGAACGTTTTGTCGCGGATGATGCGCCCGCCGAGGTTCGCGCCGAACTGGTTGTAAGTAAAACGGGGTGGGCCGTTCTTCGGACGGAAAAACTGGCCAGCGTTGAACGCGCGGTTCCGGATGAAGTCGTAAGCGACGCCGTGAAACGAGTTGGTTCCGGACTTGGTTACCAGCTCGATGCTGGCCGCTCCGTGGCCATACGAGGCGTCCATGAAGTTGACCTGCACCTTGAACTCCTGAATCGCGTCGAGCGACAAAGCGATGGCCGGATTGTTTACATTCGCGACCGTGAAGTCCGATCCGTCGAGAGTGGTGAGCGTTGAAGTATTCCGGATACCGCCGATCTGAATGGACCGGCTGTCCATTACGCTGCTGCCGCCGCTCACCTTCGTTGCGCCCGGCGTCAGCGCCACAAGGTCGAAGAAGTTGCGCGCGTTCAGTGGCAATTCGTGGATGGTCCGGGTCTCGATAGCGGTTCCCAGAGCCGCGGTATCACTCTGCAGCAACGGCGCGACTGCCTGCACGTTTACGTTCTCCGAAACCGTACCCACCTGCATGGCGAAGTCGGCCCGGGTCTCGGTGTTGACCGTCACCGTCAGGTCCGCGATATTGGTGACCTTAAATCCTGGCGCTGTTGCAGAAGCGCTGTACCTGCCTGGGGGAACGGCTCTGAAAAGATAGTTGCCGCTCGAGTCTGTCTGGAACGCGCGCGACGCGCCTGTCTCCTGGTTTTTGATTGTCACTGTCGCGCCTGCGACTGTAGCGCCGCTCGGATCCGTGACGGTCCCGAGAATCGTTCCGGCACCGTACTGTGCGTCGGTGCGGAGGCCGCATGCCAGAAGCACGCAGATGCAGAGGTATATCGAGTGAAAGCGATTCATGATCAGTTCTGCCCCAATGTTTTGCAGGCAGTATACAGGAAACAGCTGCTCTGCGGCGCCGGATGATGCGGAGACGTATGCCAGGTAACTGACGTGATCTGACAGCTGGGATGGCCGGTGCCCAACGTAGCTGTCGCGAACGGCGGCTTCGCAGTCGACTCCGCGTCGTTCTTCCTCGAGGTCGGAAAACGTGAGAAGGTAATGCAACGAGCGCGGCGGCCATCATCTATGAAGTAGAGGGCTATGGTCCTCCGTGTGAGCAGCGCCTGCCCACACGGCACGATGGCTTGGTCGAGGTACTCGAGACGTTTGTCCTGTCCTGGTCATTAATCAGGCTCTCGAGGACCTTCGACACAGATGGCCGACCACCCTGCACGTCCGCCGCTCACGGCGACGTATGTGTATATAGCGGTGAATGCGGCAGTCATCGCGAACGTAGCGGGATCCAATGCATACAGTAACGGTCGGCTTATTGCCTGACAGGAAGCTCGAGCATCGACCAACATCCGAGCCCGTCGTGCAGCTCATAAGCTTGCAGCAACAACCGCAGCCGGTACAGGTTTAGCGCTGGTTGTGGGTCGTTAGTATTAAATGGGCGAGCGAGCATCTGTCGGCGCAAGCTCATCAGGTTTAAACAGGCGCGGTATCGTGACTAACTTCTTGCTCTCTGTCTGGCTGGGGACCTGACCGTTGCTAAACGAGAAGGTCAGTCTTGTTATCCGCGATAACGTCTACCGCTCGTAATTAGCCCTGTTCAGGCAGCCTTTGTCCAGCTGTACCGATGATGAAGGCCGCGGGCACGGGGCAGTGACCGGATCTCATGTGGTCCGATACCAGCTCGTTCGATTGCGCGGGAGGTCGGCGTCGTCTTCTCCAACGCGAGGTGCGTCCGGACCTCATGATAATACGTAAGATATTCACGCCCAAGTCGCTTCAGATGTTGCCGTACGGTCAAATTACTCGTGAGTGGCTCAGAATGGTGGCTTTTGAGACCATGCAACCTGGATGAAAGGTCGTCAATCTCTTCGTGTTCTGGCGTACGTCAGTGGGTTGATCAATCAGGAGTTCCTGCTACACGTCGAGTATCTTGCCGCCGAGAACCGGATCCTGAGGGCACACCTGCCGAATCGGCTGCGGCTTACCAGAGATGAGCGCTCCAGTCTCGGTGAGATCGGCAAACGGGTCGGTCGAAAGGGTCTGGAAAAGAGGCTTCGGTGGCTCGACCCGAAACCGTCCTTGACTGGGTTCGAAAACTGGTTGCTCAGTAGTTCGACGGCTCCAAGCAGCGCTTGTATCCCGGGACGGCCGGCGATTAGCCCCGCACTGGCCATCCTTATTGTTAATCTCGCGCGGAGAACTCCGGCTGGGGTTACGGACAGCATCTCTGGTGTCCTTGCCAACCGCGGACACAACGGCTCGGATCAGACTGTCGGCGACGTGCTGCGCCGGCACGGAATCGCACCTGCTCCGAAACGGAGTCAGACGATCACATGGAAGGACTTCATCGCTTCGCACATGGTAGTTCAAACGGGCGACGGGCGTCCAACCGAGGGTCCAACAGGCACTCCTGTTTGACAGATCGGACCCATCGCTCGGCAAACGCATTCAGAGCAAGATTCAAACAGTTCTCCTGTGTCTGGTGCGCCGGTCAGAACCGCGGCGGATAAGAAAACAGCGATACAAATATGTGCGCCGCGGCGCAATGCGCGTCGTCCTCCCTCGCGTTAGTCCAGCGTACACCCTGACTGGTGAGACGGCGTCTTAAACCGCCATGCCGAGGTCTCTGTTGCTAAAACCGGTCTGGGTTTCATATTCGGAGCTCAGTTCGCAGCAGTTGTCACGATAGGCTGTATTCGTGTTCCGAACGGTTCTGACTCTCGTTGTCACTTTGTTGTTGACGATTACCGCTGCCGTGACCCAAAATCTGACACCCCGCCTGGTTCCGCCTCGCGGAGTCCCAGTCTCGGAGAATGATCGGAAAGAGCTTGTCGCTGGCCTCACGTCGCTGGAATCAGCTATAACAGGCCTTCCGCAAAGTTCCCCTCTGCTGACCGATGTGCGTGTGTGCTCAGAGGCGGTTCGCATCGCCCTTACCTACGACGAGTTCTTCCGGCCTGAAGATACGGGCAAAGCAACGGAGATTCTTCGAGTTGGAATGGCTCGTGCGATGGACATTCGAAACGGTCGTGCTGCCTGGCCAACGCAGACCGGGTTGATCATTCGGGGATATATATCGAAGATCGATCACAGCATTCAGCCGTACGGGCTCGTTGTTCCACCAACGTATGATTCGAAACTTCCGCGGAGATGGCGTCTCGATGTGTGGCTCCACGGACGCGCTGAGATGCTGAATGAAGTCAGTTTCCTCTATGAGCGGCAGCGGTCGCCAGGGGAGTTCACTCCCGACGACACGATCGTGCTCCATACGTACGGTCGTTATAACAATGCAAACAAGTTCGCGGGCGAGGTCGACGTGTTCGAAGCCATCGATGCGGTGAAGCGTGCGTATCGAATCGACGAGAACCGAATTCTGGTTCGCGGCTTCAGCATGGGGGGCGCTTCCACCTGGCACCTTGCTGCTCATCATGCCGGACTGTGGGCGGCTGCCGCGCCGGGAGCCGGGTTCGCAGAAACGCCTGAGTACACAAAAATCATGCAGGACCCGGAGAAGCCCACGTGGTGGCAACAGAAACTCTGGCATCTTTACAACGCGACGGACTACGCTGCCAATCTGGCGAACACAGCGGTCGTGGCATACAGCGGTGAGATCGATCCGCAAAAGCAGGCTGCCGACATGATGGCCAAAGCGATGGCTGCAGAGGGCATGCGTCTGACCCACATCATCGGACCGAACACACCTCACCGCTACCATCCGGACTCAAAGATTGTCATCAGTCAGCTGGTGGACAGGATCGCCGAGCGCGGGCGCGATCCGTATCCGAAAGTCGTCCACTTCACGACATGGACATTGCGATATAACCGCATGAAGTGGGTCACGGTCGACGGTCTCGATAAACACTGGGAGCGCGCGAGGATCGACGCGGAGATCACATCCTATAACGCGGTTCGAGTCAGAGCGGAGAACGTGTCGGCGTTCTCTCTGGAGATGGGTCCCGGAGCGGCACTTCTGGATCATGCGGCGAACATAAGCGTCGTCGTTAACGGCCAAGCCGTTAAAGTTCCGGGGCCGATGTCGGACCGGTCCTTTTCGGCTTCGCTGATACGGACAGGAGCAAACCAATGGAGCATTGCGGAACCATCCAGGCGCCAGGGTCTTCGGAAGCGCCCTGGACTTCAGGGCCCAGTGGACGATGCGTTCTTTGACTCCTTTCTTTTCGTTCGGCCCACAGGTCAGCCTCTCAACGAAGCTACAGGCAGGTGGGTCACGTCGGAACAGGCCAGAGCAGAGCGGGAGTGGCGCCGCCATTTCCGCGGCGAGCCTCAAATCCGGGATGACTCAGCCGTTTCCCCGTCTGACGTCGCGAACGCAAACCTGATTCTTTGGGGCGATCCATCGAGCAATCACTTGCTGGCGAAGATCGCCTCGCAACTGCCGATACACTGGACCGGCAGTAGCATCAGCGCAGGTACTCAACGCTACTCCGCGGCAAGCCACGTTCCTATTCTGGTTTACCCGAACCCGCTCAACCCGGAGCGATACGTCGTTCTCAACAGCGGATTCACATGGCGTGAAGCCGACTATCTCACCAACGCGCGTGAAGTGCCGAAACTACCCGATTGGGCAGTCGTCGACATTACAACCGTGCCGGACGCTCGATGGCCTGGCAAGATCGTCACCGCAGGTTTTTTTGATGAACGCTGGCGATTTGTTGCAGAGGACAAGTAGGCGCTGATGGATGTAACTGCAACGCTGCTGCGGTCTTGCGAATGCGCTCCGGTGCCGGGTTGATGGTTGTGTTACAAAGATCTGCGTCTGGCCAGTTAGCCTGAAAGGCACGTCATGCGCCGCCGACCGCTGCTGTTCAAATGGAGACAGTTCGAGCCGGAGATCATCGTGTGTGCGGTTCGTTGGTATCTCCGGTATAGCCTGTCGTATCGCGAGGTTCAGGAGCTTCTGGCTGAGCGCGGCATCGATGTGGACCATCCCACGATCTGGCGGTGGGTGCAGCGCTACGCACCCGAGCTGAATGATCGACAACGGCAGCACCTGAAGCCCGTTAACCGGCCCTGGCGGGTGGATGAGACCTACATTCGGCTCAAAGGCGAGTGGTGTTACCTGTATCGGGCCGTTGATTCTCAAGGTGCCACAATCGACTTCTTTCTTTCTGCTTTCCGCGACCGGGAAGCAGCCGAACTTCTTGTTCCGGCGGGCCCTGCGACACGGCGCGCGCCAGCCACGTGTGATCAACACCGATCTGGCCCCGACTTATCCGGTTGCGATTGCCAGTCTACAGCGTTCCGGCGTTTTACACCGACGGATTCGACATCGCCCGGCAGAGACGCGCCATGCGCGAGTACGCCGCCACGCGCGGCGGGACCATCGTCTCGCAGACGAAGGAAGTCGGCTCCGGCGCTTCCGAACGCGAACTGCGGCGGAAGCTGATGGAAGCGGCTCGTCGCCGCGAGATCGACATCGTGCTGGTCTGGCGTCTCGACCGCTGGGGACGATTACTGCCGGATCTGGTCTCTACGCTGGAAGAGCTGAATCATCTCGGCGTTGGTTTCGTGTCGTTGACCGAGGCGCTGGATCTGACTACGCCCATTGGTCGAGCCATGGCCGGTCTGCTGTCCGTATTCGCCGCCTTCGAGCACGAAATCCTGCGGGAACGTGTCCGCGCCGGCATCGTGCATGCACGACAGAATGGCAAGCAACCGGGCGCCGTCCGGCAACGGCAGCAGCCAAAACGACTGAGATCCGGAAGCTGTACCGCGCCGGCATCAGCAAAGCCGAGATCGCCCGGCGTCTCCAAATCGGCCGAACGTCGGTGCGACGCATTCTGGACACAAAACGATGAAGAAGCTACGCAGGGATCCTGTCCGGGAGGACCGGATTCACGAAGAAGCCATCGTCGACGCCGGACCTGACGAGCAGGCCACGGGGTGGCACTACTATCTGCAGAACAAGCTCGCCTTTCCTTTCCAGGCCAGATGCATTTCGGCGCGGATTACCTCACCGCTCACCAAAGGCGAGGTCGTCGAAGTGCTCCGCATGGCTCCAGAGGATGCCTGTATGAAGGACATGCTTGTGCTGGTCCGCTGGCACGGGCGGAAACTCGCCGTGTCACTCTCTCAACTCACCGCAGCAGCACCTGATGAAGCACCGAAGAGGCAATCGGTGACTGGCATTACTGGGTCGCGCACGGTTACCAGCTCTGATTCCACTATCTACGCACGTTTGCCGGAAGCTCACATTTGATGCCGGCATCCTTCAGCGTGCGCAGAAACTCATCCGTAAAGTGCGGGTCCCGATCGTGGGTCAGATAGCGCTTGCCCGCGAGCAGTCCGTCTACTGAGTCGGTCACATTCCGGGCAACCTGGCTCATCCAGGGTGCGTTCGCCGCGGCCGAAATTCCGCCGATCTCCACCCGTCTGGATGACAACTCAATAAAGAAGAGAACGATGAACCGCTGCAGCCCTTTGACTGTCCAGACCTCGATTCGCCATGAATCCGTCTGCGGTTCGCGTACACGGCGGCCTTTTCAGCGGCCTTGCCGATCCAGTTGCGTCGGCCGCGGTCGGGGCTCTGAGCAGTAAGAGCGCATATCTACCTGCGCCAGTGCGAACAGTACGTCGTTGCTGTGATAACCCTTGTCGAGAACAACCTCGGCCGGGCCTTCCGGATTCAAAGCCGCACTGTCTTCCTGATTCAGCGCTGCCACTTCACGAATCTCTTCACCGCACGTCCCCAAAGTTTCATGAAGGCTGTGCGTGTCGCCCGCCGTCGCCGGCTAGACCGTGACAGCGACGACAGCACCGGTATCGAGACCACCGCATGCTCGGCATTGTGTGCCAGATACGTGCGACCGTCCTTCATTTTCGTGATCTGCGCATCCGGATCATGCGGGTTCTCCCAGTCATCGATGGAGCCCTTCTTGCGCGCTTTCGGTCAACTTCGCCAGTTGCTCTCGCGTCGGCGTTTCGATTCCCGACTCTTTGGCCAGTCCTCTCAGAAACTCTTCGTAAGACTCACCACTGTCACGCCGCACAATCGAACGTAATGCCGCATTTGCCTCCAGCGTCGTGCCGTCAATGGCGACCGTCCGTCTCTCCCTTAAGCAGGCCTTCACCGGCCAGCACGTTCAAGACCCAGGAGAAGACGCTTCGATGCGTCTCAACGTCGACGGGTCGGCGCGTGCGTGAGATGGCGACCTGATTCGGTGTGCTCTGACTGATGTCGTATCCCAGAAACAAGCGTAATGCGAGTGAGTCCGCTACTCGCCATGAAATGCCCCGCTCCGAATCAAGACCTTCGAAGTATCCGACCAGCAGACACCGGAAATACACACCCGGCGCAAGCCCGGGTCGACCCGTTCTCGAATAGAAACCAGCACAAGCCTGCTCGGCAAAACAATCGAAACCTTGCTTTCCAGAAGAACGTTCAGACGCTGGTAAAACGGGTGACCCGAGGGCCTCGCGAGAGTGCCGGCCGCAATGCAGATTGACTCCTGCTTACGCTCTGCCCACGCCGGCCCAACGACATAAAACAATCCTAAGAGGATTTGTTTTATCGCCCAAGACTAAAGACGAGTTGCACCCCGGGGCTGGTAGGTGCACGCGCGGGTGGTGATAGCTGTGAAGTTTCAGGAGGTTGTCCACTCGGCCTGAACCGGGCAAGCTGAAGTTAGGCGACTTTAGCAATCTGAAGGAGGACGAGTGGACATACACCAGAATGCGCGATTGACACCCCGCAGTCGAGAGGTAGTCGTTCATAGAGTGGTTGTGGAACGCCAGGGCGTTCGAGCGGTGGCCCGTGCCTTTGCCGTTTCGGAGAAGACGGTTCGAAAATGGGTCAGTCGTTTCCGGGCCGAAGGTGCACAGGGACTCCTCGATCGGTCGTCACGACCGCATTGCTCGCCGCGGCGAACCGAACAACAAATCGAAGAGGAAGTAGAGCGATTGCGACGGCTGCGCTGGACCTGTGATCGCATTGCCCATGCGACCGGGCTCTCGAAAGCGACGGTTTCTCACATCCTGCAGCGGTTGGGTTTGAATCGGCTGAAGTCGCTCGAGCCGGCCCAACCCGTCCAGCGCTACGAACATGAATTGCCCGGAGATCTGCTCCACCTCGATATTAAGAAACTGGGCAGAATAGGCGTTGTGGGCCATCGCATCACAGGTGACCGGCGGCGCCGTGCTCCGGGAGTCGGATGGGAGTTCCTGCATGTCGCCATTGATGACCACTCCCGGATTGCTTTCTCTGACATTCAGCCGGATGAGCGCGGATCCTCAGCACCGGCCTTTCTCAAGGCTGCTGTGAAGTACTATGCACGGCTCGGGGTCATCATCCGTCGAGTCCTGACCGACAACGGAAGCTGTTACCGGTCTGCTGAGTTTCGTAACACCTGCCAACAGCTCGCCATCCGCCAGAAGTTCACGAGGCCGTATACGCCTCGCACTAACGGCAAAGCAGAGCGCTTTATTCAGACTGCCCTGCGCGAGTGGGCCTATGCTTATGCTTACGCAAACTCAGCGCAGCGCATCCCCGAGCTGCCTTACTGGCTTCATATGTACAACTGGCATCGCCCGCACAGTAGTCTGGGAAGACAAGCACCCGTCAGCAGGCTCCGTAAAAGCCGGAACAATCTCTTGAGGCTCCACAGATAGCTCTAATGATTGCTCGGCTCCCGCGGTCGTAACGCTTGACGCAGGACACGGGTTCCGGGATTATGTCTTGTTGTTGTTCAGGTCGTCGTTCTTGGAATACTTGGTGCCCTGCAATGTCAGTTGAAGAGCGAGACCCTTCTTGGTGATCTGATATACCCAAACGCCCGGCGCGACAGAGGCTGCGCCGGAGTACGCTCCTCCTGACGTCTTGGTCTTGGCCGCCGCATCCGCTTCGGCCGAACCGCTCCAGCCTGAGTTAACGAAGTTATTCATGGCCCCGGCATTCTCGAACACGAAGACAACGCTATAATCCTTCACTCCAATACCTAAACCCGCTCCCGCGGAGATCATCTTCATAAAGGTCTCCTGTCTTGTGTTCGGGTTGATTGCGACGCCAGCACCGCGCGCTGTGGCCAAGACTAACAGATTGGTGCCCATGTTGTTGAAGACAGCATATCCTGCCGACTTCTGGATGGCACCTTGCGCACTCGGTTGCAGCTTATAGAGGTCCGTCAACGTCTGGGCTGCCATTTTGCGAATCTTTGCCCGCTGCTCGTCGGGTGAATCTTTAGCAACCGCAAAACTGGCGGTCAGGAGGATACTAAGGACCGTAGCGGTCGTTCTGCTTGTCATGATGATTCTCCTATGTCAGTAACAAACGTGGGTGATGCACTGCCCTGCCTTCAGGAGCAGTCCTTAATGTCTTGTTATGGCTGGTGGCCGGTGCGCCATGAGAAGTCGTAGCGGAAGCCGATCGTGAAGACGTTGTCAAACGGCTGGCCCGTCGCAGTTACGCCGTCGACATCGATTCTGCTCTCCGTATACACCTTGCCATTCTTCGCAAAGAACCACTCTCCGCCAAGAATGAAGTATCGCGTTCTAAAATCCGGGTTAAGCAAGGGATCCCTGATTTTCGGACTCTGCGACGTCCAGCCGCCAATCACGCCCCATTTGGAGGTGCCCACTCGCGCGTACAGCTCTGTACCCCACGCGTCGAAAACGACCGCGACCTGCTGGTCGGGGGTATTCGGCACCGCAACAAACGCAAGGTCACCATTGTGCTGGCGCGAATAAACAAAGCCGAGCTGCAAAATACGCCAGTCCAGCCGGCCGCCGGTAGCGAAATAATCCGCGTTTCCTCCGAGCCCCCGGAGTGACTGCTTCTGCACAGAACTCCAGTTGGTTCGCGTGTAGGCTGCACCGGCTCTGAAGCCGGGCAGAAGTTTAAATTGCAGCGAGGCTCCGGCACCCGAGCTGTTATTTGTGCCTACGCCGGCCTGACCCTGAGCAGCAAATTCCACAAACTTCAGCGCGGTATTCCGATATTGCACAATCCGGTCTGCGCGGCCCGTACCGGTTTCTCCGCCGTCGGTTCCCGCCACATACGCCTGAGTGCCCTGGCCACCGAAAACATTGAAGCGGTCAGTCGTGTAGCTGGCGATATCGTAATGGACGGCGTACTGTTTGCCGATGATCACCTTTCCGAGTGGCCCGGCATCCAGGCCGGCAAACCCGATACGTGCCAAAAACACGGGAGCCGTGCTGGTGTCCAGCGTCCCAAAGTTGTTTGTCCGGTTCGCCGAGAGGTTGAATTGCGTCTCACTGCGAACGAGATTCACACCCCATTCCATCCCTGCGATGACCTTGATTTTGCTGCGGCTCGTGAAATTGACACCGATTCGGGTTGCGTTGTCCTGCACCTCAGCGTCGTTCTGAAATGCTGCCAGATGCGTACGGATCTGACCATAGGCCTCGAAGGTCCCAACGTTGTTCAGGCCTCCCCCGCTGCCAGCTTCCTTTGTTGCGCCGATGGTGAATTCGCCACCACAACCATTCGATACCCAGATTCCGCTGGAATCATAGCCCCAGGTATTGCCAAGCAGACAATTCCCATCTCCTGTCGAGCGCAACAGAGCGACTCCCGCAGCAGTGTCAGCCTGACAGACTTGCCGTTCCCCCGCTTTCGATACGCACGTGACGACAGTAGATACTGAACCACTTGCGGGCGGCTGTTGCGTCCAGCCACACGGACTCATGAGCGCAGCTGTAATTACAAGTGTAAAGAAAGTACGGACATACGACTGTGCTATTTGTTCTATGCGTTGCGGCACCATTGACCTCCGTCAGCGACATAGCAACGAAAGGTTTCCGAGCTATCAGACCCGTTAACACCTCGTGTTCAGGGCCGCCAAGCAGAAGGTCTCCACTGCAGCGTTTCATGCTATGCCTGGTTCAGACAATTCTTAAAGGCGCGAGCAAAGCAAGTTGGCTGCCTCGCCGCCGTTACAGTCACTGCCGCGGGCATGATGTGTAACTGTAGCCAGGAAGCGCATTTTTTCTTCGACTCACGGCGCTCTGGTCGGCCTGCTTACTTGCTGCCGTTGCCCTGCACTTTCACTATGAGTGTGTTTGCGAGTCCTAGCCAGCAGAAATAGTAAGATCCGAAGCTACTGAAGGTGTGAGTAAGTCAAGTTATCGCCGGCCGCCTGAAAATGATTGCCGACCAAGTGTAATCACAATTATCATCGTTGCCGACTCACTGCCAGCGTCTGATGCATTTGGTGACCACGGGAAGGAAGCAGTGTGCAAGGATGTCGCGATGGAACGGATCTTTGCTGCAACATGTTCGGATTGGTAACGAGTGCTCGCCCGACCCAATCACTGCCCCAGGGGAAAGGTCAGCTTCAAACGTCTGAGCTATTCATACTTGCCGTTCTAAACAGCCGTCGTTATGTAGCATAAACTCAGCTCTAACCGAACCCATCCGATGCGGACAGAGGACGCACGCGATTCCGTTTGATAGTGCTAAAAGCACGTTTGCCATGATGATCTTTGTGTTACAGACAGCCAGTCTCCGAGACCGCAACCTGGGTCTGACCCTCTTGTGCTGCTGTCGCCACTGCCGCTTTTAAGGTGCCAGGACAGTATACGACGATAGTTTCCACGTGCCGCCGTCCTGAGTCCACACTGCCCAGAGCACTCCCGAGTCTGCTCCGGCCTTTTTCAGCCTGAAACCCATTCCGTAATACTTTCCGTAATTCATCGCGTCACTCCCTCGTTTATCAGCTGGCGTTTCTTCCCCGCCTTTGGCGGCGCAATTCAGAGCGTCGGCCATATATTCAGGAATCGAGACCAGAGCAAACGTTTTGCTTCTTGCGTGCTTCACTATCTTTATGTCGGGGTGGTTCACGGGTGGCGCGGCAATGGCACTATCCAAATCTTTGGTCAAACCGGCCGCGTCAATGACGCGACGCATGGCAGCCCTTAATCGCGTCTGTGGTTCGGAATCTCCGTTTGGATCGACACGTTCTACAGCGCAGGTGTTTACCGCTTTATCGGAAAGATATGTCGACGCCTCGCCCGGATTCTGTTTGACCAGCCACGCCTGAAGGAAACCCTCTGTCCGGCTGACCAGCTCGGGGGGTGCGTCAGTGTACCTGGCGGGTGCCGGCGCTGGTGTGTTGGCGACAGTGTGCGGTGCGCGATACGTGTCCCATAAGGGATCCACATCGTACGAGATGATTCTCCAGTAGCCGTTCGGCGCGCGCGTCCACAGCGTCGCGAGCGTGACTGCTTCGTGCAGGTTCTTATTTCCCAGCCGGAAGACCGCCCCATAGTATTTGCCGAATGACTTCGATGTCGAAGCCTTCTCCGAAACCACTGTTGGGTCCAGCCGGCTGAGGCAATTGAATTGCTCGGCCGCGTCCTGCCGAACATCGTACAGGGCGAATTGGCTCTGGTAGGGGTGCTGAATCAGTTTCGCCCGTGGCGTGCTTCCCGGGGGCTGAATGGCCGCGCTGACATCCGAGAGTTGCCCGACGGTACCGATAATCTCGTTTGCCCGCTGCATTGCCATGAGAAGCTTGACGCGAGCCATTCCGCGATCCTGCCTTTCACCGGCTTCCAGGTCAGCACATGTGTACGCTTCCCGGGCAAAGTAGGAAAGGCTGTCTTCGGGTTTCCGCTCCACAAGCCACGTGTTCAGCAGATCGTAAACTGCGTCTGCGGGCTTCTTCTTCGCCTGTTCTCTCGGCTTTGCTTCGGACCCGCTGGCTTCAGCATAGTCATCGGGCTTTAGTGTTCGCGGCGAGAGCGAAAGCACGCTGCGCCACCAGTTGTTCAGTCCGCTCCACTGTCCGTTATGGATCTCGTCGTTCTCGCCGGCTCGGACGTCCGAGTTCGATGCGGAGAGATGCCCGTTCAGCAGCGCTTTTGGAAAACCCGAGGATCTGTAATCGACGTCTATGTCCGCCATCGTCTTGTCTCGCGTTGCGGAGACCTGGATTGAAGGTACGGCCGGTTTACTGCGATAGCAGGTCGGGTATCCCCTGTGATAAACGGCGTTGTCGTCCTTCCGAATGAACTGCTGGCTCTTGTCGAGCATGTCGAGAGCGTCCGATCTGAGCTGAACGTAAATTCGGAACTGCTCGTCGCCCCGGGCTCCGGGAATCTCGCCGTTGACGGTGTCCACTTTAGCAACGATCTGGATCGCAGATCCAAGATCGTGGCCGGCAGAATCGGTCAGGCGGCTGGATATCAGCGCGTGAGTGACAGCATTGAACGTTGTCCTGATCGAGACCGGAAGATTGTCATAGGCTTCGGGCGAATGAACAGGCTTGCCGATAGTCGTACTCAACCGCTGCATCCAGTCGTCTACCAGGGCCTTCTGTTCGGGTCTCAGGGACGCGTAATGTCCGCTGAAACCTGCCGCCGTGTCTTCGGCGAAGGTGAGCGTCGGAAGCGCCGCGATCAGCGCAGTGGCGATAAGAAGGTGGCGCACCATTTCGGAGCCTGTTACTTCCTTCTTCCGCGGATTTTCCCGGTCAGTGGCGTCTCGGGCAGAGCGGATGCCACCTTGCTGGTAATCGCGTTGGCTGCTATCGATTTCACGTCGGGAACGAACCTGGGGTCGGAAGCAGTCCCCTCTATTGAGAAGGACACTCCTTGTTCCTGCACGCCCATGCCAGTCTTCTGAATAATTCCCGGACCGCCCGTGAGCTTAGCGTTCATCGCAAAATTAAGCGCGCCCGATGAACTCACCGTACCCTCGCCGGTGACGACGCCAAGGGTCGGGATGTCAACGTTGATCCCGTTGGCCTGTACACCTTCGGGAGACACTCGGACGGTGGCGCTAAGATCCTTTATCGACGTGTCCTTGCCTCCAGTCTGCCTGCCCGCCAGAGCAGGAACCGCTGACATTTTTGACCCTAAATTAAAGCCGGCAAGTTTCGCGTTGGCCAGACGAACAGGGCCGCTGATAACTGGCTTGTCAGATGGCCCGGCAACCATGAGGTCGACGAAAACGACACCGTCCTGGAGCACAGAGTCAGACGGCAGCATGACACCAAGAGCCGGCAGGGCGGCTTCGAGATCGTCAACCGGCATTCCGTTTCCGGCAACTTTCATGTTGAGTGTAGTGGACCCGCCTCGTGCGGTTTGATATCCGCCCGTCAGACGCATGACGGCTTTGCCGATTGCGACTTCGCCTGGTGTAACTATGCCTGCACCGGTCGTCAGATTGTAGTCGACCTCGTATTTCATCTCGACGGAGTGCTTCATCGGTTTGCCCTTTGTGGCAAGCTTCAGCTTCTCGGCTTTTATTGTGCCGTTTGCTTTGGTTTGCTGATTGGCCGAATGAACTGCCCCATTTACGTCCAGTATTCCCTGAATCCCGATAGAAGGAGCCACAAACCCCGAGGCTGCCAGGTCGAGTTGATGAAGATCTACTGTGGCGTCAACCGGAGTACTGCTGGTGTCTGCCGTGTTGATCGGACCGGCCGTGCCTTTGAGGCTGAGATCGCCGCCGCCAGGCAGAGCAGCCGTGATGGCGAACGGGAACTGCGCGGTGGCAGAAAAGTCTGTCACTTCGATGTTGACCTTTTCATAAACAGAAGGCTTGTTCGCGAGTTCTTCGTTACCGATCACGACCCGGCCATTCGTCACACTCACCTTGTCCACTGAGAGGCTCGATGGTCCGCCCGATCCCGCGCTCTCGTCCGCCGGCTTGCCTGGCGCAGCTGTGCGATTTCCGATCGTTGAAGTGTTCCAGTCTCCGTTAGGCCCGCGCAGCAGCCGGATCTGTGGTTCCTCAAGCGCTATCCCGGTCACATTCAGCGTTCGAGAAAAGATTAGCGGCTTAAGCTTTACGCCCGCGCTGAAGGATTTTGCGGTAAGGAAAGGTTCCTTGCCAAATTTCGCATCCTCGGCGATTAAGATATTGTCCGCCGACACAGTCCCGGAGAATATCGACAGGCTGAGTTCGCCAATCCTGACGTCCCGGCCAAGAGCGGCGCCGAGTTCGCTTTCCAGCTTGGGGCGAAAGCTGTTCACGTCCACCAAACGAGGCAGAACAAGTCCGATCAGGATAACGGCTGCGGCACAAATCGAGGCGATGCGAACCTTACGTGTCATTTCCCTTTTACCTTTTCTCTGCTCGAAGTCTTGTCTGAACGGTTCCGTCATGGCCGCTCCGACCAAACTCGACTACTGTGCCTCACCCGCCGCACTCGCGGCGGCGAGGGCGCGGTGAGCCATCGCAAGCGCCTCCGAACCGCGACCCAATGTACGAAGAATCTTGAGCGCCTCCGGCGCCGAGACGGCTAGTTTTTTGACCTGGTCCGGATTGACGAACATTACGGTGCCGGACCACGGATTCGGCGCTCCCGGAACGTAAACCGCGACGGCGCCTGCTTCAAGACGGTCGGTTTCGAACGCGATTTGCGTGCCATCGCCCGTTGTCAGCAGAACGGGGATGAAACTGCTGGCCGCCGCCTCGTTTTGCTGAATGTTCTCTGCCAGACCCTTTACGAAGGCATAACCCGGAAATGCCCCAAGCAGAAAGTTATCTAATCTGTTCCGCAGTCGCCGCGCCCCCGCCCTCTCCGCAACGCTACCGGCAAAAAGACAGGCGAGCGCGGCCAAAACGAGAGCGACTATATTGAGCAACACGCCGCCCATCGGCAGCTCTATACCGACCGCCGAACTCACCCCCGATGCGAGTTCTCTCATCAGTCCGAAGACTTTGACGAGCACCCACCCGGCCAAAAACAGAGGGATCAGGAAGATAGCTCCGTTTATAGTCTTTGTCTTGAGCGCGTCGAGGTCAAACGAGGTGTGGTTCTGATGCATAACCCGCCTCCGTGTTGTTGTTGAAAGACAATTTCATCTGCAGCCACGAGACTCGCAATTGGCATCGCCGCTGTGAGTGCAAGTCCCCTGAGAAGATATAGGGCACTGGACTACTGCTTGTTGCGCGAACCGACTCTTCGGACCGCTCAGTGCGCTCGGACGGTTCTGGCTTCAGCCGGCAGACGCTGTTAGCTCCAGCGATTGGGATGAAGGCTGCGAGTGTTCCATTTAGTAAGCAACTGAATTCCTGGCCGGGGCAACTCATAATCACACCCCCGAGCCCGAGTAATGATTTAACTGACGAACGAGAATTGCGGCGAACAGTGTCGCAACCACAAAGCTGTTCAAAATGCGCTCACTATGTGGCCGGTAGGCCTCCGATCATGTGCTCCCGTCCGCTCCTGACAACCGGCGGGTGGCTCGATCACAGCCGACTCGATCTACAGGAGCAGAAATACCGGGACTATATCGACCCGATCCGAGGTTGCTGTAGCGGCCTACAATTCTGCGGCGCAGTTCCTTTCGGCCGCGAGACAGACGAGACTTTGCAGCTTGTGTGCTGATCTCTAATACCTTCGCGACATCCGTAATGTTCAACTCCTGAATGTCCCGGAGCAGCATGACGTTCCGCAGTAGAGGAGGGATGTAATTAATCTCCTTTTCCAGGATAGCTTTGAGCTCGTCAAAGGCGAACTCGCCTTCCGGGTCTGAACCACCTGCGGGAAATTCCGGCGGTGGACCATCCCGGTTTTGCATCTCGTTGAGATGGACAAGCCGCAAACGTCGTGTTTGACGGAGAGACATGAGACATTGATTTGCGACAATCCGGAGGAGCCAGGTTCGAAATTCCGCGTCACCATGAAACTGATCCAGGCGCACATATGCCTTTGACAAAGCTGTCTGCACCTGGTCCTCAGCATCCCACTCATTGTGCAGATACAGTTTTGCCACTTGAAGGCAGCGCCGGTAGTTGCGTTCAACTAATTTGTCAAATGCAACGTTATTCCCGTGCCGCGAAAGTGTTACCAGCTCATTGTCAGACAGATCACAAAGCCATAGGTCATCATGCATTTCAGCACTCCCGCCGAACACTTGACTTAACCAAGTGGCCAAACGGAGCAATTCACGGGCCAACACCCTGCAAAACACATGTCGGCGTCTCAGTTGTATCTTTACTTGTAACGGAGGTCCGAGGTGGCAGGCCAACCTTGCCGCAATACAGCCAAAAGAATGTTCCAGTGTACCTTTTTGGGGCAGTAGTATCCGCGTTTTGGTTTTCCCAAACCGAGAAGATATTGCCACAACGCTTATCTAACTGGGGGCACTGTGCGAAGGACCGACACCAGTGCAGGGAGAAGAGCAGGTGCTTGCACAGCTCCGGTCACGCTATAACTCCCTGTTAAAGCCCCTTCGATTTCCCCGGCTGGGCCATTTCTTTCGGGAGATCAAAGGATAGTCATAGAATACGTTGCGCAACACGAGGGTCTCGGAGATGTTCTTTCCAGACGCGATAGCAGGCACCGTCATATCGTATAAGGACGCGGCCCTCCTGATCCTGTGAGCTAAGTGCTTCGATAATCTCACCGGCGTTAATGGTCCGCATGGGCACCAGCTGGGGGCCGCCACGTGAAAGACTCGCCAGGCCGCGCGCCGGAATCGATTGGCAAAGCTGATAAAGAGCCGTTTTACGTCTCATAAATGTCTTGCCGGCTTCCATACGTGTCTGTAACAGCAATCAAGATAACTCTCCACGATACGCAATATAGGGCTAGTGTTTACATTGTGTCCTGCAAGTCTCGTGAAGCAGTTCCGGTGTACGCCCGGCTAAAGAGTATTGCGCCCGAGACCATCACAGATCCAAGGGATCCGGGGTTGAGGCTCAGGTATTCGCTTCGCACACGGCATGCTCTCCTTTCCAAAGATCTTGTACGGCAACTGCCTTCCCGTCAGCGGTGCTTGTAGCTGCCGGGAACAACGAAGCGGTTGATACTACCGTTACGTCATTCATTTTGACAATCAGGTGGTTTCCTGACGCGCAGGTTACGGTGCCCTGCCCGATCTCTACCTCGTGCGTGGGTCTGTCCCAGCGTGTGAAGTGACAGTGTGGAAATCACGCAGCTGTCAGTGTTACGCAGAAGCTGTTCGCTCTGATGCTCCTCAAGAACTCGCTCGTATCGGTTGTGGTGCAGTCGCCCCACGAGCAGACCTGATGCTCAGGATAGGTTCAGGGTTCCAGAATTTCCTGCTGCGGCAAGAGTGGTTGCGCACCCGCGATGTGATCCCGGATCGGCAGCACCCCGGTGCGATTTCCCGGTGACTGTCGTGTCGAAGACGCGAAGACGAATCTTGACCGGCAGTCATGCGAACTGAAATTAGTGTGGAGCTGATGCAGGCTCACGGGAGCATTCGCGTACCAGCGAACCAGAGTTAAGCAACTGAGGCACCGAGCTTCAGGGAGTTGCCCCCACACAGTTAAGACATGTCGATGCGGAGAGCAGGCGTGCTCATCCCGTGCAGTCAATGGGTGTGCAGGGGTTGTTGGCAACGCGCGAGTGAGCACCTGAAGCGCTTCTCCGTGCCGGCTTACCTGAACCAGCTATCCGGCAGCGTCGGGGCCGATTCCCTGCACGGACAGATTCCGCGTCCGCTGCATGCTGGTCATGTATGAACGGCGCTGGATCTGGGTGTTATCGCGACGGTTTTTGTATACAGACGCCTGCCCAGACTACTATGAGGCTGATGCCAGTTGTAGATGTGGCGAATTTACACGTCACCATCCCGTGGCTTCAGTGATCGTGGACTTGTTTGCGAGGGATTCGCGGCTGATCTGGTGATCTTTGATCCCGCGCATGTGCAGGACAAGGCGACATTCGCGAACCGGATCAATATGCCGAAGGGTTTGACTACGTTTTCGTTAACGGGCGCGTCGCGATTGAGAACGGCATTGCTCTGGACGTTCTCGCAGGCCGAGTACTTTGGCGACACTCACGAACGTTACTTCCCGTGTCGAAGCTACTGCTGCGAGCGCAACCAAGACTACGGCTAATCGACGACCCGATCGAAAGCGCCCCGTACAAATAACGTCAGACGGTCGCTGACGAGCAATACCGGGCACTCTCGACGGGGTTCTAATCGATTGTCGAAGCGCTGGCCTATAAGCTGGCCCTGGGTGCAGATAACAGACCTGATCGCCATCCGACTCGGGCTTTGCTCAGACCATCGAAGAACTATTTACCAGGTTCCTCCGTCTCAATCAGCAACACCCCGACCAGCGCCGGCGTGGCTACCGGTTTTGGAGCGGGCGAGTCGCCGCTCACGCGTCTTCCTCTTGACACGACTGTCACGGGCACTGTGGTAAGCACCGTACCCTTCACTTTCATGCCTTCCTTAAGATCCGACAACATCATCGATTTGCCATCGATCGTGAACGTTGTTCCGTCTGGAACCCTGAGGTACTTGATCTTGTCCTCGGAAGCGATCGTTAGATACGGCGGTTTTACCTCCATTACTTTAACGTCTACGGTTCGGACGTCCGTTACATACGCTTCTTGCGTGGTCGTGGTGATGACCTGAGTTAACCTTGTTCCAGTCTTGAGATCCTTCACGCTGACCGGTTTATCATCGACCATAACTTTGGAATCACCGGGAACCACAAAGTGTTCGATCGCACCGTTTTCCATTTTCAAAGTCAGGTCGTTCCCGGACGCGTAAATTACAGTCGCCCGGTTTACATCGATTTCATGCGCAGCCGTCTGCGCAAATGCGCCGACTGAAAGTGTGGAAAGCAAAGCAAGTGTGGATCCTCGCAGAAAGGTGTTCGCTGAAATTCCGCTCATAAATACACTCCTTACAACGGTGGGTGAGTTACCGAGGGCAACACTAAGATGAGCCGGATGTGTCAGAGTAGTTATTTTTTTTAAACGTGCGTTCAAGAAATGTAGTGAGTGGCGGATTTCTTCTCCGTCTTTGTTCTTTGCGATAGCTCCTGCATGGAACCGAGAACTGAATGTTATTAAATTTACTCACTGCACTCGGCTAAATCGAACGTCGGACTTGCTGTGCTTCTCCCCTACAATGGTGCAGCCGATTCCGTACAAAGCAGCCCCGGCTTCTCGGATCGGTCTTCGCGGTGTTGGCCGGGTAGAGGCAGTTCTCCAGGTTCTGCCGGGTACACTTGCGTTCCGGGCACAACTTCAGTCGGACCATTCGCCCGGCAGGCAGCCTACGTTCTGCTTTGTCGCATTTCCATAGCCCGTCGAGGTGTTAAATTTTTTCTATCGGACGGGGTCTCACGGCCACTATCCTCAGCATCATCGGTGGAGTAGAAAAGACTCTCGGCGGTAGCAAGGCTTCAGGCTTAGCTGAGTGGAAGCTCCCGCTTCAAATATTCTGTTCGAAGATTTCCGACGATTACTGCACTACCAGGTTCCCATTCGCAAAGTCAGGCCGCTCTTTACCTCAAACAGATTCCCGTAATTCAGCCCCTCTGGCCTTCCTGGAATCCATGCATGCGTGTACTTAACACTGGCGACCTGCCAAGCCAGAGCCTCGTTCAGCTTGCGTGAAACGCCGGTACCGAACGACATAGCGAACCCTGTCGACTCTGAATGCCGCGTGTACAGCTCGTGATCAGTGAAATCGAGTTTGCGGCCCTGCTGTCCCAGACTGGCTGCGACCGCAGCCTTTTTAGCAGGATCCATTTCTTCGGTTGTTACCTTCACTCCTCCAACAAGAAGCTGAACGTACGGTAACCATCGTCCCGCTGATGGCCCAAACCGCGGGCCCGCCATGAACAAAAGCGTGTCACCGCTTGTGTTCGCACCCAAACCGGTGAACTTGCAACCGGCCACGTCGGTAATAACCTGAGCAGCGGATGAGATTCGGATGCCCGCTTCACCACCGCCGCCAATACATGGACCAGCACTATTCCCACCGAGTGGAGTGATTACTGCCGGAGAGATGGTAAGTTCGAACGGAGCTGCGGTCTCCGGCTTTGGTCGCTCTCTGGGAGTTATGGTCGGAGGTGCCGTTGTCCAGGGAGAATTTCCGAACAAATCTGCTCGGGATTGTCGGTGCCACGGAACCTCTCCGGCCAGAACATTCGCCATACTCCTTGTAGGATTGAGCCCACCGCGAATTAATAGCTTGTAGTACCGATTCGTAGTTCTTGTTTCCACCCATTCGATTAGGTACTTGTCAACAGCGTCCTCCGCAATCATCCAGGCCAGTCCGATGCTCGGCGTGACTATATGGTCGGCAAGTCCCTGCTGAGGGAAGTACTTTTGCGTCGCTCCGATTGAGGCTTCGCTGAAGGGACCGATCTCAAACTGGACGCTGTACAGGAAAGCGAACCCCGCTGCGCGCAGCCGGCTTCGCCAGTAATCACGATCTTTCCCAAAACGAACATATCGATAAGTTCCGTCGTTTTGGGCCCAGATCCGGCCTGCGACAGCTCCCTGCATTGGATGACCGACATAGTTGACGATGAACGGATCACCATCGGCCCAGCCATGCAGGTTGGTTACAGAACTGGTGTAGCCTCCCAGAAACGATGCGTGCGCATGTCTAGCACCATCCTCTGTGGCATATCGGAATGCATTTTCCACAAACAGAAACCGGAACGATTGGCCTATAATCTTGCGGTAGTCAGGCGTCTGTTCGGCTGGAAGCGGCGACCTCATTGATCCCGAACCTGGCAGCAGAAGGTTCGTCGGGACTTCCTCGACTCGCGACCTTGACGTGGAGTTCCCGGTGTCCTCGATCTGGTCGGAATGCAGCAGCGTCGGGACAACAAAACAGAAGAGGATTGCGAAGTACTTAAGCACATCCGAGCACCGCAGTCCCACACCTTTTCTGGTCAATATGCCTCGCTTTATCCCCGCGGCCGGTGACCCCAGCCGCCGAGACTGGTCGCAAAGCTGCCCAGGGACTACATCTGTGTCCTCTTCAGGATTCCCCCAAACAGGTTTCGGTTCTGAAAACTTTCGACGGTCGTCGTGCGTTGATACTGTGAGAGGGCAGCGCGTCATGGCACTTTGTCATGGTGAAATCAGGCGAGCAAATGACTGTACAGGCGAACCGTGCCATGGGCCTCTGCGCCTTCTCACGTCCTGAGAACAAATGAGTCACTAACTTAAGATCCCTCGGTTTTCCGGTTGTCTTGTGCGGCAACGACTGGCCACCCCAGCCTTACTGCCGATCGCGGAATAGTCGGACTGAGCGGTGCATGGCTCCTGAACAGGACAGGCGAACACCGCCCCTATTGACACGTTTCCACGTCGAATGATCCTGTGGGAGGCCGCGAGACGAGAATGTCAGATGAACACCGATCAGAAAATCATCAGGAACGAGGTTGGGCTCTTAACGCTCCCGAGATGCTCCGCAGCGTCTCGGGAGCCTGCAAAGTGATGGACTAGTCGCGTGACAGCTTCTATCGGTTCAAGGAGTTGTACGACAAAGGCGTGAGGCGGTGAGTTGACGCTGAAGGAGATCAGCCGCCTAAAGGCAGTTCTCAAGGCCGGGTTGAGCCGGTCATTGAGCAGGTGCGTGCCCGGACTTCAAAGCATTTTCTGAGAGCGGACGTCTCCGCGGCGCTCAGCGAGGCGCTTCCGGTACTCCGTCGCGCATCGAAGAGAGTGGTGCCGTAAGTACGTCGGGGTGTCAGATTCCTAATTTAATGCGACTTAGCCTCCCACGTTATTTGCGACTGACATGACGTTACTGGTCTCAGGGGTTGCGGGTCGGGACAGGACCGACTCGTCCCGATCCTTTTGGCGACGCTCGCTGTCAAACAGCGGACTCAGACAATCACTTTCCGCATTGCGGCCGAAATGTTTTCGAATTCTCGGGCCTCGTTGGAGACTATACCCAGGTAACTGGTTTCTGCCCCGATAGCATTTCCTTGAGAGATACAAAGGATCCGGCCGGGGCGCCACGTGTTGACCGTGAACTGAACCACCACAGAGCAATGCCAATATCGAGATGGTGGGCACGTGGACCACATTCTATAAAGGTGACAAGGGTGAGTTGGCGACCGCCAGGTCCCAAACGGTCAGGAACTTGGGAACCCTTTCCAAATACGCGCCATACGGAACTCGTGGCGTTCTGGTTGCGATCGAGAAGCCCCAAGACGAAGAGCGCAAACCAGAGTACGGACGGTTACACCCACTAATCCCATTACACGAAGAAAACGGGCGTCAGGACTTTTACAGTGCGGCGTGAACTTTGCTGAAAATCGAAAGCCCGGAAGAACACTGGTGGCATCATTGTCGTCGGCGCAGACTGCGTTCCCGCAAGTTCGCCTGTACCGGTCAAAGGGGTGCTGTGATGCAACAGAATGCTTACTCAGCTCGTGATCTGACCAGCACGGTGCTTGGGGTGCTGTTCATTGGTGCGCTGACTGTTTCCAGCGCCTGGGTCATGCGTCCATTTGTCTCGGCGCTGCTGTGGGCAACGATGATTGTGATTTCCACATGGACACTGCTTCTCGCGCTTCAGAACAAAATGGGAGGGAAGCGTGGCGCTGCCACGGCCGTGATGACCGTGGCGCTCCTGCTGGTACTCGTGATTCCGCTGGGCCTCGCGATGGTAGTGCTGATCAGCAACCTTGACGACATCGTCGCGAAGGCTAATTCACTGCAGACACTCCAGGTACCGCCTCCTCCTGCCTGGGTAGCCCAGATTCCGCTCAAGGGACGCGACCTCTCAGCCCAGTGGCAGAGCCTCTCCGACGCGGGTCCCGGCAGTCTGTCTGCCGAGCTGACACCCTACGCCGGCACTGCTCTGCGATGGCTTGCTGGCCAGGTCGGCGGGGTTGGCGGGATGATGCTTCAGTCGCTCCTCATTGTGATCATCTCCGTGATCCTTTATTCGAATGGCGAGGCCGCGGCGCGAGGTGTCCGCAGATTTGCCAGCCGATTGGCAGGAGCACACGGAGACAGAGCCGCCGTCCTGGCCGCCGCCACGATTCGGGGAGTCGCAATGGCGGTAGTCATAACGGCGCTCGTGCAAACCTGTATTGCGGGCGCCGGACTTGTGATCGCCTCCGTCCCTGCCGCCGGGTTGCTCATCGCCCTCGCGCTGATCCTCAACCTGGCCCAACTCGGACCATGGTTGGTGATGCTTCCGGCTGTGGCATGGAAGTTCTACAGTGGTGACTCGCTCTGGGGATTTGTTTTGCTGGCTTTCGCCCTCGTGGCGGGCACAATCGATAACTTCCTCAGGCCGATCTTGATCAAAAAAGGAGCCGATTTGCCGCTGCTGTTAATATTCGCCGGTGTGATCGGCGGCATCATCAGCTTCGGCTTTATGGGCATCTTTGTCGGCCCGGTGATCCTCGCCGTAACCTTCGTACTGCTGCGCGACTGGGTCAACAATCAGCCTGAAGCAAAGAAGGAAGCGAGTGCCTGACCAGCGGTTCCGCTGACCCATCCCAGGACTTGGTCGTCACGGGGCAGAAGCTGCGGCATCGCGCGCCTGCAGCCGCGAAAGATCCGGCACAGTTTGGCTCAGCAGGATCAGCTCATCGCCTTCGCGCAACGGCCCAGCTTCGCCGCCAACCGGGTTGAGCATCATTGTTTCACCGCGATACAGCCCAATCAGAAGGCATGCCTTCATGACGGTGCGATCGGGCAGAAACACGTTTGCCGCTGTGACGAAATCCATCCCCACAAGCTGACCAGGCACCGGAACCAGGTACATCTCGTTGGCGTCGCGCCGGACCGATAGCAGCTCCTGATAAACGCGCGTCATGCCATGAAACAGCGACGCACGTGCGATCAGCCGTAACCCGAAGTCGGCGGCCGAGATGACTTCATCGGCACCCGCCTTCCGCATGTGCGCCCGGTATTTTGGATCCTGGCACTCGGCCACGATGTTTGGCTGACGCTGCTCCACGCAAACGTTTTTGACGGCAATGCAGCACACAATGCTTTTTCCATCGGCGTGCTGGATGCTGGCGGTCATCCGACAAGATGACGACGGAATGCGCTTGCTGAACCCTGGCGCGCCGCAGGATCACTTCGTTCGCTGGATCACCTTTGACGATATAGACGTCGTTGAACGCGGCGTCATCCTGTTTGTCAGGCAGCACGACTTCGTCGGGTACGTCGTGAACGATCACGACTGGGCGCTTATCGGCAACGATACCGCTGTGCACTTCGCGTATCCAGTCCAGTGCCCGCGGCGACCAGTTGCACAGCACCAGATGGTCAGACATTTCAAGATTAGACACCTCACGACTCCTTAGTGAGCGTTCGACCAGAATCGACGCCACGCTGGCCGTAAACAAACCCGCCAACGCGACACCGACGACAAGCACGACGGAAACCACCAGCCGCCCAACACGAGAGTTAGGCGCATTGTTAAGTCCGCTGAAGAGGGTGACCCAAACGTTCCAGAAGGACTCGCGCAACGTCGCGAACGCTGGATTCGTGCCACGCTCCGCGTAGTAGAGTACCGTGCTGCTGACGATCCAGATCACCACGATAGCGGTCAGGATTTTCCAGACCTGGTGCCGATTCCACGCCGTCAGCACCCTTAGTAAGGCGTCGCGCCACGCAGCCTTGTCCCGAATTCGGCCGAGCTCGCTCAAGACCGAGCCTCTGCGCGGGAGCCATGACTCATGTCATTTCCATATTCGAGACTGTCACCATCAGGCCGAGCGGTAATTCTTCGTGTTAACCACTTCACGCCCGAGCGCCCCTTCATCTTTCGCGTGTTCTGGATAATATCGTTCCAGTATTCTGGCACACGGCATGATTCCGCCGGCAGGGCGTTAGTTGCATAATCCGTGCATCTCCCCTTTGCTCCGGCGCTCTTCGTCCAGAACGGACTTCGGAATCCGCGAGCAATCTTCAGCCTTCACCGACACCCGCATCCACTCCGGCCCGCCACTGGACCATTCCTTCCAAAAGAAGCCGATCTTGCCGCGAGGCGTGCTCAGCAACCACAGGTCGCCGTCGGAGGTCGACAGCATCGGCCGCAGCGCGTGATACCCGTCATCCCGAACCACCGCAGCCTCATCTCCAATCAGCAGCGACACCGCCGAGAAGCCTCGCAGTGCCTGTTCCACCTCAGGCAGCGTCACGATCCGCGATCCATTCGGCAGCACCAGCGAGCTTCGGTTCGCCCATTGCCGCGAGCCTTCTCACCTATGCGCCGCAGAAACGCGCTCATCTTACGAGGAAACGAAGAAACTCGCTCGACTGCCGTTGACAGGCGCTCAGTGCCGAGAATCAGCGAGTCCGGTTTCCGAGCGCGATGCAGCGCAACAATCGCCGTGATCGTCGACCTGCCCCACTGTCGCGTGCCGTTCAGCAGCAACCGGCGAATCGGTTTCGTAGCAGCTCGCTCTGCGTCTGCGTTGATTATCGTGATTGCGCGGCGTAATTGGGGCTGAACTGTTGGGCGTTGTGATCGTGGACCAAAACGAGACTCTTCGAGCCCCAATCGCTTGCAAGTTTCAGGAATGGGCGTTAGCACGAAGCCGCTGGCGCGGCGGACGCGACTTCGCGCGTGGGTGGAAGAGTAGGTAGCGGTAGGTTTTGGTCAGAAGGAGGCTCTTGTGACCCCACTTCGTCACCAGTCCTTCCTGGTTTATTGATCATCACGGACTCGGCGAATTCGGGTATCTCAGCGTAGACCGGAATCGAAGCCCGGTATGCCAGTCGAAACGGTACTGTGCCGTGATCGACGTTTGATATCCGTGGATATTCGAGCCTGCAATCTTGTTGCGAAAGAAGAACAGATCCACTCTCGGAGAGATACTCAGATTGCCCACAATCGGGATGCTGATTGCATGTGTCATTACCTCGAGGAACCGCGTATCCGCGAGAGAATCGCCGCTCGCATTGAAGTACAGTGCTCCCGAGTTGTCGATCGTATAGTCGAGCCGGTTCAATAACAAGGGCAGGTGAATTCGGGCGTTCAGAAACACGCCGGACTGATTTCGACGCACGGTCTGGACGGTGAGCGGTCGGCTTTCAAGGTCCCCGACCCCCGGCAATTCTTCGCCTGGCCGCGCGACGCAGGCAGCGATATCTCCTGGCGCGCATGTCAGCGCGCCCAACGTCATCGACGTGATTTGCGTAAACGGACCGCTCTGGATTCCCGTTTCCACCCAGCTCTGGCGACCGTCATAACGCAGACCTGTTTTTGCGAACAACGCATTTCTTCGCGGCAGCCGACGAGGAAGGAATCCGTCTATGCCCTGAAAAGAGACGAACGGAGACGCAAGCTCCGTCTCAAACCGGATGGAAGTAAGCAATCGCAGACCAGTGGCACTCTTCTGACGAAAAGGTATCAGGTGCCACATCGCGCCACTTTCCGCCGCTAGTGTATTCAGTGGCTGGCTGAGCTGAAATGGCTCGCTGGATTCCGCCCCCCCCGCAGTCGATGGCGTAAGGGTCTGCCGGATTGCGCTGGCCTGATACGCTCCGTCGGACTGCAGGAACAGGTCCACACTCTTGCCTCGCGACGTCAGCCGCAACAGCCAGTCCGCCGTGGCTTCGACCTTTTCCGGCGCCGTCGGCTGCGATGCCTGAACGCCGCTGAAGCGCTGTCTCTGCTCTGCCTCGCTGAGACTGTGAGTGTTGTGCTGAAAACCAGCGTCAGCTCGGTCCAGTCGAAGTGACAACACTCGTCGATCCTGCGCGGCAGCCTCCGGGGCGTATTCAGGCCGTGCGAAGGTGGCGCGATTCGCCCAGCGTTCTCGTGTCCACCCCCAAAGGCGCTCCATAACGTCTGCACCGACAGCCTGAGAATCAGGCCGGTGCTGTATCTGATCAAAGTACGCGGTGGTGTCGATTGTCGCCCGACAGAATTTGTGTCCTGCTCCGTCTCCCGGAATGCCGGGCATTAGATTGCGGCATACCAGGGCGCTGATCTCCTCGAGTTTCCCGTGATCACGGACTCGGATAGCTGGCGGTACCGGCATCTGCCGAAACGCGGGGTAACCGGTATCTCCAAGACCTACATAGTCAGTAGTCGCAACCGAATACAGTTTGTCATCCCGCAGAGCGGAGCCGTCGACAATCCAATCTCCGCTGAAGCTGTCTCTGAAAGTGCCGAGACGTGCGAGAGCGCGATCGTTCTCGCTTCCGTCGTACTCATCGGATTGTGTGAGAACCTGGCGGATGACTGCACCAGTGGCCGCACGGCAGACGAGAAAATCGCCCTTCCACAAGAGTTGGTCGAGCATCGTTTGCAGCTCTGAGGCCGCGGGCTGTTGCCTGGCGAAGTATTCCGGCCGGAAAAGGTCGCGATGCTGCAGGAACGCAATGTCCGCGTGGCAGCTCTCACGCATGCTCATCAGGACAGCGCTCTCGAGCTGCGCGGACGGACTCCGTTGTTCGCCCTCCGGATTTAGAACCCCGTTGCCCGCAATTACATCGGCGAGCGATCGGTGACCTGTGTAGTCCCGCAACTGCAATGGAACAGACGTTCGGTGGAAATGGCTGTCCGTGCCTGAGGTCGTGGATGTCAGATCGAGACGGGCTTGCTGCATCGTGACCTGTAGCGTCGTCGGTGCACTGCGGAAAAAGTGCAGTGCCGGTGTAAGGACGATCGGTGACCGCGCTTCAGGCCTGACGTTACGATCCAGCGTGAGCGTATCGCGAGTAGCGTGCGCCTCTTCTGATGCGGAAATAATCGCGTCAAACTGGCCATGCAAACGATCAGCCAGACGCCGGGCATCTTCCGGCAACATCTGCGCCAGCAGAATTCGTCGTGCACCTCGGCAGTCAGGATCGGCCTCGCATGTTTGCAGGAGTTGCATCAGCGCCTCACGAGGATCCGCGATTTCAACCTGCGTGTCCAGATCTTTATCCCGGTTCACCCAGGAATAGTTCAGCTCTCCTATCTGCGGAAGCAGCGCTGGGTCGAGGATTCCAAATACCACCAGCGCCTGGTTTTTAATGCGTACATAGGGATGCGGGTTTGGATCCGAAGCATCTCCGAAGTGAAAGAACGGCTGGCGAAAGCGGAAGTCAGAGCTGCAGAGAGTGTTCTTCGCTGTCATCTCCGCAGTGTTGTGGACGCTGGATGCGCACACGAAATAGTCCTTACCGGGCTCGAGCGATCCCTGTGCGGGATAACGCGGGAACTCGGCAGGCAGCAGGAAGCTCAGAGTTGTGCTTCCCGCCGAGGTCGAAGAAGCAGCGAGAGCTTGGCATGGGCCGGGATCGAAGTCGGATCCTCGGAGTCCGCCGCACAGCCATGCGAAGTTGTACAGCCGCCCGGCGTCCTGCGATCCACCGTTCGTGATATCAAAGCGACGCAACCACGGCAGCGGAACGCCGGGTATTCGAAAGGACGAACCGTTCTGGCCAGCCAGCGAGTAATTCCGTGCGTTTACGACGGTAACGTGCTCCGCATGCGGCGGCTTTACAACAAACGTTTTAATGAGGAGATTCGCCCCGAGCATCTGCGACGGGCGTACCGCCCGGCGCTTCACTTGCCAAATACCGTGCGAGTTCCCGCAGTTTTTCCGGGCCGAAGCGGAAATCCTCGCGCCCCGGTACAACGGCGTCGAACCCGGCCAGCCGAAAGAAACACGCGACGTTATCGAATCCTGCGGTTCCCGCGCCCGCGCTTCGTGCCGAATTCAGGTCAGTACTGGTCGCCGTATACGGTAGCCATCGATCACGCGAGAAATCCCAGATCAGCTGATCCTTTGGTACAAGTTGCTTCGATGTTGCGTCCGCGATCATTCGTGCATTCAGCTCGGGCGAGAAGTTGTCGCCCATTCCGACAAGGACTGTGGGTGGAGGCACACTGCGAGCAGCGTCCAGGAACTGGGTCACCTGCGCGAGAGTTGCATCCCGCTCACTACATGCTCTCGTGGAAGTGGTTTGCTGATCCGGCACTCGATAATAACCAAGTGTTCTGCCCGTATACAGAATGGTGTAACTGGCATCTTCCTGAGTTTCAGTGCCGGATGTTTGCGCCTGCTGTGCCAGCAGGGGTACGTACAACAGAGCTATGATCGTTGGCCGTTGCATATCGAGATTGACCAAGAGCTTTCGTCAAAACTGGCTCCACTTATGGTAAACGCCGGGCCGCGGTGCTGGTCACACGCATGTCGACAGCGTGCGGTCACGCTCCAGTCTTCCTGGGAGGCCGATGGATCGTGTGAAAACGGCAGACTCAGCCATTCGAGCGGCACTTAGACTACTGCTTCGAATCGCGGTCACGAACCATCCAGCCCGATATCTTCTGATAAGGAAATGATGCGGGTTAACGGTGCCCTGCTTGGGCTGAACTACAACGACACGTTTCGGGTGGAGAACGGCGTTCTGATCGTGTCATATGACAAGTGGGCGGACTTCGGGAATCCGCCGCATTTCGGACACCTGTTCTACAAAAACAAGAAGTTCTCTCATTACGTCGTGGCGGTGGAGTATCGCTTCGTCGGCGAGCAGGTAAAGGGCGGTCCGGGATGGGCGCTGCGGAACAACGGTGTGATGCTGCACTGCCAGGCGCCGGAGACAATGGGAAAGGATCAGGATTTCCCGATCTCCGTGGAGGCGCAACTGCTCGGCGGCGGCCCAACGGGCGAGCGGACGACGGCGAACATGTGCTCTCCGGGGACGGAGGTGTACCGGAACGGTGTTAAGGTCCCGAGCCACTGCATCAATTCGACCTCGAAGACGTATCGCGACGGAGAGTGGGTGCGAGTGGAGATCGAGGTGGACGGCGCGGACAAAGTCGTGCACCGGATCGACGGCAAGACGGTGCTGGAGTACGGAAAGCTGGAGATCGGCGGCGGCAACGTCATCCACTACAGACCCGGCGGTGAAGAAGGACGGGACGCCGTTGAGCGAGGGATATCTCGCGATTCAGGCGGAGAGCGCTCCGGCGCAGTTCCGGAAGATCGAGATCATGGAGTTAGGTAAGTAAGGACTTGTAACTCGTTACTACTCATCGGCCCGGTTTAGTTTCCGAGCGCCGACTACCCGGCTCCCCGCGTAAGGTGATGGACTCGCCATTGCCGAAGAGGCTGTCGGCACCTGAAGAACAGAACGAACTGATCGCTCCGTCTGATCGGCGATCCAGATGACACTCTTTACCGGCCAAATATCTGCCCGATCTTACGCTTCATCGTAAAGTCGGTTTCGCACATGTCGTCGATCATTCATTGCACTACGCTCATCCGGAAGTTAACTGGTGCGATCGGGACTCTTTGGGCGAGCTCGCCGCAGATCGGTGTCGGGCACGACGTTTTCCTGGTATCTGCAGGCGGCCTAAAACCGGAAGGTTCCACTACATCGTGGTTTCGAGCGATCCACTCTCGCCCGGCCTGAGAGGCTGCAGAGCGGTCGTAGTAGAACAGATATCAGCAGCTTCCGCGATTCGAGTTCATGGACCACCACAACTATCACGAGCTTGCGTTCAACAACCTGTCACAGCCTTCCAGCGCCTTCAGAATCGGAGTGAATGAAAATTGAGCGGTCAGTCGCCCCAACACCGTACCGAGCGCGGCGTTTTGGTCGCAGATCTGGCCCACGACCAGCGAAACCTGCCTGGGGTTTAAGGTGAGTACGGCGTTCTTTAATTCCTGCCGAAGGCCGGCTGGAAGCGTTGCGAGGTCCTCCGGCCGAAGTATAGTCGGCTGAGTCCCCACAAGTTCCTGCTGCCCTGCGCGATAGCGATACCTGATGCCAAGATGGCGGGCCATGCAGTCGAAAATCTCCAGCGGACGATATGGTTTGCGCACGAAGTCGTCGAAACCTGCCTTGAGCACCCTTTCACGGTCGGAAGCGTAAGCCGAAGCGGTCACTGCCACGATCCTGACTTCTGCGCCTCCCGGGAGCTCACGAATGCGACTGGCGGCCTCCTCTCCCCTTAAAACCGGAAGACGAAGGTCCATCCATATGAAATGCGGTCGCCACATCTGAAACGATTCGACTCCCTCGCGTCCGTCATTTGCCACACGCACTTCGAATCCGACCGTTCGCAGCAGCCGTTCGAGGAACAGCCAGTTCTCTTTCTGGTCTTCGACAACCAATACCCGGTAGTCAGGCTGTCCCGGTTCCAGCCCGATTACCTGTTGCACACCGGCACTCTCGAGCATCACGTCGGACGGTTCCGCTGTCTGCACGGGGAGTTCGACAGAGAAGCGCGAGCCTCGGCCGGGAGTACTCTCCAAATGGATGGTTCCCCCCAGAAGCCGCACGAAGTCCCGGCTGATCGCAAGAACCAACCCTGTCCCCCTGCCCAATCCTCTGCCCTTGGCCTGCACGAACGGCTCGAAGATGCGAGCCTGATCCTCGGGCGCAATCCCGATGCCCGTGTCCTCCACCTCCAACATGAGGGTGAAGTTATTTGGGCTCTCTCCCGGCTTCGCATCCGCCCGCAGGACAACGCCTCCCTCCTCGGTATACTTCACGGCGTTGCCGAGCAGATTCGTTAGTACCTGCCGGAGTTTGCCCGGATCGCAGCGAATTAATGCGGGAGTCTGTGGAAAGATTTCGAGCAACAACGCCAGATTTTTGGTTTGGGCGTGGTCTCGCAGCATGTTTACGGTATCGTTCAACAGGCCGTGCAGATCGACGGCCGAGGTCTCCGGCATCGTCCCGCCAGACTCGATTTTGGCCATGTCCAGCACGTGATCGATGAGACCGAGCAGATGTTCACCGCTGCGGCTGATAACGTCAAGGTCTCTGCGTTGCTCGCTCGAGGCGCCATTTGCGCCTAGAAGCTGGGAAAAACCCAGGATGGCATTCAGCGGCGTGCGTAGTTCATGGCTCATGTTCGCCAGAAAGGCGCTCTTGGCCTGATTTGCTGCCAGGGCCTGGTCGCGCGCTTCCACCAGTTCCGCAGTTCGCTCCGTCACAAGATGTTCCAGGCTCTCCTTGTATTCCTCCAGTTCCTTGGGGCACGGCGAGATTGCGCCAGTGCAGCTTGCAGCGTCTTTAAAACGTGCGCCACCGGGACCGCGCCGATCAACACAACAACGACGAGGAACAACCAGATTCCTAGCTAGATGGCGCTAACCCCTTGAGCGGCCGCAAGGTGTACCTCGCGAACGGTCACGAAGAGTACTGGCCGCGTAAGCGTCTGCAGAATCTGCAGGCTGCCGCACAAGTCGGCACTCATATGTTATTCCTCTGCGCCAACGCAGCCTATTACAAGACGCGGTTCGTGAACGACAGCGCGGGCATCCCCGGGCGTGTGCAGATAGCCTACAAGGAGGGCCGCTCTCAGGATGACCCGCTCCGGAACAACGTCGAATGGACGGGAGTCTATCGCGACACTCGACCGAACCAATGGGACTCGACGGTACCACCGTGGGTGCGGCCGCCAGGCGCGGCGCCGGGTTCAAGCAACTCGTTGACCGGACGACGCCGGCCGTGGTCAATCTGGTCGAGGGACCAGGGCAACCGGGCAACGTTCCGGCAATGTTTTGTTCCCCGATCGATGCAGGGACTGCGCATCTGGCGCAACACCGGCTGCGTGAACGCCGCGACTGGCTGCACCCTGGGTGTCGCCAACGTCGGGTTCGAAATGGACCTGCGCGCCGACCGCTATTTCGAGCCGTTCTTGGCATCGCAACCAGCGGGGCTGTTTTCGGTGACTGCTACGGTGGCGAACCTCACTGGGAGTGATGGCTTGACCGCGGACAGCGGCCATGGCTACGGGGTGCAGGCGTTTGCCGACGTGGGGACTCCGCTGGCCGCACATGACGATCGAAGCCACGCTCTACCGCAACGCCGCGGGCGCGTTAGTGTTCGCCTCGTCGTCGTTTCGGTGGTGGCATGGACTCGATGATTTTCGCAAGTGCAGGCAACACCCCCGGAGGCGTAGCACCGAAATGCAGCAAGCGACGATCAATCTGTTCGCCGACATGAACGTCTTGCCAGGGCCGTGATGCCGGGCCTCACAGGATCCTCAGCCTCGACCGATATCACGGCTCCGATTAGTCAGATCACGCAGTTCAACCGTGCGTCGGGCGTCGTGACGGGCGTGGCTTCGGATACGGAGGCGGCGTTGTCGCCGGCGTTCGAAGTCTCGTCCAACGCCGGCCAGACCTGGCACGGCACCACGTTGACCAGAGCCGGCGCGAACAGCACGTGGTCACACACCAGCGCGGCGCAGGTAGGCGGATCGCCCGCTCGTGAGGGCGGTCGATGATAGCGGCAATCTCGAAATCGCGCACGGCCTCTCCTCCGCGATACCGGCGAGCGACGGCCTGCCAGTCACCACCATCGGCGTAGTACAGCCAGGCAGCGGAATACTTTCGCAGTCCATCGCACCGGCGCCGGGTGGCGTGAGGACACTGGCCTCCGGTGGACTTCGCTCGTCGCCATGGACATGAACGGCGATGGATTAAACGACCTGCTTTCCTACTGCTCCGCCACGGGGCAGGCGATCTACGAGCTGGCCATCCCCGGTGCGCCAGGTATGCGCAATCTGGTGAGCACCGTGAGTGCCGCTAAGGGGTGGACCTCCATCGTTCCTATGAACATTCATGGAGAACGGCCAGCGCTAGATGGACTTTCCAAAGCGCGACGATCTCCTACCCCTTCTCTGATCCGGACTCTGCGGCGAGCTGGAGGAGCCTGGCCGTCTACACCGTCGGCCGGTATCACGGCAACACCTACCGTCAGGATGTGGTTGCGCATGCGCGACGCCGCGCCAGGTTGGGACGGCGATCGTCCCGATGCGATTGAACAACGATTCGCTCACCGACTCGCTGTCTTACAACGCCGCGACAGGTCTGGCCATCTATTCGATGGCGATGGAACCAGCCAGACCATCGTGCGCACGGTTAACGCTGCTCCGGGCTGGACCTCATCGTGCCCTTCGACCTAAATGGCGACGGTCTGACCGACTTGCTGTCCTACAATGCAGCCACCGGACTAGCGTTCTATTCGACAGGCAGAGGTGTTGGCGACCAGGAGGTCGTCGGGCCCGCAGCACGAGGCGAACCGGGCTGGACATCTATCGTCCCGATTAAAGTGACTCCGGACCCGCTTGATATCAGACGTGGCTCTACCGATCTTCTTTTCTATCGTTAGTGAAGCCAGTTTACCGGACGGGCAACTTATTTAATTCGGTGGAGTATGTGCAGTTATATCCTGACCGTCGCGCACGGCGCCGGTGCTCGCGTCACCGCCCGCTGAAAAATTGCGATCCCGAGTTCTGATGAAAAATGCACTGCGGTTCTGGTTCAGCCGTATGGGTAAGATCGAAGCAGATTTGATTCGTTCTGAGGCTCTTTTGTTAGGATTTCGAAAACCACTTTGGCGGGCACCACGAATGGTGACGAGCTGGAGATGCTCATGCGGCGGATCAGTTCTCGGGTGTCGCTGGGAACTCCTGGCCGGCCGGGGTTTGCCGTGGCGGATCTTCCATGTCTAGAACGCCCGAAACAGTGTTCTGTGCCAGCTAACGACCGTCTCGGGTTGCACAGTGCCGATCAGCCGTTCGAAATAGGCACGCTCCCCATGTCAGCGTCCGTATGTCGAACGGCTGATCGGCACCATTCGCCGTGAGTGTCTGGATCACATGATCGTGTTCAACGAGCGAAGCCTATACCAGCACCTCAAGAGCTTCATCAATTACTACCACCGGAGCCGCACACATTTGGCGCTGGCGAAAGACAGCCCGGAGCCACGACCCATTCAGACGGCAGACGCCGGACGAATCATCGCGATTCCCCAAGTCCGCGGACTGCACCATCGGTACGAGCGTCGCACGGCCTGAACAGACCAGCTCAGTGCGAGCTCCTTCCGCCTCTCTGTCGCGATTGTGTCTTCGGTTAAGATCCGATTGCGTCGCGACACTGATCAGCGGCCTTTCACATCTCGGACATAAGAGTGAGTTGACTTTCCCCGTCCTGACTGTGCCGCCACTATCTCGGAACCACATTTACGAGAATGACAGATCACATGCCAGTACCTTCAGTTTGGCCAACGTTCAAGATCGGCGGAGTCTTTCTGAGTGTCGTGTGCCTGATACTCCTGGTTGCGGCTTGCTGATCGGTCTGGTGCCGATGCTGGACAGGGCGTTGCTCAACTTTGGTAGAATGTCTCCTCGATAGGCAATCTCCACGACGGCAGCGAGGCATCTTCGCTGGATCATCTACGATAAGTCGAAACGTCGAGCTGCAGCGCGAAGTAAGGGCCTGGCGCCGTCTCCCTGCGGCTGCGCACGGTTTGCTTGGGACGGAGGCATCGTGCGTCCAAGCGTCCCAGACAGCCCCGGACCCGGTTACGCTTATGTTGTGCCTTACCGGGAACAACTAATCGCCGCGATGCGGCAGGACCTCACTCAATTCGGTGTCGAGGAGGCAAGAACTCCTGAAGATCTGGACCGACTGCTGGCGCCGGGCAGCGGTGCCGTACTGATGATTGTGAACTCCGTCTGCGGCTATGCTGCAGGAAAGGCCAGGCCGGCCGTTGGCCTTGCGCTGCGGCACCGGGTTCGTCCGTCAAAAGCGGCTACGGTTTTCGCCGGAGCCGATGAAGCTGCTGTCGCCGAACTTCGCCGTCGCCTTTCCGAGTATCCACCTTCGTCGCCATCGATTGCGCTGTTTCAGGATGGCAAGCCGGTGTATATGCTCCACCGCAGCGATATCGAACGGCGCGACGCGATCGAGATCGCAACAATCCTTACAGACGCGTTCGAGACGTTCTGCGCTCCCGTCGAACAGCCGTAACTTTCTGCTCCGCGACGCGCAGTTGAGAAAAGTCAGTGCGTCTCTGCAGACGGGCTCTGGCAGCGTGCCTCTGTATCTCGTCCGCAATGAGACGCAACTCGCCCGAACTCAGGACACCCCGGGCAGTCGTTGTGAGTGTCTCGTCTTGGCGTCTGATGTGATAGCGATAGAGTTCACGCAGCCGCCGACATGCTTCGTGGTGAGCGGGCCGGCTTCCCAACGGCTGGTCAGTGTAGAGTAATACAAAACGACCGTTTAGTTGATTTAGTTTAGGCACAGCCCAAGTGACATCAGCCACCAACTCAGAAATCACTGCTTGCCCGTCACCGATGTTGATCTACGACGGCTACTGTGGTTTCTGTAGCCGTTCGGTCCGGTTCATGTTGCGTCACGAACGACGGCATGACTTGTTGTTTGTGAGTCGCGACTCCGAAGTGGGCAACCAACTGCGTCGCAGACATGGAATGGAATCGGTCCAGTCGATGCTGTGGATCGAAGGTGGGCGCGTGTTTGCCGAATCTGGCGCAGTGATAAAAGCAGCAGCCTACCTCGGCGGCTGGTGGTCCCGATTGGCAGTTCTTGGTTCGTTCTGTCCTTCGTTCATCCTGAACGGAGTCTACAAATTCATCGCCAAGAACCGTCGTCGGCTCGCGTCCAATGTTGTCGTCTGCCTGACTCCCGATCCTGAACAGCGCAATCGCTTCTTAGCCTGATGAAGTACGGACGCATGCGAAAAGCCCTGTCCCGTGGCGGTTTGTAATCATGCGTCTGCCGCTCCGGCAAGAGCGCCCAGAGACGGCGGTAGCCGTAGCGAGGGTACTTGCCTCGCCACTACCGACAGCGCCACTCTAAGCTTCGCGTTGCGGTCCGGCCGTGGCTCATACCGGTATGTCGAGCGGTTTACTTCGAGGAGCCTGCAAGCGTAGCGCTCGCCGAGCCCATGCTCGGCCATTAAGGACCGCAACGCCTGTTTGAGGAGTGCCGCCATCGCCAGTCGTCGTTAGCGCAAGGTGCTCAGGTCTTGTCGATTCTGACGCACGGTAACCTTAAAGGGACATGCCGGCAGCGCTCGACTTCTTTCTGATGTCGAACCTGCACCCAAGAACCACCGGACTGCCATTCGTCGTCTGGATTGCCGTCAATGATGGCTCCGATGATGTTCACGTGAAGATTACTCCCGGCCCACAAGCGCGGCCGGGTCAGTTTGTGTCTGTCGCTATCGGACGAGACGTGAAGGCTATAAGAGGTGAGATGAACGAGTCTGATCTGGACCTGTTACGCCAGTGGGTCCGACTCAATGGAGACGTAATCCTCCGTTACTGGAATGCGGACATCGACACAGCGGAAGCAATCGCCACTCTGCGGTCCATCTGAAGACAAATGGAAGTTGAAACAGCCTATAGAGCAACGGACGAAGAACCGGTGGCTCGGGCTATAAACCACTTCAGTGTGCCGCGGTCTGCCGTCGTCACCCATCCCCAGCGGGGCTGCGACGTCCCGCTTCGCTGAGCTAATTTTTCCGGGTGTCCGTCAAACGTCGTATCGTCTGGGTGACAACCGCCTCTGGCACAAACTTCCCGGCATCGGCTTGCTCGACGGCGTGCTGGATGTGCTCGGTGTGCCAGCGGATCAGGTCCCCGTCGATGCAACGATTGCGACCGAAGCGCAGACCAGCTACCTCGTGATCAGTGCGCGTTCCTTCCCGGTAAGCCAAGTCATGTGAAGCTTTTTGTTCGAACTGCGCTTAACGACACTCCGAGGAGTTGCAAAAACTGCCCCGCGAAATGGAGAAACTCCGCAAGCCATGAGCACCCACTTCGACTGCTTTCTCCGACATCATCCGAACCTCCGAACGCAGCGATGATACTTTCTTGCAGTTGAATTCACGATTCGGACAGTGTGACCATCGCTGTCAGAAGGAGGACTGCAATGACAAAGTTATTGGCGGCACTGTGCCTGGGGGCAGCTGTTCTGGTGGCCCAGAGCACTAACGCCACACCGCTGATGACCAAAGACCTGCCAGAAGTTTCCGGGAAGGAGGGCATGATGCTCATCGTCGAATACGCTCCCGGCGCTTCGTCGGCCGCGCACCGGCATAATGCCTATACCTTCGTGTATGTGCTTGAGGGATCCGTTGTTATGCAGGTGAAAGGCGGCAAGGAAGTTACGCTCCGACCGGGCCAAACGTTCTATGAATCACCCGATGACGTGCATAGCATCTCGCGCAACGCAAGCAGCACGAACCCTGCGAAGATCCTCGTGTTCTTTGTAAAGCAGAAAGGTGCACCGACTACAGTGCCGGCAAACTGAGTCATGTGCGACGTCGGAAAGTAGCTCGCGCTCGTGTGTCGCACGCGAGCGGCACACGCGATCCAGCTTCAGTGATAAGAATGGGTCGTGCCTTTCCGACGCCTACCCGCCACGCACCTGACTAGACGCGAGGTCTTCGCTGCTGCTTTACGGACGACAGCGGCAGCGGCCGTCGCCACAGCCAGTACAAGCTCGGCGCCGCCAAAACATATCTTCGACGAGCAACGGCGCATCCAGGCAGAAGAAGCGCATCAGGCAGTCGCTGCCGACGAGCGATACCTCTACGCCATCGGCAATCACGTCATCGGCAAGTACGACAAGCAATTCGGCAAGCGTGTCGCGCGCTGGCAATGTGAAGCCGGCAAGCCGTTGATCCATCTCGACAGCGGTGTCGTTCGTAACGGCATTCTTCATTGTGCTCACTCGAATTACCCGGGAGTACCGATGGTAAGTTCGATCGAGCGCTGGAACGCGGAAACACTCACCCACGAAGGCTCTTGGAGCTTCGGCATTATGGCGGGATCCGCCACGTGGGTCGACTTCAGAGATCGCGCCGCGTACGTTACATTCGCCCACTACGCCGCAAACGGCGGTGAGCCAAACCACGACCCACACTGGACCACGCTCATTCAGTTCGACAGCGAATGGGAACGTCGACAGGCCTGGATCTATCCTGAAGCAGTGGTCTCGCGTCTCGGGCAGATGTCGATCTCAGGTGGAGTATTTACGAGCGGTGGTCGCCTGATCTGCACCGGCCACGATAACCCGGAGCTCTACGTTCTCCGCTTCCCGACCGGCGGTTCCGCACTTGAACTCGAAGCAATCGTCCCGACCACAATTCCGGGCCAGGGCATCGCTCTCGACCCAAGTGATCAATCCATCCTCTACGGCATCGACCGCCGGAAACATGAAATCATCATCGGGAAGCTGCGAGGCCCGGAATAGCTGGCGCTAGTACTTGTTTACGTGCAGCGTTTTTACCGCCTGTATATAGTGCCATTTTCGGGGTACTTCGGGTGAACGCAGACTGCCTGAAATAATGGCCTTGCAGCCCGACCTGCGTTGCTGTAGAAGGGTTTTTGCCACTCCTACGGACACCCGGAAGACATGCTCGTTTTCAGCAGGAAAATGTCAACATTTTGCCCGATGCTGAAGGTTTTCGGCGCCTTGATGAGCGATAATCGACTGCTGTCTGGCGTCAACTACCTTTGTTTGCGGACGACAATAATTTCTCCCTATCAGCGGCGCGGTTTCAGCGCCGCTCGTTCATGATGCTGCAGTAGCGTCTGAATCAGTTTCTGGTTTGCTCGATGGACAGTTCGTGCGTGTTTTCTGATCCCAGTGACTGGACGTTGCTTTTAGCCTGCTCGAGCCGGTAGCTGGGAATGTTGAGTTCGATGATGATGCTGTGGTGAACCAGCCGATCGATGGCCGCCGCCGTGGTCATCGGATCTTTGAAGATGCCTTCCCATTTGGAGAACGGCAGATTGCTGGTCAGCAGTACGCTGCCTCGTTCGTATCGTTCCGCCAGCAGCGTGAAGACGACTTCCATCTCCTCGCGTGTCTGCCGGATGTAGCCCAGATCGTCGATGATCATTCCCTCGTAGCGGGAGTATTTCTTGATCAGTTTGCTCAGCTTCAGATCGCGTTTGGCAATCAGCAGTTCCTGCACGAGCATCTCGCAGGTGGTGAAGAGCATCCGGTGTCCCTTTCGGATCAGTTCCTGCCCGACAGCCTGCAGCATGTGCGTCTTGCCGCTTCCCGGATTCCCGAACACGAGCACATTTTCGGTCCGTTCCAGGAAGCCGCCGTCGAGCAGCGTTCGCATCTGCCGGGCGGCTTTCGGTGGCAGCCGCCGGGTATCGAATGCCTCGAGCGATTTCTCCAGCGGCAGCTGCGACTCTCGCAGCATCTTTGTGGTTCGGTTCTCCGGCCGCTCGTCGCATTCCCGCTGCACCAGTTCATGCAGGTAGCGCTCATAGCTGAGCGTTTCCCGTTCCGCCTGTCGTGCCACCTCCTCGTAGCATTGCCGGATCGTCGGCAGATGCAGGTATTTCAGACTCTGCGTCAGATCTGCTTTGATGTCGGCGCGCTGGCTCATTGCATCACCTCCGCGTGTTGGCTGAACAGCTGATCGAAGACTGGCCAGCGACACCTCCGCAATTGGACGTCTGTGATGTCGGGCGCCTGCTCGCAGCGATCGAGGAACTCCGGCGAACGCTTCTTTATTGACGATCGTCTGTCTGCCCGCGTCGCTCTGCAGCAGCAGACGCAAGGCATCCTCGACGAGTGCCTCGCCTTCTTTCGCGGCCAGTTCCAGAATCTCCAGATAGCGGCGGTCACAACGGCGGGGCGCCACTTCCTTCAACAGGTCGTAAGCTCTGCGGAACCGGCTGCTCGGAAACAGGTGCTCGCGATATCGATAGTTGGCAAACGCGCCCGGCTTCCGCACCAGCCAGTCAATGATGTGGCGGTAATCGACGCGGTAATTCGGTGCGGCCGCGCAGCCGCGGCAGCTGCTCCACTTTCTGCCCGCCGTACCAGACCTCCAGTCGCTCGGAGTAACACTCGCGCTTCCACAATCTCGCCAATCAGCCGGCTGTTGACCGAGTAGCTGTTCCGCTCCACCGCGATCAGACTGCCGGAGTTCACCCGCACCCGCACCCGCTTGGCGCTGTCAAAACGCCGGTCCGGAAGCGGCCGCAGCACTTCCATCTCTTCGGCCAGCTCGTTGCTTGCGGCCGCTGTTGAGCTGCTCGAACAGCTTCGCCGAGGAACGTCCTGATACTCCTCTGCGTGGCGAAGTCGCGGCTTCCGCGCAGCATCAATGCCTGATCCAGTGCACGTTTGAAGCGATGGTGCCGCTGCTCGATGTCTCCGTTTTCGTTCGGCTGACCGGTCTGGATCTTGCGGCCTTCCATCGCCGTAATGCCGCAGCAGCGCCTGATAGCTTTTCTGAAAATCGGCCAGCTTCGGTCAGGTTGTTCACCGCCGCCGTCATCCGGTCCGTGCGATGCAGCAACGGCACGCCGCCCAACTCCCACAGCGCCTTCTGCAGGCCTTCACTCAGGCTGGCGAAGCTCTCCGAATAACAGATCGTGCCCGTCTCCCAGTTCGAGTACGTCAGCACGAAGTGATACAGCATGTGCGGGAACGCCTCGCCGCCGATCGTGATTCCCAGTTCCGTCAGATGCGTGAAGTCGGACTCGCACAGCTCTCCCGGCACGATGCTCCTGCACGAAGTACACTTCCTGCGCCGGTCCTTCCGTCGCGCGCCAGTGTTTCACTCTTCCGCTGCAATGTTCGCAGTTGCCCGTCGGCAAAGCGCTCCGGATACTGCCGCTGCAGGGCGGCGAATATCGTCTTCGCTTCCAGCCCCGGATTCGTGCTCAACTGCTCCCGCACTTCCGGCCACACATCGGTCAAAGCCAGTCCTTGTCGCGTCCGCCAGTGCCGCTCCGTCTTCATCTCGCTCGGCAGCCGTCGCGCTCGCAGATACTTCCGCGCCGTCTTCACGTCCATGCCCGCCTTCGATGCCGCGATTTCCTGCGTCTTCTCTGTGTTCGACAACTTGAATAACCTCCTTATCTGCTGGTCTGTGACCATCCCGTAAAGCGCTCTCCCACTAACGCTTCCGGCATCGTCTCAACTCTCTTTCAGATAGGGAAATCTAATTGTCGTCCGCCGCCGTAACCCAGTGTCGCTCATCAGACTGCAATCGGTTGCGAGAATGCCACTTTTCGAAACCCATGTAAACCCGGGACTGCCGCCTGATGTCCTTGCGTGTTATCCACTAGAAGCGTCAAAGGCGCACCGCGACAGGGCCTTCGGGTGTGATGGATCAGAGACATCAGCCGTATAATTTCGACGAGCAACAGCGCATCCAGGCAGAAGAAGCGTATCAGGCAGTCGCTGCCGACGAGCGATACCTCTACGCCATCGGCAATCACGTCATCGGCAAGTACGACAAGCAATTCGGCAAGCGTGTCGCGCGCTGACAATGTGAAGCCGGCAAGCCGTTGATCCATCTCGACAGCGGTGTCGTAACGGCATTCGTCATTGTGCTCACTTGAATACCCGGAAGTAGCGATGGTAAGTTCGGTCGAGCGCTGGAACGCGGAAACACTCACCCACGATCGCTTCGAGGAGTAGGCTGGTTTAAGCCACCCATTCTCGCTGTAGTTGCAGTGCCGCCACTATTAAGGACAGGAGCTAATTACGACATTGAATATCGAACAGATTTTGCAGGAGCTGGAATTGCAGAAATCTTCTATCAAGCGGGCGATTGCAGCCTTAAACGGAGTAGCGGCTGAGGCATATCGCCGGATACAACATACAGGTGTCAGTCCTACAGAAGGACGGAAAGCAGATAACAGGAAACACGCTCGAACACGCTCTCGACCGGTGTACACCGATGATTTCCGGCGTCGAGTGGTCATGGCAGTTCGTGACGGCATGAGCTTTGGGCAGGCTGCAAAGAAGTTCGATACCACATGGTTTACTGTTCGCGAGTGGGTCAACAGCGGACGTTTTGAGCCAGCGAAAAAAACTATGGTACGCAAGAAGGCCACTTCCAAGAAACGCTCAGTACCGAAGAAAGCTGCTCTGAAGCGTCTTGCCCGGAAAGCCACTTCTTCTCGAAAGGCTGCCAAAAACAGTGCAGCTAGGAAAAGAAGCACAAAGGAGAGCGAAACGCCGGCGACTGCCTGAAAATTCCGACGTATCCGTCGCTCACGACGAAGATGCGGGCAGGTATAGGCGCGCCGATAAACCGGTACGGGTGATAAGATTCCAGCCATGACTCGGCGAACTGCGCTGGCGCTCGCGGCGGGTTTTGCCGCATCAGGCGCAACGAAGCCACAAATTATCAATGCGGCCGAGCATGCGTGGGTAGTCCGCGACCGACGGTACGCACCCGATGCCCAAATCGCCACATGCCCAGCGGGCCTGCCCGACTACGACTATTCCGGCGAGTTTCTTCTGTCGGACATGAAGACATACGGTATTGACGGCGTCGTTATCTCACACGTCTGCTACTACGGCCGAGATAATTCATACACGAGCCACTGCGTGAAGAAGTACCCAGGCAAATTCGCCGGCGTTGGGCTTCTCGTTGGGCATCGGCTCTACTCACCTGACGACAAGGAAAACCCGGACCGTCTCGAGCACCTCATTCGCGCGGGCGGCCAGGTGGGTCTGCGGCTCAGTCCAATTTACGATCGTGACGTCGTGTGGCTGAATGACCCGGTATGTTACCCGCTCTGGAAAAAGGCGGAAGAACTAGGCGCCGTCTTCAACATCTTCCTTGCGCCGCAGCAGGTGGGCCAGGTCGCGGACATGGCCGAACGCTTCCCAGGAGTGAACGTTGTCATCGATCATTTTGCGATGATCGATATTGCCACACCTGACAATCGAGGTTTCGGTCCTCTGCTGCAGCTTGCCCGTTTTCCGAACGTATACATCCGAACTTCATTGCACAATCCATCGAAAAGTCGGCAGATCCCATACCGCGATGTCTGGCCCTTCCTCGGCCGCATCTATGATGCCTTCGGTCCACGCCGTCTCGTGTGGGCAAACTTCTTCGAGTACTCCATCATGAAGGAAATGATTCCATTCTTTGCAGCTGAAGACAAAGAATGGATCCTTGGCCGGACGCCCTACCGACTGTACAAGTATCCTCGTATGGTCAAGAAACTTGAATCCGGCTTTGAATCAACAGCCTGAGAAGATGCAGGGTGGATGAAAACGGCATACGAAGTGGCGCGTCTGCTGACATACGTGACGGGGATGGTGAATTCGGAACTGCTGCTGCAGGTCGAGTATCTCGTCGCTGAGAATCGAATCCTGAGGACGCACGCGCCAGCGAGGCTGCGGCTCACCAATGCCGAGCGCGCGACTCTGGCCGAAATCGGCAAGCCGCTCGGGAGAAAGGGACTGGCGAAAGTCGCTCAGATTGCTAAGCCCGAGACGATTCTCGGCTGGTTCCGGAAGCTGGTCGCCCAGAAGTTCGACGGCTCGAAGCATCGGTCCTACCCGGGGCGGCCGAGGATTGTCCCTGAGTGAAAACCTTATTGTTCAGCTCGCGCGGGAGAACTCCGGCTGGGGATACGACCGCATCTCCGGCGCCCTTGCCAACCTCGGACACAAGGTCTCGGATCAGACTGTCGGCAACGTGCTGCGCCGGCACGGAATCGCTCCGGCTCCGAAACGGAGTCAGACCACCGCGTGGAAGGACTTCATCGCCTCGCACATGGCCGTCACCGCGGGATAGACTTCTTTACTGCCGAGGTCCTGACCTGGCGAGGTTTGGTGACATACTACGTCCTGTTTGTGATCGAACTGGAAACAAGGAGAGTTATGCTGGCCGCCATCACGCGTCATCCGATGCAGGAATGGATGCAACAGGTTGCGCGCAACCTGACCGATTTCGAATCCGGCTCGCTTCGGAACCACCGCTATCTGTTGCATGACCGCGATACGAAATTCTGTGCCAGCTTTCGCTCCATTCTCCAGGACGGAGGAGTGCACGCGCTCCGCCTTCCTGCCCGCTCTCCGAATCTGAATGCGTTCGCCGAGCGATGGGTCCGATCTGTCAAACAGGAGTGCCTGTCGAAGCTGATCCTGCTCGGCGAATCCTCGCTTCGAAGAGCTCTGGTTCAATACGTCAAACACTATCATGAGGAGCGGAACCACCAGGGCAAAAACAACCGGCTGCTATTCCCCGCCCCGGGTACGCCGTGTCGTCGCGGAACGAAGTTAGCTTGCAAGCAACGCCTGGGCGGATTGCTTCGGTATTACACGTGGGCCGCATAATTTTTTGACCGAGCGAGGTATCTCAGCTTCGACAAATTTGTGCGACTGATGCAACCCAACGCAATTTTTTCCCTCCCCTTTGCAGCAGGCCGATCCCGTATGGACCGGAAACTGATCTTGTCGGAACGACGCTTCTGGACCCGAAGCACCGCATTGTTAGCTGTCGAAAAGAGAAAACAGGGGAGCGCCGCCAGCGCTCCCCTGTTTTCCGGGAATGAAGTACGAACCTTAAAACTGAAACCGTAAACCTAATTGCACTACTCGATTCCCCGAACGGGACAGAATGCGGCCGAAATCACCGGAGCTGAGTGTCACGTTTGGATTGTTCAGATTCGAGCGGTTGAATACGTTAAACGCTTCGCCACGCAATTGCAGGAACATCCGCTCGTTGACCTGGATGCGTTTCAGCAGCGCCAGGTTCGAACCCCACGTTGCCGGACCCCACAGCGCGTTCCGAGGCAGCGTACCGAACACCGTCCGCGCTGCCGGGTTCGCGAAGGCTGTCGTATCGAAGAAGCGCACCATCTGCTGGTCGCGCGAGCCCCCCGTATACGTGATCGGCTTCGTGTAGTCCGGCCGGTCACCCGGCACTGAGTCGAAGTTGTAATCGCTGCCGACAGTCACGTTAAGTGGGTCACCGCTCGTGACCGTTGTCACGCCGGAGACCTGCCAGCCGCCCAGCGTTGTGCGGATCAGAGGACGATAATTCATGAGTCGCGGCAGATCGTAGATGTAGAAAGCTCGAAACTGGTGCAGGTTGTTGTCGAGTGCCTTCTCGCCGTCCCAGTTGAGCGGGTTTGCGGTCTGGAGGTTGCTGTTGCCGGTCGGGTCTTCACTCACGACATCGAACAGCTTGCCGTAAACGTAAGTCAAGCGGAGCGTGAGGCCCTTGTACTGCCGTACGTCCGCCGTTAACTGCAGCGAGTCGTACCAGCTTCGCGCGCGCGAATACACGATCCCGACGTTGCTGAAGTTCTGCAATGGACGCCGGGCATCAATGTTGTTCAGCGTTGCCGCCGGTGAGGGAAGCGGGAGGTTGCCTGGCAGGATCTGCAACTGGTGGAAGCCTCGGTTTCCCACGTAACCAGCTGACGCTGTAATGTAGTGGGTCAGTTCGCGTTCATAGGTAGCGTTCCACTGTATGCTGTACGGCGTCACGAAGTTGTTGTCGAACCCGATCAGATTGTTCGTTCGTGGCGGGTACTGAAAATTCGTGACGTCGCTGGTGAACGGTGTGGGCGGCTTCGTGAACACGGTCGACCGGCTGGTCCCAAAGATATCGGTCAACCCCGTCGTATTCCCGCCACTGGCGTTGGGGCGCCAAGGCGCGGCTTCGACGCTCCACAGTCGCACCTGTAGAGGGTTGTACGAGTAGTACAGGCCGGCGCCGCCTCGGAAAACCTGCTTCCCATCGCCATTCACATCGTACGCAACGCCCAGGCGCGGTGCGAAATTGTTGTAATCGTTCTTAACGAAGCCGCCCTGAATGCCCGGGTCACCGGCAAACGCCAGGCCCACCGGCGCGTTAGGGTACAGGGTGGATTTGTAGCCGCTCTGGAATGCTACCGCCCGGTTGTTCGCTTCGGTCGCGGGCTGATAAAACTCATACCGGAGGCCAGGCGTCAGCGTCAGGCGCGGAGTAATCTTCCACTCGTCTTGCGCGAAGAAGAAGTGTGACCACGTATGAATGTCGTAATTAAGGATGCCGGACAGCGTGAAGGTCCCCACGCGCCCCATGAGAAAGTCAGCAAAGGAATACCCGAACACGCCCACACCGAGTTGTTTGCCGGTCGCATCGGTCGAGGAGGCGCGCCCGTCGAACAACATGTTTAGGCTGTCCTGGTCATTGATCTGCTGGACGGCATCGCGCTGCGATTCATACCCGAACTTGAAGTTGTGGTTGTTGTGGATGTAGGCCAGCGTTGTGGCAAAACGCAAGTTGCCCTGATTGAACTGGCTGATAAATCCCTGCATCGTCTGCAGGCCATCGCTGATCCGGATAATTGGGAGATACTTGCGGGCGCCTTCCTGAACTGTCGGGTACACGGCGCCAAAGTCAGCCAGGTTGCGTCCGGTGTTTGCATTGCCCCGGTCAGCGTCCAGCCGGCTCACGGCAAACTTGCTTTCCATCAGCAGGTTCGGCCGGATAACCCACGTGTGCCGCGCAATCCCGGTGTGCTGCTGGTTGGCGTTCACCTGGGGGCCCCAGGCGGGCACGTTGCTGGTCGCCGACGTCGGCGAAATGATTTGGCTCCCAAACGTTCGGAAGTAGCTGGCCTGAATCGAGTGCGACGAGTTGAATGTATGATCGATCTTCCCCAGCACTTCGTTGTTAATCTGCGGGTCGGTATAGCTCCAGATGTACCGGTCACCGTAGTTAGCTACGGTCGGGATAATCGTGAGCAGTTTCTGCGCTACCGGGTCGATCAGTCGCGCCGGAATGATGTTCCCTGGCAGCGGAAGGCCCGTGTCCGGATCGTAGAGTTGTTGCGGAAATTGAGAAAAGTTGCCGTTCACCATGGCCGGCGTCGGGAACTTGATCGTGTTCTGGAAACCCGATGCCTGATCGCGGTAGCGCATGTATGAAGCAAAGAAGAACGTCCTGTTGTGGATCACCGGGCCGCCGAGCGTACCACCGAACTGTCGCAGACGATCTATCGCTCGCGGCTGGCCGCTGATGTTACGCGCATACGTGTTCGCGTTGAGCGCTTCGTTATGCAGAAATCCGAACGCCGACCCGTGAAACTGGTTGGTGCCCGAACGCGTGATCACGTTGAACACACCACCAGGCTGTTTCCCGAACTCCGCCGAGGTGTTCGAGGTTGATACGTTGATTTCCTGCACTGCTTCAGGGTTCGGAAACTGAAGCGCGGTGTTGCGGAACGGTCCGGTATTGTCACTGCCGTCGAGGTAATAGACATTCCGCGCTTGCCTGTTGCCATTGACTTTTGCCGAGGTGCCAGTAATGTCCTGCACCTGCGAGGCACCGTTGACAATGGTCACTCCTGGCGCCATCTCGGCATATGACAGCGCGTTGCGGCTGCCCGAAGGCAGGTCGATGATCATCCTGGTGTTGACGGTGGTCGAGACCTGCGCCGACGACGTATCGATCCGCACCGCAGACGCGGAGACCTCAACGGACTCCGAGACAGTGCCGACCTCCATCGTCAGGTCTAAGCGGGTGGACTTGTTCACCCCGACGTCGACGCCCTTTATCAACACCGTCTTGAATCCCGTTGCCGACCCGGTGAGCGTGTACACTCCGGGGGGCACCAGGTTGAACTGGTACTCGCCCTGTTCGTTCGCCGTGCGCGTCAATCGGATTTGTGTACCTTCATTGACTATTTCCACCTGTGCGCCGGAGAGCCGTGCACCGGTCGCATCCAGAACGGTACCCTGGACGTTACCGGTAATATCCTGCGCAGACGCAGAACCAGCGATCAAAACAATGGCGGCGCACACGAAGCGCCACATAGATTTTGTTGACATGAACTTCCCTGTGAGACTTTACCGAGTTGTTACTAATCTACCATCCTGGCGTGCCCTCGCTTACAAGGAGGTGAATCCGAAGCACATCGCACGTGCTGTTGAGCACTCTGCCGCTTATGCTTTCTGGGCGCCCGGTCTGAACGGTCAACAGGAACCGCACGTAGCGACGCTGATTGCAATTGAAAATGCATGTGGAGATTGTCCGGCAGATACGCCTGCACGGGCGGGCATCGTATCCGAACCGTCGCCCTCTGATGTGATCGACGTTCTGACGAACTGTCCCGACTGTGGGCGAGTGGGAATCCGACCAGTCCAGCTTCAGGTCAGCGACCCAGTTTGGAATGAACGTCGCCCGAGATGACAATCGGGTTCGACGGAAGTTGCCGATTCAGTTACCGCAGGATCCGATTGCGTGGTTCCTCCTACCCGCTCCACTGGTCCATGGCGTACCGCTGCTCCGGTCCTGGCATTCGGTCCACTTCGCCATCATCACTTGTTGCGTAATCACGTCCAGCGGGCCTTGCTGCGGCCGAGACCATTCACAAACCATCTTTCCTGCTCTGCTCCGAGCATTATTTTCTCGGGCGATAGCGTGTGCCTCCAAAATAACCAAAACTGTCGCTCTTTGGTATGGGTCCTTGGCGTCGACACAAAAACATCCATGGTTTCTTGAACGGGAATAATCGCTGGACCAAACTCAGAGCAACGAGACTGATATAGCCGGGCCGTCTCTCTGCAACGGCGAATGCAGACAGCCGTGACCTGAAGGAGACTCGGCGCACGATAGTGACGACTCACAACGGGTAAGCTCACGCAGCCCTGCGTTCATAATGATAATGCAGACCGCCAACCTCGCGGAATTCAATTACCTCACCTTCCGTTTGCACCTGAGAGCGACGGCGATCAGGTGCGTCTTTGTCGAGCGACAGGTGAGTTCCCCAGTAATGGTAATAGCTGCAGTCGCGAGTAAGCGTTCCGACCATTGAGCGTCATCAACCACGATCACATGGTCCAGAGACTCTCTTCGAATTGAGCCGATGACCCGTTCCGCGTAAGCGCGTTGCTACCGAGATCGTGGCGCCGGCAGCATTTGTTCAATGCCCATTCCTCTGACCTGATCGACGAATTCCCTGCCGGAGATCCGGTCGCAATTACGCAGCAGATATCGCGGTGCGCTATCCCACGGAAACGCATCGCGCATCTGCTGAGCCGTCAACAAGTTTCCCCGCGCGACCTAATTGAAATAGCGATGCCTTCGTCAGCACGACGCAAACTGAACTACGCGCTGCGCTTCGTTGACACATCCCTGTGAGCGAATTCTGCGTGACTCTCCGACGAATTCCGCGGGCAGCCTGGCCTCGATCCGATTTACAGGAGCCACAATCAGGCCACCCTAATGCCGACGCGACACATACTATGAATTCGCCACTTTGCGCGCAGGATCGGACCACAATTTCCTCATGCCCGTTGATTGAAGGCCGGCACCTGAATCCGTTCCCCTCCCTTCAGCGCAGACTGGTGTCCGATAATTCCTGGTACCGTGAAATTGAGCGCCGTATACAAGTCGATCGCCGGCTCGCGATCTTCCAGGAGGGAATTTATAAACTCGGCGCAAAGGAACACGTGGCTTCCGCCGTGTCCGCTCGCATGCCGCATGGCAGGTGGCACCATGGGATCCTGCAAATAATCCGGATAATGCACTGGCTTCGCAACCGGATTCTCCCCCGGCCGAGCCTGCCACATATCACCGTACAAAGTGGGATTCGCCATGTAGAGAGTGCCCGTCTCGCCGTACCACTGAGCGCGCTCCCCGCTTTCGCCGACCACCCAGAACACGTTGCATCGCGACATGTGGCCGCGATCCGTCTCCATCAGCGCGGACTCGTTAAAGAACGGATTCTTGTACTGGTTGTCCGTCACATAAGGATGCCGGTTTCCCCAGCCCAGCGCCGACACAGACCGCACGCGTTCTCCCGTTACCGATACCAGGAATGCAACGGCATGCGTCGGATAGTTTAGCGGCGGCAACCCCCACCGCCAACTCCGTGAACCATCCGGTTCGTAAAACCGGGACTTCTTGTTCGTCACGAGTTCCTGAAGATTGCCGCGGTCATGATAATAGGCCAGTTCGCTGTAGAAGAGCTCGCCAAACCCGCCGCTTTGAAACAACTGCCGCGCGTAGATGGCCCCGGGACGGTAGTAGCTGGTCTCGCCCATCATGTAGCGAAGGCCTGTCTTCTCCTTGATGGTCTTTAACCCCTGTGCCTCCTCGAGGCTGAAGCACGCTGGAACAGCGCTGTAGACATGCAGGCCATGTTCCATGCACATCCGCACATGTTTGTAATGCATGGTTGCCGGCGTGAACAGTGCAACGGCGTCCAGCTTCTTTTCCTTACTGAGGAGTTCCTCGAGCGAAGGATACATGTTGTCGCACTTGTACACGTTCATCAGACGCTGCCGACGGTCTGCTCGAAGATCCGACACGGCCGCCACTACGCAGTTCGGATGCTGGTGAAAGAAAAAGTCCGCGCCAAATCCGCCGCCAACCACCGCGAGCCGGATCTTTCGGCTCGAACTCAGCGGCGCAGGGCGGCCAACAGCCTTCGCCTGCAGTGCGGCCTGACTCAGCGCAAGGGCGCCGGAGGCGAACAGGAAATCTCGTCGCGTATCCAACTTGCAATCTCCTAGAACAGAATTTTCATGGCGACCTGCACGATGCGCGGTGCACCGGCGCTGGTGATGGTTCCGAAGCTCGGACTGTTTGCTGTTACGTTCGGCGAATTCAGATTCGCATGGTTCAGGACGTTGAAGAACTCGCCCCGAAGCTGCAGGCGAAGCTGTTCCCGGATCGGAAATGTTTTAAACAGGGAGTAGTCGAGATTCCAGAGACCCGGCGCACGCAGCTGCCCGCGTCGGCCGGTTCCGGTAGTTCCCACCTTGTCCACGGCGAAGAGGCTAGTGTTGAACCACTTCGCGATCTGATCCTGCTTGCTGCGATCACCGCCCAGGCGCCAGTCGCCGCCCAGGTAATCCGCAAAGTCACCGCCCACGCCGTTCAGCGAGTTGTTGGCTCCACTCACCACCGTCAGAGGTGTTCCCGACTGAACTGTATAGATGACGTTGCTTTGCCATCCTCCGAGGACATTTCGAAGAACAGCGTTCTTCCCTGCCAGCCGCGGCATCTCCCATATGCCCGAGATTACGGCGCGGTGCGTGACGTCGAAGTCCGAAGGTCCGCGGTTGTTCCGTGTATTCAGCGGGTCCGGCCCGGTCTGGTTCCCTTCCACAGAGCCGAACGAGGAATAGTCAATCGACTTGCTCCAGGTGTAGTTCCCGAGAATGCTGAAGCCGTGAGAATACCTCTGCTGCACCGTCACCTGCAGTGAGTTATAGCTGGAGTTTCCGTTGGAACGACCCGTCGGAATTGATCCGAACGTTGGGTAGATGCGGCGCTGATTTACGTTTGCTGCCGTCGCACCCGGGCCATAGATAGCCGGGTTGGCTTCTGTTGTCGTCAGCAGGTCGGTGCCCTTGGAACCTACGTAAGCCGTTCGCAGGAGCAGATTCGGAATAATCTCCCGCTCCACTACGAAGTTCCAGTTCTGCGTGTAACCCGGCGCCAGGTTCGGAGATGGAACGGCATACGTACCGTTGGGACGAAACATCACGTTGGGACTGACTACATACCCAACCGGGTCTATCGGTACGCCGCCCGCGTACGGATTGGATAGTTGCAGAGGACCCGTCAATGACGCGTCCGCCTCCCACGGCTGAGCCTGAACGGTACGGTTCAGCATCAGCCCGAAATACTCGTCGTAAAAGATGCCGTAAGCCGAGCGAATTACCGTTCTGGGAGTGAGCTGATACGCAAGACCCACCCTCGGTGCAAACTTGTCCCAGCTGCCCTTCACGACACCGTTTTCGAACCCTTTGTCACCCCAGAAAACCAGGCCGGTCGGAGCATTGGGAAACACCGTGGACTGCTGTCCAGGCACAAAGGTCGTCTGCCGGTGATAAGCTTCCCCGAGCCCGGGCTTCGGATCGTATCGCAGGCCCAGATTGAATGTCAGCCTTCTGCTGACTCGGAAGTCGTCCTGTACGAAAAATGAAAAAGGATGGTTGATCGCGTCCGACCTCGACTGCGACGTCTGACGCCAGGTCGCGACCTGCCCCATCAGAAACTCGGCGTATGCATTTCCCGCGTCCTGCTTTCCCGGATCGCTGAACACCAGACCCGTGAATGCCACCTGTCCGTCGGTCTGGAAGTAGGAGCGTATCCCGGACTGGTATAGCCTCCAGTCGAACCCGAACCTCAGGTCATGCCTGCCGGAAGCATACGCCATCACGTTTGAGACCTGCCATGATCGCGTGTAGTTCAGTCCATAGTTGCCCAGACCGATACCCGACCATCCGCTGGTCGAAATGTCCAGCATATTGATGTCCGGCGGATTTTTCGACGCCGCACCCAGAGCCTGCAAAGTCACATTCGAGTCCGCCGCCGTGATCCGGGACGGCGACGACGTGGCGAAGCCGAACGTCAACGTGTTGATCCACCGCGGAGAGACAGCGTAGGTATCACTTGCGGAAACCGAGTGGGAATACCCGATCTGCCCGTCGACAGCATAGAGGAGATTGTTGGGAATCATGATCGGCGGGTTGTCGTAGTACAGCATGAAATACCGCCCCGAAAGGCGATGCTTGTCGCTGAAGGAATGATCTACGCGTCCTACCACCTGTTCATCGTTCACCTTCGACTCAGGCGTGGGGAACCGTACCTGGTAGGTCGAAGTCGTCGAGGTAGGAATCAGGTTCATCAGCTTCGCAGAAACCGGGTCAAACCGGCTGGGTGGAATCACATTGTTCGGAAAATAGGTAGTCGGTGCAAGGGGATCGTGGATTGCTCCTACACCTCCCGGTCTCAGCCACTCCGAGAAATCGCCAGCTTTCATCGCAGCGCTGGGAGCAGTGACGGTCGCGCCCGGTGTGGACGAACGTATTCGGGTTCCCTGGTAGGAGGCAAAGAAGAAAGTCTTGTCTCTCCGTATCGGTCCGCCAAAGGATCCTCCGTATTGATTGCGCTTTAGTGCATCGCGGCCGGAGAAGAAGTTTCGGGCATTCAACGCGTAATTTCGCAGAAACTCGAACCCCGAACCATGAAACCCGTTCGTTCCGGACTTCGTAATCACGTTCACCACACCACCTACGCCACGGCCATACTGGGCATCGAACGAACTTGCCTGAACGCTGAATTCCTGCACGGCGTCCACGTTCGGGAATGGCCGAGCCAGACTGGTCTGATTCTCGTTGTTGTCCGCGTTGTCCAGCAGATAGTTTGTCGCTGTTCCGCGTGATCCGTTGATCGCGACAGTATGAAGATAAAGGTTCGCCGACGAGATGCCGCCGAGATTCGCGCCCTGATAAGTTACCGGTACATTCGTGTCCGCTGCGCCAGCAGTAAGCGCCACGAGCTGCAGCACGTTTCTTCCGTTCAGAGGAAGGTCTTCCACCCGTCGCGTATCCACCACCTGGACCAGCGTCGTGGAAGTTGTCTGGACCAGTGGTGCTTCCGCTCCAACCGTTACCCTGGTCGCACTACCCGCCACCGCCAGCGTTCCATCCACTTCCACGTTCGTGTTTACCTGCAGCAGAATGCCGCTCCTGACCTGCGGTTCGAAACTGGCCTTTGAGAAACGAAGCTCCCACGTGCCCACAGGAAGACCGGGAAGCACAAACAACCCGGAACTGTCCGTGATTGTCGACCGCGACACATTCGTGTTCTGCTCGACGGCAGCCACGGTCACGTCCGGGATTACCGCGCCCGAGCTGTCCTGCACACGCCCATGAATCGTGCCTCCGGATTGAGCGAAGGCAGTTGACAAGCAGATAAACAGAATCAGAATTACCCTGACCATAGATCTCTCCGCTGGCGCTTGAAACATTTCGTTACGTTGTGCAACTCAGTTTGCCGCGGGCTTCCAGCCCCGCCGCCACTCCAGGTCCGGCTTACGCGCGATTCACTCGCCGCAAAGCATCAGTAAAGCTCTTTTCCAGCAGCACGAACATTTCGTCCAGATCGGACTCATCCGCAATCAGCGGCGGAGCCACAGCAAACCAGTTCGGATCCACGCGCAGGATCAGGCCGTTTTCCACCGCCGTTCTCTTCAGCGCGGTTCCAAGTTCGGGGAACGGCTCCATGCTTTGGGTGTCTTTCACCAGTTCGACTCCTCGCAGGACACCTCTGCCTCGGACCTCCCGCACTACACCGAACCTCTTCAGTTCCTCCAGACGGCGCTGAAGATATTCGCCGAGGCGCAGAGCCTTTTCCGGCAGCCGATTGTCCACGAGTTCGTCAATCACGGCAATGCCTGCGGCTGCCGCAAGCGGATTGCCCGCAAAGGTGTGCCCGTGCGCGAACTCCAGATGCTGATTGCCGTCGCCTTCGAAAGCGTCAGCCATGTCCTGCCGCGCGATCATTAGTCCCAGCGGAATCGCGCCGCTCGAGACACCTTTGCCGGCGCAGATAATATCCGGAGTCACACCATACGACTGTGCTGCGAACATCGCACCGGTCTTTCCGAAACCCGTGATCACCTCATCGAAGATCAGGATCACGTTGTACCGGTCACAGACTTCCCGAATGATCCTGAAATATTCCGGAGTGGGCGTGATTATTCCGCCCGTATTGCCGATCGGCTCCACCAGAATGCCCGCAACTGTTTCGGGATCCTCATTCACGATCACGTCTTCGAAGCAGCGAGCTGCAAACCGGTTCGCGTCTTCCCACGAATCGAAGCGGTCGCGATACGCATTCGGTGTCAGCACTTTCAGAAAGCCAGGCATCTGCGGTTCGAACCTGGTCTTTTTCGGACCCGTACCGCTGGCCGCCATCGCCCCAAACGTGCCGCCGTGGTAGCCCTGATACCGGCTGATGAACTTGTATTTACCCGGATGGCCGCTTTGCTTGAAGTACTGCCGCACGAACTTCATCGCGGTTTCGGTCGCCTCGGAGCCTCCGCTCAGCGGCTTTACGTACGTTAGTCCCTTCGGAGCGACCTCCCCAACTTTCTCAATGAAGTCCAGCGTGATGTCGGAGATGCCGTGCAGAGGCGGAGCGAAGGTCATCACGTCCATTTGCCGCCGCATCGCGTCAATTACTCTCGGGTGCCGATGGCCCAGCACCGCGACAAAGATCCCGCCAATCGCGTCGAAGTACCGCTTTCCGGAGGTATCCCAGACATACAGGCCCTCTGCGCGTTGGAAAACAAGCGGGTGCTTCAGAAACTCGGAAGTCGCCGTGTAGTCGATAAAGGTGCGCCGGAGCAGCGCTTCCTCACGCGTTCCTGTTTTTGTCATAGAGACACTCTTACGGAGAGTAATCATCATATGTTATTCGGTGACGGCTCCCTAGTCAACGGGTTCCTGCTCTCCGGGTGCGGTATCCACAGGAATTTATCGCTCTTTGAAACTCTCTGAACTCCGGCACGAACCAGCGTGCGGTATGATCAATGCTTCTGAATCGTCTGCCCCCTTCAGTCGCCACCGACACCGCCCTGCGGACGAGTGTCCTCGCGTTCAATCGGGAGCAGATGGTCATCGCGCTGCTTCTGTTCGCGATGATCGTGCTGAATTACCTCGACCGGCAAGCCCTGTCCGTAGTCGCCCCGATCATGCGAAAGGAACTCGGCATTACTGTCATGCAGTATGCCTGGGCGGTGAACGCCTTCCTGACTGCGTACGCGCTGATGTACGTGGGCTCCGGTGTGGTCCTCGACCGGCTGGGATACCGGACGGGGCTGGCAGTCTTCGTCTCCTGCTGGTCCGCCTTTGCCGCATTGCACTCACTTACCGCCGGTGTGTTTTCACTCATCTGCTTCCGTTTCCTCCTCGGGCTGGCCGAACCGGCAGGTTTCACCGGAGCAGTAAAGGCAATCGCGCTCCGTTTCACTCCTGCTCAGCGAGGAATGGCGACAGGCATCCTCGGCATGGGGACAGGACTCGGCACACTGATTGCGCCTCCGCTCATTGTGTTCCTGTCCGTGAAGTTCGGATGGAGAACTGCGTTTCTGGTCGCCGGTGTTGCGGGTGTCATCTGGGTTCCGTTCTGGCTGGTGGCGACTCGCCCGAAAGCGGGTAGTGCCCTCCAGCCCGGCACGCGTACAAAAGTGGCACTGCCCCGCAATCTTTCGGTACTCGCCTATGCCATCGCACGATTTTTCGGTGACAGCTCCGGGTACTTCGTCATGTTCTGGATGCCCGAATACCTGGTCTCCTCCAAAAACTTCAGCTTTGTCATGCTCGGAACGCTCGGCTGGATCCCGCCCTGCGGCAGCGACATCGGAGCCATCGCCGGCGGATACCTCTCCAGCCGCCTTGTTGCCGGGGGTCTGCCTCCAATCCTCAGCCGTAAGATCCTGATGACGGTCGCGTCGGCACTGCTGGCCGTAGGGGCGTGTATGCTTACGACGACGTCCACGTTCATGGTGCTCTTCTCGCTGACCGTCTGCACAATAGGCGTCGGCATGTGGGCCAGCAATTTGCATGCACTCGCAACGGACGCCTTTCCCGCTGCTTCTGTCTCGACGATCCACGGTACCGCCGGGTCAGCCGGTGCGATTGGAGGCGTGCTGTTCAACAGTCTCGTCGGATACTTTCGCACCCGCCATCAGGATGGACCCGTTCTGCTGATGTTGGGACTGATTCTCCCGGTGTCGATCTCAGCTTTGTGGTTGTTGATGAAAAACACCCGAAAGGATGATTCGCATGTCCGATAATCGTCACATTTTCGCCGGCGTGGGCCGGAGTGACATCACTCCGCCGCCGGGAACGCCACAGGGAATCTGGGGCGCCCAGACTCACGAACGCGGCGTGGGTGCCGACATGCCTCTGTATGCCACCGCCATCGCGCTCTCTGACTCGCAACAAACGGCTCTGATCATTGACGTCGATGTCATCGGCTTCAGTCCGGACTGGGCAGGCAAAGTTCGTGAAGCAACAGCCAAACTGACGGGCGTGTCAGCCGAGCACATCCGCATCGCTGCCTCGCATACGCACTCGGGTCCAAAGACCGTCCGGCTCGAGGTCGTAAATCAGGGGCTTGACATGGGCACGGAATACCTCGAAAGTCTTCCGCTCCGCATCGCCGGGGCAGGATGGCAGGCCATCAACAATCTTCAGCCCTCACGAATGGCCGCCGGATCCGGAACCTGCGCCATAAACGTAAATCGCAGGCTGAAGCTCGACGACGGGCGTGTGGTCGTCGGACGCAACTGGCAGGGGCCTTCAGACCAGACCGTTCGTGTGGTTCGGTTCGACGATCTGATGAGAATCCCATCGCAACCGTGGTCCACTATGCCTGCCATCCAACGATCATGGCGTGGGACAACCAGTGGTTCACGCCCGATTACCCGGGCATGACACGGCAAGTTGTCGAACGCGAGATGGGCGGACTTTGCGTCTTCCTGCAGGGAGCAACCGGCTCTGTCGGTCCGATACGCGGATTCACCGGCGATCGCTCAGTCTACCGGAGACTCGGGCGCATGCTGGGCCTCGAAGCATCGAAAGTCGCACTGGGACTCGAGACGTTGCCGAGACGCGAAAAGCTGCTCGGTGTGATGGAATCGGGCGCCGACATCGCATTGTACGAGGACGAGGCGACAGAGCAACCCATTCCCGAGTTTCGCATTCGACACCGCATCGTTTCGGTGCCTGCCGCTAAATACCCGCCTGTCGAAGAACTCATCGCTCAGGCGAACGCACGCAAAGAGGAACTCGAGCGCTCCCGCAAAGAACGGGACGCAGCGGTCATTCGATCCGCGACTGCGCGCGCCACTCGGGCCAGCATCCTGGTGAACCGGTCACGCATGCTGAACAACGCTTCGCATACCCGGATTGAAATGCAGGGCATCCGTATCGGTTCCGTCGCGTTCCTCTCCATGCCCGACGAGCCGTTCATCGAAATCGGTCAGGAGATCGCAGCCGCCTCTCCGTTTCAGCATACTTTGTTCTCCGGCTACTCGAACGGCAACTCCGGATACCTGCCCACGCGCGCTGCTTTCGCTGAAGGCGGGTATGAGGTCTGGGCATCGCTCTACGGCCCCGACGCCGCGGAGATTCTGATCCAGGAAGCCGTCAAGCTCCTGCACGAGCTGGCATCCGAAGAAGCCGCCGCATCCTGATCGCCCGTAGTGCCGAATCACGTGCATTTGCTGATTACGCCACACTCTGAAAGCTCGCACCACGACCGCGGCAGGTGTTATACGAGGCCGAAGCCCGTCATCTTTCGACTTTCCCACGCGCCGCGCGTAAAGTCGGGAATCTCCACAGCCTTAAATCCCGCCTCGATCGACTGCCTGGAGAGAGGCAGAAAAGAACTCCAGGTCGCCGCGTCGAAAACGTCGATCGGCGGCTCGCGGTCCTCCGCAACGGCGCGATAAAACTCGCGCATCACGAAGTAGTCTCCACCTCCGTGGCCTGCGGCGGTCGCCTCCGCGCCATTCTGTTTCCAGTAAGGATGCTCGAAGTCTTCACGGTACTTCTCCATGGGTTCCCATTTGTGGTTCTGGCTTCTCCCCTGCAGGTAGAGCAAGCCTCCGCGGGGTGTGCCGTCGTAACCGCCCCGCGTACCCTGCAGCGCCTCCCAGCCACCTGCTGGCCGGTTTGCGCCGGGGTCGTACCGGAGAACGAGCAGCCGGTCCAAAGCGGTATGCGCCAGAGTAATCGTCGTGTCTCTACGTGCGAAGAAACCTTCCTTAGCCGCAGGATGATCCTTGCCGAAGTGTTCGCGGGCGTAGTTCCGGAGACTCTCGTTCCCGGTATCCATCGAGACCATCGAAACGAGACGATCCCCCCGATTGATGCCCATCCATAAGCTCACCGGGGCCAGCGCGTGAGTAGGATAGTTATCGCCGCGGTTCTCGTGTGCCACTTCACCACGCCAGCTAAGCGCACCGGTTTTCTCGAACAACAGGTCGCGGGTGTCGTGGATATAGCTCGACTCACCGTACGTGATCGTCCCGAACGCGCCCTTGTAAGCCATGTTGAGAACCATCATATGTTCGCGAGAGTACGGGTAATTCTCGAGCAACATATAGTGCCTGCCCGTCTTGAGTTTTGTTTCCACAAGTTCCCAGCACTGCTCGACCGTGTAAGCCGGGGGAGTCTCTGAGCCGACATGCTTCCCGGCAAGCATCGCATTGATTGCCTGGCGCGCATGCTGGTTCTGCGGCGTCATGATCACTACCGCATCCAGATCGTTGCGCTCCAGCATGCGTTTATAGTCTCCCGGCCCGCGCGTATAAGGAATCGGCCGGCGACCGGTGGCTTTTTCCACCAGCGCCTGAGCGTGCGTGGCACGCTCTTCCGACACGTCACAGACTGCACTCACCTCTACATTCGGCTGCCGCAAACTCCACTCGAGCATCGTTGTACCTCGTGACCCCGTCCCGATGAAACCAACCCGAACCTTCGACAATGGTTGGGCGGCGGCCAGCCCCGCCCCAAGGGCAGCCAGGAATGCTCGTCTTTGCATTGATAGATCATATCTTACGGGCCTGGTACTTCCGCTCCTCAGATAAACTGGTCATACTGTGGAATCCGGAGACTATCGCGTGAAGTTCGAATTGCTCACAGACAGCCTCGAGGCGGTTCGTCATGAACTTCGCCGCGGACGAGGGTTTGTGGTGGTCGCAGGTGTCCCAGCTGAGGAATACACCGCCGTTTGCTCGATGTTCGGCAATATCGTGCCGCAAACAGTTGCTGGCGACACGGTCTATTCGGTGCGCGATGAAGGTCTGTCTATTGATCGGGATTATGGCCGCCCAGGTGTTCGAACCTCGAAGACCAGCGCTGCCTTTCCGTTCCATACCGATTCGCCATCCCGCCTTGCGGGATACACGCCTGACTACATTGCACTCTATGTCATGCAGACCGCCAAAGCGGGAGGCGAGTCTCTCGTCGTAAACGGCTACCAGGTGCAGGAAATCATCCGGCAGGAGAGGCCGGATGTTCTGGAGCGTCTGCAGCGCCCATTCTGGGTGGATCGTCGTGCTGAACTTCCATCGGGAGAAGAACCGGTTCTGCCGGTGCCGGTGCTCACTCCCGGCGGGAACGGCTCCCCGCTGCAGGTCCGTTATCTCCGGCTCTACATCACCAAAGGTCAGGAATTGAATGGCGAACCTTTGACGTCACAGGATATCGCAGCTCTGGACTTTTTCGACTCAGTAATGAACCGCCCTGAAGTTGCGGTAACAGTTCCACTGCAGAGACGGGACATTCAGATCATCAATAATCGTTTTCTGCTGCACAGTCGAACCGCTTACGAAGACTACCCGGAGCCTGAGAGGAAGCGGCAATACGTCCGAGTGTGGATCTGCGACCCCGTGCTCAGTTAATCCCGTAAGGGCTACAACCAAAGAAGTGATCTATTTCGAGGAGATAAGCGTCAGAGCTTTTTTCATGTCTTCTCGTGTACGCCGAATCAGACGTTTTACGGCTTGTCGAGCCGCGACCGGATTGCCCTTTCGAATCTGTTCATAAATCTGCCGGTGAAGATCCAAGCCGAGTGTGAAGCTGTCGGTCAGCATCATCTGCTGAATGAAAACCTCTGTAAGAGGTGCAATCACGAAATCAAAGTACCGATTATGAGCTGCATTGGCCACCGCCGCATGAAACCGCAAGTCCGCCTGAACCGCGCCTTGAATCGAGTGCTCCACCTTCATATCGCTGAGCGCTGCCTCGATTTCCTTCAAGTCCTCCGGTGTCGCACGAACGGCGGCAATCCCGGCAACGCTCTCCTCCAGGACCTCCCGCAACTCCAGCAGGCGCTCCATCTCGGCAAACGTGGGAATGGGCTGATTCTGAAACAGACGCAGAAGAGCAGCCTTCACCCGGTCCGGCGACGGCGCAACCGTGACTGTGCCTCTGCCGGCGCGAACCTCGACAGATCCGCGATCCTCCAGGATCTTCATCGCTTCCCGAATCACAATCCGGCTGACCTGAAACCGGTCAGCAAGCGCTGCCTCGTTCGGCAGCCGCGTTCCGGCAACTACAAACTCTTCGGCGATCATTTTTTCAATCTCAGATATTACCTGCTCACTGAGTCTCCCACGCCGAAAACTCCTTTTGGGAAATGCGGCCACAACCCGGGATCTTGCCATCATGAATCCTACCATCGTATATTTCCCTTCGGGTCGGGCAAATAATGTTATGTGTTCGCTGGGCATTGTCACGTTGTCCCGCTGCTGTCGGGTGCGATGCTGATAAGCGTCGGACAGCCTGTACCGTGGCCATCGGTTCCCGAGAGAGATCATCTCGCAGTCCTTCTGGCTCTACTTCCGTTTCGGAGTGAGCTTCCGTGAGATTGAAGAGATGATGGCGGCGCGTGGAGTGACCGCGCCGGGCTGCGCCGCACAGAAATTGACGAAGAAATGCTGTCTGTAAGTCTATGGATTTATTGGCTCCCCAGTAATACTGGTAGGCGGTTTTTCTCAGAGAAGCGGAGTCGATTGGGAGTAGATCAGGAGTAGAACGAGGTGTATCGATTTTAGGTCCTAAATCCGCCCGGGTTTACCGGGACGGCGTGCAGTTGTGCCCAGTGCGGTCAAGCCTTGTCATCTTCGTCGCGGAACTGTGTACACCGGCAACCCCGGGCCGCGCAGACGATCCCGGCCCCGCTGCCTGTCTCAGACGATGCGGTCTGATCGTGGGCGTCCCAGTGATGCCCAAAATCGCAGCGGCCCTCGACCCAGGAGAACTCCGCTCCAGTGATTACGATCGGGTGATCCTGCCTCGCACTCTCATCCGGTCTTGCCGCGAGCGTCCGCTCTTCTTCATGCATTCGGGGGAGCGTCCGGGCCGCCCAGCTCGCAAGTTTGGTGAGCTCGGTGGCTGATGCGCCGGCAAATGCATCGGCGTTGGTCTGTGTGCGTTTGACGAGTGCGATGAGTGGTGCCATTAGCGCTTGCGACGCCACACGACTGTTCTGCAGTTGCCGCTCGTAAATCTTCTCCCGTTCGGCTGCGATTCGAGTTCTTCGGATCTGGTCCTGCTGAATATCCCATGCGTTTGCCCGGTCGACCCACTGGAATTTCGTCGACCACCGCGCGCAAAGACTCTTGTTCTTGCCGAGGCGCTCGCTCACGAGTGCCAGACTACGTTGCTCGACCGGCAGATCGCGATAGATCGTAAAAGCGTGATACGCCTTTGCGCCTTCATCGGTGCGCCGGTCAAACCATGCCTGACCAGCGCCTGATTTGGCTTTCGGCGTGGTCTGAAGTATTCGGGAATCTTGTGCTGAGCGTGCCATCACCGTTGCTAATCGAAGACCAGAGCGTGTTTGTTAAGTGGGCAGGCATCCTCGCCGCGTAATCGAGTGAGTTAAGAAATCCGGGTCATGCCGCGATTAGAACGGGCATGAAGACATTTCATGTTTCCAAATTGCATCGAGCTGTGGTCTCCGGACCGGCTGATTCCTTACGACCGCAATGCTCGGCAGCACTCGCGCGAGCAGATTGCCCAGATCGCCGCCAGCATCGAGGAGTTCGGATTCACCAACCCGATTCTCGTCGATTCGAAGGCGGGTATTGTGGCAGGTCACGCGCGCCTCGAAGCCGCACGGAGGTTGTCCTTGCCGGAGGTCCCCGTGATCGTGCTGGATCACCTCAGCGATGTCCAGAAGCGCGCTTACATTCTTGCTGACAACAAACTCGCAGAAAGTGCCACGTGGGATGATGAGCTGCTCCGAATCGAGCTGGATGCGCTCAAAACGGAGGACTTCGATGTTTCTCTGACGGGTTTCTCTGCCGCTGAGATCGACCTCTTGCTCCAGAGTGTTGAATGTCCCAACCTGACCGATGAGGACGATGCTCCATCTGCCGACGAACGTGTTGTCTCCCAGTTAGCTGACGTGTGGGAGCTGGGCCCGCACCGCCTCCTCGCCCACTGTCCAGCTCCAGCCCGGAACGGACAGCACAACCGCCTCCCACCCAGAAGGTTGGGGCTTCGGTGCCGGGGCGCCGACGTCGGTGATCACCACCGCGGCGATGGTGACCGCTGCCGCCGATTTAACCCAGAGCAGCAGCACTGCAGGAATGATCAGCGCAGCGAGGAGCCCTAACCAGTGTGTGCCGGGGAAGAGCATACCGGCGGCCGTCAGTGGGGACGCCCATCCGATGAGAGCCAAAGGCGGCAGTACTGCGGCGAGCATTGCCAGAGGAACACGCCACAAAGCGGGGGATCGGCGGGAACTCCACACAATAGCGTAAGGGCTGGCGAGCAGCAAGGAACTTGTGATCCAGAGCAGGAGCGATCGCAATGGAGTTGTGTGCGGGCCGAAGAAGGCGACCGCCGCGGGCACGAGCAGATAACATGCGTCACCGTAGTACATCAGAGCAACTCCGTATGCTCTCCGGCGGTTTGACTGCGCGTATGACAGTGTCGGGATTACCAGTGTCGCCCCGAGGCCCCAGTCTGGGTTTTGCGGCGGCGACTCCGATCGCCCCGGCAGATGCAAGTGCCGTCAGTACCGCGACCTTCATTCAGTCACCAACGGCTTTAGGTGATGCCTCATTGCCGTGACGCTGATCGGCCCAAAGTAGCGGCTGTGATAGCTCCGGGAGTTATACGACGACGCCACCCAGATCGTACCCTGCTGCACCGTATAGCTGCCCGCCGGCCACGGCCGGAGGGGCCGGCCGAGTGTGTCATGGGAACGCGCGGCCGTATTGACGAGTGGCCGGCCGTTGATGCTCAGTCCCTCAGAAGAAACAATGACAATGTCGCCGGCGCGAGCGACAACGGGCTTCAGCAGCGGCTCGCCGCCGTCCGCGCATGTGAGGGGCCTCCTGCGGCTGTACCCGCGTCGAACTGACTCAAAACTGAATAGCTCGGGTGGGCAAAAACTCAACGAAAGCTGCGTGCTGATCGGCCGTGATGACGTAGAGCCCAGTCGCGACCGAGGGCGTCGCGTTCAGGCGAACACCGAGCAACCCCGCGACGACACACGCAAGGATGACTCCCACCGGTAAAACAGCCAGGACCATCACTTTGCGCGCAGGATACCTAAAGCAGATTCCACGCATCGTCGTAGTCCTTGTCTGCCTGGTCGCGGCTGCTTAGTTCCACGGGTTCGTGCTCTGCAACGTTCAGGTGATCCACAGAGGGTGTGAGCCATGGCTGTGCGTGTGCTGTCCCGCACGGGCGTGCTCGTCCTTTTCGCGACGTTGCTGGCGGGACTACTTATGAAAGGCGTAGTAGCTGGGGCTGAGCCTCCACCTGCACCTGAAAGAACATTCCGAGCCAGATGTCTGCATGAGTCTCATGGTCACGCAATTTGGCTGGAAAGCGCGTATGTCTCAGTTGGAGCCGCATTGATGCAAGCGCACACGCACAATAAAGAAAATCCGGGACACGATGCGTTCTTGCTGAGGCTTCGGGGCGGTCGCAGATAGTGGCCGTCGAGATTGACGTTTCAGATAGAATCAACAGCTTACGATTCCCTTCGCGAACACGGTATTCGGCTCCGAAGAGGTGACGTCAGAATAGAGGCTCGAGCGTTAACCCCATTAGCGTGGCGCAGACCCCTTCATCGCCGGCGATATCAGCCGAATGGCACCTCACGACGATCGCGTTCGTTTTCAGCGTGTTCGAATTTTCGGACATTACGGGAATCAGTGAAGTTGCCAGCGCGAAGTCCGAATCTGAACGCCTACGCGGAGCGATTCGTGCGCAGCATAAAAGAAGGCTGTCTGGACCGGCTCATTCTATTTGGAGAAAGCTCCCTACGGACTGCTGTTCAGAACTTCGTAGCCCATTACCATAGTGAGCGCAATCACCAGGGATCAGGCAATCGCATCATTAAACCGCAACCGGGCCTCACCACCAACACAGGTGCCGTCAACCGCCGTGAACGTCTGGGCGGCACGCTGAATTACTACTACCGAGCAGCGGCCTGAGTGTCCCGGCCATAAACCGCAGTCATCGTATGAGATAGTGTCATGAAGCTGGCACAACCACTTTTGAGTGACTGCACCGAGTGGATGCGTGCCAGCACGCATCTGGCATTGACCGAGCTGATGGTCATCCATGCTTTCTGCGTGAGTCTTTGCCATACAGATATCTGCAGCCCAAGGCTGGATCGGATAAGTGGACATTACGGCATCGGCGCGTTGGTTGATAGGGAACCGGACTGTACCATCAACTCCTCGTAGTTGTGCGCTCTTAGAATAAGTACACTGTCGTTCTCGTAATCCGGTTGCGGCACCGGCGCTGCCCGAGGAGTCGGTATGAGAGTCACAGAATTCGACCCACAGGCATTTGTCTGTGCCTCCCGTAAATTCCGAGATGGCTGAGATGATGAGACTTGCTTAATCCTGCTGATCTCTCCAGAAGTCTTGTGTGGTAGCTGATGGAGTTGGCTGTGACGCTCCACGCGCTCATGAGACACGCACTCTGCTGCAGATGGAGAACCTCGCGTTACGTCACCAGCTGGTCGTCCTTCGCCGAGTCGAGACAGCCATCTCCAGTCAGCGTGCCACACGCTTCAGTTATCCAGTTATCCGAGCCTTGCCAACGCTGGTCCGTATCGCGTGACCCGTGCCGATCAGGTTTACGGGATGGACAGTCGACTGCGCGAGGTGGACGACAGAAATGGTCGATTCGAGATCACTGACGTTCGAACTAATAGGCACCGCGTCGGGCGTGCTGCAGGACTTCGATTGGGTCGAGCGATGCCGCTCGGCGCGCCGGGATGAAGACGGCACCAAATACAATCGCAAGAAGCAGAGGGCCTGCGATCACCATTGCAACCGGAACGGCAATCACTGCCCCAAAGAGCAGACGCCTCGCAACGCCGCCAAGCACATGTGAAAGCAGACCACCCATGGCTACGGCGGTAATTGCAACCAGCCATCTCGCGTCGTCTCAGATTGACCATATAAGAAACAACACCAGCGATTCCGATCGCTGAGAGAAGTAGCGCGATCATCCCCAGGGAGCCGACCAGCATCAGGTTGAATCGCGGCTCCTCGACGGTTTCATCGAGCAGGCGTTCGAGCTTCGCTATGTTGTACACTGGCTGATCTTTGTCGATGAGGCAGTCGCTTCGTGGACCGCCGCCGAGACCGACATCGGTTCATTACGAGTGCGGATCAGCAGGTCCATTCGCTGCGGTGGCGCCCGACGCTTGTGTTCGGTTCCGGGGGCCCGATCGAGTCGGTTGGATGTTCCACCCTCGAGGAATCAGCGCACAAGCTGGTAAGGATGCGCAATCTTCAGTCAGCTACCGCCTGAGGAGAAGTGTATCTGAAGGAGGTAACATCCCCATTCAGGCACCGCCAGAGTAAGGCACGAGTGTTCATCCTGAGGTTTTAGTACGCGGCAGCGTTACTCGCGGCCTGTTCAATGAGCAGCCGCGACAGTCTTGGGTTGCGAGAAGTAGATAGCGTGGCTGCCCCTCGACTCAACCACCGTAGAGCCCGCCCGTTTCGCCATTGCACGCTGGGCGTCGGGTGGGATCCTCTTGTCCTCGGTAGCGACCAAGTACGAGCTAGGCTTAGTTCTCCACGCCGGCTCACTTATTGCGCGTGTGAAACACGCTACACCCCATGGTACCTGGGAGTCGGCCCAGAACGCGGCCTTTTCCGGGTCCACGTCAGCCGCGTAAGAGTCCGCAAACATGGCTTTGTCAAGAAACAAAAAGCCGGCTTGCGGCTGGCAGCATCGGTGATACGGATGCGTCCGGCGGCGGGTCTTGAATGAGCGTGGCTACGGATTCGCCCCTGTCCGGTACGAACGCGGCGATATAAACGAGAGCAGTGACGTTCGGATCATTTCCGGCTTCAGTGACCACCGCTCCTCCGTAGGAGTGGCCGACGAGAGTCACAGGGCCCTTCTGCGCTGCAAGCACACGCCTGGTAGCGGCTACGTCGTCTTCCAGCGATATTGAGGGACACTGGACAATCGCTACACTATAACCATCTCGCTTCAGGATCTCGTAAATCTTCTCCCAGTGGGCGCCGTCCACCCAAGCACCGTGAACTAAGACGATGTTGTTCATAGCCTTTCGCAGCCTTCCTGCCTGACAAAACGTGTCGTTCTGCGGACGTGTTCGCCCTCTACATCAATATCCAGGAAGTTTCAGTGCACGTCAGTGGCCCCTTTCGCGATTACCACGTAGTGCTTCGTGAGAAATCGGATCAAATATTCGCAACCATTGACGCTATTGTCGAGAGCTTTCGAACATATCGGGTGACAATCTCCTCTTAATTGCTCTCAACACAGCGAATCAACACAACCGTGACAGAACGTATGGGGCGTGTAGGCGCGCACCCAAATGAAAAGACTCGGAGACGTCGGCTGCTGATCTCTACTTCATCCGTCGCAAGGTCCGGCGTGACCTTGTATCTCGGCACGATTGCAAAGAGACTATGGGCCGACACCGAGGTCTGTGTTGCGACGCAACGGATCCCTTCTTTCATGCAAGCTGCTTCATATGCCACAGCTTGCATGATGGTTCGCCGATTGCTTTTCCATTCTCGTTGCGATCATGGTTCAATCTACGACTTCAGGACTAGGAGGTATGTTATGACTTGCTACGATTCGTTCCGTCCGCTGGTATTTCCGGGAGATGCCGCGTCTCTCGTGGCCACGGTCGCGGGTTCGGTTCTACTGCCGGGCGACGCAGGCTATGACGACGAACGCGCCGTCTTCAATCTGAATCACGAGCTGCTGCCCGCCGTTATCGTGGTGCCGGAGAGCGCGGCCGATGTCCAGGCCGCCGTCACTTTCGCGGCGGCGCAGCACCGGCCGGTCCTGGTGAAGACCACCGGCCACCAAATAGTCGGCAAGGCGCACGGCGCCGTTGTGATCGCGACCCGGCGAATGAATGACGTGGTATTGATGCGGTCAGCCGCGCGGCCCGGGTTGGCGGCGGAGCGATATGGTCCGAGGTCATCGAGAAGGCGGCCAAGGCCGGGCTGGCTCCGCTGAACGGATCGAATCCCACGGTAGGAGTCGCCGGTTACACCTTGGGCGGCGGGCTCAGCCCGACCCTCGGCCGTTCCCACGGTTACGCCGCCGACCATGTACGCTCGCTCGACGTGGTGACGGCGGACGGCGAACTGCGGCACGTCAACGCGGAATCCGAACCCGACCTGTTCTGGGCGCTGCGCGGCGGCAAGGGCAACTTCGGAGTGGTCACCGCCCTGGAATTCGACCTGTTTCCGGTGTCCCGCCTGTACGGCGGCGGCATCTACTTCCCCGGTGAGCGGACGGCCGACGTTTTGCGAGCCTGGACCGCTTGGCACCCGAACACCCCGGAGACCATGGTCACGTCGATCTCCGTCATGCGGATGCCATCGATGCCCCAGGTACCCGAGTTTCTGCGCGGGAATTTTCTGGTGTCGGTGCGGATCGCATATAACGGCACGACCGCGGACGGCGAGCGAATGCTAGAGCCGCTGCGGGCGGTAGCTCCGGCAATCTCGGATACGGTGCGGGACATGCCGTACATCGAGGTCGCCTCGATCCACAACGAGCCGACCGACCCGGTGCCCTACTACGAACGGGGAATCATGCTTCGAGAATTCCCCGCGCAGGCGCAGGACAAGCTGATCGAACTCGTCGGTCCGGACGCCGAAACTTCTCTGGTGATGGCCGAGCTGCGTGCTCTCGGCGGGGCGTGGGACCGGGAGCCGGCGGTGCCCAACGCCGTAGCGACCAGGGGCCTGCCATATAGCCTACTGGGCGTCTCGGCGGGTCCGCTGTCGCAGGAGCAGCAACTCAAGAGGTCGGTCGCCGGACTGCTCGACGGCATGAAGCCTTGGCAGGGCGACCGGCGGTTCGTGAACAATCTCGCGCCGGATGAGGCGGCCGACGCCGCGGCGATTTACGGCCCGGAGCGCTATAAGCGCTTGGCGTCCATCAAAAAGACCTACGACCCGGCCAATATGTTCCGGCTCAACCACAATGTGCTGCCGGCCGCCTGATTAGACAGTGGCGGACCGGGGGGCCGCCTGCCGTCTCGACGCATATCCCGTGGGCCCCCGCCGTCGGGTGAGGTGGATCGTTCTGGCGAGGGTCTGATGTAAATTCAGCAAAACGCGTGCGTTACGCATGACTGATGTTTCCGAAGATTCACTGCCAGTTCGATGCCACTGATCGTGATCGCCACTGTACCAATAGTTTAAATCCGGGCATCGGTTGCATCCAGTGTTTGGTTTGGCGGTGATCTTATCAGGTCGCTGACGGCGCGATGGGAAGCTGCGTATGCATCGAGTGTGATGACGCGCGGACCGCGCGGTTCCTCTCGAGCGCGCAATTCCGAAGACCGAAAGAAAGAGCATGGTGGCCGTCGTTGTGCCTTATCCTCGAAGTGCTAAATCGTCGGTCTTCGCATCACTGCGTTTGGCAAGCGTGCCGTTAATCGCCACTTCCGGAACCGTCTTTACCCATACTGCTTCGCCTTTGCCGCGACATCTGGCTCATTCATATTGAGAACCTGAACGTGACAGGATGAGCAGGCAATACTCCTTACGAGTTGTACCACTGCCTCACAAGCGGGACAGCCGCGAGCGCCTATGCTGTGGCCTTTTGTTTTCGCCCGCGTGCCCTGTTCCATGCTTGGTAATCGAGTGCCTGCGGTTGATCTCCAAGAGAGCTGCTCTGAAAGCGTTCCCCGAAGCTTGTGACTGACCTTAATCTTTTCCTAACGTCGCATGGCGTAAACGCTACACGCATCGTCGCTTGCCAACTTTTAGGTTCTCCATCTCATGAAGACTGATCCTCCCACACCGATTCTACAGCTTTCCCGAATCGCGACTTGGGGCCATTGGCAATTCGCCATGCACAGGCTCCAAGACACATCTGCAGCCTCTAAAAAATGGGGCAATCTCACCGCCCATGTCCGAACTGTTCTCAGTCCGAGCGTTAGTGGAGGAACCAAGCCTTTTTCCCGTAAGCCTGCCTGTCCAGTGAGACGCAGCCGTGGTGGCACAACCATCGCATCACTTGCCGCCACGGACGCTGCGATCTCTTCCAGGCAATATGACGATCTCGCGCGGTCCGAACAGCCGCGCGTCCGCTGAAAACGCGCCGGGGCCGAGGAGTACCAGCGCGAAGCTTACGACGGTTCCCAAAACTGCTCCATCAAACGAGTTGAAGGCGTATGCAGCAAACGGAGCTGGTGAGAACGCGTATGCGCACAAAAAACTAATGAGTAGCGAGGCAAGCACGGTAAGCAAGCCGATCACGAGCAGTACGCCTGAGATCAGGCCGAGTAACGCGGCCAGAATCCCTGCAGACGATATCCTCGCGTCCCCGTGCAACAGCAGCACACTACGGACAGTAACGATCGTGCCGAGTGTAGTGCGTAACAGGAAGACTCCTGCTCCGACCCTGCCTCGCGGAAAAGATGAATTGACGAATAGCAGCGGACCCTCTCCTCGCGCCGGTACCGGTTTACGCGCGCGTCATCTCAGCGTACGTGAAGAGGACCTGAGATGAATCCCCTTTAAACGTCACCTTTCGATAACTCTATCGGGTTAGCCCGATCACGTTCACAGGTGGATAATCCCGCGCCTAACTGCAATCGCCGTAGCTTCGGTGCGGTCGTTTGCCCCGAGTTTCTGCATGATGTGTTTGAGATGTACTTTGACAGTCTCTTCCGAGATTGACATCCGCTCCGCGATGTCGCGATTGCGGTTGCCTCCCGCGAGATGTTTCATTACCTCCACCTCACGTTCGGTCAGCACTTCATCTCCGACGTGTTCTGCGAGGCGGGCGGCGACGTCAGGAGGGATGCGCTTTTTTCCGGCGTGTACCTGACGGATGGCGTCGGCGAGCTCACGCGGCGGCATGCTTTTGATCAGGTATGCCCGTGCTCCTGCCTGGAGTGCACGCGCTATCTCGACATCGCCCTCAAACGTCGTGAGCATGATAATTCGCGCGTCGGGATACTGGCTGCGGATCGCGATTACGGCGTCGATACCACTGATGTCGGGTAGCCGAAGGTCCATCAAGGTGACGTCGGGCAAGTGCTCCTGAAACTTCAGGATTGCTTCCCGGCCGGTGCTTGCCTCCGCGACCAAAAGCATATCCGGCTGAGCATTGATGATGGCAGCAATACCCTGCCGGAGAAGCGGGTGATCATCAGCGGCAACGATCCGAATTCGTTGCGAATCGCTCATGTGTGTCTCCCGTTACGGAAGATTCTCAAAGTCGACAACCGATTCACCCATTTGGATGACTTGGCTGGTTCGTTTACGCGAAACGCCAGATGCCCGGGTACGTTTACTTCTACCTCGGTGCCAGTGCTGGTGCTGCTCCAGACATGCAGCCTTGCGCCGGCTTGCTCTGCCCGTTCCCTCATCCCCGGTAATCCCCAGTGACCTTCGCGACCGTCTTGTACGACCCTGGAGTCGATGCCGCAGCCATTGTCCCGAACGGACACTCTGAGTCGCCTGCGAGAGTATTCGACTGTGATCTCGATGCGAGTCGCGCCGGAATGGCGGAACGCATTTACGATCGCCTCGCGGCCGATGCGATACACCTCATCCCGCGACATCGGATGCAAAGGCCTGGGCGTACCTGCCACCACCACTTGAAAATTCACATTCGTGTTCCCAAATTCGTCCTTTACCGTCGAGAATGCCTGTTCGAGGTCCAGGGTTTCGCTTCTTGATGACCGAAGACCTCGCACCGCATTGCGCCCCTCGTCGATCACATGCGTCATCAGGTTCAGGACGCGATCGACCTGCGGTTTCACGTCAGATCGGTCCGCTAGCTGGTCAGCAACGACGTGCAGTTGCATCGATGCACTTAAAAATCCCTGCAATAGCGTGTCGTGCAGTTCCTGGGCGATCCTGGTGCGCTCCGCGAGTCTCTCCTCGAAACGAATGTTCATCTGCTGTGTCAGTTGCTGCAGCCTGCGGCGATACATCAGCAGGATGACTGCAGCAACAAGCAAAGCTGCAGAGCTTCTGAACCACAGGGTTTGCCATAAAGCCGGCTGCACGGCAATCCGAATGGCGGCTTCCTCGCCGTTCCACTCACCATTCGGATTACTGGCCATGACCCGAAATGTATAGTCACCTGGGCTGAGATTGGTGTATGCCGCTTCGCGAACTGGCACGGCATCGCTCCATTCCTGATCAAATGGATCCATTCGGTAACGGAACCTGACGCGCCCAGGCGATGAGAGGTTCAGACCGGCATAAGCGATTCTGATTCTCCGGTGCAACGCAGGGACGCGAACCGCCGAGCCGAGTGCCAGCGCTTCACCGTCGGCGGACACCGAATGGATGTCAACGATCGCCGGGGTCGTCTCGTTTCCTTCCTGGCCAGGGTCAAACATTGACAGACCGTCGCGCGAAGCAAGCCACACTCGTCCGGAAGCATCGGCGACAACGGACCGCTCACGTCTGATCCCGTCCCCATCAACAAGCCCGTCCCCCCGTCCGTAAGCCCGGAATTCGTCTGCCCGAGCCAGTCCGGACGATAGACGTGCCCGATCGATTCGCAATAGGCGAGTCGATGTCGAGATCCATAAACTACCAAGGCGGTCTTCTGCAAGGCCCAGAACCGTTTCTCCGACGAGATTCGCGAGTGATTGCATTCGCTCGCCCCGGCGGATCGCCAGACCCACAACGGTTCCTACCCAAAGGGCGCCGGTTCGGTCGGTGTAGAGGCAAGTGACGTTGCGCGAGGGCAGTTCGCCTGCTGACGAGAATGTACGCCATCCTCGATGCGAGAGCCCACTCAAACCGCGTGGCGTACCGAACCACGTCCATCCGTCCGGAGTATCCGCTATAGAAGTGATCACGTTCGAGGCAAGGCCCGCGGCGACTGTAAAGGTGGCGAAGCCTTTGTCGTCGAGTCTGACCGCACCGCCGCCGGTGGTGCCGGCCCATACGGTCCCGTTTCTGTTCCGATGAACTGAGAAGATAGCGTTGCCAGGCAGGCCGTGCGAGCGATTGTACGTAACAGCGCTTCGGACCAGACCACCGTCAATCTGGAGGCGGGTAACTTCTCCGTTCTGCCTTCCGATCCAAAGTTCGTTGGTATCCCCGGCGAGCGAATTTACAACCTCTTTGTCGAGTCCAGAGGGCGAAATGCGCTTGCGTGTGAATCCGTTGATGTACATCAGCCCTCCACTAAGAGGAGCTGTCCACACGCCGCCGTTACCGTCAGCGTAGACGGGTCCCAGGACGATTCCTTTAGTGGGTTCCAATGTTACGAACGGAGCATTACGTATGCGCTCAAGCCTGTTTGCTCGTCCGATCCAGATACTGCCCTCGCGATCTTCGAAGAGGGCCGTGACAGCATCGAGCACCGTTGCCGGCATCCTCGAACGAAGGATGACCATGGGAATCAAGCCGAACCAGGCCTTGAGAGTTCGTGCCGATCCACAAGTTCGAGTGGTGGTCGGCGACGAGCGCCAGGATGCGGCCCCTGCGAAGCTGCGAAGGGATGTTCGCGTTCGTCAACTCACGGCCGTTCCAACGAACGAGTCCGTCGTCAGTTCCTACCCAGATTTTGTCGTCGGGCGTTGCAAGAATGCAATTCACCTTAAGGTCCGGCAGACCAGCCGTAATCGCGGTGCTTTGATTCCCACGCAGCCTGAAGACTCCGGCATCCCGTGTACCGACCCAAATTTCGCCATTTCGCATTGGAGCGATCGCCAGTACGGGTGACCGCGAGAATCCCACCGGAGCGGAAATGGTCTGGAACCGTTCCTTCTGAAGAACAGCGGCCGAGGGTTCGCCCTTCAACGTCCAAACGAGAAGAGAATCGTCGGGGGTTCGCGTCGCCGCTGCAACAGTCGTCCCGGGCAGGCCAAAACCGGCCAGAGGGTTGTCGAACCCGCCATGTCGGAAGCGGAGCAGCGATGGCCGCCGAGGCCGAACCCAAAGATCTCCGTTGGCGAGGGCTGTCAGGCCAACAACGGGGCGAACGGACTGCGCGGGGTCCGAGTTGTCGATGACACGAAAACCCTGGCCGTCAAAGCGTACCAATCCTTGTTCCGTCCCAACCCAGAGGTACCCATCTTTGGCCTGAGTGATTGCGTAGACCGGCCCAGAAGGAAACCCACTGTCGCGTCCCCATCGATCCCGGATTTGAGTCGTGAGAGGAGCGCCTGCCTCGTAGCCAAAACACAATGCGGGCAATGCAACTAAACCGGCCAGCAGTGACACGCTACGGAATATATTCGAATCGCTCAATTACGACCTCGGTTTCCTTAGTCAGAGGAATGCGTGTTAGCCCGTACGGGTACAAAGCGATGAAGACGGATTCCTCTCCCGGTGTCGGCACCCCTGAGGTAAATGAGTACTTTGTGACTGCACTGCTGCCCACGGCCGTATGCGATGTTTCGAAGTCGGCACGTGCGGGTGTCCAGTGCAACGAGTGCTTCAGCTGGCCTCCGGGTACGTCAAATCGCACTACATTCACCGGTATGTAGTAAGGCTGGACAGCGAATTGTGCGCTCTTGTTCAGCGCGTCACCCCAACGGCTGAACTCGATGTTCATCTCGCGATAGTTCTGACGGGGAGCGTCAGGGTCATAGGTGTATATCCCCAGAACAGCCGCTGGGTCGAGGTGTCTAACGTCAGCCACGGTGAACGAATAAGTGCCGTAGCCAAGCGAGTCTTTCAGCCTGACTTCGGAACACCGCCAGCCTGACGGACCCTTTGTAATCCGGAGATGAAGGCGGCCGCGATCGTCCACGCGGACGTTGTCAGGGTCATAATCGTTCATGCCGCCACCGCGGCCACTTGGCTCATATCGAACATCCCAATCGAAACCGCTGAATCGCAGTTCCCGGCGCGCAGAAGGATCGCCGGCCTCTTTCCATCCCCGACCTCTTACTCGAGCGACGGCGACAACCGAGCCGCCCGTGGCTGGAAGCTCTTTGATCGTGGCTGGCGGAGTGAAGGCACCTGCGACCAGGAGCGCTGCGTACTCCGTTCCAAAGTGCGTTGCGCTCCTCCATTCGAGTTTAGAGTTGAGATGAGTGAAGGGCTCGGTCGAGAAGGGCTGGACCCACCAAAGATCCGTCTTTGCGAAGAGCACAACGCGATGCCCGGGCTCCGCACCGATCGCACGGCCTTCGATAATGTCCATCGCCCTCGATCCGCCAAGCCGCGCTTCCGGTATTCGCGTGAATTCTACGCGTGGTTCGGTGGCGTTTCGCGGACGCGCGGAGCACCCTGCCGCAAGTACCGCCACGGTGCAGAGCGCAACGCTCCAGCATCCGCACAAGCGACGGCTGGAGAACATGTTTCAGGGTAGCCCACAAATTGTAAGCGAAGTCAGCTTGTCCCTCTAGCAAACTGCGAAGGATTGAGACGGAAGTTGCACCTGGTCCGTACCCTGGACAACCGAGCCAAAACGAGGGAGATCTGAGGCACCATGAAACAGCCATGAATCCGCGGAAAGAGTGATCCCGGAGCGAGGTTCCAGGCCACGGCGCTAGACTAGATGGCTGAGGAGACAGTGACTGCAGCGACTGTCGCTTCTGGCGCTCGACTGAGGGAGAACTGGAAGTGAATCGCGAAAGCTGCTGGCTTCCATCCTCAAAAGTCCTATCCTCGACTGCTCTCGGCGATCAGCGCCGCGCCCATCACCCGGCGGCGGGCGGTTAGCCGGTAACCCGCAGATCCTTCGTGGTACGAGCCGAGTTCCGAATTCGCAGGCCCTGGGTGCCGGTCTCATCGACGAATTTCGAAAGGCCCTCTTGCGAGCGCAAAACTGCCGGTGGGGTATGGTTCGATGGCTGAACGCTTATCCTGATCGGCTTGTAGCGACATTGCAAGCGGACCTCTTCGCTCGCATAATCGCAATCAATGCCCAAGTTGAGGCGGCGAACGCCGCCCTCGATCGGGTCGCGTATGAGCCGCCAGTCGCCCCGGTCGTCATCGGAAGAGCCCGTTGTCGCTCCATCGAACTTTCTGACGAACTGACGACACAGGCAGTTGATCTACGCCTTTAGTGCCCTTCGCCGGTGAAGGATTCGGTTCTGGCCGTCGTATTGCAATAGACCGAGCGAGAGCTTGGCGAGGGATTTGGACGGTCAGTAGCAGGTGCCTCCGGTATCTCGGCGCATTTTGTGATGCGTATTAAGCACGGCACGGCGGAGTGCACTTCAACACGCGTTATGACCCGCGGCGTCATGATCTGGATCGGACACAAATTAATCACTTCGAGGATCATCTATGAACAAGGAACAACATAGAGTTGCCATTGTCACTGGCGGTTCAGGTGGTATTGGACGTTCAGTGGCCAAGCGGCTAGCGAGCGATGGGTTTGCTATTGCGCTGCACTACGCAGGTAACTCCGCGAAGGCGGAAGAAGTTCGTGCGGATCTCACAAGCGCCGGCGCGAACGCGATCGTTGTAAGAGCCGACGTCTCTAGTGCCGCCGAAGTCGAACGACTTGTTCAATGCTTCGTACCGAAGCGTTTGGCCGTATCGATGTAGTTGTCCACGCAGCGGGAATCATGCCTCTCTTTCCGATTGAAGGCGGCGACGTGGAATCTTTCGACCGGGTGATATCGACAAACCTGCGCGGAACCTTTCTCGTCATGGCACAGGCGGCGCGACGGCTGCCTTCCGGCGGGAGAATAATCGTCTTCTCGAGCAGCGTACTTGGAAAGTCGTTTCCGAATTATGGAGCCTATATCGCTTCTAAAGCTGGGGTGGAGGGATTGGTTCGTGTTCTCGCGAACGAATTACGCGGGCGAAATGTCACTGTGAATGCCGTAGCGCCGGGTCCAGTCGCTACAGATCTCTTCCTCAACGGCAAGATCCGAAGAGCAGATTGAGGAGTTGAGGAAACTCGCTCCGCTCGAACGGCTCGGTCAGCCCGATGACATCGCTCGCGTGGTTTCGTTTCTGGCCGGCCCTGATGGAGCATGGGTCAACTCGCAGGTCCTGCGCGCGAACGGCGGATTCGTCTAAAAGGTAGACAGCAAAATGGGAAAAGTAATCGTTGTCACCGGAGCCTCGAGCGGCTTCGGAGCGATGTCAGCACGAAGCCTGGCAAAGGCAGGTCATACGGTCTATGCAACGATGCGTGACACTGCGGGGCGAAACGCTTCGCAGGTAGAAGCCGCGGAAAAGTACGCCGCGCGAGAACAACGTCGACCTCCGAACGATTGAACTGGATGTTACATCCGAAGAGTCTGTCAATCAGGCAATCGAGAAAATCTTTGCGGATAACAAGCGATTGGATGTTGTGATCCACAACGCCGGCCACATGGTCTTCGGTCCGGCTGAGGCATTCACTCCGCAACAGCTGGCTGAACTGTACGACGTGAATGTTCTAAGCACACAACGAGTCAACCGAGCCGCACTACCGCACTTGAGAAAGCAGCGGAATGGCCTCGTGGTGTGGGTGTCGAGCAGCAGTTCGGCAGGAGGAACTCCGCCCTATCTCGGACCGTACTTTGCGGCCAAGGCTGGGATGGATGCCTTAGCGGTGGTCTACGCCCGCGAATTGACGCGGTGGGGTATTGAAACGACGATTATCGTTCCGGGAGCGTTCACAGGTGGAACTAACCACTTCGCACACGCGGGAAGTCCAGCTGACAAGATGCGTTCTGCCGAATACGAGAACGGTCCTTACAAGGGTTTTGCGGATGACATTATGAAGGGGTTTAAGTCGATTGTCCCACCCAATGCCGACCCTTCTGCCGTGGCGGATGCCATCGTCAAAGTCGTGGACGCTCCCTTTGGTAAGCGGCCATTCCGCGTGCATATCGATCCAACAGAGGATGGAGCTGAAGTCGTGAACATGGTGTTGGATCGCGTACGCGCGGAAATGCTCCGCCGGATCGGATTGGGTGATGTCTTGATTCCGAGGACCTGAGTTCCGAGTCGAGCAGAGAAGTCGGGACTGACTCCATCGCTGGATGCTACCAGTTCGGAGCATGTGTTGAGTTCGACGAAAGGAGAGAAGTAATGAGCACTACGATTCTTTGCATCCACAACATCCACTACCACCTGGAACCTCGACCCGGTCCACTCGATCGCTGAGTTCAAGGTGAAACATATGATGATTTCCAACGTGAAAGGACAGTTCACTGGAATTTCCGGCGTGCTAACCCTCGATGAGAGCGATGTCAGCGAATTCCCGGGTGGAGGCCGACGGTTGATGCTCGCTCGATCAATACGCGCGATCCCCATCGCGATGCGCACCTCAAGAGCGCGGATTTCTTCGATGTAGATCAGTATCCCACTCTGAGCTTCCGGTCCACACGGGTGAGTCGCACGGGTGACGACGAACTTCGCTGTCACTGGCGATCTGACAATTCACGGTGTTACTCGGGAGGTTGTTCTTCGACGTGGAAGGTTTTACGCCGCCGGCTAAGGATCCCTGGGGCGGTACGCGGATCGGCCTCTCAGCAATGACGAAGATCAACCGCAAGGACTTACGGGCTGACGTGGAACACAGCGCTGGAGACAGGCGGAATTCTCCTAGCCGACGAGGTCACGATTACGTTGGACGTACAATTCGTGAAAGCCCCGTAAGTGCGAAGCCGAACTTAAAGACAGGAGGGCTTGTGGATAAGCAACTTCGGGGCATTCACCACGTCACTGCTATTGCCGGCGAGCCGCAAGCGAATGTGGACTTTTATGCTGGAGTTCTGGGCTTGCGGCTTGTGAAGCTCACTGTCAATTTGATGACCCCGGCTACATATCATCTCTACTATGGCGATGGCGTCGGGCACCCCGGGACAATCGTGACGTTCTTTCCGTGGCCGAACGCTCCGCAAGGGCAGCAAAGGCGCCGGGCAAGTAACGGCCATGTCATTTGCCGTGCCCAAAGCTGCCATTCGATATTGGGCCGATCGGTTGGATGAACATCGGATCGCCTTCAGTGAATCCCAGAGATTCGGAGAGCAGGTTCTTTCGTTTGCTGATCCCGACGGTTTGACTATTGAACTGATGGCTACCGCGAATGCCGCAGGCGAGAGAGCGTATGCCAAGGGATCCGTGATTCCGGAGTTCGCGATCCACGGCTTTCACAGTGCGACTCTTACGGAAAGCGACTGTCGGGGAACGGCGGCGTTGCTCACCGACAGTTATGGGGTTCCGTCTGGTCCAGCAGGAAGGGAACCGCTCCCGGTATGCAGTGTCACTCCGGCGATGCGGGAGCGATAGCGGATGTGGTCTGTGCTCCGGAGGACAGACGGCGGGCCGAGTGGCTGTAGGAACGGTGCATCATATCGCGTGGCGGACTATGGATGACCGGCAGCAGGATTCCTGGCAGAAGGAACTGGCGGCATTGGGTTACGACGTCACGCCGATTATCGACCGCAAATACTTCCATTCCATTTATTACCGGGAACCGGGCGGAATTTTGTTTGAAATCGCAACCGACCCGCCTGGGTTCGCGGTTGATGAAGCGCCTGAAGATCTCGGGGTCGAAACTGCAATTGCCACCCTGGCTGGAACCGGCGCGAAAGGAACTGCGTCGCAATCCTTCCTCCGCTCCGGCTTACCGGACGTATACGACTGGGCACACAAATGACAGATCTCAGCTTCATTCATCAGTTCCTTCCGGGTCGCGAGCCAGATTCGCCGGTTCTGCTCCTGCTTCACGGAACTGGCGGGGATGAGAACGCTCTGATTCCGTTGGGTCAGGAGTTGCTTCCGGGCGCGGCAATCCTGAGCCTGCGAGGTAAAGTTCTCGAGAATGGAATGCGGCGCTTCTTCCGGCGGCTTGCCGAGGGTGTATTCGACCCTGAGGATCTGGAACGACGCACAGAAGAACTCGCGACGTTTATCGATCGGGCGCGGTGCGAATATGTGCTCCAGAGAATAGAGTTGTCGTGGCCGGGTACTCGAACGGGGCCAACATTGCGGCGAGCCTGATCTTGCGATATCCGCAGCATGTCTCCGGTGCCATTCTCTTTCGGGCTATGGTCCCGTTCCAACCGGAGTCAACGCCCGAGCTTGGCGCAATGAAGATGTTTCTCAGCGCGGGGACTGGAGATCCGATCGTCCCTGCGGCGAACACCAGGCGTTTGGCGGCTATCTTTGAATCCGGTGGAGCGGACGTTTCGGTCTACTGGCATACCGGCGGTCATGAGTTAGGGCAAGATGATGTCGACGCGGCGAAATCGTGGATCGCGCGCCAAAGCTTTCTGACGCGGCACCAATCATAATTTCCGTTGTGAGGCCGCAAGTCGATTCTACGTCGCTTTATCTGTCACCATTGAAGAGTTTCAGGCGCGCGCAGGCCACGCGCTTCACGGACTCCAAAGGAAACGCCAGCAGTTTGTAAGGAACGACTTCCGTCGGCTGCTCGTTAAAGGCGTCCTCCAAGCCATGTCTCCAGGCAAGCGGAGTTCAGTGTTGATGTGAACTATCGTGATTCCCGCCGCGACTGCTTTGCGTAAGTCGTCGTCGTCGGTTCCCGATCCGCCGTGTAAAGTAAGCGGAATCTGCACGGCATCCTTGATCCGCGCGATTCGGTCGACATCTAAGTGCTTCTTCGTTTCTCCGGTAACCATGGTCTTCAGCATGCCGTGCATGGTACCTACAGCGGGAGACAAGATGTCGATGCCAGTGGACGCAACGTATTCTTTAGCGGCCGTGACACTGGTGAAGCCCTGGGACAGGTCGGGAGCGGTTGCGTGGATTTCCGAACCGCTTCCGATGTTGCCAAGCTCTCCTTCTACAAGGATGGTGGGCTTGATGGACTTGATCGCTTCGACCGCCTCTTGGTCTGACGCACATTCTCCTCGAAAGGCAACGCGGAGGCGTCGAAGACGATCGCATCAAATCCCGCCTTGGCCGCTTCTATCGCGCGCTGAGAGCGAGTGGGTGTGATCGGCGTTGAGAAAGATCGGAAAATCGAATTCTTCCCGCAACGTTTGAACGAGAGCCGCGATCTGACGGACACCTATAAATTTGCGCTCGCCCTCGGATGCACCGACGATGACGGGGACATTCAGTTCACGTGCAGCGGCGAAAACGGCCTTTAAGAAAACCAGATCGGAGACGTTGAAATGGCCGACGGCCACTCCTTTCTTCTGGGCTTGCGCCAAGACATCACTTAAAACGTGCATATGACCTCGTTAATAAATCTCTTGTGCAAGGGTCTACGCTTTGCTACAGCATCTATTGCGTCACTGTCCGTCATTTTGGCGTCTGAAGCGCGAGGTCGGCGAGCCGTTCGAAATCCGCAGCGGAGCGAAGGCCCGTCAACAGTTGCCCATCGAACAGCCACGCTGGTGTGCCTTGAACACCATGCCGGCGGCCAAGTTCCTCGGCTTCGCTGACGAATCCTGTAGCGCGGCCATCAGGCTAGCGCTACGTGTAGAGCCGCGAGGTCGATGCCGGCCGCCGTCGCATGCCGGTCGATAACGGCAGGATCCTCCAGGTTCTCGCCGAGGGCGAAGTGCGCCTCGAAAAGTGCCCTGTGAAATTTCGGAAATTCTCGCGGCTGATGTCGGCGAGCCCACTCGGCGGCGGCGAGAGCCGCGCGCGTATTCGGGAGATGCTGAGGCCAGCGCAAAAGTAATCCAGCTTCGGCCGCATCACGGTCCAGCATCGTGTACATCGGCCCGCTGCGAGGTCCAGCCGATATCCCTCTCCGGCGGAATCTCCGGGTGGGCCTGGAATGGCAGCTCGACCACATCGAACCCGTGGCGGGCGAGGATTGCGTTGCGATTCTGTCGCTATGTAACAGAACGGGCATATGAAATCGTACCAATGCAGCACCGTTCGAGCATCATTGTTCGATCGCTCGCTGATGACAGTCATAAGATCGCCCCCTTAGCTCCCGTCAGTCCTCGTGGACTCGCAATACGATTTTGCCGCGCGTGTGGCCCGCGAGTCCGTGTTCGAAGGCCTTCCTGGCGCTGGGGAGCGGAAAGACTTCAGCAACAACGACCTTCAGTTTGCCGGAATCAATCAGCCGTCCAATTTCCGATGAGCTCGACCCGATTCGGCTCGACGATGAAGAAGATTGATTTGACGCCGAAGTGTTCGGCCTTGCCCACGGGAGGCGGAGCTGGCAAAGTAACCAGCACGCCGTTACGGCGAATGATCGGCCAGGAGCGCTCCAGCGTATCTCCGCCAATCGTGTCGAGCACAACATCCGCGTCCTGGACTTCATCCTCGAATCGCGTTGTCGTGTAATCGATGACCTTGTCTGCGCCGAGTTCGCGCAGGAAGTCGGCGTTTGCTGCGGAGGCAGTCGCGATTACCTGCGCGCCCCGCCAGCGGGCGAGTTGTACCGCGTAAGTCCCGACGCCTCCCGCTGCTCCATGAATCAGGACTCGCTGCCCGGCAGTGAGCCGCCCCTTGTCAAAGAGCGATTGCCAAGCAGTCAGCGCGGACAAAGGAACGGCTGCTGCCTGGACATAATCGATGCTTTCCGGCTTCGGTGCGAGGTTCGCAGCACGAATGGCGATGTACTCTGCAGCGGCGCCGTCGCGCGGAAAATCAGCCAGACCGTAAACGTCCTCTCCGACCTGTAGGTCCGTCACGCCCGCGCCTAGAGCCTCCACAGTCCCGGACACCTCGTGGCCGGGAATGCCATGGAATGCGGGCCGATCCGTCGGCATTCCGGTAGGTTTCGTCCCAGGTGAGTTCCGCCGGGGTGATACCGGTCGCGCAGACACGGACCAGGACGTCGCCTTCGCCGGGATCGGGAATGGGCGCATCCTCGTAAAATAGCTGCTCAGGGCCACCACTGACCGTGGATGCGAACCGCTCGCATCAATCGAGCATCCGGACGCACCAACTGATTTGCTGTTGTTCATAGTCAAGTTCTCCCACAATTCGTCAAAGTATATTCAGCGGCAACATCGATTGCGCTCACATTGATCGCGCCTCAGACAGCGTAACCGGCGCCCAGAGGGTGAGGATAGGCGTCAGGATCTCGGTCGCCTGGCTTATGAAGGCACTGAAAGTCCTTCTCGATCAGAATACCGAGATCCTCACTGCCCCCGGCAATCGTCACTTGGCTGCTCTCGGCCCAGACGTCAGCCGCTGTTTGTGGAAGGTTGACGCAGATCGTCGCATCCTCGAATCGGGCACGCAGCTCGAATAAATGTGGCACAGCCTCGACCACGTAGCGGAGAGCGCAGCCGGGCGCAAAATCAACCATCTCCTCCACTCGACCATGCAGATGAAGCAACTCGACTTCTTTTCGCGTTAGACGAAAGCGCAGGCTGTTTCCCTGGATTCTCAGCTTCATTGCAGCATCTCCAATCCGCCAATCCGGCCACGCTCCTTGTAAAGGTTAAAGCAGCCGCGGCGAAGAAACCCAATCAAAGTTATTCCGCAGCGTCGGGCCGTTGACAGTGCCACGCTGGAGGGGGCTCCCGCCGAGGCAACGACGGACATTCCCGCCATCAGGGCTTTCTGCACCAGCTCATAACTCGCTCGCCCGCTCAGCAACAGAATTGACTCTTTGTAGCGGGAGCGTGCCTCGCAACAGCGAGCCAGTCAACTTGTCCACGGCATTGTGCCTGCCGATGTCTTCGCGGAGCGACGCCAGTTCGTTCCGCGCGTCGAAAAGACGGGGGGGGCATGCATGCCCGGCGTGCATCGTAACCGAGATACTGGTACGCCGCAGCCGGATTCCCAACGGCGCCTCGACTGCCCGCACATCGTCGCACACTGAGGTGAGCCGGCCTGCAACTTTTCCGACGGGAGTGTGGACGATTGAGTCCGTCATAGAGCTCTTTCCGGCAGCTTCGAGCAGGTCGAGCCCGACTGACGCCGCACGACGGCTATTCTCGCTACGCAAGCGCCAAAGCAAATGGAGCAGCCCTGGCGCGTTTTGCGCCTTGTTGCGCCCGGTCGCGTGAATCGCATCGACAAAGCTGCTCAATACCTCAGGAGGCATGCGGGAAAAGAAGTTCGTGAGCAGAAGGAAATTACGAAACCCACGGATCGCGTTCGGCGAATCAATCGACTTGGTGATGATGCCGGCGATTTCGTCGCCCGCTCCCACGAATCCGCGCAGTAGACTCAAGATGCCCTTATCGTGCAGCAACTGCAATAATTCGTACGCCGCGATCACAGCGTCGGCATGTTCGGCCGGAGCCTTGCCCAAGTGCTCGAGGTTCGCCACGGGCTTTTGGGGTACGTGAAATGGTATGGGCTGTGCCATCGTTGGTTCCTCCTATCTGTTCTCTATGTGCACCAGGCCGTTGCCCGGGAAGTGATAATCCGTGCGTCTCCACTTGCGCTCGACCTCGACGCCATCCTGCGGCGTCGGCCGGCCGAAACGCGGATTGATGCGAGGCATCGGCGAGGCGCCTGCGCGTTCGAGCACTTCCATCTTCACGGCGGTCTCCTTGAACGCGGGTGTATGCGTGACCGGGTCGGTATGGCTGCTGGTCAGGATATTAACCGGGCTTTCCGAGGAATTCATTGGCATGTAGAGTTCCCTGCCTTGTACGCGATCTGTAACCAGAGCGCGGACTCGCACCCGCCCGCGCCGCGACGTCAGTTGAACCAAACTCCCGCTTTCAATTCCGCGCTCCTGCGCCAAGTGCGGCGACACCTCGACAAACGTGCCCGGCGTCATTTGCGCGATCCCAGGGCTGCGGTATGTGAGGTTGCCTTCATGGAAGTGCTCAAGCAGTCTCCCGTTGTTGAGCTGCAGATCAAACTCGCTGTCGGGTTCTTCGCTCAGTTCGCTCCATGCGACGGGGTATAGGCGCGCCTTGCCGTCGGCGAACGCGAAGCGCTCAGTGTACAAAAGCGGTTGATCGGCGCCGTCGAGCGCCACGGGCCATTGAAGGCTCTTGAACCCATCAAGTCGGTCGTAGTTGACGCCGGCGAATATCGGAGTGACGGCGGCGATCTCGTCCATAACCTCGGAAGGGTGGCCATACTGCCAGCCCGCTCCCATGCGGTTCGCGACGTCCTGGACAATCTGCCAATCCGGCCGGCTCCCTTCGAGCGGCTCGAAAACGCGATATAGACGCTGAATTCGCCTCTCCGTGCTCGTGAAGGTCCCTTCCTTTTCGAGACTTGGACACGCCGGAAGGACGACATCCGCAAAGCGGGTTGTCGTGCCGAAGAAGATATCCTGCACTACCATGAATTCCAGCTTCCTGAACGCGTCGGCAACATAGTTCGCGTTAGAATCGACGATGCTCATCTCCTCGCCGAATAGGTACAGACCCTTAAGTTTTCCGCGCTGAATTGCTTCGACCATCTGGTGATTGTCCAGACCAGTGCTGGTTGGCAGCGGAACTCCCCACGCACGCTCGAATCGCAAGCGCACCTCGGGATCGTCTACTGCTTGATAACCCGAAACGGCGTTGGGCATTGCGCCGTTGTCGCTCGCGCCCTGCACGTTATTGTGTCCGCGAAGAGGATAAGCCCCGGTACCGGGCCTCATGTAGTTGCCGGTCACGAGTAACAGGTTCGATATTGCCGTCGACGTATCAGAGCCGTTGCTATGCTGTGTTACGCCCATCGCCCATAAGATGCAGACGCGGTCCGCGCGCGCGATCTCGTGGGCTACCGCCTGGATCGTATCCTCCGGGATTCCTGTGAGTTCTGAAGCGCGACTCATCGTGAACGGCTCCAGGCTCTTCCGGTATTCCTCGAGCCCGTTCACCCACTGATCGAGAAACTCGGTTTTCGCCAAACCGCTGTCCAGCAAATAACGGCTGACTGCTGATAGCCACGCTATGTCAGTGCCGGCGCGCGTCTGAAGGAAGATGTCGGCACGACGGGCCATCTCGTGTCTCCGCAAATCGGAAACAATCAGTTTCTGGCCTCGCAGCTTGTGAGCGCGTTTGACGCGCGTAGCGAGAACCGGGTGGCTCTCCGCCGTGTTGCTGCCAATGATGATTACCAGGTCGGCTTTCTCGATATCCGAAATGGACCCCGAATCGCCGCCGTAACCCACTGTTCGGAACAGGCCTGCGGTTGCCGGAGACTGGCAATACCGCGAACAGTTGTCGATATTGTTGGTGCCGATCACAGCGCGCGCCAGCTTTTGCATCAGGAAGCTTTCCTCGTTCGTGCACTTCGAAGAGGCAATGAAGCCCAGCGAATCCGGCCCGTTGCTGCTCCTGATCTCGGAGAACCGGCGGGCAACCAAATCCAGCGCTTCATCCCATCCGGCTTCCCGGAACCTGTCGCCTTCACGAATGAGTGGTGTCGTAAGTCGGTCGGGGCTATTGACGAAATCCCACGCGAACTTGCCTTTGACGCATGTAGAGATACCGTTCGCCGCGCCCTCGAGCGGCTCAACCTTGAGAATGTGCCGGTCCTTGGTCCAAATGTCGAAGCTACAGCCTACGCCGCAGTAGGTGCAAACGGTCTTGGTGCGGCGCACACGTTCTTCGCGCATCGCTGCTTCCACTTCCGAAATTTTCAGAATTGCGCCGTATCCTATCTCGTTCTCAATCCCCTTTACAGCTCCGATCATGGTATCGATGACCGGCTTCGATAGTCCTGTCAGAAAGCCTGCGTGATGGACCATTGACTTTTCCATCAGCGCATTACAGGGACAAACGGTCACGCAATGTCCGCAGGACACGCAACTGGATTCACCGATGCTGGTGCCACCGTCCCACAGTACCCGCGGGTGCGCATTCTCCCAGTTGATACTCAGAGTTTCATTCACCTGTAAGTTCTGGCATGCTTCCACGCACCGACCACACAGAATGCACTGATCGGGATCGTAGCGGTAAAACGGGTTCGTATCGTCGATGGCGTATGGCTTAGCCTTGAATGGAAGGCTCTGCCCTTCAATGGCGAGAAGCTTGGTCGTATTGTGGACGACGCAATTGCCGTTGTTGTTGTCGCAGACCGTGCAGTAAAGCAGGTGATTGCCGAGAATGCGGTCAAATGCCTGGATCCGCGCCTCGCGAGCGCGGTCTGACGAGGTCCATACCTCCATGCCGCTTCGAACGGTCGTCGCACACGCCCTTACCAGTTCACCGCCTGACTCAACCAGGCATGTGTCACAGGTCTGAATCGAACCAAGTTGAGGATGGTAGCAGACCTGTGGGAGTTCCACCCCACTGCGAGCCATAGTCGCGAGTAGCGGCTCTCCGTCACGTGCGTTAACCAAGGCGCCATCGATTTGAATCGTCATCATTTGCGTTGACCTTGAGTAAGTGCCTAATCCCCACCATGCACCCGGCCTGCCAAAACCAATCAGCGAAAAATGGAGGTCCTCGAGCTCAATGACGTCGATCTATCGACGCTGGTTCGACGCGGTGACGCGCGATCGAGGCTTGTTCTGAGATTCCGGTTGACGCTACTCTTACGAAGACAATCGTGATCCCATCGAACTGCTCAGCCTCAGCCGACCCGTATGTCTCAGCACCCATCAATGCGTTGATGAGCTGATTGGGGATAGACCGCTGGCGAACATAGATTGGCAGAATGCGATCACCGATTTCCACCGAATGCCTCTTCGCTGCTTTTTGTGCTCATCCGTCAGCCCATCGCGGCCCGACTTGTGCCCACGGACGTCCAGCTTGCGGAGGTTAAGGGCACGCATACTCATAAGGATCCGCGGATCCGCAACGGTTCCAAGCGAAGGAACGATAATACTGCTTACGGGTGATAATGAGAGTGAGCTTCAAGCAATAATGCCGTACGACGCTTCGGCTTAGATACTGAATCGCACCCCGAAAGATGAGTTGTTGGGCGAAGATCCGCTCGATCCAACTGGCAGACGTGGTGTCACGGAGTTCGCATCCGCATGTCTCGAGCACCCAAGGTACACGAGGGGCCCACAAGCCGGGAACTACTTCGGCTCATTCGCAATGGATACCATAGTAAACATATCCGAGATCACATAGCGAGTGCGGAAGGTACCGTAAACTGTATATCCAAAAACATCTTGGGCAAACTTAGAGCCAATGATGGAAGGCATGCAGTTACTGTCGCGATCAAACGAGGTCTTCTCGATTTTCGAGATCTTCGCAGGATAGCAATCTGAGCGAAGTGGGACGTCGAATCCTACGGGCGATCTTATTAAGCCGTCTGAACATCGTAGAAGGGGGAATGTGGGTCACTTTCGATCGTTCCCTCCTCTTGCATCTGACCCGAGGCTGACGACCGCCAATCATCCGACACTACGGACGACCTCCATTCTCCTGTCCCATTTCTGAAGGGCTCTCGCGAAATTCCCAACCGTTGCATGATGGAAATGAGGGTTGTCCTGGGCAACCCTAGTTGAGCAGCTGCTCCACGCGATCCACCCACGACCCAGTCTGTCTCTCGTAACGTCGTCAGAATGTGCGCTCGCTCAGCGTCTGCCAGTGTTCTGACGATGGTTAACCCCTCATTCCCCGTGACAAGATCCTCTGTCGAAAGGTCCAGTACTCGGCCTGACGTCATGATGACGGCCCGTTCTATTACATTTTGGAGTTCCCGTATATTCCCCGGCCACTCATAATCTTTCAGTGCCTTCATGATGCCCGGCGGAATATGGTCAATCGACTTCCCTTGTAACTCCGCAAACTTCTGAACGAAATAATGTGCGAGTAGTGGAATATCCTCTGTTCGCTCCCGCAATGGTGGCAGAATGATCGGAAAAACGTTCAGCCTGTAGTACAGGTCAGCACGGAACTTTCGCTGTTGGACGAGAAGGCGGAGATCCTGGTTCGTAGCTGCGACGATTCGTACGTCGACTTGAAGCGTGCGGCCGCTTCCCAGTCGCTCGAACTGCCTTTCCTGCAGAACCCGGAGGAGTTTTGGCTGTAACTCGAGTGGAAGGTCGCCAATTTCGTCCAGAAACAACGTTCCGCCATCAGCCGCTTGAAACCGTCCTACCGTCTGAGCAACGGCGCCTGTGAACGCGCCTCGCTCATGACCAAAGAGTTCGCTTTCCAACAGTGCGCCGGGAATCGCCGTGCAATTCAGCGCAACGAATCGGTTGCGATGACGAGGACTAGCATCGTGAATCGCTCGCGCGACCACCTCCTTACCTGTACCCGTCTCCCCTTGTATCAGGACGGCTGACGCTACCGGTGCAACCGTCTGGATCTTCGTCAGCACCGATTGAAATCTTGCGCTGGAGCCAATAAAGTCTAAAGTACTCATCGTGCTACTCCTTGTCGCATCGCGCTAAGTAGGTTGGTGTAGAAAACGTCGTACGTGGGCACCAATCGGAGTTCGGCGGCTGACCGAGGCGCCGGTTGGCATCGTTCAGAATGCGATTCATGTGGCAACCTCTCGGAACCTTCAGGAGTGGTTGCCTCCGGGCCAGTGACCGCCCGACGCTCATGGCCGGAAAGCTCGATTTCAAGTAGTCCGAAAGGGATAACCGGCCAGTTCACCTTAACCACCGGACCGCGGGACCGTGAGCTTGGCATGTGGATGGCGGAGGCAACAACCTCTTTGCCGGTGTCAGTTTCTCCGCGAATCAGAATCGTTGCGTCGGTCGGGGCAACCAGGTTCACTCGGCGGAGAACATTATGAAAAGCGGCGCTACAGCTTATGGCCCTCGACAGGTTATGAGGCATATCGACGGATTGCGAAGATTGAATGCTTGCGTTCATCATGAATTGCTACCTAACTCACCGACAACTCCAGCCTGTCCAACCGTCGGGCGATGGAGCGTAACCCTGATGCCTGGCCTTGAATGCCACGTCTGTGCAGCTCCAGTCCTTCACTCGGATCATTTCAGTCCCCCTACTTTCGCGGAGTATGCATCTCCGGTCTCAATGCGGTCCGCTCCAGCCCGGGCATCGCCGCTTTATTGTTCCGATCGCGAGTGCTATTCGTAAGGTGCAGAGGCTCTCGAGCGCGCTGTGATCGGCCCAGCCACTAACCAGCACTGTCGGTGCGCTAGCATCGTGCTGCCGCTCTTGCAAGGTGGGAATCTTACAAGAACAGCCGCCGTGTGACAGCCAGATGCCGAGACGTCCGGGCTGGCGTTCCACAGGGACCTTCCGAGGGATACACCCGAATCCGTGTGTTAACAGTCCAAGCCTTGCTTCCACTCGCATCACTGTACGTACGATAGACGGAAATCGTTTTCTGCACCATTGCTAAAGTGTGCTAGACGAGGCCTACACGGAATGCTGTAACGCTTTCGAGGTATATGCTTTACGGCCGAATGAATCCGCGCCGGACTGCGACCATGACGGCGTGGGTGCGATCGCCGACTTCCAACTTTTCCATCAGGTTTCGTACATGCATTTTTACAGTGTCTTCACTGATCGATAATCTTGCCGCGATCTCCTTATTGCGCAGACCTTCACTCACAAGCTGGATCACTTCCAGTTCGCGAGCCGTCAAGCCCGGTTCGCCCAAGTGCGCAGTGATCTTTTCGGCTACACTCGCAGGTATGTAGCGTTCGCCGGCATGAACGGCCTTGACTACCTGCCGCAACTCTTTCCGAACGGATCCTTTCACTAAGTAGGCCTGTGCGCCCGCTTCGAGAGCGCGTCTCATGTCGACATCGCCCTCAGCGGACGTAAGGACAATGAACCGCGCGTTCGGAAACTCCTTCCTGAGTTGCCGGATGACTTCGACGCCGTCACCATCCGGCAACCGAAGGTCAATCACGGTAACGTCAGGTTTGCATGCGTGAAAAGCCGCGATCGCTTGTTGAGCGGTTTCCGCTTCAGCTACGATCTTCAGGTCGACGTCGCCTTCGATCAGGGAGACAATACCCTCTCGCACGATGGCATGATCATCGACGCAGAGAACCGTTATTGGCCGGTCCCGAGACAAGGACAATAGTCGCATGGTCGCACGTCGGCGAATATCAATGCCGCCCCGGCGGGCACGCCAAAACGGATCCAGCGAGCCCCACGCACAAACAGACTCACAACCGATTTTGTGTTCAGCTCGGACGAATAGTTTCGGTGAGCTTCGGTCGCCCAGCGACTCTGTCGAGCGTTCGACGAAGTTCGGCAGTACTTCCGCCGCCACAAACAGCCGGAAACCTACGTCGCCGACGAGCGACTGCAGTTTCGGTGCGGAGCGTTCGGGCTGTGCAGTCAACAGAGTACGCTGGGACGCCGATCACGATTTCCGCGGGGATGATTGTGGTCTCGCTGAATGGTGATCGAAATGCTCCCAAGGTCGTGCTCGCCTGGGTAGGAGAGTTAGGAAGCGACGCTGCTAACCGTCGTTCAAGGTCGACGTTAGATCGCAAGCGCGTCGTGCGCAGGAGGTTGCAATGTTTAAACTCGCACAAAGCCGGCTCCTGCACCAGATTGTGTGTGGGAGCGAAGGCACTCACCTCGAAGCGCGGAAGCCGGAAAACCCGGCGGCTCCGGCCCAAGCACCATCGTGCTCAGGTCACGCGCTCCGCTTCCCCGTATTGTTCTATAGGCTGCGATCAGCTCATGTATCGTCGAAGCGGGACATTCATGTCAATCGAAGGCGATCCGCTTGAGGGGCCGACTGTGCGCGAAAGGCTGGGCAAGGTACGAAATGCTCACGCATCCGAACGGAGTGAAAGGACGCCACCCGCGGCCGTTGTCAACTGTCTGGGTGGATCTGGAGCTCGAACCGGCAATGGACATGATGGTCGACCCCGTTTGGGATTCGCGCGAGCGGACATTCGTTGGACAGCGTGCCGGCCGTGTGGTGATGCACGCCACTGGGATCAGACCTATCAGTCGATCGACAGCCGACTACGAAGAGAAGTATTTGACAAAGAAGCTGATCGCTGTGGGCGCGAAAATGGTTGCCTTAATAACCAGGCCCGTACGTGACACAGTTCTACTCCAGGAACTGCGGTCGCACGCTAACCCGCGTGTTACACGGAAGAGCAGAGCCAACGAGCGGCATTAGATCATTATTCACAGTCCCTGAGATGCACTGCCGCCACACGCCGATCAGATTCAGAGCCCCCGAGAGGTGCATTTTGAAGCCGTCAATGTCAACTGTCAGCTCTGAGAAGGACCATGAGCTTCCCTCAGTGCAAGCTATTAGTCCGGCCGAAGCACTCGCACTTAGCCGGTTTGTGAACGATCTCAAAGAGCGAGCACGTCAGGTCACCGCGCTCCTCACGGAACGGAAACTCCCGACGTTGAAGATAATCGCACGTAGTGCTTCGGACGATCTCGAAGCACTCGAACGGGAGTTTCTCACCCTCGCACACATTTTTGCGCCCGCAGTTCGGAACGAAGCCGTGTGTCCGTCTGCGACTAATCTAATCGCTATCCTCACGCAAAACAGTTCAGATGAATGATCACCTCTGCCGGGATTGAGTACAGTGTTCAGACTTCGACTATTGTCCCCGAAACACGTCATGTAAGTGCTCGAGGTGCCCTATACTCCACAGGGATGGTCGGGAAAACCACCAGATTCGGGTCGCGCTTTGGTATCCACCTGGGCTGCCTCAATCACCTCATTCCTCTGGCGGCTCCTAAAGAATGCGAACTGCGCGCGAGCGCGCGGTCCCGGCGTGTAAAAGATCTCCCAGTCTGGCTGCCCGTCTTGGTCCGTAATCTGACGATAGCGGAGCTTTGCGATGTACCCCGGATTGAACGTGAGGTCGATGCACTTTATACATCTGCTTCTGCATTGGAGCCCGCGTAAAATACCGCGTCTGAGGGGCTCTGAGGCAGTAGTCCGAATACACAAGCTTTGCTTCATCCCGTCGTCGACTGAGCGCCGCAAACATCGCAAAGCTCACGAGCTCATAGAACCGTTGCGGGGCTCCAGCTGAGAGACCCTTTTGGTACTCGAAGTCAAGCGGCCGAAAGATGGCGTTGTTGAGGACCTGCCAGTAGTCTTCGTTGAGGTAGATATAGACAGCATCGGCCGTCGTCTCGTTCGGGAGCTCCTCTCCGGCGAAATACACGCTGTACCGAGTAAAGCCTTTTTCAAACCGCCTCGTCCGCCCATCTGCGGCCTTGAACGACACCTTCGCTGTGATGCCCGCAAAAGCATTCTGATATAACGCCTGCTTGATGGCGTCCTTCTGCTTACCGTTCATCTGAACGCCGAGTTCCCGGCAGATCTCGCGGTAGCTCCCGAGCCGAATAAGGCGCGGCAACGGCCGGCGCTCTTCATCAATGCGCTTGTTTATGAGGAGGGTATCGAGCTGGTACGCCAGCTGACGCGGCTCCCCGTGGTCGCGGCTTGGCGAGACGCTCCAAGAGATGTCGGTGTCCCCTCCCTGCCCTCTCTGGGTTATGCGAATAGGGATCGTCTCTCCCTTGGTCAGGTTGTGAATCGGAAATCGTGAAAGTGCGGTTTCGACCCGGGTTGTGCTGACTGGAAGATATTCACTGAGCTTCTCAAGGAGTGTCCGCGATTTTGTGTAAACGGCGTTCCGTTGAACAGCCATTTACCGCTGTTGAGCTGCCAGGATACGATCTTCCCACAGGATGGTAAAGCGGCTGAGCGCGGCTTTCCAATTCTGCACGATCTCCCATTTATTGACAACGTTTCGCAGCGCCAGGAACAGTAATTTCAGCGCCGCATCTTCGCTCGGGAATGATCCGCGTGTCTTGATGATTTTCCGCAGCGACATGTTCAGCGACTCCACCGCGTTGGTAGTGTAGACGACGCGGCGAATCTCTGTCGGGTAAGCAAAGAACGGGATGACACGTTCCCAGTGGCGCTTCCAGAGCGAACTGATCGTGGGATAACGCGCATCCCATTTCTTAGAGAAGGTGTTGAGTTCGTGCTCGGCAGTTTCGACGGTATCGGCACGATAGATCGCCTTTAGGTCCTGCGCCACCGCCTTGCGCTCTTTCCAGCTCACGTAATTCAGGCTGGCGCGCGTGAGGTGAACGATGCATAACTGCACCTGCGCTTGCGGGAACACGCTCTCAATGGCTTGTGGGAATCCCTTCAGCCCGTCCACGCACGCCAGAAATACATCTTTGACACCACGGTTTCTTAGGTCTGTCAGCACCTGCAACCAGAATTTCGAGCCTTCGTTCGCCGATGTCCATAGCCCCAACACGTCTTTTCGCCCGTCCAGGTCAATGCCGATCGCGACGTACACCGCTCGGTTTTCAACGCGCCCTTCATGGCGCATCTTCACCATCAAAGCATCCAGAAAAAGAATGGGATATAGGTTTTCCAGCGGCCGATTCTGCCATAGCTTTACTTCTTCGATGACGGCATCGGTGACTTCCGAGATCAGGCTGGAGCTGACCTCGATCGCATAAATCTCTTCCAGATGGCCCTGAATCTCACGGGTGCTCATCCCACGCGCATACATCGACAGGATCTTCTCATCGAAACCCGTGAATCGGCGCTGGTGCTTGGCCACGATTTTCGGCTCGAAGCTGCCGTCGCGGTCTCGGGGCACGTCGATCTGTACCTGACCAAAATCGCCCTTCAAAGTCTTCGGGCTCGTGCCGTTTCTCGCGTTCGAACCGCCTTCGCCGGCCGTCCCATGCCTGGCATAGCCGAGGTGATGCGTCATCTCGGCACCCATTGCGCCCTCGACCAGTTTCTTGGTCAGGCGCTTCATCAGCCCGTTGGCTCCAATTAGGTCTTCCGGGCCTTTGTAGTCAGCCAGCAATTCTTTGATCAGTTCGTCTGCCTTGTCCATTCGGTCCTCCAAGTCTAGAGGAACGAACGTTTACACGAAATTCAGGACACCCTCGGAGTTCAGAGTCGTTGTCGTCGATGATCTGTGGTCCCACAGCTCGTATCTAACCCTTCCGGTCGGAACTCAATTTCCCCAGCACACAACAAACATCGTGTTGTGTGTTGTTGTCTATTTACAATACAAAGTATAAGTCTAAGTCAAGAGGATTTTAAACCCTTGATTACATTGGCGAATCTGGGAAATGTGTCTCCCAAAACCTCTCACTTTGTCTCTCAAAACCTCTCATTCCACACCTGGCCCATGCCGCCGGCGCCCACACGCGCAACAATGTCTCCCCAAACCTCTCGGACGCCAAGAATTTGTCTCCCGTAATCTCTCAAATGCTCTCCCAAAACCTCTCACCGCCTCTCGCGTGTCACCCAAAACCTCTCGTTCGCTCTTACTAGAGACATTCGAACAAGGAACGGGCAGTAGAGCGACCCGCGCCGTAGGCCGAAGCGTTTGTCTCCCAAAACCTCTCAGCGCTGTCGCATGAACCGTCTCCCGAAACCTCTCAAGGGAGGACTTGCGGCAACCGGAAGGCTTTTTCTCGCTCGAACGCGCTTAGACGGGCGTCGAAAACGCGAAAGGAGCAAGGATTGAATGTCGAAAGGTCGGTCGACAGTTTTGTTCTTTAAGTTCTGTCTCCCAAAACCTCTCAGTTAAGAGAAGGTCAAGAGCCTCGCTAAAAGAGATCAGTCTCTCGAAACCTCTCACCTGATCGGATTTGCATACCGTATAAACGGTATGCGCGGACTAAGAATACACGTGTTTTTCGCTGACTATCACTTTAGGTTATTGCTAAATACGGTTTATACGGTTTAGACGAGGTAAACCGTATTGACGGTTTATACTCGGAGTGGAGGATACGTGCGGGCACAGGTAATCTCACTCGTGAATCAGAAGGGCGGCTGTGGGAAGACGACCGTAAGCATGCACCTCGCCGGAGCCTTAGCGCGGCGGGGAAAGGGGATGAAAGTCCTCGTGGTCGATGCAGACCCGCAGGGGACTGCTACCCGCTGGGCGGCATCGGCAACGGATGACGATCCCTTTCCGGCGTCCGTAGTCGGGCTTGCGGCGGCGAACACCAAGGTGCACCGTGAGGTACAAAAATTTGCGAATGACTATGACTACATCGTCATCGACTGTCCCCCCTCGGCCGACTCACAAGTGCCGCAAAGCGCACTCCTCATCACCGATGTGGCGCTTGTGCCAGTTATTCCTTCACCCCCGGACCTTTGGGCGGCAATCGGCATCGGAAAAACCATTGAAGGGGCGCAGACTGTAAACGAAGCGCTAAAGACACGCCTCGTTCTAAACCAGCTCCAACCGAATACGACTTTAGGGCGTGAAGCGCTTGAGATCCTCCCTGAGTTCGGCATTGAACTCGCTCGCAATTCGCTCTCATTCCGGCAGGTGTACCGGCAGTGCGCGGCGTTCGGCCAAACGGTCCACAACTTTGGGTCGAAAGCAAAGGAAGCGATCAAAGAGATTGAAGCGCTCACTGATGAAGTGACGGCACTGATTATGCGCGAGGAGGCGCGTCAGGCAAATGGGTAAAGCTCGCGATATGAGGAGTGCTCTTGGCTCAAGCATGAGAGCTGAAGAGAGTCGGGCAACTGATCGGAAACTCGACCGATTCGCGCGCGCGGAAGCGGTTCTCGAGAAAACCGGTGCAGGCGAGCGGGAGAACACAAATATGCCGGCGGCTGCAGAGCATCAGCGGGTCATTCGCGACAGCTTTAGCCTTCCAATTAGTGATTATGCAGTTATTTCCGCACTTAGAGAACGAGCACTGAAGGCAGGTATTCACGCGAACAAGAGTGAGCTTGTTCGTGCAGGATTGCGACTGCTTCAGGACCTGAAAGAAGCGGACTTTGTGGTTGCCGTCCAAAGGATTGAGAAGGTTAAGACGGGCCGTCCGTCAGATAGACATATTGTATAAATACATTATACTGTATACACTGTTTATACTGTATAGTGAAAAACCTTCAGCCTTACAGGGCGGCTATGACGTGCCTTCATCGGCAAAGCTGATTACCTCATCTGTATCGTTCTCGAGTGCCTTCAAAACCGCACCGAGCAGCTGCAGAAACTGCTTGCTCCCTGAAACTCCAGCGTGAGCCTTTTCGGAGTAAACGTCACGCCCTCGGGCAGGCTCGCAAAACGCGTCCCAGCCATCTCCTGAGCCTTCCGACCGTCCACCACCTTCACCAGCCGGGTCCGGACGGCGGGATTCAGCGCGTCGAGGGCCGTTTCGAGCCGCTGTCGGCGATCGATCTCGAACTGGACCTCGGGATCGTCCAGCCAAGTCCGGAGCCGCTCGAGCAGCACCTCGCGAGAGAGCATCAAAGCCCCGCCGGGCCCACCTCAGCGCCCAGTCGCTTAAGGATCCGCCAAGCCTCGGTCTGGCTGGTCCCGAGCAGCTCCTGCA
>CAWCGC010000025.1:0-50704 GCA_963794765.1 Bryobacteraceae bacterium | reverse complement strand
AGAAGGCACAACAAGCCTGGAGACTGAAAGGACCGATTGGAAAGCTTCACAATATCATTGTCTTCATTAGAAGTTCACCACAACGCAAAGAAGCTTTTAAAAGGTGTGTTATCGGTGATGAGAGGGTTGATGGTCTCAATGTTATACAGGATAACTGCACGCGGTGGAATTCGCACTATGCATCGATTGGACGAGCGTTAGATCTTCAAGAACGCCTGTTCCTTTTCAGTATTCGATTCAAAGATGAATTGGGTGAAGATCTACTATCTGAAGACGATTGGTCTCACCTGAAGCTACTTTTCGATGCTCTGTACCCGTTCAACGACGCAACTCAGATTCTTCAGAGTCACGCAGGATCAGGTCATCATGGGTCAATTTGGGAGTTCATACCTACAATTGAGGCGCTTATGAAAGAGATGGAACAGGGTATTGGAGACCAGAAGGCGCAAGGACAAGCAACATCACCTATAGCTATTGCCTACCAGAACGCTTGGGAGAAATTACAAAAAGATTACAAGCTGACCGATAATGCTCATACCTTGTACGCCGCTGCCACTATCTTTAGTCCGGCTACTCGACAATCCTACTTCGATCAACATTGGACAACAGCAGCCATGACAAGATGGAAGGAAAAGGTCATGAAGAAAGTAAGAGTAGAGTGGGAGATAAACTATCGGAACCCCATGCCTGACATACAAGAAGCAGTCGTTCGACGCCCAAACCTTCTTGAGAAGCACTTAGGTCGAGTCCCCGTAGAAGGGGACCAGTTTCAGCAATATGCGATTGGGAGGCCTACAGCCTTTGTCACTGAGACTGACGTTGATCTCCTCCTCTGGTGGGATCGAAGCGCGTTCCACCAACCCCGACAAATGGCTTTTGATTTACTATCAATACCTGCAATGTCCGCGGAAGTTGAGCGAGTCTTTAGCTCTGCGAAGAGGCTTGTTACTCCGGAGAGAAGCTCCTTATCAGACGAGTCAATCGAAGTCACCGAGCTCTTGCGGTACTGGTGGGTGAGAGAGATAGTTCAACAGTCTCATTGACCATCATTCTCTCTCACGCCTTCATCTTGCCCGATTAGGCATAGCTGCCTGTCGATACCGGTGTCGATATCGGTATTACTTAGCGATACCAGCACCGCTGCTGGTATCGATACTGTCTCGGTATCGGTAAATGCCAGCCCTGACACCATGATCAAACGTGCAATAGAACTGCGATCGCAGATCAACCTCTTTTGCTCATACACCTACAAGGATGACTTCAAGGCTGAGATGCAATTGAATGATGATGACTGGTATATCCTGCTTCACCTTGCTGCCGCTCTAGTGCACTTTGAGAATGCAACGATGGCCTTACAAGGTCAAGCTAAGGAAAGCCAGTTTGGTGCGATGGGCGAATGTATCCCGATTATCGAGGCACTGTCTCTGCGTTGACAGAGCTACAGAATCGCTCCCTCTTGACACGAGAACTCGAAGTCGACCGAAATCGAAGACTTACCTGCCCTGCTTGAAGCATTCCCTCCTCGTACAGGCGATGATCCTGCTACTGGATTTATTCTCGAGTGCACGATTCCAATATTAACGATGTGGCTGGCTGAGCTCTGAGCCCGTGCGCAAAATTGTCCCGGCCCAGGAGACTGAGTACGTCAGAGCGTTTGAGATCGCATGCGACTAACGAGGTGCTGTTTCACGTCCCAATTGACGGCTCTGAAGAAACACATGCTGTCGGATGTGACCGGCGAGGCGTGAAGTCGACGGGAAACCCATATCGCTGAAGTGAACACGCAAATTGGCGATCCTTGCGCGACTCCTGATGAACAACCCCTACGGCTGTGGTTCGGCGGTCGGAGTGAGATCGAATCCGAGTTTGGCTGCTTGTGATCGGAGCCGCAATTCGGCTCTGATACTTACTTGTTGATCCCACTTCACGAGGACGCTTTCGTTGTAGGGCTCTTTCGTTGTGAGCATATGGAACACGATACGGGCCAGTTTGTGGGCAGTCGCGGTCAGTGCTTCCGGCGCGCCGAGTCTCCATTTCATCTTCCGGTAGTACTCCCCGAGATAGTTCTTTGCATGGTAAAGACACTGTGCACCAAGGCGTAGTGCGATCGCGATGCGATTCTTCACCTTCCGTGATCCGCGTATAAAGCACCTTGCCACCACTCACCTTCTTGTCAGGACAGAGCCCAAGCCATGAAGCGAAGGCGGAAGCATTTCGAAATCGCGAGAGATCGGGGCCGACCTCCGTCAGGATAGTGTGTGCGGTAATAGCGCTGATGCCGGGAACGTCGGTTAGGTCGACACCGGAAATCCGGAACAACTCGGCTTTCAGGTCGAAAGCCGGCTCGTTGCCCGCTTTCTGATAGAAGCACTTCTTTGTACGGGGTGGCATCTGGTCCGGTGCACCTTCTGCGCGTGGGATGTGACGCATCGACGACTTCAAGTTCCTCGTCGACTTCGCGAATAAGTTTCTGATAAAACCGAAATCCAGCAAGTGACTGCCTGCAGAGCGAACACGTGTTCTGTCCGATAATCCCCTTCGAGGGATTTAGCGACCCTTTCGCGTGGACTTCGGACCGTGCCATGGCAAAGAGCTGCGAGTTTTACCGGATCTCGTTCGCCGGCCAGAATGGCATCCAGTATCCTCATTCCGCTCAGGCCGGTGATGTCGCTCAAGACGTGGTGCAACTGGAGATTCATCTGGCTGAGAGCCTTTTGCATATGCATGCGTGTGTTCAGCTGCCATTTGAACGAGGCTCTCCCGATGTCGCCATAGTGAACGGACAACGCAGATCTGGTCAGGCGGCCGAAAGCTCGCTTTTAGCAGCCCAACCGAATGCAGATACTGGATCCACTGGCAGTCGGAGACGTCGCTCTTGCGGCCGGGAACGTTCCTCACATGCTGTGCATTAACGAGGAAGACCTCAAACCCGCGCGTTTCGAGAATCTGAAATACCGGGATCCAGTAGACGCCGGTCGACTCCATTGCGACGGTCCGTGACTCCACATGACTGCAGCCAGTCGGCCAATGCGTGAAGATCTCGGGTGAATGTTTCGAACGATCGGACCGGCTCAGCGGCACGATCCGGAGAAACGGCAACGAACATCTCTTCCGCGCCAATATCGATGCCAGCCGCATCCGGGTGCAGCACCGGCAGCATGCGGCCACTGCCCTTGGTTTTGCCTTTTCGCCTATTACTTTGTGCCATCGCAGGCTCCTTCTGCTGGAACCTGCGGCCCGAGGTTACGAGACGAGCAAACTCCTGAACGGGATCGCCACCGAAGCGGACGTCACCACTGACCTGTACGTGACCTCGGACCCACGCTTATCGACGGGCTTCGCGTCGAGCACCAATGTCGCGTGCGGGCTGTAGCTGCCGCAGGCTCCGGCGGCCACTATTTTGTACCGAAACCCGTTCATCTGCTTCCTGGTGGGAATGCCCATGCAGGCTTATCAGTACCGTCTGTCGCAGAGGGACGCCGTGGATATTTCGAGCTTGTTCGTTTTGGCCGTCTTAGCGGAGGACGCGGGTTTCTCATAGAGACCGCGGCTTCGCGGCCTGAAGTACCTCGAAGCAGTGGTGCTGATTCACCCTGAGGACTTTCAGAGCTGGAAACGCAAGGCGAACTCCAGGGATTACGCGCGATTGGGCAGTGCTTTAAAGACACGGTTGTCGATACATCCGTCGAATTGCTGGCCGGAAACTGCCCAACCTGCTACAGAGCGGCGACTTGCTTTAGAGGCTGAGACGAGGACCGGTCTCATTTGAGAAGCTGATCATTGCCATTGAAGGGGCGTCGTCCGCCTGGCAGAAAGATTGGAGACATCACAGCTGTGATGAACTCGGGTCGCACCGGAGCCGTCACGGCGCTCAGGAGTTCTCGTCGCCTCCAGATTGAATAGAGCACCGGATAGATCAGCAATTCCAATAAGAAAGACGATGTCATCCCGCCCGCCATCGGAGCGGCGATTCGCTTCATCAGGTCCGAGCCAGGGCCAGCGGACCAGAAGATCGGCAAAAGCCCGCCATGATCAGTCGTGGTGGTCATGAACTTTGGCCTGATACGCATCGCTGCGCCCTCAGAATTATGCGCCGGAGATCCTCGATGCTGCGAATACGGCCTTTTCGACGCGCATCTTCCCACGCGAGGTCGAGGTAAAGCAACATGAACACCCCTGTCTGGGCATCGACCCCCATCAGTGCAATCATGCCAACCCAAACGGCCGTGCTCATGTGATAGCCGAGCAGATACAGAGTCCAAAAGGCGCCCACAAGGGAGAAAGGCACGGCCAGCATGACAATACCGGTTTTCACCCAATTACGGCGTATTGACACGAATGAGCAGCACGATCAGGGCAATTGTCAACGGAACGATCAGCAGTAATCGCTGCCGGACGCGTTGCGCGGCTTCGTATTGTCCGCTCCACGTGATTGTGTAACCTTCCGGGACTTCGACGCGGAGAGCGAGCGCGGCAGACATCCGCTCACGATAACGACCCACATCGTCCCCGCCGGGATCGATGTAGACGTATCCGGTGAGCAATCCGTCTTCATCACGAATCATCGAGGGACCCTTGCGCGCATGCAGGGATGCTATCTGGCGGATCGGAACCTCACGGCCTCCCGGAGTTGTTACCAGCACTTCCTTCAGAGAATCCATGTCCGAGCGGAAATCGCGCATATAGCGGACATTTACTCCATACCGGGCCCTCCCCTCAATTACCTCCGTCACGGTCTCGCCCCCGATTGCATGCTGTATGGCCGCATTGGCCGCTTCGACGCTAATACCCTGGCGTCCCAGCTCTTCGCGATCCCATTCGATGTCCAGATAATAGCCGTCGCCGGTTCGCTCAGCGAAAACGGAGCCGGTCGCCGTATCGGCTTTTAACACCGCCTCCACTTTCTCTGCGAGCTTTTGCACGCCGTCCGTCGTGGAGCCTGTAATCTTCAGGCCAAGCGGGGAGCGCATTCCGGTAGCCAGCATGTCCATGCGGCCGCGGATGGGCACCGTCCATGAGTTGGACAGGCCGGGCAATTTCAATGCCTGGTCCATGGCCGCGACCAACTGCTCCGTGGTCATGCGACCCAAACCGGGACGCGATGGCCACTGCTCGCGCGGCTTCAGGACGACCAGTGTTTCGAACATGGAAAGCGGCGCCGGATCTGTTGCGGTCGATGCGCGGCCCGCTTTGCCCACACCGACTCAACTTCCGGAAAGCTCTTCAGAATCCGATCCGTACTTTGGAGGAGGCGCGTGGCTTCGGCCATAGAGATTCCCGGGCATGGTCGAAGGCATGTAGAGAATGACTCCTTCATCGAGCGGAGGCATCAACTCCGTACCGATTCGCAGTGATGCCGGAAGCGTCATTGCGACGGCTACAACCGCCGCCCCCAAGATAAGCCGCTTATGACGCAGCGCGAAATGGACCACCGGAGTATATGCCTTAATCAGCGCAGACGCTCAGGCGATGAGTGGATTCGGGCCGCGCTGTGGAGGGAAACCGATCCGCAAGCCACAGCCTCAGAGCCGGATCGAGCGTCAGAGCGAGAATCGCCGCAATCAGGATCGCGATGGTCTTGGCCCACGCGAGCGGCGAGAACAGCCGCCCCTCCTGTCCGTCCATGGCAAGAATCGGAAGAAACGCCACACCCGTCACAACGAGCGCAAAGAATGCAGGGCCGCTCACCTCGTGAAGTGCCGCGCGAACGGCTTTGTGAACCCCGCGAGCCGGCTGGAGTTCCAGCTTCTTGTGAACCTGCTCGACAACAACGATGGAGGCGTCCACCAGCGTCCCAACCGCCAGAGCCAATCCTCCGATCGAGAGAATGTTCAGCGATATTCCCAGCGGACAGAAGATCGCGAGGGCGATTAAAATCGTCAGCGGCGCGGTGACAACCGGAATCATCGCTGACGCGAAATCTCCCAGAAAGATGAGGATCACTACGGCGACCGTCAGCATGATTTCGAGCAAGGTATTCCGCAGGCCGCGGAGCGCGCTTTCGATGAACGCAGAGCGGTCGTACACAATCTCCACCTTCACTCCCGCGGGCAGGCCGGACTCGATTTCGCTGCAGTTTTGCTTTTACGCCGCGGATAACGTCCAGCGCATTGGCACCCTCGCGCATCACGACGATCCCGGAGACGTGCTCGCCCGCACCGTTCCAGTCCGCGGCACCGCGACGCATTTCGGGACCCAGCGCCACTACGCCCACATCGCGCACGCGTACTACCGCGCTCTCGCCCTCTCCGGCCATCGGAACATTTTCCAGGTCGGCTGCGGACCGGAGGTATCCGCGGCCCCGAATCATGTACTCCGCGCCGGCAAGCTCGAGCAGTCTTCCGCTCGCCTCGCTGTTGCTCTTTTTCACAGCCTCGACCACCTGCGTCATCGAGACGCCAAGCGCGCGCAGTTTGAGGGGGTCTACCATCACCTGATACTGAGGCTCAAAGCCGCCGACAGACGCCACCTCGGCCACTCCCGGAACTCCTCGCAAGTGATAGCGAACGTACCAGTCCTGCGTGGCGCGCAGTTGTCCTGCGTTGTAGTTACCCGTAGGATCGGTGAGGACATACTGGAATACCCAGCCGAGTCCGTTTGCGTCGGGTCCAAGTTCGAGTTTTACACCCGCGGGCAGGCTCTGCGAGGCGCCGGCGAGTTGTTCCTGGACGCGTGTTCTCGCCCAATATCGATCCGTGCCATCCTCAAAGATCACATAGACCCAGGAGTAGCCGTAGTCGGATATTCCGCGCACAGTCCTGACGCGCGGCAAGCCCATCATGCGCGTGACCAGCGGATAGGTGACCTGGTCTTCTATGATTCCGGGGCTTCGATCCCAGCGCGAAAATACGATGACCTGGCGATCTCCGGTGTCGGGAAGCGCGTCGCACGGCAGATTAAGGCGCTCCAGACGCCGAGCGTCGCGGCCGCCAAAACCACACCTGCGACGACGGCTCGATAGCGGCACGACAGATCGACCAGAAAACGGATCATCGCAGGCGGCTTTCGGAATCGATGAGGAACGCACCGCCCGTCACCACCTCCTCTCCTGGACGAAGGCCGGAGAGAATCTGCTGGCGTCCGCCGCTGCGCCACCCGATCGTCACTGCACGCGACTCGAAACCGCCGTCGCTTCGCCGCACGAAAACGCGAGGCTTGATGCCGCTTTCGATCACGGCGTCTACCGGAACCGTCATACCTTCGACGGGGGCGCGGGGAAGAGTGACGGTGACGGTCATTCCGGGAAGCAAACGGTGGTGTACGATTTTTCGCTGTCAAGCGAAGCTTCGCCACACGGTCTGCGTTTTCAAAGCGAGGCAGCGATGAATCGACAGTCGCGCGTAACTTCCGAGCCGCCGGGAAGGGTCAGGGTGGCGACGCGAGCGCCGGCAATAGAGCGCATGTCCTCGGGAAAGAGATCCGCAGTAATCCAGACGGACTCGATGTCTCCGATCTCCCACAGCACGTCGCCGCGGTCAAAGCGCGATGCCTTCGGAGACATTCCGCTCGAGGACCACGCCTGACGCAGGCGCGCCGAGAGTCACCTCACGTTCCTCCCGTCGCACTCTGGCAAGATCGGCGATCTGGGGAGCGGTAAGGCCGAGGAACTCGAGATAGTCCCGAGCCTGCGTTACTTGTCTGGCGGCGAGATCCTTCTGCGCCGGCGTAGCCGTCGCTCCGCAACCGCTGCTCGGCGTCCACGCGTAAAGATAAGCCTGTTGAGGCGATGCGATGTCGCGGCTGTAGTAGGACGCGAGCGGCTGTCCCTTGACGACCATCGAGCCGCTCTCGCCGCCGTGAATACGACGGATCCAACCGTCCGCGCCCGCCGTGACCAGGATAGCGGCGCGACTCCTGTGCTTCGACTCGGCCCACGGTGCGCACCTCGCCGCTCGCCATCTCTTCGCGCGCGGCCTCTGTCCGCAGACCAATCGCCGCCGCCTGTTCGCTCAGTTGACGCGAATCTCCCATCGTATGTTTCGTCCGCCGGGTCACGCGGAATCCTCCGCATAAACCGGAGTCAGCGCCATATTGCAATCGGGCGCGATGCCCGGGCGATCTGACCGATAGGAGGGATGCATCGGATCGTGATAGTAGAGGATGCGGCGGCCGCGCTCGTTGGGAGCGGCGGATGCCGTCTTCCCGCCGGAGCAACCCAGAGACACCAGACAGCAAGCAAGTGCTGCAACGAAATAAAGCATCCGCATGGGGTGCCTACTTCATTGCGATGCCGTGAGGACGCGCCGGTCCCGTGGGGAAAGCGGTGTTGAAATCGAGCTTGAACCGGCCATCCTCAACCAGGCTGTCGCGCGCCACCTTCAGCACCCGGACTTTGTGATCGCCTTCGAAGTGGATGATTCCGGCGTCTTCCTCGTTGAGAAAATAATCGGTAACAACCAGCCGCGAATCATCTTCGGTCAGTTCGATGTTATGCGGCCCGGCGTTCTTTTCCAAAGCTCACAACCGCGCCGGGAATCTGCCGCAAGTTCGAGCGATCTGTCGTGTCGAACATGCTAATCTGGCCCGCCCGAATAACGAGAAGATCAGCCGGTCACCGCTCTTCGGAGTGGCCATGATCTGACCCATGCCGCCGCTAACCGTCGTGTCGACGTGCGGCGTCACGGTGGCGAGATCGAATGCGGGAGTGGCCGTTCCGTTCTTCGGATCGAGCATATAGATGAAATCCGTCGAACATGCCAACGGTGTATGCCGTGCCATTCGGATCGCTGGGCAGCAGCTTTACGTCCATCAGGCCAAGGGCCGGGGAACCATCGGGCGCCGTAACGCGGATGGTATCGGTGATCTTGCGAGAGCAGTAATCCCAGACCCGCACCGTATTGCGAAGCACCGGCCCAGAGGATCCCGCGAGCGTGCTGCTCGGCAATACGAAGTCCGAAGTCAGCATGAGATTCAACTCGGGACGGACAGCAATACCGTGCGGATTGAAGCCGTCGAGAGGCGGCTCCGAAGGATGTTCCTTGAGCATGGAAACCTGTCCCGAAGTGATTGGCGACGAAGCGCAGGCGGCCGTCGAATTCGGCGACCCTGCCGGGCGCTTCCCCGCTAGCCGAGCCCATTTGCGTGATCAGGAAGCCGCCTTCGGGCAGTGGGAAGAAGTCGTCGGTGATGCTGGAGTCGAGAGCTTTCGTCGACAGCAGGAACCGTGGATGGCGCGCATCGGTGACATCAAAGAAGAAGATGCCGTTCTGGCCCTTGAGCACGCTCAGCAATCCGCCGCAGGCGAGAATCCGCTTGTCAGCCGAAAGATGACAATGGTGCGGCTCGTTGCCGATGTTTCCAGGCGGCGGAAGCGACACGGTGGTGATGACGCTTCCGTACGTCCAGGAATCCTCGTCGAAGTCGATGACGGCCAAAAAGTCGGGCGCGACATGGGCCTGATCGCTCGCCCAGACATAGAGCATCGTCTCTCCTTGGTCGCGCTCTGTGCTGAGCGAAGCTTGCCGGCGCGACGACAAGAATCAACAGTAATGTGAGAAATCTGGTCTTCATTTTGGGCACTCCCTCCATCGATAGAATCGAAGCCCTCAGGTCGGGCGGTGACACCGCCGCCAATGCGTGCGGCACCGTGTGATGCCTGACACTCTTGTACGCAGCGGTCGTCGATGCTTTCACGTTCTTCACAACAGAAAGCGAGAGCAGGCGTGCAGATTCTGCAAAGTCCGTCGAACTTTTCTTCGCTTGGTAAAATTCAAGATCTTGCACGGGATGCACGATGGGCCGGCGCCAGACACCGTTCCCGGCTGATGGCCGACTTCCGCAAGGGCGACAAAGCGGCCGCCGATCGGTTGGTGGAACTGCTGTACCCGGAGTTGCGAAAGCTGGCCGCGGCGAAAATGAGGGGTGAGCGCACCGAGCATACCTGGCAGCCGACGCTTGCTGGTCAACGAACTGTACCTTGCGCTGGTCAAGATCAAAGCGCTGGGAGATGGGGGCAGCGCCGATCAGGAGAAGGCGGCTTTTCTCGGCCTTGCCGGACACGTCATGAAGCACCTGTCTGATCGATCATGCGCGTCCTCTCTACCGGCGAGCGCAAAAGATTCAACTGCACGAAATGCCGGACCGTGTTCCGCCCGGCATTGAGAATGTGCAATTCGTGGAAGAAGCTTCTCTCGCGTCTGGCTGCCATCAATCCCAGGCTCCGCTCGGTTATCGAGATGCGGGTCTTCGAAGGACTGACCGGGGATGAGATCGCAGCAGCAACTCGGTTGTTCGCCGCGCACTGTCGCCAGTCTCTGGACTTTCGGCAAGAGGTGGCTTGCGAACGAACTGGCGGGCACGGCTGCCTGATGACCGACGAGCAGTGGCGGCCGCGCATGGGATATTTACGGAGCGGCCGCCGAATCTCGCCGGTGAAGAACAACGATTCTTTCTTGCCTCCGTCAACGCGGATCCGGAAGTTCTCGAGGAAGTTGTATCGATGCTGGAGGAGGCCCGGCAGACCACGCTCGACCGGCCACGCCATCAGCCGCGATCGAGAAGCGGCGTTCGCTTCGGCCGCTATGAAGTAGGCGAGCTGTTGAGCAGTGGGGGAATGGGCGAGGTCTACTCAGCCGTTGACCCCGAGTTGGGTCGCGATGTGGCGATCAAGTTTCTGAGCCCGGAAATGGCTGACACGCGGCACAGCAGTCGAACGGCTGATCCGCGAAGCAAAAGCGGCCTCCGCACTGAATCATCCGCACATCATCACGGTCTATGAGGTCATTCACACGAACGATGATGTGGCGATCGCCATGGAATTGGTGGAGGGCCGTGCGCTTCGCCAATTCTGCGGCAAGCCGGCGGAGATCGCACAGGTGATCGATTGGGGACGTCAGATCGCCCAGGCGCTCGCGGCGGCGCATCAGCGCAACATCATCCATCGCGATGTGAAGCCGGAGAACCTGATGGTGCGCGATGACGGAATCCTGAAAGTGCTGGACTTCGGGCATCGCGGGGCATTCCGACGGGCGAGGGTCCGCGGAAGATCGTCGGACTCATCCGGGTTCGGCGGAACTCTCAACTACATGTCTCCCGAGCAGACTCGCGGCGAACGCGCAACCAGCGCAAGCGATGTGTTCTCGCTCGGGCTGGTGCTGTACGAGTTGGCAACGGGCACGCATCCGTTTCGGTCTGCCTCTCCGGTCGACACAGCACATGCGATCGCACACACAGAACCAAATCCGCCTTCGTCGCTCAATCGGAAGATCCCCGCAAAGCTCGAAACGCTTCTGCTCCGGATGCTGAGCAAAGATCCACGCGATCGGCCATCGGCCCTGGAGGTGGATCAGCAGCTTTCGCTTGCTGGTCACGGCCAAACCCGGGCGGACGTTCAGCGGCGATCCCGTGGGCGGCGGCGATATCGCTGCTGGCGATTTCCGGCGCTTTGGTTTACGCTTTCCGCGACAAGCTTCGTGTCGCAAGGGAGCCTCAGTTTCTGCAGTTAACCCGCCAGGTAAATGAGAATCGCGTGACGGCAGCGGCGATCTCACCGGACGGAAAAACGCTGCTGTTTGCGACATTCGGCGGTCCTGTATACCGACGTCGCATGAGTGATGGCCTCACCCAGCCTTTGGATGCCCTCAAAGCGGCTGCGCGTTGATCGGATGGTCTGGTTCAACGACGGATCGAAAATCCTGATCAATGGATCGATGGCCGGCGCTCTGGACAAATACGAGCCTGGGATCTGGGTGATGCCGGCGGAAGGAGGCAAGCCGGAGCAAGTCGCGTCTGGGGCCAAAAACGGAGTCCCGTCGCCCGACGGCTCCCGGATCGCTTTCACCAGCACGGATGGATTGCTGCTGTCCGTTGCTTCACTGACCGGCGGCGAGCAGCGGCAGATCCGGAGTGGCGGCGAGACCAGCTTCTTCACCTCGCTCGTTGGTCGCCTGACGGAAAAAGAATCGCGTTCCAGCGGTCGGAGTACGTGCCGCCCGCCGATCTTCAACTCCGATCCAGCGTCCTTCTCGTACAGCGCCACTATGATACAAGTACGAATCGGTTGACGTTGACTCCGGGCAACTGGCGGCCTCCGCGAAGAATTTCGTCATGGAATCGGCCTGCGGTCTGCGCGATGGCAGCGTCCTGTTTTTGCGTAATACGATCCGAACAGCCCTTTGTCTACCATCTCTGGAATTTGCGCACCGATCTCCGACACGGGAAAGTTCTTGGAGAAGCCCCGGCAATACACTCACGCAGATTACGATCTCAAAGAGATCTCCGCCTCGGCGGACGGGCAAGGAAGTGGTTGCAGTTCGCGGTGTGAACGGCCATCCCAACGTGTATGTCGCTGATCTGCCGCCAGCCCGCCAATATCCTCGATTTACGCACATCCGGCGACTGACCTTCACTGATGCCGACGAATATCCTCATTCCTGGACGCCAGACAGCCGATCGGTCATTTTCGAGTCCTTTCGGAACGGCAATTTTGATCTGTTTCGTCAGAACATCGATCAGAGCGACGCTCATCCGCTCGTGGTCTCGAAAGACGCGACAGTTCTGGCACATGTGTCACCGGATGGGAAATGGATTCTGTATAACCAGCAGCACGACGGCGCAGTGGAATGCGATGCGGATTCCGTTTGAGGGAGGGACGCCGGAAACGATTCTGACGAACGTCGGGTTGCAAGGCGAATATACTTGTTCGCACGAGCCCGGCCGGCCGTTGCGTCTTACGAACGGTTCAGAATCAGCAATTCGTATTCTGGGAATTGCACCCAGTGCGCGGCAAGGGACGCGAACTCGCGAGGACCGGATGGAGTTCCGCAATCGTTGGGGATTGGGACATCTCGCCGGACGGATCGCAGATCGTCATCCCCAATCACGATCCCCGCGATGCGAGGATTCGGATAATACCTCTCGACGCGCGAGGTGGAAGGGTCGAAAAGACCGTGAAAATCAAAACCTTGCGTAATCTTTCAAGCGTAGTCTGGGCTGCCGATGGGAGAGGCTGGTACGTGTCGGTCGGGGACTCCACTCGCGGGCTCCTTTTCTATGTAGACCTTGAAGGACGAGTCCTGACGAACCTGATGGAGTCAATGGCTCCTAATTATGCTGTGCCGTCGCCTGACGGCCACCGTATCGCGTACATGGACTGGACTGTAAACGGTAATGTCTGGCAGGTGCGGGGGCTGTGAGGGCACTCGCCTGAACTCCCGATCAGGATCGTAGCCCGAATGCCTTCATGGGCGACAAAGTGGAACTGAAAGCACTTTGGCGAATAGTCGCCTATGCTGACATTGGCCCGAAACGGCGTTCGGGGAACGTCCTTGAATCAGTATCGACTGCGCGTCACAACTGGGAAACGCCGACGGCATCGGCAAAGCAGGGGCGATACACCGAAGCAATGCCCGCGAGGCGAGCGTGGTGATCGAGAAGGATCACCACGGCTTCTGCGACTGGTGACCCGAACTGAGAGGATGCCAATCGCACGGCAACACGCTTGAAGAAGCGATTTCGAACACCCAAAAAGCTATCCAGCTTTACCTTGAGATGTTGCCTCCTGACCAACGGAATGTCCTCCCTGGCCGCGAGAACCTCACGCCCTCCGTTGAAGTGTATGCCTGAGCAGCTGCCTCAGTGGACGGAGGCTGACGCTGACCGCGCTTCGCTCGCCTCCAGCTTCGAATTTCTCAGCTTGAAAGGTAGTCACCGGATCTGCTGCTACGGGCCACATCCGTGAGGTCGCCAGTGGTCCAGCAAGTAGTACCTCTTCACGTGGAAATGGTTCCGGTGTAGATCGATATGCCACCAGTTCGATGAGATCAGCGTCCGACTTGCGCATCTTGAGACGGAAGCGACAGTGGCGTTCCTTCCTTAAGAAGCAACTGCGTGAAGGTCCTCAAGCACGCTGGAATCATCAGACGCGCGCCCAAATGTCGTCAAAACCTTGAGAGACAGCTACTGGAAAATCAAGTGCTTCAGCACCTACGATTTCAGTCGGCGCGTACGGCACGTAAGAGCTACGTGGTACCGAAGCATACATCCGATGGCAGAGGTCGCGATACGACCACGAGAGACCAGGCGATCGAAACCGGCTGTTCTGTCGGTTCGTCAGGTCCAGATCACACGCAAGCCCCGCGAGGACGACTGCCATCTGCAGTAGAGTAGCCACATGCTCTCAATATTCTGCTCTCCTCCTCGATATACCCAGGGCAGGAACGCAACGGATTCTCTCGGACACGAAATGACAAACCTGGGACTGGAGGGACCAGCGCTTATCGTAGCCGGCAAAAGCGCCATGGCGCTGCTTTCAGAAACATGGCAAAAGAGCCTTAACGAGGCACATCTTGCTTACGCGGTTCACGCCTTCGGCGGCGAATGTTCCGTCTCAGAGATCGAACGCGTGAAGAACGCGGCACGCCAAAACGGGGCACGCGTGATTATCGGAGCAGGCGGTGGCAAAGTGCTCGATACCGCTCGGGCAGTCGCGGCTGACTTAAAGCTGCCGGTCGTAAATTGTCCGACGGTTGCGTCAAGCGACGCACCCTGTAGTGCGCTTTCGGTGGTCTATACAGACGAGGGCGTCTTTCAGGAGTATCGAATCTACGGAAGAAATCCTGACCTCGTTCTCGTGGATACGCAAGTCATCGCGCAGAGTCCTCCCCGACTGCTCGCTGCGGGCATGGGAGATGCGCTGGCCACCTGGTTCGAAGCGAAGACCTGCGCGGATGGCAACGTCCGGAATATGCGAGGCGGTGCGTCCACCCGAAGCGCGCTTGCTCTCGCTGAACTCTGTTATCGAACCCTTCTGGCGGATGGAGCACAGGCGCTCAGTGCTGTTCGGGAGAAGGTGGTTACTGTAGCACTGGAGCGTGTCGTGGAGGCCAACACGTTGCTGTCAGGCCTTGGGTTTGAGTCATCAGGTTTGGCCGCCGCCCACGCTGTCCACAACGGATTGACAACGGCCCCTCAGTCCCATACGTTCTTCCACGGAGAAAAGGTCGCGTTTGGCGTCCTGGTGCAACTGGTCCTGGAGGGTAAATCGCGCGAGGTGATGAATCAGGTTCTGGAGTTTTCAAATGAAGTGGGCTTGCCAATCACACTTGCTGACATCGGGCTAAAGGAGATTTCCACCGATATGCTGAACCAGATAGCGACACGCACCATCGCTAAAGGCGAGACCATACATAACGAGCCGTTTGAAGTTCGAGCGGAAATGGTACTCGATGCCATTCGTGCCGCCGACGCCATCGGCCGTTCCTGGCGAAGCGCCTCTATTTCAGAAGGTACACGACAGTAGTTTCAGTGTTTGCGGGATCCGGCGTCGGATCTCCGTATATCTCCCACGATTGTCCCGCGGACTCTCTCCGATTCGCCGCCATCCATGTGCGGATCGCATCGTGCGCATCGCGCATGCGATCGTAGGGGCCGCGGTGGATTGCGACGGCAGCCTCGCCACCAGGGGTTTCGGTCGCGTAAACCTCGCCCGAAGTTGCAAAGGTGCGAGTGACCTCGACACCGAAGTCACACACGATCGGCGCGCCCGGCTCTGTCGGGTGTTGATAGCGAAAGATATTGTGTCCATCCGTCCGCAGCCCTGGCTGGCTGCGAAGGAATTCCCACACCTTGTCAAGAGCTGGCCTCCACGCCGAGCCAACCCCGCCCGGCGCCACCTCGCGCCGCACTGCAGCCAGCTTGCGAGGATCAACAGCCTGTACATTGACACCGACCGCCATTCCTCGATCGTACGCCCGTGAGACTTACTTCATCAGGATGTCTTCGAAGAACTTCAGCGCGCGAGGATCTTTGGACTGTCCCAGCCAGAACATCGCCTGCTTCCTCACTGCCGGATTCGCGTTGTTCTTTGCGACGTTGATCAGCAATGGCACCCCGTCACCATCTCTCATCTGCGTCAGCGCGAATACGGCCTTCTTTTTGACCTCGGTATCCGGATCCTGCTCGATCGCGGTCGTAATGCTGGCCGCTGCCTGCTTCGAAGCTTTCTGCGCCAGCCAGAACAGAGCCTGGCCTCGCACGTGCGCGCTGCGGTCTTCCTTTGCAATCGAGATGATCGACGGGATCGCTTCCGGCTCCTTACTCTGACTCAGGGCGAAGATGGCGTGCTCGCGAATCTTATCGTCAGGGTCCGTCCGTGCCACGCGATTGACGACCTCGTAGCCCGGCCGCCCTCGCGAGATCGCGAGCCAGAAGACCGCCGACTTCCGTACCTTTTCTGTATCGCCTGAAGTAGCAAACTTCGTCAGCACCTGCTCGGCTTCCGTGCCGGCATGCTGGGCGATGACGGCTACAGCGTTCTCTGTGCCGTTGTTGCTCAACCAGCGCACACTCTCGCTCGGAGTAACGCCCGTAAACCACACGAATGTGAGGCCGCCGGCGTCCAGCGGACAGTCCAGCGAAAACGCCCGAATCTTTCCGACCTTCCGCTCGTCAACCCGCAGCAGGACAGCCACGTAAGCCGACCCTTCCAGCTGGACCGGCCCCGACTGGTTCTGCACGGAAACGCCTCGTTGCGACTCCAGGCCGCAGCCGCGGCCGTCATTACTCCAGCAGCACGACTGCCGATCTCCTCTCATTGCCGGAACGGCATAACCGATCCAGAACGGTCCGGCATTGTTCGTGATCGCGCTCTGAATGGCGGAATTCAACCCGCCTGAAGCCGGAACACTGGAGACCTTCGCATTGGTTATCGATGGCTGCTGTCCCAATACGCAAACAGCGGCAAGAGCAAAACCCGACAAGCATCGCAGCATCTTCGCCTCGCTATTTCAGCAACTCCACCAGATAGTCTGTGGCTTCCTTGTTCTTCATGTGCGCAAGCTGCTCCACCGCGACCTTTTTCAGTTGCGGGTTGGTTTCGCTTCGCGCAATATCAACCAGTTGCTTCGCGCTCCCCTGTACAAATAAGGCATGAAGAATCCGCGTCCTGGTCTGCACGTCAGAATTGCTGCCGTACATCGCAACAAGTGCCTGTGTCGCCTGAGGTGAACGAACCACCCCCAGCATGTCGATCGCACGCTGGCGCAGCTTCGGATCATTCTCAGTCCTGGCGATCTCAACCAGCTTGTCCGAATTGCCGCTGCTGTGCATACCTTCCAGCAGCCGAAGCTTTATTTCCGGTGACGACTCAGAAGCATAGAGGTCCGCCAGCTGACTGCCCGCGCCCATCGCACCCAGCAGCTGGATCGCCTGCATACGAAGCTCCGGGTTGCTGTCACTCTTTGCGGCTGTCAGGAGTGGTTCACGGTCGCCTGCAACCATGAAACTGCGCAGGACCTGTCGCTTCACAGCCGCGTCATTCGAGCTGGAATAGATCTCAGTCAACAGTTGCCGGTTCTGCTTGCCGCCGTACACACCAAGACTTTGGACAGCCTTAAGCTGCAGGTCGGGGTTGTACTGTCCCTTCGCCACTCGGACAACGATATCTCGGGCTTTCGGCGAATCACTCTGGCTCAGCACAAAAAGAGCGCGCTCCCGCAGGCGAGGCGAACTCTGTGTCGCCAGTAGTTTTTCAAGCAGCGGAACCGTTCGTTCCGGGTCGCTCTGCAGCAGCCCGTTGATGGCCATCAGCTTCAGATCGAGATCAGTCTCTTCTTCCGGGCGAATCGGCTTGCCCGCAGCCTGCGCAATCTCCACCTCCAGCGCCTTGGCATCGTTCAGCCATCGGCTCTGAGTATGGTTCCGTGACAGTTCATCGATCGTTGCTTTCGCTTCACTGTTGCGGCCCAGCTTGGCGAGCGCATAGGCCTTCCAGTACAGAGCTCCATCCGCTCTGGACGATCCGCTGCCCGCAGCAGCCGTGAACCGCGCCACGGCCTCGCCCCAGTCCCGTTTGTCGAGCGCGTGAGTGCCACGGTCATACTCACGGTCGAACTGCTGGGACGATCGATCGCGATCGCGGTTACCCTGGTAGGCGAAAATCTGCAGCAGAGGCTCCTGAGCCCAGCCACCAATTGCGGTGAGCACAAGAAAGACCATCGTTTTCATCGGTCGTTATCCTTTCAAACTCGTTTTCTTCGAACTCCGGAGGGGTTCGTTCTGCAACTCGCGAAGCCGCAGATTAATTACTCGCAGCCGGAACAGCAGTTGCTGGTCCTCTACTCTCGAGCGCAGTTGCTCCAGCTCCGTCGGCGTGATGTTCTCCGATGCATGCGCGACTTCAAGGAGCACGCGTTCGAGATCGTCGAGCACGGCCGCGAGCGCCGTATGACCTTCAGCCGCAGCAGCCTGGCGGTATAGCCGATTTCCCTGCAGCAGAACTTCCGCACGCTCCTGCTCACGACTCAGGTTGAGATCCTGGTTACTACTTGCGTTTGCGATCTCGACCAGCGTTCGTTCCGATTGCTCCAGGTGGTCAGCCAGCGCAACGGCGAGCAGGCGCTCCCGGATGACAGCCGCGGTCGGCGCCGTCCTTTCGGACGGGCGCGTGATGCGGCCAACCGTGAAAGCGGCCAGCAACAGGACGACGGAGAATGCGTAAACCGCGAGCTTGCGTGGTTCAAACCAAGCGCCCCAGCGAAACCGGCGCCGTCGTGAAGCAATGGAAGCGTCGCGCCGGACCAGTTCTCGCCAGACCTGCTGGCCATACTCGACCGATCGCTGCGGAGCAGTGTACGTGCTGAGCACGGCCATGCTGCTCTTCAGACGTTCGAACTCCGCACGGCACTCCCTGCACAATGTCAGGTGCAGGTCGATCTCGGCCGCATTCGCCGCTTCGCCGTAGAAGAACCAGAGCAGGTCCTCTTCGGAAAAGTGTCCAGCGTTCCCTAGCTCCGCCATGCCACACCCTGCGCCGCGAGCGGCTCAAGAGCCCGGCGCATCTTCTGCACCGCGCGAAATATCACCTGCTTGGTAGCACTTGCGCCAAGCTTCAGGGTGCTGCCGATCTCTTCGATTGTGTGCCCCTCAAAGTGCCGGAGCGTGAATGCGGTCCGTTCGTGCGGTGTCAGCAGGCTCATCGCCTGCGCGATTCTCGTCTGCACTTCACTGCTGACCGCCATTCGGTCGGGACCTGGTGTCTCTGAAGCGAGCCGGTCAGACAGGCTTTCTCCCGTCTCGTCGGCGGACAGGCTGACGGTTCCGCGCCCTTTCCTGACACGAAGCAAATCTACGGCATAATTGCTGGCGATTCGGTACAACCAGCTCGTGAACACGGCCTTTTCGTCGAACTGGTCGAGGTTCCGATACACCCTTAGGAATGTTTCCTGCACAACATCCTCTGCGTCCGTTTCATTTCCCGTCAGCCGGTATGCCAGAAGGAAGATCCTCCGGCTATGCCGTTCGACGAGCAGACGGAAGGCGTCACAATCGCCAGCTCGCGCTAAGGCGACTGCCGCTTCATCGCTCACTTCCATCTGGCGTTAAGACGGAAAACTGAGTGCGCGGTTATGCCCGATACGAAAGATTTTCGTAGTCTGTTGAGGGTGTGGCACTTACTGGAACTTCAACCGGCTCTTCCGCGCTTCGTCCGCGTCGTGTGCGCCACGCCACGAATCGCCGCAACGCGAGCGTAAGTCCGGTGAAGCCCAGCAAGGCTCCGGACAGGCAGGAAATGCCGGCAACCAGTTGTCCGGTGTAGCCGCCGGCCTCGCCCGTATGAAGGAAACGGGCAAGGACGCGAAGTTTGCGGCCGGCGTTATTCGACGAGAACGGCTCCCACTGAATTACCTCAGCGGTCCGACGGTCGAGTGTGAGCTGATCTTTCTTTTGTGGCTCACCCCCGGTACCCCGGTCGATCGTGAATGCCAGGCGTGGGCCCGGCGGCATCAGTCGGACCGTGATCGTCTTCCATCCTGGCACCTGTTGTCTGGCGCGCACGAGCGAGGTTTCGAGGCCGCTCCAGTCTGGTGACTTTCCGCCTCGACGACCGCCCGGAGCCTCTCCGCGGCCCGCCCCGGGCCGTCCTTCACGTGGAGGCGCCTGAGTGCCCGTAATCTGATACAGCAGATCGGACGCCCACGGATAACCAATAATCACGGCAGTCAGCGCAAGAACACCGAGCGGCAGTGCCGTCCAGATACCAGCAACGTTATGCCAGTTCCAGTCGCGCGCACGTCCCCGCAAACCGCCTCGAAACAGGGTAATCGCTCGTAAACTGGCTGCTGACCACTTCCGGGGAAGCCACAGGAACGGTCCCGTAAAAATGATCAGAAGAAACAGCAATGTGCTGGCGCCGGTGACACTCTTTCCCCAGGCACGACCTTCACCCGACACCGCCAGCCATCGATGCCAGTTCGTCACGCTCGCAAAGAACGCGCGAACTCCCCGTGAGCCTTCGCCAAGCACGCGACCATCGCACGGATCCACGTAGAGCACCTGCTCGCGGCTGACCGCAATTTGAACGGGCTCGCCAGCGTCTGCGGAAACAGTAAGCGACATCGGCCGTTCCACACCGGCCAGTTTCAGAATCTCTTCTGCCGGCAGCGGCTGGCCCGAACGCGTCGCGGCCCGCAGCCCCCCGTGATCCGCCCAGGAGGTGATCTGTTTCTCAAACGCCAGCAGTGCGCCGCTCACGCACATGATCAGAATGACGACTCCTGCTGCGACACCCGCAACCAAGTGAGTCCAGAACAGTATGCGCCTCATGTCAGATCTCAGCCCACCGTCGCAGAAGGTTGTGATAGACGCCGGTGAGCTGGACCGCAGCCGGATGATCCGGCATGTCCTGGTTAATTCGCTGTATACCCGTGTCCAGATCGAACAGCAGCGTTCTTGCTCCGTCGTCACGGATCATGCTCTGAATCCAGAAGAATGAAGATGTCCTTGCTCCCCGCGCCACGGGCGTAACGTGATGCAGGCTCGTCGACGGGTACAGGATCATATGACCTGAAGGCAGCTTCACCGAGTGCGTCCCGTAGGTGTCCTCAATGATTAGTTCGCCTCCGTCGTACTCGCCGGGATCGGTCAGGAACAGCGTGGCGGAAAGGTCAGTGCGGATCCGGTGCCCCGTTGAGCCTACCTGTCGAATGGCGTTGTCGACGTGTGTACCAAACGAGTGTCCCCCGTAGTAACGATTGAACAGCGGCGGAAACACCTTTGATGGCAACGCCGAGGAAATAAATAAAGCATTGCGGCCCAGTGCCGACAGAATCAGATCGCCGATCTCTCGCGCTGCCGGATGGTCTTCGGGTATCTGAACATTATCTTTTGTACGGACCGACTGGTGTCCCGCCGTGACCGCGCCATCCACCCAGTTCGCATCATCGAGAACCTGCCGCGCCCGCAGCACTTCTTCACGCGTCAGTACATCAGGAATCGGTATAAGCATCGGAATTCTTCGAATCAGAACCGGAATCTGAAGCCGATCAGCGCAGAACGCCCCGGGCCGGGAACGATGTGCCCCGGATGGAGCTGATCGTAGTAGTAGCGGTTGGTCAGGTTATTGACGTTTGCCTGCAGCTCAATATGTTCATTGATCGGGTGGCTCACCATCGCGCTCAGCACCCAGTAACCCGGTACTTCCTTCAACTGTCCCGTGACGGGATCATTCGGAACCGTCGAACTGGCCGTCCTGCTCGAGACATGATTGGCCCCGAAGCCCGACTCCCACCGTCGGGGAAGCCGCATGTTGTTCCAGAGACTGAAGCTCTGCGCGGGCACGTTTGCGAGCCTCGCGCCGATGGCTGCCGGATAGTAGCTGGAACCAATTACCCGAGCATCCAGATGGGCATAGCTCGAAAGAACCTCCCATCGACTCATCACACGCCCGCGAACCTCGAACTGTTGCCCGTCCACGCGCTGATTGCCGGCAAGAACGTTCAGCAGACTGTTGGTCGGATCAGGCTCGCGTGCATTCAGCTTTTCTGTCCGGAACAAGGCCGCGCGCAGTGAGAGCCGACCCTGTCTAAAGTCCCACTTCGAACCGGCTTCATAGTTCCGATTCTTTTCCGGCGGCAGGTTTGCTGTGCTTGCGCTAAGAGCCAGAGACTCCGCGGACGGGTTGAACGAGGTGCTCGACGCTACGTACACACTCCCGGCATCGGTCGGCTTGTAGACAACCGCGGCTCGCCAGCTGGTCATCGTATCCAGTCGCGAGAACGCCGCAACTGGCGCGATCATCTGCCGGTAGTCCGCATCGAACCGATCCCAGCGCAATCCCCCGCTCACCTCGACTCGTCGCCCCAGCTTGACCGTGTCGAGCGCATAAGCTCCGCCGCTCACAGCTACCGTGTTGACACGCGAACTGGTCACCGACGTCCCTGAGAACGGCGTTGCCGGATCGGGGTTGAGCAGACTTGTACCCGGCACGTTGGACCATGTCGCTCGAACCGGACTCGCAGTCTCCCGGCCGCCCTCGACACCCGTGATCATCGTGTGCTGGATTGCGGCCGTGCGAAATCGCAGTGTGGCATCGAGCTGATCGTTCAGGAACGTCTCCGAGCTGCGCGCGTCGATTTGATTCCGGTTGACGGTGATTGACTCGAGCGGCGTAGCGGGAGTCACAGGAGTGGGCAGACGTGATTCCGTCACCTGAATCGCACGCCGATAATCGGCATAGCGTGCCTGATTACGCAGCGAGAAATTGCTGTTTACATCGTGCTCCACGCGAATGGTTCCGATATCGGCGTAGCTGCGGAAGAAGTTGCCGTTTTCGAACCCGTAGTAGTTGCTTCGGTCCACTGGCGCGGGCTGGTCGAAGTACCACGGAATACCGTAGTCTGGCGTGTCACTGCCCGTCTGATGCATGTAAGCAAACGTCACTCGCGTTGACGTGTTCAGTCCGAACGTCAGCGAAGGAGCAACTCCAAACCTGCGGTTATGTGCGACATCGCGCTCGGCGACGTCACCCTCGTGACCCATTACGTTCAGGCGGAACGAAGTCCCGCCGAATCGCTCGCTTATCGGCTGGTCGTAGTCTGCGGTGACGCGGCGAGTCCGATCCGACCCGAACTGCGCTTCCGCATGCACGAATTTGGAAGCCGACGGATATTTTGTCGACTGATTCACCACGCCGCCTGTCGATCCACGGCCGAAGACCATCGACGAGGGTCCCTGCAGAACCTGAATTTCTTCCGTGTTGAATGGGTCGCGATAGTAACTGCCGAAATCTCGCATGCCATCGATGAAGAGATCATTGCGAGCGGAGAAACCACGAATCGTCAGGTTGTCTCCCTGGGAACCGCCCTCGCCTGCAGCCAGACTGATTCCCGCCACATTGCGCAGAGCATCGCGAAGCGTGGTCGCACCCTGCTGGTCCATTACCTCTCGTGGCACTGTCGTGATCGTCTGGGGCGTGTTGCGAAGCGGCTCCGAGAATTTTGGACTCGAAGCTTGCAACAGAGGTGCATCTGCCGTGACCTCGACCGTCGTCCGAACGTTCGGAATTTCGATCACAAATTTGCCTGAGTCCTCGACGCGGTATGTGGCCCCGGTATTGACCAGCAGGCACCGCATCGCCTCCGTCGGCGTGTGCCGCCCCGTGACACCGGGAGAGGCCACATCCAGCAGGGCAGGATCGGCCACCTGCACCTGCACGCCGGTTGCAATCCGGAATAGTTCAAGAGCACGTCCCAGAGTTCCCGCCGGGATGTCAAATCGAGAAAGCGTCAGCTCTCGTAACGGCGCCGAATCGATATCATCGAGCAGCGGAAGCGGGGGAGCGCTGAGTGCGACACGCGTCATTCCCGTTGCCGTGTATACAACCAGAGTTCCCGTCGCGAGCCATCGAAAGCTGACAGGCCATACGTTTTTGCGACGATCTGTTTTCCTTCGGGACGTGTTTCCCTGTTTGTACATGTTCTTTCCTTGTGCACCTGAGCGGACGTTCACGTGTTCAGCGAATTACAGACCCGACGGACTCGCGTTTGTTTGCTGCAGGCTAAGGCTATTAAAATCCTTTCTGCAACTCGCTGTCAACTGAAATCCGACCAGTTTAGTCCTGGGCACGTCGAACGTAGGGTAGTCGGGGCTGAAGTGAGCAGAATTGCGCCTGAATGGTCAGGCACCCGAGCCGCACATCCGAACTCTATGAACAGAGTCTGTTGCAACGCCAGTGCAGTTGCCCGATTCCGCGAAGTTGACCGTTAACTGTGGCTTCCGCCAGTCGGGTAGAGGGATGAAGTGAAAGACAGTTATCCCCTGAACGTTTCTTTTCTGGTCGCAGTGTTCAGGTTTTCTCTCCAGAGACAATTTTCCCTAAACAAAAAGGCTTTGCCGGGAATATCTCATCAGCATGCGTAAATCAGCCGAACTGCGCTGTCGGACGGTAGAATGTTGTGTCGCGCACTAGCGACTACTATGGCCGGCCGCTTTCGAGTCCCTGCGATACCCTTCATGGCCCCTTTCAGCCAGGCTGGGGAAGCGTCTGCGGAGTTTATCGAACTCGAAGCCGAGGTTGTCGCGTTATTCGACCAGATGCGCGGCCGGATCCTGCGATATGCGCTCAGCTTCGGCCTTTCGGTACAGGACGCCGAGGAGATCCTGCAGGAAGCGTTTCTCGCGTTGTACCAGCATCGCGCCGCTGGAAAGGCCGCGGATGCGGTGTGTGCCTGGTTATTCCGCGTCACGCACAACCTGGCTCTCAAACGCCGGCACGCGATAGCGCGAGCGGACGAAAACCCAGTCACACGCGATATGGAACGAGCAATGGTCCAGGCTGCCGATCCTGGTCCCAATCCGGAAGATCAGTTTGCATTCCACCAACGGCGGCATCGGCTGCAGTCCGTAGTGGCTGCTCTGCCCGAGACCGACCGTGAGTGTCTCTATCTCCGTGCTGAAGGTCTGCGCTATCGCGAGATCGCGGAGGTATTGGGGATCTCGATCGGGAGTGTGGCCAACAGTCTGGCAAGATCACTGGGGCGATTGTCGGCCGCGGACGAAAGGCCTCGATGATGCGGGAACCAGAAACTCATCTCACCGACGAAGAGTTGTTGCTATTCGCGGACGGCGAATCACATGGGCGGGACGCGGCCAACAGCCGTGACCATTTGGCTGCGTGCTGGTCATGCCGGCTTCGCTTGCGCGAGCTTGACGACGCGATCGCTGAGGTCGCGCGAATGCACCGGCAGGCCATGAATCCCCCGCTTCCGCCGCCTGAGGGTCCTCGTGCTTTGTTGAGAGCGCGCCTGCGCGAAATGGGTGCCTCTGGTGCGCCTTCAGCCGAACGAGTGACCTTCAACCGATTCCTTCGCATGGGGGCGGTCTTCGGAACCGTCGCGGGCGTGATTGCCATTATTTGGATCGGCGCCAGTACGAATGAACTCGATGCTGTTCCGCGGTCTGATTTAACCCCAGGAGCCGTTCGTTCCCGGCAGGCGATGGACGTCTGCAACGCTGAGCTCAGTGGCAATGCCCGGGTGGTGCCCGCCGTCCAGCAACAGGTGTTTGCTGAATACGGAATGCGTGATGCGGAAGCGCGGGCCTATGAGGTCGATTACCTGATTACTCCTGCACTCGGTGGATCAGACGATATACGCAACCTGTGGCCTCAGCCGTACTCGGGCTCTCCGTGGAACGCATATGTCAAGGACGCCTTAGAGGACCACCTGCGAGGGATGGTATGCGGCGGCGAGCTTGATTTGGCGACGGCGCAGCGTGAAATCGCCGTCAACTGGATCGCTGCCTATAAAAAGTACTTCCATACGCGCCGGCCGCTTCCGCAACATCAAAGGCTCCGGCGCGAAGACCGGGCGGACTAACCAGCCGGACAGAGGCGGGCGGCCACTCACTACTTCAGCAGCAACTACCGTCGGCCTTCGTTGTCCGGGGGTTAATCAGGAGATCGTCCAGCAACGGCTGCCAGCACGCGAGCGCTTCAGCGTTCCTGCCGGTTGAGGCATCCCGTCGTCCACGAACTTCTCTGCGATGCAACTGATGTGACCCCGACGCTGAGTGAAGTCGCCAAATGGCGGCATCACAATCAGCAGCCGTTGCCGGCTCGCATACATGGCCGCCTCCGGATCTCGCCGCCAGAATCCGAGTCGGAGCATCCCGGTTCATCCCGGGCACGAGAGCATCCAACGACGGAACGGCGCGTGACGCTCGCCGACCTTACGCTCTGAATCCGTCTCCCGCTCATTGGGTCCTGTCCCTCGTTGTAATTTTCAAAGAAGGTCTTCACCGCGTCACTCCGCTAAACTGGCTGAATTGCGATCGCTCGAGCCTGTCTATCATTGGTTGATGTCTCGACTCGCGACCGTGCTTTGCCTCACGGCGTCGGTGTGTCTCCCGCAATCGGCATCGACCGATCCGTTGCTCGCCTGGCTTCGACCGCATCGCGCAGCAGCAGCTCGATCAGCGTGAGCGTGCGATCGCCGCAATCCGCACACAGGCCGATGCGGACCGGCGCAAGGCAATGGTACGCGCCAAGCTGACCGAGCTCATCGGCGGTCTGCCAATCTATAACGGCCCGCTCAACGCTCGCGTCACTGGACGCCTTCAAAGCGACACACACACGATCGAGAAGGTCATCTTCGAAAGCCTCCCGGGCTTCTATATCACCGGCAACCTCTACCGGCCGAACACACCCGGACGCTACCCCGCGGTCCTCGTGCCAGCGGGCCACACGCAGGAAGGCAAACCCGAGACGCAGATTGTCGCCGCGAACCTGGCAGCAAAGGGGTTCATCGCGCTTTCCTACGATCCGATCGGGCAAGGCGAGCGCGAGCAGACCTATCTGCCGCAACTGGGCGGGCGCTCTCGGGAGGCGGCGGCAACGAGCATCTCGAACTCGGCGCGCGCAGTATCCTCATCGGCCAGAGCGTAGCGCGATACTTCATCTTCGACGCCAAACGTGCGATCGACTATCTTGTGAGCCGCCCCGATGTCGACCCTGATCGCATCGGCGTAACCGGCTGCTCGGGCGGCGGAGCGATTACGACCTATGTTGGCGTCTTCGAACCCCGCGTCAAAGCGGCCGCGGCGGGCTGCTTCATCAATTCGTTCCGCACGCTTTTCACAGGGCCGACGGCCGATTCGGAGATGAGCTTCCCGTCGTTTCTCGCAGCCGGTCTCGACATGGCTGATTTCTTCGAAGCCGCGGCGCCCCTTCCCTGGTTGATGATGGCGACCACCGAAGATTACTTTCCTCCGGAGGGAGCGCGAGCAGTCTACACGGAGGCGCGCCGCTGGTACGAACTCTACGGAGCGGGAGACCGCATTCGTTTCTTCGTCGGCACGGGACCGCACGGAACGCCGCGTCGACTCGCGCGAAGAGATCTATCGCTGGATGATCCGGTGGCTCGCCGATGGTAAAGGCGACTCGCGAGACCAGCCGGTGAAGCTCTACACGAATCTGGAGCTGCAGGTGACGAAGAGCGGCAATGTTGAAGGCGAACCCGGCAGCCGGAAGCTGTACCAGATCATCGCAGACGAGTTTCGCGCAAGAAAGCAGAAGCGCTCCATTCCGGAGCTGCTCGCGGAGCTGGAGCGCCTCGGCGTTCCTTCGAAGGGTACGCCTCCATCCGTCATCACCACAGCGAGCAATAAAGACTCGGACTTACGCATCGAAGAGATTCGTTTCGAGAGCGAGCCCGGCGTGACCATCTCCGCGAGGCTGTACCTCCCGAAAGGCGCGGGACGCAAACCAGCGACAGTCATGTTCGAAGAGAAGCGGCTGCCCGTGCCGCTATACGTTCAGCGAAGCCAGTCGACGGAAGCCATCGCCAGAGCGCTCGCGCGATCCGGACAGATCGTAATGGAAGTCGATCCGCGCGACTCGCCCTCCGCGAACGAAGGACGTCCGTTCCTTGGAAACTGGGTCACGAATGAACGCGCCGATCTTGTCGGGCGTAACCTCGCGGCTATGCGCGCGCACGACCTGCTCGTTGCTGTGAACGTGCTGGCCGCAAGGCAGGATGTCGACGCAAACTCGATTCGCGGCTATGCACGGGGTGTCAAAGGCGTATGGCTGTTGCTTGCCGCCGCCGTCGACCATCGCCTCAGCAGTATCTGGCTCGACCGCACGCCGTGGAGCATCGCCGCCGCGCTCGAAGATCCGCTGACCGACCACTTGTTCGACGCGATGATACCGTCGTTCGCTCTTCACTGGGACTTTCAGGACCTGGTTGCAGCTATCGGCGATCGCCGCGTGCTCTGGACCGATCCCACGAACTGGATGAACCGTGTGGTGCCGCTCGGCACAGCATATCGCTACCGCTATGTCGGCGAAGGTGACGCTCCGTGGATAAAAGAGTTCCTCCGATAATCGCGACGAAGTCGTTTGCGATAAGCTGATCTGCACACAATGCTGAGGTCAGACCGGCTATCGGTCACGGAGATCTTAATGACGAAACGTGAATTCCTTACTGCAGGTATCGGCGCCGGTCTGGCTCTGAGTTGCGGTCGCAACGCTTTCGCGCAAGGCGGTAAGAAAATGCCTGTCCGAAAAGCCAAAACGACCAAACTGTTCAAGAGTCCACAGGGATTTCCCAACGCGGTGTCGGTAACCCCAGAAGGTCTGTGGATTGGGGAGCAGAAGCTGACAGGCGAGCAGGCGAAGGCGTACAAGCTGCCCGAACCGAAATCGCTGGAAGAATCTGCCTGGCTCGTCGACTGGAACGGTAAACTCCTGAAGACCGTGACCACGCCGTCGCGCAACACCAGCGGAATGGCGGTTGGGGGCGGCTACGTCTGGATGATTGCCAACGCGCCCCCGGAAGGGGTGTTCCAGGTGGACATGAACTCCAAACTGATCAGTCACCGGCAGATCCCGCTGGGTGCACCAGGCGGAGATGGCGGCGGCTCGCATGGCGGCTTGTGGCATGACGGGAAGCTCTGGATTGGGTCGTTACGGCTGCGCGGAAATTTGCGCGTCGATCCGAAGACCTGGCAGCCCGAATACATGATCCCGTTCTACCAGTCGTACCCGAACTGGATCCGCTACCACGGAATTGCGATTCAGGACGGAACCATGTGGCAGGTCATTGGCAATGACAGCACGAGTCACCAGGATTACAAGCCGGGTCTTGTCCGGTATGATCTCGAGACAGGCCGAGTTCTCGAGATTGTCGAAATGGTTCCGGGATCGAGCGACCCGCACGGGCTTGCGGTCTACAACGGAAAGCTCATCAGTTGCGATGCGGGGATTCATCCTGGGTGGCCGAATAACGACAGTCCGACAGCGGGCTGGATTTTCCAGATCGACTTCGTCTGAGCGCTGGCGCGGTCCTTCGACGGGATAGTTACGATTCTCGACCTGAAACGCTGGATCAACGCCGGTGCCGATTGGCCCGATGACATAACGGCTTCCGGGACTCTCGGAAGCGGAACAGACCCGAAGGCAGATGCTTTGTTTGGTGCGATTCACAACCACGATGCGCATCACGTTCGGGAATTGCTGAAGGATAGAAAGCTGTCGAATGCCAGGGATGACAGTGGAGCGGCGCCGTTAATGGGGGCTTCACTCCAGACCTCACGAGGCGCTCTGGAGTGCGGCCATCCGGTCAAGTTGCACGGCTCGGGCCAAGCGGCTGTAGTGCATCCACCACGGGCCACTCGAGACCGGCTGGGCAATGGCGCGGAAGTCCTCCAGCCACTGATGCCGGGTATCAGTGCCGCGGATCGCAACGACCGAAAGATTGTCCTTACGGGGGACGACTCCCCACTGGCAGTTCTCCGCAATGACAACCTTTCGAGGCCCTCTGCGGCTTCTCGATCAATGACGGACTCATCGACTGTGATAACGCCAGTCTGTTGCCAGCCGGCTGGAAAGGTGAGCGGCTGATTTCATGACAGTTGATACGCCGTTGTGTTGAGCGCAATCAGCACATCATGCGCAAAGGCCGGATCGAAACGTATACCTCAGGAGTATACGAGATTTACTCAAAAGAACGAGCATGACATGTCGAGGTTTCGAGTTTGTCTGACTCAGCTGAATTCAGCCACGCCGACAATGAGCGAATAAGAAACAGCAGAATCGTGCGACAGCAATCTGTCGGTAAGCCTGAGAACTACTTTGCCAGATCCATCACAGGAACGGAAAAACCATCGATCTTGTTATCGGTGAGGGCAATCTGTTTGGCTTCTTTGCTGATTCTTACGCCGATTCGGCTGGCCGGCTGACGCGTTTCGCGGAGCACATTGCTTTTTAGCGATACCGATTCCGTCAGGCCTTCAATATCGACGGCAATGCCGGATTCGGTTCCGCTGTCCAGAACGCGATTCGATTCGATTTGATTGCGGCTCGGGGAGAATGTTGGGCCGTGCTCCTGACGAAGATAGATTCCTGTTTTGCCACTGCGAACGACTTCGTTATTTCGAACGATGTTGTCCGTGTCGTTATGGCCGATGGAGACGCCGAACCTTTTGTTGTCCGCCATCGTGTTGTTCTCCACCAGCGCCCACCTGACACCCCAGCAGAAGAAGAAGCCGATATCGTTGCGCTCCAGCTTCGATCCGGTGACGACGGTTCGCTGCGAGCCGGAACCGGGGTGCATACCGTAGCCTGCGTGATCATGACTCACGCAATCTTCGACGCGAACGTCATGACAGACCTGCCAGCTGATTCCATCGCCGTTGAAGTTTCGTGCGGTGACTTTGCGCATCTGGATGCGATTACTTTCTCGCAGAAAGATGCAGCCAACGTAGTTACCGTTCAGGAACTCAGTGTTCGCGCGATTGCCATCGAGACAGATGTTCTCGATGGCAACATCTGCGATGCGATAGCCATCGAACAAGGCAAACAGAGTCGACGCCGTCGCTCCTTCGCTGGTCCAGAAGTTTTCGACCAGCATTTCATTCAGGCGAAAGCGATTACCCGTGCGTGCGACCAGAGTTCGCTTGTAGACATCGAAACTTCCGTTATTCGGATTGCGGGTCCGCAAAACGATTCCATTGCCGACGTCAAAACCTGACGGGTCTTTGAGCGTGACCTCCCGGTCATACCAGTCGGAGCTTTCGAGCAACGGCGTTTTTGTGGACGGACCGCGCGTGATCACCGAATCCAGTCCGCTGCCGAGAATCCTGACGGAGGAACGGAGCTGGACGGCGTTCCGGAAGTCGTACTCGCCGGGAAGGATCTGGACGGTACCTCCGCCGAGGCCGGAGACATAATCGACTGCGGCCTGCACCACGCGATGATCGGCGCCCACCAGGTCAGCCTTCTTCGGGCCGACGGTAACGACGATGCGTTGTTCCCACTGCGGCTCGACGGAATCGCCGGAGGTTGCGCGCGGACGGGTCACCGCGGGTGCCTGAGGTCGAACTTCCGAAGCAGCGAGCGCATGGGCGCCGGCAAGCGCCGGTGTGGATGCCAGAAAATGACGTCGATTCACTGCCGGAACCTCCAGGGCGATGGGAATTATCGTTCATCTTACGCCCACGCCGGGGTGCTCCGCAGCTATATCGTCAGGAAGGCTGAGGAGAGGTGCGGCTTGTGAAGGAAGCTTTATCGGGTGAGAACCGTATCGATAAGTCGTATCGGGCACGGGTCACCGCCCGGTCGCGGACGCCGAGATCACACTCTTACCGCTCTCCGGAGTTGTACGTTTTCTGGGCAGGGGCATTCGCAATAATCCAAGTGCTGCAATCGAAGAGAGCAGTGCAAGGCCGGCGCTCGCATAGAAGGCATAGTTCCAGGTGCCAGTGTTCTCGAACAGTTTCGCCGCCAAACCTCCCGCCAGAATCGACGCAACACCTTTCGTGCTGTAGAGAAAGGAATAGTTGGATGCGGCGTTCCGCGCGCCGAACATGTCCGCCAGCACAGTGGGAAAAAGGACGTAAAGTTCGCCCCATGTGACAAAGACCAGCCCCATTGTGACGACGAACCAGGCGTCTCCCATCCTGCCGACCGTCGCCACGCTTGCCAGGAATAGTGCCTGGAATCCAAATGCCACAGCCATTGTGCGCTCCCGGCCAAGTGCATCCGATGCCCAGCCCCAGCCAATGCGAGCAATCCCGTTGCCGAGAGGGTTTAATGAAAGCGCAATGGTCATCGCCAGGGCTCCCACACCAAAGTTCCGGCCGACCGGCGCCACCTGCGCGGTCGCCATCAGACCGCCGATGCCGACGGCCAGCATCATCGCGTACAGAACGTAAAACTGCGGTGTGCGCAGCATCTCCCCGGAAGTGAACTGTTCGGTTTGGCGTCGAAGCTGTGGCTTCACAGTCGCCGGCACTGGTATGAATCCTTGCGGAGGATATTTCAGGAACTGCCCTGCGATCAGAATCACGATACCCAGCACCACACCCGTAAAGAGAAACGTATCCCGATATCCTTCGGTCCGGATCAGGTGACCGAAGAAGGGATTGAAGAATGCCGCGCCGGAGCCGTACCCGGCGGCAATCAGACCGGAAGCGATGCCGCGCTTATCCGGGAACCATTTCAGGCCAAATGCAGTGGAGCAGCAATAGACGAATGAATTGCCCAGACCGGCAATCGAGTACAACGTATAGAATTCCGGCAAACTGCGTGCGTAGCCAATGCCGCACCAGCCGATCGCACACAGAAATCCGGCCATGGTCATGAATCTTCGCGGACCCAGCCGATCGATCAGCCGAGCCGGAAAGCGGCATGGTCCATGTCATCACGGCGATGAAGAAGCTGAATCCCCACTGCACCTCAGACAACTTCCAGCCGGTAGCGGACATGATCGGCTGGACGGCCATCGTCCACGCGTACTGCAGGTTCCCGATCATGATCATGGCAATAACGGCAGCAGCCAGCCGGAACCAGCGATTCATTACTTCAGGTCCTCCTCGCGTCTCTCGCGGCGGCCAGATTTGCCGCCAGCAGCCGGGTTGCGGCGTACACCGTGCGTGTGTAAGGCATTTCGATCCCCAGCCGTTCTCCTAACTCCACAACGGCGCCAACAACAGGCTCGAGCTCCATCGGCCGGTTCGCCTCCAGATCCTGGAGCATAGAAGTCTTGTGCTCACCGACCTTTTCCGCGCCGGCGATCCTCTGGTCCAGGGAAATCGGCATCTCGCTGCCAAGCCGGTTCGCTACGGCCTCAACCTCGGACATGATACTCCGGACCACAGGACGGATGTGCGGATCGCGCGCCATCTGAACCAGGGTTGCGCGGGTCAGTGCACTCAACGGATTGAAAGCGACATTGCCCAGCAACTTCACCCAGATCTCGTTCCGGAGATGCACAGAAACCGGACAACGCAAACCAGCCTCGATGAGCGCGGCTGCTATCCCGCGGCACCGTTCCGAGCGGCTGCCATCAGGCTCACCGATTGAAATGCGATTACCCTCTGTATGCCGGATAACTCCGGGCTCGACGATCTCGGTTCCCAGGTACACGATCGAGCCGACAACTCGCGCCGGATCGATACACTCTCCGATTACTCCACCAGGATCGACGCTTTCCAGATTGAGGCCGGTGTGCTCTCCGGCGGCGATCTGGAAATACCACCACGGAATCCCGTTTTGGGTGCTGACGACAGTTGTGCCGGAACTCAGAAGCGGCCTGATAAGCGGAGCAAGCTGAGTCAGGCCATGCGCTTTTACGCCGAGGATGATCGTATCGACTCCCCCTGCTTCGGGTGCTCCTGCTTCGGCCAGGTCGCCAATGACTCGGGGTCGTACCTCAAAATCACCGCTGGCGCTGAGCACACGCAGGCCCCGCTCCCGCATGGCCTGCAGATGGGGGCCGCGCGCAAACAGCGTTACGTCCTGGCCGGCTCGTAGCCATGCACGCGCCGATGTAACCGCCAATAGCGCCGGCGCCGGCGATTAACGTTCGCATCGAGCTAGACTGCGCTGAAAGCTTTCGCTACGGCACCGCGTTGAATTTTGCCCGTTGCGGTCCGCGGAATCGCCTGCGTCATGTGGATCTTTTTCGGTCGCTTGAAGTCGGCGAGGCGTGCTTTGCAGAAGGTCATGATATCGGCCTCACTCGCCGATTCCCCTTCGCGAATAACCACTGCGGCCTCGACTTCTTCGCCCCACGAAGGATGCGGAACACCGAAGCACACTGCCTCGGCTACTGCAGGGTGACTCAGCAGCACTTCATCGATTTCTCTCGGACCGATCTTCTCGCCGCCGCGATTGATCAACTCTTTGATACGACCGGTAAGCGTGAGATACCCTTCTGCGTCGAGGAATCCCTGATCCCCTGTCCGGAACCAGCCATTGGTGAATGATTTGGCGTTTGCTTCCGGGTTGTTCTCGTACCCCGAAACTACGTTGGGTCCCTGAATGACCACTTCTCCGCGCTCGCCCACGTCCAGCAGCTTGCCTGCTTCATCCATAATTCCGATCTGGATGCCTGTGCCCTGGCCGACAGAGCCGGGCTTTCGCGCAGCCGGGGGCTGCGGATTCGAGGCCATCTGGTGGGACGCTTCGGTCATGCCGTAGGCTTCCAGCACGGGAACTCCGAATACCTGTTCCATTTGCGCCATCATCTCCGGCGGCAGCGATGCGCTGCACGACCGAATAAAGCGCAGGCCCTCGGCACCCTGAGGCCGCTCCGAGTTCGCGCGAGAGAGAAGGAGATTGTGAATGGTAGGAACCGCAGAGTACCACGTGGCTTTCGTTTCGCGGACCGTTCGCCAGAAAGAAAGCGGATTGAATTTGGAGGGTACAACAACGGTGCCGCCGGACAGAAACGTAGAGAGAGTGGATGCGACAAGTCCGTGCACGTGAAACAGCGGCATGACGCACAGCGAGACATCGTCGGGCGAGAGGGAATAGTGATCCACGATGTTCTGCGTCGAGGCCGCGATGTTCCGATGCATTATTGGCACTCGTTTTGGCCTGCCAGTGCTGCCGCTGGTGTGCAGTATCAGCGCAGTGTCGTCCGGTGACGGGTTCGTCGCCGATTTGCTGTTTTCGGCACCGGCGATGCGAACCCAACCCTTGTCGTCCATCTCCAGCGTGTAGACGGGAACACCTCTGGCTTCGGCGGCCTTGCGTGCATCGGCCTGACCTTCCGGAGGACAAAGCAGAACCTTCGCGGCGGTGTCTTCAAGATAAAAGCTCACCTCGTCCTCGCGATATCCCGGATTCAGGGGGGCCGCAGTGCCGGCAATCGAGGCCGCCAGGAAACTCACAACCGCAGGTAAACCGTTCGGGAGACTTGTCGCGATCGCGATCGCCGCGCTGAATACCCAGACTCGCGAGGGCGTCTGCCATTGCCGTGACCTGATCGCGCAGTTGCGGGTACGAGATGCGCACTCCGGATTCGGGCAAAATGATCGCCGTCTGATTCCCCGGAGCCGCCTGGATCACATCCAGGAGAGTGTTTGGAATTGACATCCTGACTATGATGTCAGAACCGCAAGCGTTCCCAAACGTCTAAGAAGGTTTCCCATTCTGCCGCCGCGTCGCCGAGCGTCGCTGCACCACCAACAGGGAGAGCACCAGAGCGCTCGTCCAGAGCGTCGCCGGTTCGGGAACCGCCGCCGGAGTAATCGTGCCGAACAGTCCGTTTGCCTCGTCGTTTATTCCTGCGACGAAGTACAACGCGTTGGGATCGAACGTCGAGCCCGCAGCACGGAACTCGAGCGCCCACAGGCCCTCATTCACAAGCGGTCCCGAAGCTCCTGATATCGTTCCGAGCCAGGTTCCCGTCGTCGGATTAAAGCCGTTGATCATCCCGTTGCCCTCGTTCCCTACCAGGAGGGCGCTGCCAAAGGTGCCGAAGGTCGGAGGCGCCACCACCAGCCCCCATGGTTCGTCAAAGTGGGAATCGGTTATATGCTGCACGAGATTCCCGTTCAGATCGAAGACGCCTACGTAACCTCCAAGGGTGTCTCGTATGGAGTAGGTTACGTACAGCATGTTTCCAATGAGCTGAATGTTGTAGGGGTGAAAGCTTGACGGCACCTGAGGGTCCATAAACGACCCGGACAGCGACACCTTTTGAAAGTTGCTGTTGAGAACATCGATCTTTCCGTTAGCGGTGTCGGCAGCGTACAGGAAGGTGCTGCCATTGACTGTGGCGCTCGCCAGTCCCGTGTAAGCAGCACCGTCAGTTGCTGTGAACTTTGTGACCGCGGTAGTCGCCGCAACTGCGGGATTCCATCCGGACACGGTACCCGACAGACTGGAGAAGATAAACCGCGCCGGATTACCCGCCGTCAGTTCAAAGCCCGTTCCGCCATTGGCGACCTGGCCCGTCGGGCCCGGCGGAGTGGTAACGACCAGGGCTTGTGGAACCCCGGTCGCGTTATACAGAGTTGCTGTGTTCGTGACCTGATTAGAAACCCAAAACGGCGAAGTGGCCGTGAATGACACGCCCCATGGGTTCTTCAGATTTGGGTCCAGATTTGCGGCGAGGCCGGAGATGTCCGAAGCAAGGTTCGTTTGGTTGAAGATACTGTCCGCTGTGAGATTTGCGGACAGCAGAATAAATGCAAGGCTGACGCCTTTAGTGAAACGCGTCACGATTGCCCCTCCTCGAACGATTGAAATCAGTCCACGTGCTGAGGAGATGACGAAATACTCTGGTTGCGACGGTACGCGCCGCTGTGAACATTATTTGTGAAAATCTGACGCATCACAGTCACTTCATGTCGGAACGTCAGCTGCACTACCGCCGCAGTCTTGAAGATGTTTTGAGGATTGCAGAATGTTCGTTAACGTACGGCCGATAAAAATGGCCGGGGCAAAAACCCCGGCCATTTTTGTTTCGGATAAGCGCGATCCACTGTCGATCGTTTTAACGATCAGAAGAACGGCTCCGATAGTTGCTGTTGTCATCGTTGGACCGATGATAGTGGTAACCATCCCGGTTGTAACCCGGATCCGGGCCGCCAACGATGATCGGTCGGTCAAGACGGAAAGTCACAACGCTTTCCGAGGGCACGCGCACTTGACCGCCTCGGGTTACCGTTTGGCCCACAGCGCCAGCACCCGCACCTGTGAGCGCGCCAATTGCCGCACCTTTACCTCCCCCGGCAATAGCACCAATGATGGTCCCAACCAGTGCGCTTCCCCCCACGTACTTGCCGGTTCGGCTGTTGGCGCCGACACCGTCCTTACGTTCGGTCTGATCAGCCGAAACCACCTGGTCCGCTGTGCTAACCGCGTAACGATGGCCGTTTGCTGTGAGTGATTCGATATCGAGCACAAGTGAACGGTCGCTGGTGTCACGCACGATCAGTTCCGCATTCGATCCACGGGGAACAACAACATTCCCGCTTGTGTCGCGCACGTCGCGCTCGACGACACCGGTGTAAATTCTGCCTTCATTGGAGCTTTTGGCATCAATGGTATCGTTGACCCGAACCGGAATCTCCGTTCCGGAAGGTACCCGATCTGTCTGAGCCTGAACAAGATAGCTCATGCTCATTGTAAGAATTGCCATCAAACATGTCTTGTGTAATCGCATGGCGTCTCCTCCCGTCCAGGTAGTAGCAACGGATTTGCCATATGCGGACAGGTTCACGAATTCGGCAGTCGCTCGGCGCGTACTTGTTGGCCGTGGCGCAGAACGCTGTGATTACCATATTGTTGTTTGTAGTCGGATTTGCGCTCGCTGGTCTGCCCTGGTGGGCTCTGACAGGCGTGGCGTGTGGGATTCTGAATCTGACTCCCGTCGTCGGTTCTTTGTTGTCGCTTGGGCTCGCGTTACTCGTAGCCTGGGGAGGCTTCGGATCGGACTGGACGCGGATCGCGATCGTCGGCGGTATATGGCTCGCGATCCAATTTGTCGATGGATTCATTTTGTCGCCCAGAGCCGCCGGTAAGGCGGGGGTACACCCGGTTCTCTCAATCGTGTTGGTATTTGCTGCCGGAATGATGTTTGGTCCAATTGGAATGTTGCTTGCCATCCCCGTCACCGCCGTTTTGCTGATCGTTTATCGCGCCACGAGGCATGCTTAGTGCCTCGGCTCATTCTCGCGGTACTGCTCGGATTCATCTCCGTAGAAGCTCAGAACCTGATGCCGTGGCCCGCAGAGGTGGCCATGGGGCAAGGCGCGCTTCCGGTCACTCCATCCTTTGGCGTCACGATCAGTGGACCGTCAGATGCGCTCACCCAGCAGGCCGTCAGTCGTTTTCTTGCCAGACTTGAGAAGCGGACGGGCATCGCCCGTGTTGGTGAAGGAACTGCGGTTGCAGCTCTGCAAATCCGGGTGAACGGCCCGGCACGAAATCCGCAGACAATCGATGACGACGAATCCTACTCACTTCGCGTGACAGGCAGCGTTGCTGTTCTGGAGGCGCCGACTCCTCTCGGAGTGGTCCGGGGTCTCGCTACTCTGCTGCAACTGGTCGATGGCCGGTCGATCCCGGCGGCTATTATCGTTGACCGGCCGCGATACAAGTGGCGAGGCCTGATGCTGGATGTCTGCCGTCACTTTATGCCGTACGAAGCCGTGCTGCGGCAGCTGGATGCCATGGAGCTTATGAAGCTCAACGTGTTTCACTGGCATCTTTCCGACGACCAGGGCATTCGCGTAGAAAGCAAGCTCTTTCCGCGACTACAGGCTGTCGGATCGGAAGGCAAATTCTATACCCAGGACCAGATCCGTCAGGTTGTGGAGTACGCCCGTTTACGCGGAATTCGCGTTGTACCCGAGTTCGATATGCCCGGGCATACGAGTGCGATTCTCGCCGCGTACCCGAGTCTTGCAAGCGGGCCCGGTCCGATTCCGGTTGCGAAGACCTGGACGATGCTGTCCCCAACCATGGATCCGACCCGCGACGAAGTCTATGACTGGATCGCCAAATTCCTTGGTGAGATGACGACCCTGTTCCCGGACGCTTACCTGCACATGGGCGGCGATGAGGTAAACGGGAAAATGTGGCGTGCGAATCCACGCATTCAGGAATTCCAGGTTTCCGAAGGACTGGGAGGCAAAGCAGGTCTGCATGCGTATTTCAATAAGCGGCTGAGTGACATCATTGTCCGGCTTAACCGGACGATGGTCGGCTGGGACGAGATCCTGCATCCTGACCTGCCCCGCACGACTGTGGTGCAGTCCTGGCGCGGTCAGAGTTCGCTCGCGCAAGCGGAGGCTGAGGGCTATCGCGGCATTCTCTCCAATGGTTTTTACCTGGACCACATGAAGTCTGCCGCCCACCATTACGGGAACGATCCCGGGGACGCGCCGAAGCTGCTTGGGGGCGAAGCCTGTATGTGGGCGGAGTACGTAACGCCGGAGAATCTCGACATGCGCCTCTGGCCTCGGATGGCTGCCATCGCTGAGCGGCTTTGGTCTCCATACAATGTCCACGACGTCAATACCATGTACGCGCGACTTCAGGCTACATCGGCATTCCTCGCCGACATGGGAGTGCAGCACGAGGCACAGCGCGTCACAATGCTGAAGCATCTGGCGGGCAGGCATCCGATCGAGCCGCTGATCACGCTTACGAATGCGCTTGAGCCAGTGAAGATGTACGCCCGGAGCACGTCGCGAGCCTACACCACCGCGACGCCGATGAAACGGCTGGTGGACGCGACACCTCCGGAGAGCCTGCCGGCACGTTCGTTTTCACAGAGTGTCGAGGCAATTCTGGGCGGAAACGCGGAGGCGCGAAAGACGGCGCAGACAATGTTGCTTGAGTGGCGAGACAATCACGCGAAGGTGCTTCCGATTCTTCAGTCGAATCCACTCCTGACGGAGATCGTTCCGGAGGCAGACTATGTTCGTGATGTCGCCTCGGCAGGGCTCGAGGCACTCAAGGCTCGTGAAACCAGCGCCCGGATGAGCCTTGAGGATTACACACGGTTCTCAACGCTGCTCAGCACAGCGGGGAAGCGCAATCCTCCGGCCGCGACACGGGCAGCGTGCACTTCCGTTTTGATGCAATACGGACGCCGTCGTTCGACGGTAGCAAGGCAATGCGCTGAGCCGCGTTATCTGGCCGAAGTGGTCCCCGTTATTGTTGAACCAGTCCGCAAGCTGGTCGAGTCGGTACGGCCTGAAAACGCCCCGATCATCTCTGCGGCTCCGGCCAGATCAGCCGCCAGCAGCAAGCGCAAGACCCCGAAGGCCACTAAGAAGACCATTGCTTCGCGTGCTTCCCGACGGGGTTAGGCGGTTCGGTAAACTGAAACCGATGTCCGAAGCAGATCCGAATGTGGGCTCGCCGGAAGCCGAACTTCCACTTCCTCCGGCCACGTTTGACTTCTTTGTCCTGTCGCTGAAGTACCAGGCCGAAGTATCGATGGGCCTCTACTGGCATGGCGACGAGCAAGACCGACCGGAGGTCGATCTTCGCGTGGCGCGGCACACGATCGATATGTTGTCCATGCTGCAGGAGAAGACTCGAGGCAATCTGAGTCTTGATGAACAGCGGCTGATTGAAAACAGCCTGACCGAACTTCGGTTCCGATACGTGCAGGCTAACGAAGCCGCAAACAAGCCCCGAGTGACGCTGGCGTAATGCCGGCATCAGTGATTACGGTGCTCGGGTCGGGCACCAGCATGGGCGTACCCACGATTGGGTGCGATTGCAAAGTTTGTACGTCCTCTGACCCGCGGGACAGCCGTCTGCGGCCATCAATCATGGTGCAGTATGACGGCCACACTGTTCTGATTGACACCACGCCTGATTTCCGACAGCAGGCTTTGCAGCAGAAGATCAGGCGCATTGACGCGATTCTGTATACGCATGCGCACGCGGACCACATCATGGGACTCGACGACATACGCCCCATCAGTCTGAAGCGCGGCCAGCCAATTCCGATCTACGGGTCAACGGACACTCTCGCGACACTGCGACGAACATTTGGATATGCCTTCGAGAACACAGTTTCCGAATCAACGGTTCCGAAGATTGACTCCCATGTCATCGAGGTCAACGGGTCCGTAGACCTCTTCGGAGTGCAGTTCCGGAGCCTGTTGTTGCGTCATGGCAGATCGTTTGTCTTCGGATATCGCTTTGGAAACGCGGCCTACCTGACGGACCACAGCGAAATTCCGTCTGAAGCGATGGCAGAGCTGGCTGACCTGGATGTGCTGTTTCTCGATGCTCTTCGGCACAAACCGCACCCCACGCACACCACGCTGCAAGAGGCTGTAAAGATCGCGGAAGAGCTCCAGCCGCGTCGCACGTATCTGACCCACCTGAGTCACGATCTCCCCCACGAGTACACGGAAACAACGCTTCCCGATAATGTCCGTCTCGCCTACGATGGACTGCGCATCGAGGTTCGGGAAACTCCCTGACTCATGCGAGTTTTTCGATCTCTTGAAAGCGTTCCGGCTGACGCCAAAGGCTGCGTTGTGAGTGTCGGCAACTTCGACGGTGTTCACGAAGGCCACAGAGCTGTATTCCGGAGAAATCGGTCGATTGCCGACGCTCGCGGCTGGAAGTCCGCGATTCTGACTTTTGACCCGCATCCGACCCGAGTTGTCGCGCCCGAACGCGCTCCCCGCCTGCTCACAACGATCGATCAGAGGCTCGCAGCGATTGAACACGAAGGTATTGAAGAGGCGTTCGTCCTCCCCTTCGACGAGAGCTTCGCGCATTTGAGTCCGGCTGATTTCGTAAAACGCGTGCTGGCAGATGGAATTGGTGCACGAGCCGTCCTGGTTGGCGAAAATTTTCGCTTCGGAGCGAAGCAGGCTGGTGACGTACAGACACTCCGCTCGCTCGGTGAGCAGTTTGGTTTTGAAGTCGAGGTTGTTCCGAGCTTTTTCGTCCGCGGCCGGATGGCATCGAGCACCGCAGTTCGCGAATCTGTGCTCCGGGGAAATGTGACAGCGGCGTGCAGACTACTTGGGCGGCCATACTGGATCGAAGGTCGGATCGTATCGGGTTTCGGAATCGGGTCGAGGCAAACCGTCCCGACGCTGAATCTCGAAACAGATGCCGAGGTCTTACCGGCGCACGGTGTATACGTTACCCGGACACACGATCTGGACCGTGCGAATCGGGTCTGGCCATCGATCACCAATGTCGGGATTCGCCCGACCTTCGACGGAGATAAACTCACGATCGAAACGTTTCTGCTATCGGGTCTGGATGGAGAAACGCCTCATCGAATTCGGCTCGAATTTCTCAGGCGCGTTCGCGATGAACGCCGCTTTGAATCGCCTGAAGCGCTGAAGAACCAGATCCTGAAAGATGTCAGCCGGGCTCAAGCCTACTTTCGCCGGCTCAGCCGGTGGGTGGGCCGCAAACAGGAATTACTTCCGGACAGATTCGAGGTGTAACGCATTTCCGGTTCCCGGAGTACCCATCACAGTCACGGTCATCCAGCGCGAGCCATCACGTCCATTCGACATACTTGCGCGAAACGCTTCGTTGCGCATCTGTTTTCTGACCATCTCGTTGCTTTCGTCGTCAAGTACATAGAGCGTTCCATTCGCGTGTAGCGCGAACGCCGTGGTCCCGTCGTTTGCTTTGCAAGCGGCGTACTTCTCCGCTACGGTCTGAGTATCGGAGTTTTCGATGCGATTCGCTGTGTCGCGTGGCGTTCGTGCGGGCCCGACACGTCCCGGCTGGGGAGGAACCGCTTCGACCGCTGCGCCCGTCGTTCCCGTTGCTGAGGACGAGCTGGGCCCTGCGGTCGCCACACCTCGAGTAGAGGCCTCAGTTTCCCGGCGCATGCTTCGATCTGGCTCGGCTGGGGCATTGCGGTGCCGCGTACCCGTTCCAGCGGCATCGTTCGAGGCAGCGCCGGTAGTACCTGTGGCCGACGCATCGGACGGACCCGCTGTTGCTGGTGTCGGTTTGTTCGACGCAGACGTGGAATCTGTTCCAGCTTTCGGAGTCGGCGCTGACGTAATGGTTGAACACGTGGCATCCATGAGCAGGCCAGTAATGGTTTGGGCGGCAAACATGGAACCAGCAGTCAGGACAAACACCGAGATTGTTTTCTTCATCGCAACATCCGCCTGTACCTGAGACTCCTCCCGGTTGGGAACTGCGTCACAGAATTCGGACAGATCGGACTGATATCAAGGATTTTGTTATTCCAAACGCACGTTCCCGAAGCAGTTGGGCATCAGGGAAGAGCGCCTGCATCTGGCGGGCTGTTAACAGTCTGATGTCGCGCAGGAAGTGATTCAAATAAAACGCTTTCCGGTCCGGAGTGGGCCGCTCAAGCCACTCCCAGATGGTGCCCCGGTGCAGGACGACCCCGGATTTAAAATCCCGCGGCAGCCAGTGAATCACTGGCGTCAAAAGATGTGGCTCGATCGGATACCAGTAGTTTGGCGTCTGCACCCAATAACTCCTGCCCACCCGACGCACTTCGGATGCGAACGCGCTCTGCGCCTCCGGTCCCCCGACGTGTTCAATGACAGAATTGCTGAAGACGACGTCAAATGCCACGTCGCGAAAGGGCAGCCGGCAGCCATCCCCACCAACACTAAGACAGCCTGGCGAACCGGTCACTCCTGCGCGAGGCATGTTCAGGAGAGTTACGCGCGGCCGGAGTTCCGCGGGCAGGAGTTCCCAGAGTTCCGGCGTTCCACCCACGTCAAGCACATTCGTTCCGGCCCCGAGGCCGAGGAGCCGCGCACAGTGATACATCCTTCGAGCGCGGAATGACGACATCGCGGAGCGTATCCCGGCATATAGTAAACTGTGGATTCCGTTAGAGATACAGCGATGATACGAGATCGCTGGCCCGCGACCGCCGTTTAGGACGGTTTTCGACCGTACAACCCTGATACCGCGCACTTTAGTGGATCTTTCTTTGCGTGGGCGGGCGGTCATGGCAATCTCGTTAAAGTTAAGGCGGAAATCCCGCTGCCCCAGCTGTCGTAAGCGGAATCACAAAAAAGGGAACCCATCAACGAATGCATAAGCCGATCAAGTACTTCGAGAAGGCAGTAACGGTAGCCGCAAACGGCGCATGGCAGGTTTTCGAGAAGCTCAACAGCATCAATCAAAATCCGTCATTCACCCCGAAGTGGTCCGAGAAGCCCCTTCTGAAGTCCTGGCAAAAGACCAAGCCGCCACTGGGATGGCCTCGCGAGACCGACTCACTGTGTCCGCGCTGCGTCCCTGAGATCCGGCAGCAGATTGTCGACGGAAAGCTCCCAACCGAGATTCTGCTCACCGAGAAGGTGGGCGAAATCAAGGCGAAGGTCATCGAGCGCGACGGCAAAATTCTGATGGTGAAGGATTGCCCGAAGCACGGCCATTTCGAAGACGTGATGGCAATCGACACCGCGTTCTTCCGCCACCTGGAAGAGTGCTTCCCGGGACGTGATATCGCCGCGCACAACGACGAGAAGCTTCATAACCATGGCTCGTCAACCGTGAAACACGGGCGCGGCTCGGTTCTGACTGTTGATCTTACGAACCGCTGCAACATGATGTGCGACCCCTGCTTCATGGACGCCAATCAGGTTGGCTTCGTCCATGAGCTGACGTGGGAAGACATCACAACGCTGCTCGACAATGCGATCACTATCAAGCCACGGCGGCAGATGTCGGTGCAGTTCTCGGGCGGTGAGCCGACGCTTTCGCCATACTTCCTGGATGCGGTCCGTTATGCCCGAAAGGTCGGATACAACAGCGTCCAGGCAGCCACGAACGGCATCGAGTTCGCGAAGAGTCCGGAATTTTGCAAGCAGGCAGCCGAAGCCGGCCTGCGTTACGCGTACCTTCAATTCGACGGGATCGGCAACGAAGCCAATTCACACCGCGCAGTCGGCAACCTGTTCGACGTGAAGCTGAAGGCCATCACCAACCTGCACAACGCCGGTGTCGACATCGTTCCCGTTATCACGATCATCAACGGCATCAACAATGAGCAGGTAGGCGCCGTGATCCGGTTCGCGCTCGACAACCCAAAAATCATCTCGTTTCTCTCGTTCCAGCCGGTTTCGTTCACCGGCCGCGATGAAGCCATCACCGATGAGCGTCGGATAGCACAGCGCTACACCCTTAGCCACCTCGCGCACGACGTAAAGAACGATGACGGGCCTGGGTGAGCCCGCTCGCGACTGGTTCCCGATCTCGTTCATGGGCACCTTCTCAGACTGGGGTGATCTGGTGAAGGGTCCCAATCAGGACTGGGGTCAGCTCTCCTGCGGCTGCCACCCGAACTGTGGAGTCGGATTCGCGCTGATGATCGATAAGGAAACGAAGGAAGCGGTTCCTGTAACCCAGTTCCTTAATGGCGATCAGTTCGCGAATGACGTCAAGAAGGTCAATGATGCCGCGCGGGGCAAGTTCCTGTCGGTTGTGGGAATGGCACTTGCAGCCGCACGCAACTACGATCCCGTTCGAGGCGCCGACGCACTTCAAACTGTCGGACCTGCTGAAGAAGTTCGATAAGACGTTCGGCGCAACCGGCCGGAGCTACGGCAAGGTTTCCGGCGATCGGACGATCCAGGATATTGAGAAGCGTCGATCGGATCGCTGGAACTTCCTGTTCATCGCAGGCATGTGGTTCCAGGATCTCTTCAACTACGATTTCCGCCGCACAGAGCAGTGCATCATTCCTTACGCGACACAGGAAGGCGAGATCTCGTTCTGTGCTTACAACACCGGTGTCGGCTGGCGGAACATCATCGAGAAGATGCATATGACCGCGACCCTGACCAAGTGGTACGCCGAGAAGGGCCGCCACGAGATCGTTGCGGGCGGCAAGAAAGTCGGGCTCGAGGACACCACGCACAAGCTGCAGCTCAACGTGGCTGACGTGGAGAAGGGTCGTCAGAAGGATCTCGACCAACTCGGAATCGCCAAGACCGCTCGCGAAGAGAAGACCCGTCAGCGCGACGCGAAGCTCCGCCTTGAGCAGGAAGCAAAAGATCGCGAGATGGAGAAGCTATACCGCAAGCATGTGCTTGGCGAAAAGGAGCCGGAAGGCGGGTTCGTACCGCTGACTGCACTGGCACCAACCTCTGCACCGAAGAAGGAGGTTCAGGAAGAAGTCGGCTCATTCGGCGACTAACTTACCTGGATCTCTGGCTTGAAACGAGGCCACCCTCAACGGGTGGCCTTTTTTATTCTGATACGGAACGTTTTCCGGAACGCCATTTGTCCTCCGTGCGGGTTTGCCACGATACCCCGGTGATCCAGCCGTTTTCGTCTGCAGTTACATAGAAAATCAGCAGTCCGGAACCACGGGGAAAGTGCTCAGAAGGCGGCGATTTCCACTCGTACAACGTCCTTTCGCGTCCCTCAAAAACGCTGAACGGCTCCCCGAGAAGTTCCCTGGCGTCCTCCGCTCTGCGTCCGATCAGGTCGCGGCAGTAGCGACTGACGACCCGCTCCCGAGCTGAGTCGCGCCATCGTCGAAACGCGCGAACTGATAAAGCCAGAACGAGCAAGGCATAGATCGAGAGGAAGAGCAGGATCGGTTCCACCGCGCTTCATCCAAGATTAGACGCTCCGGCAAGATCAGACGCTCCGGCGGGCGAGGACAGTAACCAAAACGCCCGGGTGTCATACTGAGTGAACACCGTGTCTGAGACGATCAGTCGAGCCGCAGGCATCGAGCTCGTTCAAAACCTTACTGCTGCTACGATGCACCGCGATGTCGATCGTCTCATGAGTTTGTATCATCGCGATGCGGTTGCCGTTAGTCCCGTTTTCGGCGAGGTTATCGGAAAGAACGCGATCGCAGCGACCTGGCAGCGCTTTTTCTCGGCTCTTCAGAACATCCAGTTCCAGGCGTCAGATGTTCTGGTGGATGGCGAGCGAATCGCGATGACTGGTCGCATGACTGCGACTACCGGTCCGGGGGGTTGTTTCGGTTCGCCTGCGAACGGCGCAGAGGTTGACGATCGCGTGGTAGTGCTTCTGACTGTCACCGATGGCAGGATAAGCCGTGACGAACGGATCTATGACAGCGCGCATTTGCTCAAGCGCTTTGAAATCGCGCGCTGCGACGAGCAGATCCGACTCGCATCGGAAGTGCAGAATGCGCTGCTGCCCCTGAAAGCTATGTTCACGCCGTTTTGCAGCTCTGTCGGCCGCGCCGAACCATGCCGCGCGATTGGCGGAGATTTCTTTGATTTTCTTGACCTGCCCTCCGGGGATGCAGGAATCCTTATCGGCGACGTCGCAGGAAAGGGAGTAGCCGCGGGTCTGCTCGCCGCACTGATCCAGGGCATGGTGTCGGTTGAGGCGATAACCGGCGGGGGTCCGGCGAGTGTCCTCGCACGGATTAATTCGCGCCTCTCAGCGCGGCACGTTCGTTCCCGATTTGCCAAACTGGTTTACTGCATGGTTTCGGCGAACGGCCAGCTGACGTACTGCAATGCGGGGCACAACGCGCCTGCGGTTCTGAGCCGCGGCCGCGTGCAGCGTCTTACAAACGGGCGGCCCCATACTAGGAGCCTTACCTCACGCCAAATACTCGGAGGAGTCGATCAAGGTCGATTCGGGTGACGTGTTGATCATGTTCACGGACGGAGTCACTGAAGCCGTGGACATTGATGGTGATGACTTTGGAGACGAACGCCTGATTTCTCAGCTCGTCGAGCTTTCCTGCGATCCGAGTCAAATGCTCGATTCGTTGTTTGACTCAGTGCAGACGTTCTGCGGCGGCGCGGAGCAGAACGACGACCTTACGGCGACGGTCACTCAGTTTGCCTGAATAAGCCCCAAGCAGCACGAGGCCAGTGCCGAAGAAAACGATTGACGATGGCTCGGGCGCGGTCGTACCAGGATTGGTCGGCTGCGAGTCTGCAGGTGGATGTGAGATCAGGGGTTAATCCACCTTCAACCGAAACGTTCTCCGTCGGAATGTAAATCGGCGTGTCTTCGCCGCCGGTCGGCGACGTCGGAAAATTTCCAGCATTTCCACCCGACGGCGAAGGCATTCGCAAGCCCTCCGCTGTCCCCGTCGGCTGTGCCGTCACGGGGGAGCCCGGCTTGAGCGTCACGGGTGAGCCCGGACTCAGAATGATGGGTGCGGCCACGCCAGTTCCAGGTGCACCCGTGCCACCGCGGCCGGGAGGAAACGTCAATGTTCCCGGGATTGTCACTATCAGGATCGCCCCGGCAGAATCGGGCGGCGGCATCATCAACCCATCTGCCGCTGAACCAGGTACCGTTCCGGGAGGCGGGAATATCGAGCCGCCGATCGGGGCCAGAAAACCCGGCCCGCCTGCTGCGTAAATTCCCGCTGCCGCTGAGCCAGCCGCGGGCGTTGTGCCCGGTTGCTCTCCCCCTCGGGAAAGTGAGTGATTCGACGTCTTTACCGCCGAAGGAGACTTCGCCGGCACCGAGGTCACAGCAGGTCTGACCTCAGTCTCCTCGGGACCAGTTTTTTCCAGATCATCAGCGGTTGGTTCAGGTGCCGTGACAGGTACGGTCGGCTCCTGCGGTGTTTCCGAGAGGCGGTTTCCGCAACGAGCTCTGATTGCGCCTGTCTTTCCGGACAGGGTCAATTCGCCCTCGCGCACGAGCATCTTGTTTCGCGTCCAGTAGATCTGGTCTTTTCGGCGAAAGCTGACGTATCGCAGAACTGATTTCTGAAGAACGACGGGCTGAAGATCCCCTGCCCTGAGGTCACGATAATGATCGGCAACGACTGGATCGCGCCGGACTGCTTACGACGGCCTCCTTTGGGTCGTAGACCCCGCCAGGGACTACGGACAGGGCATAAACCTTACGCTTCAAGATTGGAGGTGCGCTAAGAGCAACTCTTCGCTGTTTCGATGCCGGGGCAGACTGCGGAGACCGGGCCGCGAACCCTCCGATCATCACTGCCGCCGCAGCAGCGAGGCTGAGGTACGCAAACGGGCGATATTGCAAACGGAGTAGCACTGGTTACGTCGAAGCACCGGTTAACTTCGTTTCAGATCTGAGCTAGGGTGAAAAGCCTTATTTCAAGGGGATAAAGATACTATGTGCACAAAAGAGTATGCGCCATCATTCCAGTGGTTTCAGTCTTGCTCACCCGTTTGTGGGGAGTTTGGCCTTGGAGCATAGTATCGGGTAAGCCAGGCGGCCAACCCATCGAGCCCGGGGAAAAGCATCCGTTCGGTAATGCCCGCCTGATCGAGCTTATCTCGTATCTCCCACTTCAGATCAGCCGGGAGAATCAATTTGCGAGCGGCCTCCCCAGCGTCCTTCTCCAACCAGATGTCGAGGCCCTGATCCGGGGTGGACGTGATCGAGAAGAGGGCGAACTGATTGACAATCCGGGCGTCGAGAGAAGGGGGCTCAAGGAAAACGACAAACTTTTCGCTTCCCATGCCTGATAACGCTTCGAGGTTATCGACAGCCTCCGAAAGCATGTGAACGGTAAACACGTCAGAACCGTTCAACTCGAGTACCTTTCGGAGCCGTTTAGGCAAATGTCTGTTGGTTTCCCGATGGTTGACACACCAGACTACGCCATCGACGCCGTACGTCGATGGATCTTTGGTGGCGAAATGCAAAGCGACGAGTGGTGAAAACGACCAGTCCAGAAGGCGCGTTGGCAGACCGTGGTGAGCCGCTATCGCAAGCCAGTCCCAGACAGTCTGGCCCTGTACGTCCGACCACGCATACTTTTGGAAGTTCCGTATCAGGTGTCTCTCGATCTTTTCGGCGGACTCAGGCTGGCGGGAAAGCCGCATCAGACTACTCTGCAGGCCGACACTGCAGTCCTGAGAGCCGCGGAAGACAGCGGTCGCGCGATGACGGCCGAGTTCGGGATCCCATGAATCCCGATACACTTCTTCCATCAAGTCGGACCAGGACTCAATTCGGATCGACTCCACGAATTACTGACGCTGTTTGTGAATCGCTTTGTCGGACGGAGCGTAATGACCCCGCTGATCCCCGTCGCGGCATTCTTCGTTCCCGAAAGCGCCATCGACAGGTGCAACGTGCTCTTCATGCGGATCAGGCCCGCTGTTTGACGGTTTGCGCGAACTGGACGCGAGACCTGCTTTATTCGAGGTCTGCGCTCCTGGTCCGTCAACGGCTCCGGTAGTCTCGTCGTTTGTGATCAGCCCTTCTTTCTGCTCATAACCGGAAGACACCTTTGCATCCGTATGGTTTCTTCCGCGCGACGGGACAGACACCGTTACAAGAAAGCATGGCGTGGAGAAGCGTATAAGTGTGAGGTTAACGGGAATCTAAGAAACAGCGCAGTAAAAGCGAGGAGAACGGACTATGGCTAATGAGGAAAGGTCACCAGGTCAGGACCCAATTGCTGCGAAAGCACGGGAACTGTGGCGTGCACGCGGCGGCACTGGCGGATCCCCCGAGGAAGACTGGTATCGCGCCGAACAGTTCTTGCGCAATGAGAATGTGCTGACGCCGGTCAGCAACACTGTTCGGTCACGCGGAAACAGTCCCTCAGCCGCGCCTGTCCTATCAATCGAGTGCCACGAGCGGATCCGCACTGGCACAATCTCATTTTCGGAAGGAAGATACACACGCTATGGCACAAGACAACCAATCCTCACACAATCAGCAGGCCTCCGGTCAGAGTGGGAACCGGAGTGATGGACAAGGTCAAGGACACGATCAACAATTCGGGTGTTGGCGACAAAGTGTCTAACCTCGCAAACGAGGCCGGGAACTACATGCAACGGGAGTCCGTCGATGCCTCGCCCGGAGCACCGCGAGGGTCCCATTGCTCGAAGCATCGAACAGCAAACGGCGCGCATACCGTCGGACGCGTGGTTGTGGGCCGCAGTCGGCTCCATCGGCTTGTCTCTTGCGCTCGAACTGTCGGCAAGGAAAAATACGCAATTTTTGTTGGCCTCTGGGCGCCGACGTTCCTGATCTTCGGTCTTTACAACAAGATGATTAAGCTTCGGCTTCGGATGGTATTTACACATCATAGGCCTCGGCGGGCAGCGTTTTCAGGCACGTCTATTACCTTAGCAGGAAGCTCGCTATGCTACTCGCCCGTGAATTTGTCGAATATATCTCCCGCAATTTAGTCCAGCGACTCACCCCGCACTCCTTCGAAACAACATCTCCGCAGGCCGCGATTGAATTAATCGACGAGGTCTTCTACAACGAGCTTTTTGACGAAGATGAGCT